>CAIRBH010000053.1 GCA_903876765.1 uncultured Pseudomonadota bacterium | reverse complement strand
TAACATCACATTTAAGTAAGCCGCCGTGAACGCGGCTTAGAAACAGCGCTCAGTGCGGCCGATGGTCTCATCATGGTAAGCCGCCGTGAACGCGGCTTAGAAATGAAAAGATGGTTTGGAAAGCCCGAAGGCTTTGTAAGCCGCCGTGAACGCGGCTTAGAAATTCCAATGTCGCCATTGTTACTGGTGAGATATGTAAGCCGCCGTGAACGCGGCTTAGAAAAATAGATATTGAAGATGTCTACAAAGCATTTGGTAAGCCGCCGTGAACGCGGCTTAGAAACAAAAAGCTTCATCGCTGTGAGGAATTGAATAGTAAGCCGCCGTGAACGCGGCTTAGAAAGACACATTCCAAAAGATGGCAAGTATGGCCCGGTAAGCCGCCGTGAACGCGGCTTAGAAATAAAAGACCGAATAGAAATAGAATTAAGGCGCGTAAGCCGCCGTGAACGCGGCTTAGAAATATCATTTCGCTAGCAGGGTACCAGTCATGCTGTAAGCCGCCGTGAACGCGGCTTAGAAATATAAACTTACCCTCATTAACATGATTTTGACGTAAGCCGCCGTGAACGCGGCTTAGAAAAGCAACAGCCCATAATTGTGGGTTGCCTTGTAGTAAGCCGCCGTGAACGCGGCTTAGAAAAATAAAATCCAAATGGCAATATGACCAATGAAGTAAGCCGCCGTGAACGCGGCTTAGAAACATTAACTGTTTTAATATTAGTGCCACTTACTGTAAGCCGCCGTGAACGCGGCTTAGAAATTTAGAGGTTGAGGAGTTAGACAAATGACTAAGTAAGCCGCCGTGAACGCGGCTTAGAAATTTAATTGAAGATGAGAAAAAACGCCGCGCACGTAAGCCGCCGTGAACGCGGCTTAGAAAATGCTGGATAGCGTAACGTTAGCGCCGTCTATGTAAGCCGCCGTGAACGCGGCTTAGAAATTTTCATTCACTTTGTGACCGTTTAATGGGCGGTAAGCCGCCGTGAACGCGGCTTAGAAACCACAAAACTACATTTCATGAAATAGCCCATAGTAAGCCGCCGTGAACGCGGCTTAGAAATTAAACAAGGATCAGCTAGCCGCTATTAAAGCGTAAGCCGCCGTGAACGCGGCTTAGAAAATAATTCTCAATTATTTTGACAATAAATTGACGTAAGCCGCCGTGAACGCGGCTTAGAAAGCCAAATTTAAGCGTTTGAAACTCACCGCAGTGTAAGCCGCCGTGAACGCGGCTTAGAAATCCGCCAGCACCCGCGAAAATGGCCAACTCATTTAACTGTCGACAGCGTGGTTTAGAACTATTTTTAGTATAGTTAGTCAGACTTAGCGTATTTTATAAATTTTTTTGGGTGCTTAATGATGAAGAAATTATTAGTTATGTTGCTATTCACAGGAGTATCACACATGGCAAACGCCGCTTGTTCTGAGCTTTATAATCACCAGTTAACCAGCTTGCAGGGGGACAAAATTGATCTTTGTGATTATCAGGATAAACCCATACTGGTGGTAAATACTGCCAGTAAATGCGGCTTCACGCCGCAGTTTGAGGCGCTAGAGGCTTTGTACAGTAAATATAAAGATAAGGGCTTGCTCGTTATTGGCTTTCCATCTAATGATTTTAGACAAGAGCCAGGTAACGATAAGCAAATTGGTGATTTTTGCAAGCTGACTTATGCGGTTAAATTTCCTATGATGCGCAAAAGTTCGGTTACTGGGTCGAGTGCAAAT
Organism: uncultured Pseudomonadota bacterium; assembly: GCA_903876765.1. Classification (GTDB taxonomy): domain Bacteria; phylum Pseudomonadota; class Gammaproteobacteria; order Burkholderiales; family Methylophilaceae; genus Methylotenera. The sequence continues at coordinate 23,812 of CAIRBH010000053.1, read as the reverse complement.
CCATTTTATCAGCAACTAATTGCTAAAACCGGACAATCCCCTAAATGGAATTTCTATAAATATGTGATTTTGCCAGGCGGTAAAAATGTGTATGCCTATGGCAGCATGGTGAGCCCTGATTCGGCAGAAATATTAGATAAAATTAAGCCCAGTTTAAAATAGTTTAATCAGGCGTCTGGCTATTTTACTGTGAGTATGCGGGTTTTTTCCATGATGATGGCGGATAGTTCTTCAACTGAGCGACTGGTAGAATCGGCCCATGTGATGCCAGCGCTACGCATTAAATTTTCAGCAGTGATTATCTCTTGCCGACAATTGTCTATAGAAGCGTAAAAACTACCAAATCGACGTTCACTGCGCACCGCATGTAGCCGCTCTGGTTTGATGGTTAAGCCGAAGATTTTATCAAGATGTTTGTGCAAGATTGCTGGCAGTGTGCCTCGCTCAAAATCTTCAGGAATTAAGGGGTAGTTGGCTGCTTTAATGCCAAACTGCATGGCGAGATAGACGCTGGTGGGTGTTTTGCCGCAGCGCGACACGCCAATTAAGATCACCTGAGCTTCTTCTAAACCAGAATTAGTCATGCCGTCATCATGATTGAGTGTGAAGTTGACGGCTTCCATGCGGTCGTTGTATTTAGTGCCCATGACGCTGTGGGCAATCCCAGCCCCCGTCAGTGGTTGTTGATTTAATTCCACCCCTAATGGGTCAATAAATGTGCTGAATAAGTCTATAAAATAGGCGTCAGATTTTTTTAGCGTACTGCGCAGCGCTATGCTACCAATTGACATAATCACTACAGGTCGGCCGCCATTGGCCTCTGCTGCGGCACTAATGCTATCTTGTGCTAGTTTGATTTTATCTGGCGTATCGGTAAATGGCATACGCACTTGGGTAAAGCTTGTGCTTGGAAAGTGCTCAAGTAGCTTACCCAGTGCGCCCGCAGTGATACCAGTACCGTCAGAAATAAAAAATACGGTACGGTTAATCATGCTGTTTTGACTTTTAGGTTATCCATTTTATTGCTTAATGCACTTATTTCTTAGTAAGACGCTGCCAAGTTGCCACCACTGTGTCTGGGTTGAGCGACATTGACTGTATGCCTTCTGCGACTAGCCATTCGGCAAAATCAGGATGATCAGATGGGCCTTGACCACAAATCCCTACATATTTGCCTAAGCGATTACAGGTGTTGATAGCCATTTTAATTAAGGCTTTAACTGCATCATTACGCTCGTCAAAGCCATCGGCTAAGATACCAGAGTCTCTATCCATGCCTAATGTGAGTTGGGTAAGATCGTTGGAGCCGATTGAGAACCCATCAAAATAAGCTAAGAACTGTTCAGCCAATATGGCGTTAGAAGGTATTTCGCACATCATGATAATGCGCAAGCCATTTTCACCACGTTTCAGGCCGTTAGCTGCCATGATCTCTATGACCGCTTTGGCTTCATCTAGAGTACGTACAAAAGGAATCATTAATTCAACGTTGGTTAAACCCATCTCATCACGTACTTTTTTCATGGCTGTACATTCCATGGCAAAGCATTCTTTAAAGTCATCCGCCATGTAGCGCGCAGCGCCACGGAAGCCTATCATTGGGTTTTCTTCATCTGGCTCATAAATTTCGCCACCGACTAGTTTTTTGTACTCATTTGATTTGAAATCAGAAGTACGCACTATCACTGGTTTTGGATAAAACGCTGCCGCAATGGTCGCTACGCCTTCAGCCACTTTGTCGATATAAAACTGTTTGGGGTTGGCATAGCCACGAGTGCGATTTTTAATGGTAGCTTTAATAGCGGTTGGCATGGCATCCACATTTAAAATTGCTTTAGGATGTATGCCCACCATATTGTTAATCACAAACTCTAAACGGGCTAAGCCTACGCCATCATTGGGTGTTTTTGCAAAGCCAAACGCCATATCAGGGTTGCCGACATTCATCATAATTTTGCAAGGCGCTTTAGCCAGCGTGGCGGTGGCGTGTGTGCTGACATCAAACTCTAGTGCGCCGTGGTAAACAAAGCCAGATTCACCTTCAGCACATGAAACGGTGACAATCTCACCTTCACGCAAAATGTCTGTTGCATTAACAGAGCCTACGATGGCTGGTATGCCTAGCTCACGAGCAATAATCGCCGCATGGCAAGTGCGACCGCCACGATTAGTCACCAAGGCGCTAGCACGCTTCATGACTGGCTCCCAATTGGGGTCTGTCATATCTGCCACCAAGACATCGCCGACCTGCACCAAATGCATATCTGCCGGGTCTAATACGATGCGTACTGGGCCTACGCCAACTTTTTGCGTGACTGCACGCCCAACCACCAGGGGGATTGCTTTATGTTTATTCAGTTTAAAAGTTTCTGTGACGTTGTTTAATGATTCTTGCGATTTAACTGTTTCTGGGCGTGCTTGTAAAATATACAGTTTGTTGTCTAAGCCATTTTTCCCCCACTCAATATCCATAGGGCAGCCATAATGCGCTTCAATCGTCATGGCATAACGCGCTAGTTCTAAAACATCGTCATTGGATAATGAATAGCGATCGCTATCTGCCGCATCTACATCAATGGTATTGGTGCTTTTTCCAGCTTGGGTGGCATCCGAAAATACCATTTTAATGAGTTTAGAGCCCATGGTGCGGCGCACAATAGAAGGTTTGCCTTGCGCTAGCGTTGGTTTGTGTACATAGAATTCATCTGGGTTGACCGCGCCTTGCACGACAGTTTCACCCAAGCCGTAAGAGGATGTGATAAATACAACATCTTTAAAGCCTGATTCAGTATCAATAGTGAACATCACGCCAGCACAGCCAATATCACTGCGTACCATTTGTTGAATACCTGCTGATAATGCAACGTCGGCATGTATAAAGCCTTTGTGCACGCGGTAGGAAATAGCTCTATCGTTATACAAAGAGGCAAATACTTCTTTGATGGCGTGCAAAATGTTATCAAGCCCATGAATATTCAAGAAGGATTCTTGTTGCCCAGCGAAAGAGGCATCAGGCAAATCTTCTGCGGTGGCAGAGGAGCGCACTGCGAAAGTGGCGTTCTTGCCAGATTTGGCAATTAAAGCCTCGTAATTTTCAGCAATGGCTTGATCTAGCGCAGCGGGAAAGGGCGCGGCCATAATCCACTCACGCACTTTTTTGCCACAAATCGCTAGCGCTTGGGTGTCATCTACGTTTAGTTTGTCTAGCTCGTCATTGATTTTAACGTCTAAGCCATTGACGGATAAAAACTCACGATAAGCATCTGCTGTGGTCGCAAAACCAGTGGGTACGCGCACACCTTTAGCCGAAAGTTGAGAAATCATTTCGCCAAGTGAGGCGTTTTTGCCACCTACTGAGGGGACGTCGATATTTCTTAATTTTTCAAATGGAATAACGTGAGCAGACATGTGAGTTCCTTAGATGGTCTAACAGCGGGTAAAGTGTTGTTTGCAACTGTTTGACATTTTGCCTAAATAAATGGGTGCTGTCACCAGAAAATGCACATCTGAGGCTAAAATTCAGTAACTTAGCGGTTTGGCATATCAAAAATAACTGTCGTCAGCTAGAATGGATTTGCTTGATTGAAACCGTGCCCTTAGATAATCTACCTATTAATGAAAAATATTGAATGAAAATTTTATGACTAAGGCTATTTCTTCCTCAGTTAATATAGCCAGCTATGGGCGCTTGCACATGGGTTTTTTTGATTTGCATGGCGGCTTGGGTAGGAAGTTTGGCAGCATAGGCTTAAGCTTATCCGCACCTCAGCAATTGGTCACGGCGGGCATGGCCGAGCAATTGCAAGTGTCAGGCGACTCGCAAGTTCGTGCTACACATATTGCCGCAAATTTGCTGCAAAAATTGAATATTAAAACGGCCCTCAGCCTCAATATTGAGCAGCATATTCCCGAGCATGCCGGTTTAGGTTCTGGCACGCAACTGGCTTTAGCGATAGGCTATGCGGTAAATCATTTATACCAATTAAATTTAAGCACCAGTAAAATTGCTGAGCTGACGGGACGGGGCGCTAGATCTGGCATTGGTATCGCCGCATTTGATCATGGTGGTTTGTTAATAGACGGTGGACGGATTTCTAACCCAGCAAGTTTGATTGCAAAAACGCCGCCCTTGTTGGCGCGCTATGATTTTCCTGAGCAATGGCGTATTTTATTGATATTCGATAGCGAGCAACAAGGTGTGCATGGGGTAGCGGAGCAGCAGGCATTTAGTCAGCTACCTGAGTTTTCTGAAAATCTTGCGGCACATTTGTGTCGACATGTGTTGATGCAAGCCATGCCAGCTTTGCTAGAACATGATTTAACGGGGTTTGGTCATGCCATTCAAACCTTGCAATCTCATGTAGGGGATTACTTTTCGCCAGCGCAGGGTGGCCGTTACGCCAGTAGCAAAGTGGCGGCAGTGTTGGATTATTTGGCCCATCAAGGCGTATCTTGTTTTGGGCAAAGCTCCTGGGGCCCCACTGGCTTTGCCGTGTTTGAAAATGCGCTTGAGGCAGACAAGCAATTACAGCAATTAACGACTAATTTTACCGACAGTGCGCTGTCATGGCTGATTTGTTCTGGACGCAATCAAGGTGCTGAAGTCACGGCAACAACAGATTAGCTCATCACGCTTTAACATAAAAATTTAGCAGAGAATTGATATGAAAAAACCTAGTATTTTGCACTTAATTACTGCGGCTAAAAATGCTAGCCCTTTTGACGTGAACATGGCTTATGACGCCGGTTACGAACATATTATGCCGTATAGCAATGTGACGCTGGCTGAATTGGCAGGCTTAGCGCAGGATGCTATTTTCTCGCGCAGCCCATCAGGCGTTAAAAAAGAGGCATTATTTATTGGTGGCCGAGATATAGACCTTGCGATACAAATGCTAGAAGTCGCTAAAAAGTCTATGTTTGCGCCGTTTGAATGTTCAATATTTGCTGATCCATCTGGCGCTTTTACCACAGCCGCCGCTATTGTGGCCAAGCTAGCATTACACCTTAACAAGCAGTTTAATGAAGACTTACGGGGTAAAACTTTATGTGTATTTGGCGCTAATGGCCCAGTAGGTGGCTGTGCTGCGATTATTGCAGCCCAACAAGGCGCATTAGTGCAGCTGGTGACGCATAAGTCAGTGGCTGAGCTTGAGGCAAAAGTAAAACATTGGAATATGAAATACCAGATTGATTTGATAGTGGTAGATGGCACCACAGCGCAAAATAAGCAGCAAGTTTTGCAAAATGCAGATTTAGTTATTTGTGCGGCGGCGGCTGGTGTGCAGGTGATTAGTTATGATGCGCTGCAACAAGCTAAAAAATTGAAAGTACTCGCAGATGTTAATGCTGTGCCGCCACTGGCGGTTGAGGGCTTGGCCTTTGATAGCGATGGCGAGCAAGTTACGGGCAGTCAGGTTTTTGGCATAGGCGCACTGGCTATTGGTCAGCTTAAGTATTTAACTCAGCAACAGCTTTTACAGCAAATGCTGCATGCAGAAAAGCCGCTAGTGCTAGAATTTACCGCGGCATTTAAGTTAGCGCGTGAATTGTTAGAGGCCAGTTAAAAAATTAGTCATACGCTTAAAAAGTCACTGCTCATCATTGCGCTATCTGCTAGGCCTTTTGTCGTAGCCGCAAGACAAGCTGGCTATCATGTGACAGCGATTGATGCCTTTGCCGACCAACAAACAGTGGCAGTGGCGCATGCCACCTTTGTTGTGCCCTATGATGAATATGGATTGAATGCTCAGGCCTTGTTAGACATTATCGCTAAATTTGATGCCAACGAATATTTGGGTTTTGTCTATGGTAGCGGTTTTGAAGCGCAAGCTAGCCTGCTAGAAAAGTTAGCCAAGTTCATCCCTTTGATAGGCAATCTGCCATCTAGCGTACAGGCGGTTAAAAGCCCCACAGGTTTTTTTGCTGCTTTAATGCAGAACAGCATTCACTATCCTCAAACGTATATCGCACAAGATGTTACGCGCAGCTCATCAGGGCAGTTGCAAACGGCGGGCTATTTACAAAAATTTTCTGGTGGTTGTGGTGGCACTCATATTCAAAAAATGTCCGACACCTGGCTAAGTCATGCTAGCTATTATTTTCAAGAGCCGATGGTTGGACGGCCAGTTTCACTATTATTTTTAGCCGATGCCCATCATATTGCTGTTGTGGGCTTTAATGAACAATGGTTAAGCCCTACGGCAACCATGCCGTTTCGCTATGGGGGTGCGGTCAGCCAAATTAAACTCAGCGCCAATGTAGCGCAACAATTGCGCTATGCAGCGCAGACTTTAACTCAACAATTTAGCTTAGTAGGCCTCAATAGCTTAGATGCTATTGTGCGAGATGACATTGCTTATATCTTAGAAATTAATCCTAGGTTGAGTGCCAGTTTTGATTTGTATGAAAGTGATTTAGCGCAGATGAATTTAATGCATAGGCATATTCAGACTAGCTTGCAGGCTATGTCCTTGCAGACTTTGCACCTCAAAGAATATGTGCCAGTAAAGCTACAATCTAAAGCACATGCTGTGATTTACGCAGCACAAGACATGCAGATTGCCGCAACATTTGTTTGGCCTGCATGGGTGCAAGATTGCCCTTATTTACCTCTAAATAGCGCTAGTATGAGATTTTTGGCTGGACAGCCTATTTGTACGGTAGTGGCGCAGGCGGTTGATGCGGATACAGCAAAACAGGCAGTCTATGCTAGAGTAAACATCATTAAGCATTTATTAGAAATTGATTTACACAAGGATGAATATGCAAACTCCTGATTGTTCTGTTAAACATTTAAGCGTAAATCAACTAAGTCTGCCCTATCTTGAAACGTTAGTGCAACAGGCAGAACTGCTGCACATTGGTTTTATTGAGCACGCTTCAACTTGCACCATTATTGATGCTGGTATTAACTACGCGGGTAGTGTTGAAGCGGGTCGTATTATTGCTGAAATTTGCATGGGTGGCTTAGGAGAAGTGCAAATACAGACCGATACACGTTTTTCACCAGCTTTTTCAAACTGGCCTAATGCCATTGCCGTAGCATCAAAGCAGCCCGTGTTGGCTTGTCTGGCGAGCCAATATGCAGGTTGGGCTTTAGGGCATGATAAGTTTTTCTCTTTGGGTTCAGGCCCCGCCAGAGCCTTGGCGCAACGTGAGGATATATTTAAGTCGATTGAATATACTGATACGGCGATGAGCACTTGCATAGTACTAGAAACAGACAAGATTCCGCCTGCCGAGGTGATAGATAAAATTGTGCGTGATACTAAAATTGCCGCTGAAAATTTAACTATTATTTTAACACCTACCAATAGTATAGCTGGTGCCGTGCAAATTGTAGGACGGGTCTTAGAAGTGGCTTTACACAAGGCACACACACTGCATTTCCCCCTAAAAAATATTATCAGCGGCACTGGTGTGGCGGTATTGCCACCTGTTGCTAAAAGCTTTTTGACTGCCATGGGTCGCACGAATGACGCGATTTTGTTTGGCGGCTCAGTTCACTTACAGGTGATAGGTAGCGATGCTGAAGCAGAGGCATTGGCTGTAAATTTGCCTAGCAGCGCCTCTAAAGATTATGGCAAAACCTTTGTTGAGGTGTTTAAAGCAGCGAATATGGATTTTTATAAAATTGATCCTTTGCTGTTTTCACCCGCTAAAGTCACTGTCTTTAACCAAGACACTGGCCATGTATTTGAGGCTGGGCAGTTGAATACCGCCTTGCTAACACAGTCGTTTTCTGACTAAGCTAGGGTAGCTATTTGATCATTCCTATTTTTACTGATGACGCGGGATGGCACGGTCAAGAGCTGAAGCTAGCGTTTGCTAGGCGTGGCGTTGAGGCTATATTCGTATCATTGCAGAGCTGTGTGATCGATATATCTAGCGATAAACCGCAGCTTCATATTCCCAATTTTAAGGGTTTGCCTGCGGCGGTTTTTGTGAGGGGGATTGCTGGCGGCACCATGCAGCAAGTGGTGACTCGATTAAATATTTTGCACATGCTGTCGATGCAGGGCGTTCACATTTATAACGATGTTAAAGCGATAGAGCGCACCGTAGATAAGGCCATGACCAGTTTTTTACTGCGTGCACATGGCATATCGACCCCACCGACTTGGGTGTGTGAATCTAAAGCGCAGGCCGAGATCATACGTCAAAGCGCTCAGCATCATCATCAGCAATTAGTTATCAAACCGCTTTTTGGCTCACAAGGGGTAGGGGTGCGTCAATTGGCGCATGGCGAGCCTTTAGCTGTGCCTATGCAGCAATATGTTGATGGGGTGTACTATTTGCAGCAGTTGATAGAGCCGCCTATGTTGAGCGATGTCGCACAGTCGCATGATTATCGACTATTGGTTATCCATGGCCAAGTGGTTGCCGCCATGAAAAGAATTGGATCTAGCTGGCTTAATAACCTAGCAGCAGGCGGGCGTTGTGAAGCTATCAGCGTCAATACTGCCATGGTTAAATTGGCCTTAGATGCCGCCTCGGCGATCAATATTGATTACTGTGGGGTCGATATCATCCAAGCCAGCACAGGAGAATATTACGTCTTAGAGGTCAATAGCATACCCGCATGGAAAGGCTTGCAGAGCGTAGCGGAAGTAGATATTGCGCAACTATTAGTCGATGACTTTTTGACTAAGATCTGAATTAGCTATGGATAATAAAACCCTAAACATCAAAAGATTTGCCAAGGCCTATCATAGCGCCTGCATGTTGGAATTACAGGCTTTGAAGCCAGGCAATGTGCATATCTTTGCTGATGGCCATGGCATGACGGTGCAAGATTTTATAAAAAGCGCAGATGCCTCAGCCCTAGTCATTTCGCAGGCTGACTTATCTGTGGGCGAGCGAATTTTTCAGTCTGTAGCCACCACCCAAAAGGCGGTCGGCAAAAATACTAATCTAGGCCTAATTTTATTATGTGCGCCCTTGATTCATGCGGCTTTTAGCGTTAATGAGCAGTTAAACTTGCAGCAAAGTTTGGCGTCAAGCTTAGGCCAGTTGACAAGTGCGGATGGCTTATTAGCAGCCCAAGCGATAGTGCTAGCTAATCCCGCGGGTTTGGGCAGTGTGGCGGAATATGATGTGCATGATCAAGCCGAGGTCACTTTGTCGCTAATGATGCAATCGGCACAAGATAGAGATTGTATTGCTTGGCAATACGCACATCATTTTTCTGATATTTTTGAATTTGGCTTACCACGCTATGCCGCAGCATTGAGCAAGTGGCAGGAACGAGCCAAAACGCATAGTCAGGCATGGGCAGCTAGTGCCCTTTATTTGGGATTTTTAGCGCGCAAATTAGACAGCCATATTGTTCGTAAACACGGTGAACTGACGGCTGTAAAAGTCATGCAAGAAGCTCGCGCTATTGAGCTGGAGTATTGGCAGGCAGATAACCCTAAGCTACAACAAAAGGCATTACTTGCATGGGATACCTCGCTAAAAGCAAGAAATATCAACCCAGGCACCAGTGCGGACTTAACTGTTGCTTGTTTGCTAGCCTACGATTTGCAGGCTTAGATTATGAGTAAAGCGTAAAGCGTTAAACTCACGACGCACTAAGTCAATGTTGCTAGGTAAATGTCGCTAGATTAGCTACAGCAAGCAACTTTTTCGGATATAATATTGCACTAGATTTTGTATAAGACTTCAGCAAACAAGAATTAAGCTAAAAATAACGTAACAGTCAAAAATATTTTTAGCGCGATAACAGCAAGACTATTAGTAAAACTCAGCTACTTTTAAGTTAATTTTCAGGAGGCAAGTAATGGCAAGTTTATTAGAGCAATTAAAGAGCATGACCACTATCGTGGCAGACACTGGTGATGTAGAGGCAATTAAAGCAGTTAAGCCTGTAGATGCAACAACTAATCCATCATTAGTTTTAAAAGCAAGCCAATTACCACAATATGCGCCATTAATTGAGACTGCTATTGCTTATGCAAAAGCGCAGGGTGGCACTAAAGCCGAACAAATTGATAGCGCTGCTGATAAATTAGCCGTGTTAATTGGTGCGGAAATTACTAAAGAAGTACCAGGCCGTATTTCAACTGAAGTAGATGCGCGCTTATCATTCAATTTAGAGGCAATGGTGGCTAAAGGCCGTAAATTAATCAAACTTTATGAAGAGTCTGGCATTAGCAAAGACCGTGTGTTGATCAAATTAGCTTCAACATGGGAAGGCATTAAAGCTGGTGAAATCCTAGAAAAAGAAGGCATACAATGTAACTTAACATTGTTGTTCGGTTTTGGCCAAGCGCGTGCTTGTGCTGAAGCGGGCGTATTCTTAATCTCACCATTCGTAGGCCGTATCTTAGATTGGTACAAGGCTAAAAATCCAACAACAGCCTACACTCAAGAAACAGACCCAGGTGTGGTTTCTGTGCGTGCAATTTATGCATACTACAAAGAACACGGCTACAAAACAGTGGTCATGGGTGCTTCATTCCGTAACACTGGCGAGTTAATCGCGCTTGCAGGTTGTGATCGCTTAACGGTCTCACCAAATTTATTGCAAGATTTGGCAGCAACAGAAGGTACTTTAGTGCAAGTGTTGAAAGACACAGGCGTTACTAAACAAGCGCCAGCAAAAATGACTGAAGCTGAGTTCCGCTTTGAATTAAACCAAGATGCAATGGCAATTGAGAAGTTATCAGAAGGCATTCGCGGTTTTGTAGCCGATCAAAACAAACTTGAAGCAGCTTTAGCCGAAAAACTTTAGTCGCAATAAGCACTAAGTATTTTGTAATAAAACTGAAATCAGGCAAGTTTAGAATTGACATAAGTTAGCTGGACATTTACTATAAGTGTCCAGTTTTTTGTGACACAAGAATTTTAGTGTAAATAGTTTAAGTCAGCATGAAAACACACGCTTTTTATGATGACAAAAAAATAGGTTTATCACTAACATAGCAATAAATCAGTACCATCCTAAAAAATTATTAAACGGAGAATCACCATGGCATTAACCCAGTTTGCATTAGACTCATTAGACTTCGACGCTACAGTTGCTTTAGCTACAGCTACAGCTGCACACGTTGATATTCTTGAAATCGGTACACCTTGCATTAAGCATAACGGTATCAAATTGCTTGAAACATTGCGTGCTAAATTCCCAAACAACAAAATCTTAGTTGATTTGAAAACAGCAGATGCTGGTTTCTACGAAGCTGAGCCATTCTTTAAAGCTGGTGCAGACATTGTGACAGTATTAGGTGTTTCAGACATCGGTACTATCAAAGGCGTAATTGATGTTGCTAACAAATACGGTAAAAAAGCACAAGTTGACTTGATCAACGTAGCTGACAAAGTTGCTAAAACTAAAGAAGTGGCTAAATTAGGCGCACACATCATCGGTATTCACACTGGTTTAGATCAACAAGCTGCTGGTCAAACACCATTTGCTGACTTAGCTACTATTGCTGCTTTGAATTTAGGCGTTGATATTTCAGTTGCTGGTGGTGTTAAAGCGGCAACTACACAACAAGTTAAAGATGCTGGTGCTTCTATCATTGTAGCTGGCGCTGCAATCTACGGTGCTGCTGATCCTGCTGCTGCTGCTGCAGAAATCACAGCGATTGCACACGGTTCTTCTGCAAGTGCTGGTGGTGTTAAAAAATTCCTACCATGGATTATCGCTGCGGTCGTATTGTTTGCCCTAGTCAGTATGTTTAAAGCACCTGCACCAGTTGAAGCGCCTGCTGACGCTACGCCTGCTGCTGAAGTAGCACCTGCACCAGAAGCTGCACCTGCTGCTGATGCTGCGGCACCTGCTGCCGAAGCTGCACCTGCTGAAGCCGCTAAATAATCTGTAAAATACTGCGCTAGAGCTCTTTGTAGGGTAATCTAGTCTGGTAGATTAATAGAGTAATTAGCGTAAGCTGATGAAAATAAAGCCTAGTAAAGATTATTTATATCTTGCTAGGCTTTTTTGTTGAAGCGAGTTTAATCATGATATTTATAATAAATATTGACTAGCTGACTCAGTCAAAGCACTAATGGCCTCAGCTTTAGGTTAAAATATGCTATGTCAATTTATCCGCACTTTATGTGAAGTGGTTCAATATGCGCTCAGCTGAAGTAGTTAGAAATACCTTAGAAACACAAATTACTGTCGCCATTAACTTAGATGGCACGGGCGTTTCTCAATTTAGCACGGGATTAGGTTTTTTAGACCACATGCTCGATCAAATCGCCCGCCATGGCATGATGGATATTGCCGTCAATGCTAAGGGAGATTTGCACATTGACGCTCATCATACTGTTGAAGATATTGGCATTACCCTAGGTTTAGCCTTTGCCAAAGCCATAGGTGATAAAAAAGGCATACGCCGTTACGGCCATGCTTATGTGCCGCTGGATGAGGCGCTATCACGCGTGGTGTTAGATGTTTCTGGTCGGCCAGGCTTAGAATTTGGTTGCGAATTTACCCGTGCGGCCGTTGGTGAATTCGATGTGGATTTGATCCATGAGTTTTTTCAAGGCTTTGTCAATCATGCGCACGTTACATTGCATATCGATAATCTTAAAGGACATAATGCCCATCATCAATCTGAGACGATCTTTAAGGCATTTGGTCGAGCCTTGCGTATCGCTGTCGAAATGGATCCCCGCATGGCAGGTATCACCCCTTCTACCAAAGGCAGCTTATAATTTTTTTGCCAGCCTAATAAGAACGTCGTATGAAAAAAATTGATATCGCAGTAGTCGATTATGGCATGGGCAATTTGCGCTCAGTATCTAAAGCGCTGGAGCATGTTGCCCCAACAAAAACTGTCTTAGTCACCAGTAATCCGCATGAAATAGCCCGTGCAGATCGTATTGTATTTCCTGGGCAGGGCGCAATGCCAGATTGTATGCATGAATTAGATGCGCGTGATTTACGGCAGTCTGTTTTATCCGCCGCCAAAAATAAGCCATTTTTAGGTATTTGCATAGGCTTGCAAATGTTGTTTGAACACTCTGAAGAAGGTGACTCGGCTGGGTTGGGGGTTTTTAAAGGCAATGTGCAGCGATTTGCTGCGGCTGATATGAAAGACGGCAATGGTGATAAGCTTAAAGTCCCACACATGGGTTGGAATCAAGTTTATCAAACCCATCAGCATCAAGCCAACGGCAATCAGACGCATGCATTATGGCGAGACATAGACGATGGCGCACGCTTTTATTATGTGCACAGTTATTACGTCAAGCCAGATGATGACGGTCTGACAGCAGGTTTTAGTGAATACCCTAATCGCTTTACTAGCGCGATTGCAAAAGATAATCTATTCGCTGTGCAGTTTCATCCAGAAAAAAGTGCCAGCGCAGGTTTGCAAATGTTATGTAATTTTGTAAACTGGACACCTTAAGAAATAAGCGCAAGCATTCGTTGTTAAACCATCATTCGATTCAAAAAATTTAATTATTACCAAACATATATGTTAATTATTCCCGCAATTGATCTCAAAGACGGCCAATGTGTCAGGCTAAAACAAGGTTTAATGGAAGAATCCACGGTCTTTTCTGAAGACCCAGGCGCTATGGCTAGGCATTGGGTTGATCGTGGCGGTAAGCGCTTGCATTTAGTAGATTTGAACGGTGCTTTTGCTGGTAAGCCAGTCAATGAGTTAGCAATTAAATCTATCGTCAAGGCTGTTGGTGGTGATATTCCCATTCAATTGGGTGGTGGTATTCGCGATTTAGATACCATAGAGCGCTATTTAGACAGTGGCATTGATTATGTGATTATAGGCACAGCGGCAGTTAAAAGCCCCGGTTTTTTGCATGAAGCTTGTGATGCATTTCCTGGGCAAATTATCGTCGGCCTAGATGCGAAAGACGGTAAAGTTGCGGTAGATGGTTGGTCTAAACTGACGGGACATGACGTCATAGATTTGGCCAAAAAATTTGAGGGTTATGGTGTCAGTTCTATTGTTTATACTGATATAGGTCGCGATGGCATGTTAACTGGCGTCAATATCGAGGCTACTGTGGCACTGGCGCAAGCTTTAACAATCCCAGTTATAGCCTCTGGTGGCGTGACGAACTTAGAAGATGTGCGCAGGCTCTGTGCAGTCGCTTCCGAAGGCATTATTGGCACGATTACCGGTCGAGCAATCTATGAAGGCACACTAGACTTTACTGCGGCGCAAAAACTTGCGGATGAACTAAGTGCTCGCTAAGCGCATTATCCCTTGTTTAGACGTCACTGATGGGCGTGTAGTGAAGGGCATTAATTTTCTTGAACTCAGAGATGCGGGTGACCCAGTAGAAATTGCCAAGCGCTATGATGAGCAGGGCGCTGATGAGCTTACTTTTTTAGATATTACAGCAAGTTCAGATAACAGAGGCCTCATCTTGCATATTATTGAGCAGGTGGCTTCGCAGGTATTTATCCCCTTGACGGTTGGTGGTGGCGTGCGTGAAGTTGAAGACGTTAGGCGCCTACTCAATGCGGGAGCAGATAAAGTCAGTATCAATACGACCGCAGTGTTGAACCCGCAGATGGTTGCGGATGCAGCTAGTCGGTTTGGCTCACAATGCATAGTAGTGGCAATAGACGCCAAAAAAGTAGACAATCAACCATTTGAATGGGAAGTCTTCACCCACGGTGGTCGTAAGGCCACTGGCCTAGACGCCGTAAAGTGGGCTAAATATATGGCAAGTTTAGGTGCAGGTGAGTTACTGGTCACCAGTATGGACCGTGACGGCACTAAAATTGGCTTTAACAATCCACTCAACCGAGCAATTTCAGAAGCGGTTGATGTGCCTATTATTGCTTCTGGCGGAGTGGGTAATTTGCAGCACTTGGTTGATGGCGTAAAAATAGGCGGCGCTGATGCGGTATTGGCCGCCAGTATTTTTCATTATGGTGAATACACCGTCAAACAGGCCAAAGCCTATATGGCGCAACATGGCATAGAAGTGAGATTATGACCTGGCTAGATGAAGTGAATTGGGATAGCAGCGGTTTAGTGCCAGTCATCGCCCAAGAATATGATACTGGCTGTATACTGATGTTTGCTTGGATGAATCGACAAGCCTTGCAATTGACCTATGAGACTAAACAAGCGGTGTATTGGTCGCGTTCGCGAAATAAGTTATGGCGCAAGGGTGAAGAATCTGGACACAGCCAGCTAGTGCATGAAATTCGTCTTGATTGTGATGAAGATGTGGTGTTAATTAAGGTAGAGCAAGTTGGCGGCATTGCCTGCCATACCGGTCGTCATCATTGTTTTTTTAAGAAATTAGATAATGGACATTGGCTGATAGATCAAGCTGTTATTAAAGATCCGCAAGATATTTATTAGGCCTTATAAACCAATATGAATGACACATTAAATCGCCTAGCAGCACTATTAGAACAGCGTAAAAGCGCTGACCCGCAAACGTCATACGTTGCTAAACTATATGCCCAAGGCATGGATAGCATACTAAAAAAAGTCGGAGAAGAAGCCACAGAAACTATCCTGGCCGCCAAAAATGATGATAAGCAACACCTTATTTATGAGACCGCTGATCTTTGGTTTCATACCTTGGTAATGTTGGCGCAGGCAGGCTTAAAGCCGCAAGATATCCTAGATGAACTGGCAAGACGTGAAGGACTTTCTGGCATTACAGAAAAAGCTGCCAGACTAGAAACTAACGATTAGCCATGCCATTAAACACAAGCGAAGCGCGATGACGATAAATTGTATTTTTTGTAAAATTGCCAGTGGCGACATTCCATCTAAAAAAATCTATGAAGATGAGGATGTGATGGCCTTTCATGACATTAATCCATCGGCCAGTGTTCATTTTTTGATTGTGCCTAAGCTACATATTGATAGTTTAGTGCATTGCGAAACGCATCATCAGGCATTACTAGGCAATATGTTACTGCTTGCGCCTAAGCTTGCCAAAGCTCAGGGTTTGGTTGGCTTTAAAACCCTAATCAATACTGGCGCAGAGGGTGGCCAAGAAGTATTTCATATTCATATGCATGTGCTGGGTGGCGGAAAGCCATCTAAAGCTTAATTCTAATTATTTAGGAGAGTATTATGTTCGGACTAACCAGCCCCTTACATTGGTTGATAGTATTGCTCATTGTGGTACTGATATTTGGTACTAAAAAATTACGCAATCTCGGTGGCGATGTGGGTGGTGCAGTAAAAAACTTTAAAGATGCAATGGCTGAAGGAAAAACTGGTGATGTTGTTGAACTTAAAGAAGCAACCTCAAATCTGAGCTCAGTTGAAGTGCCAGTGGTAAAGGCCATACCCAAAAAACGGACACCCGTTAAAGCCAAATCTGCAACTAGTTCAGTAGCAATAAGCACCGCTGCAAAAAAACCGGTAGTTAAAAAGCCTGTGACTAAGAAACCTGCTGTTAAAAAAACAGTGGCTAAATAATTTCTTACAAAGCATAACTTTAAGTGTTTGAGGTCTCTTTTTCTGAACTGATAGTTATCGCTGTCGTTGCGCTATTTGTGATTGGTCCGGAGAAGCTGCCGAAAGTGGCGCGAACACTGGGCGCACTTGCTGGTCGTATGCAAAGATATGTAGCGCAAGTTAAAGAAGAGGTAAATCGAGACGTGCGTTTTCAGGAGTTGCAGCAACTTCAGCAAGAAATCAAAGAGACAGCTGCTAAAACGCAAAATAATCTGCATAGAAAAACTGATGAATTAAGCCAAGAATTAGATTTTGCAGGGCGCAAGTCTCAAAATGAGGCAGCTAGCAAAGAGGCTCAACAGTAATGGTTAACTCAATTTAGTGACTCCCACCGAAAATTTTATTACCCATTTAATAGAATTGCGCAAACGATTGTTGCGCATGGTGATTGGCTTTGCAGTGGTTTTTATCGCCCTTTTTCCATTTGCCAATAAAATATATACGCTACTAGCTGCGCCATTGTTAAGTAAGCTACCTGCCGGTGGCCAAATGATCGCGACAGCCGTCACTACGCCATTTTTTGTACCGATTAAGCTGGCGATGATGGCGGCTTTCATCATCTCTTTGCCGCATTCCATGTATCAAGTTTGGGCATTTGTCGCGCCGGGTTTGTACGCCCATGAAAAAAAATTCATGATTCCTGTGATTGTGGCTAGTTGCTCATTATTTATCATTGGTATGGCTTTCGCCTATTTTTTGGTGTTTCCCGTGGTGTTTGGTTTTATTATTGGCAGCGCACCAGTTGGTGTGGCCGTCATGACAGATATAAGCAATTATTTAGACTTTGTGTTGAGCTTATTTTTTGCGTTTGGCTTGGCATTTCAGGTGCCAATTGCGGTGGTAATGACCGTACGCTTTGGCTGGTTGAGTTTAGCGCAGCTTAGAGAGGTGCGTGGCTATGTTGTTGTTGGCGTATTTATTATTGGTGCAATATTTACCCCGCCCGATATTATTTCTCAGTTTATGCTGGCTATACCAATGTGGCTGTTGTATGAAGTTGGCATTGTAGTGGCGATGCTGACTCAGCAAAATAAAGACAACAGCATACTGCCGCCAGCTTAGTTGCCCCAGTCTAGTTGCGCTACCCTAGTTGAAATTTTTACCTTGCGGCTATTGGTTTAGGCCGTTTGCCTATGATCACCAGTACATCCATCGTTTGCTCAGCCCTAGCAATTTTAACGGTTGCTTTTTGATTGGGAGCGAGTGCGGCGATTAAATTAAGCATGCTGCCAGTATCGGAGATCGGTTTATTTTCAATTCCTAATAAAATATCGCCAGCACGCAGACCAGCCTTGTCGGCAGGGCCGCCGCGTTGAACCCCAGCAATTAAAGCCCCTTGAGCAACTTTAAGTTTGAATGATTCGGCAAGTTCAGGGGTAATATCCTGAGCTTCTATGCCTATCCAGCCGCGAGTGACGTTGCCTTGCGTGACAATTTGATCCATCACTTGATGAGCCAAGGTGGCTGGAATAGCGAATCCTATGCCCATAGAGCCACCACTGCGTGAGTATATTGCACTATTGATACCCACTAAATTGCCTTCCGTATCAACCAGTGCGCCCCCTGAGTTGCCAGGGTTGATAGATGCGTCTGTTTGAATGAAGTTTTCAAAAGTGTTGATGCCTAAATGATTGCGCCCGACTGCGCTAATAATGCCTTGGGTGACGGTTTGACCAACGCCAAAAGGGTTGCCAATTGCTAAAACCACGTCACCCACATTCAGTTTTTCTGAGCTGGCAAAGCTGATGGCGGGTAAATTATCTGCATCAATTCTAATCAGCGCTAAATCAGTTTCTGGGTCAGTACCTACGACCTTGGCCGACATTTTACGGCCGTCTGACAGAGCAATTTCAATTTCATCAGCGGCAGCAATCACATGGTTATTGGTAAGAATTAAGCCCTGCGAACTGACAATGACGCCTGAGCCTAAACTATTTTCTGGCTGCGATTGTGCGTCTTGTTCGTCTAACTGATCGCCAAAAAATTGACGAAAAGTTGGGTCGTCTAAATATTTTTGATGGGGGTTATTGCTTGCCTTTTTACTGGTGAAAATATTCACTACCGTAGGCATCGCCTTTTTCACAGCTTGGCTGTAAGAGCCAGCTGGGCTGATGTTTAAACTAGGTTCGGCGTATTTAACTACTAACGTGCTTGGTTTTTTTGTAAGTAGGCCCTCAAGTAGATTGGGAAAGAACAGCCGCAATACAAAAATAAACGCTAAACAAACGGTGACAGTTTGCGCAAAAATAAGCCATAGTCTTTGGGATGTTTGATTGTTCATGATATTGGCGTATCTAGTAGTTAAGGTGGTGATAATTTATTTGAATTTGCACTAAGCATGGGTTGATTTTTTTATTCATTTGAATATTGGGCATACGCCATGTAATATCAACTCATTGTAGCTAATATTCAAGACGGCAGGGCTAAAAAGGTCATAAAAAAATGGCAAAACTCAAAGACATACTTCATTATAGTCAAGCGCTCATGCAAGTAGAGCGCTTCAAAGATTATTGCCCAAATGGTTTGCAGGTTGAAGGGCGTTCGCAAGTGCGAAAAATTGTCACAGGGGTGACAGCGAGCATGGCCCTAATAGAGGCGGCAAAGCAAGCCGATGCAGATTTGATATTAGTGCATCATGGCTATTTTTGGCGTAATGAAGACCCTAGGGTGATCGGCATTAAGCGCAATAGATTGGCCTTTCTGCTCAAAAACAACTTAAATTTAATGGCTTATCATTTGCCCTTAGATGCGCATGCTCAATTAGGTAACAATGCCCAACTGGCGAAACAGTTGGGCATAGTGCTAACCGCTTATGCGGGGGAATCTAATATGGTGGCTTATGGCAGCTTAAGCCATCCAGTAACACTAAAAGATTTTTCAGCGCACCTAGAGTCTGTCTTGCAGCGCGAACCGCTAGTCATCGGTGATTTGGATAAAGTAGTCAGGAATATAGCCTGGTGCACAGGTGCCGCCCAAGGCTATATGGATGCTGCCATTGAGCTTGGCGTCGATGTTTTTATTAGTGGAGAAATCTCTGAGCAGACGACGCATCAAGCACTAGAATCAGGGGTGTCATATATTGCTGCTGGCCATCATGTAACAGAACGCTATGGAATACAGGCATTGGGTGAACATTTAGCAGATAAATTTACAATTAGCCATGAATTTATCGACATAAAAAATCCCGTTTAACTCTTTTATTTCATATAGTTATGAAATATATCTTTAATTAATAATCAGAAAATTGTACAATAGAACGTATTCAAGAGGGCTCAGTCTTAAGCTTAAGCGCCTTAAGCTTAAGTGTTAGGATTAACAGCAGTTTTTATGTAATTGATCATACTGGCATTTTTAAAGTGTCAGTGCTTTGTATTAAACGAATCCAAATTAGCTAGTGAGGAAAACATGTCAGACAACCATCATGACGGACATCAAGCGAGTTCGCAGTTAGATCAAGCTTCGCAGGTAGATTTAGACAAGCGTCAATTTTTAATCGCTTCGTCCAGTGTGGGTGTGCTGGGATGTGCGGCAGCAGCAGTACCTTTTGTGTTGAGTATGACGCCCAGTGAGCGCGCTAAAGCAGCTGGCGCACCAGTAGAAGTTGATATCAGTAAGATCGCCCCCGGCGCTATGCTGACAGTTGAGTGGCGTGGTAAGCCGGTATGGATTATTAATCGTACGGCTGAGATGACAGCTGAATTGCCCAAACATAACGACCAGCTGACCGACCCTAATGGTGATGTGGTGTCACAGCAACCAGAGTACTGCAAAAATAAAGATCGCTCATTGAAGCCTAATTTGGCGGTGATGGTAGGGATTTGCACACATTTGGGTTGCTCGCCATCAGCAAAGCTGCAATCTAAAGGAGATATGGGTGAAAATTGGACAGGAGGTTTCTTTTGCCCCTGTCATGGCTCTAAATTTGATTTAGCTGGCCGCGTGTTTAAAGGTTCGCCAGCCCCAGTCAATTTGGTGGTGCCTCCTCATAAATATTTAACTGAAAATACCTTACTGATAGGTGTTGATACTGAAGATAAGGCTTAATCATGACAAAAGAAACTGTGTTAGAAAAGAATAAATCAGGGTTGACTAACGTGTTGAGTTGCGGATTAGCTTGGGTAGATGAAAGATTTCCTCTCACTAGTAACATTAAGGCGCATTTAACTGAATATTACGCCCCTAAGAATTTTAATTTTTGGTACTTTTTTGGTTCGCTATCGTTATTGGTACTAGTGCTACAAATTGTTACTGGCATTTTCTTGACTATGCACTATAAGCCAGATGCTAATTTGGCCTTTGCCTCTGTAGAGTACATCATGCGCGACGTACCTTGGGGATGGTTGATACGCTATATGCACTCAACTGGAGCGTCAATGTTCTTTATTGTGGTTTACCTGCACATGTTTCGCGGCATTATTTATGGGTCTTATCGTAACCCGAGAGAATTAATTTGGCTGTTCGGTGTTGCGATATTTTTATGCTTAATGGGCGAGGCGTTCTTTGGCTACTTATTGCCTTGGGGACAAATGTCATACTGGGGAGCGCAGGTCATCGTTAATTTATTCTCAGCCATCCCGTTTATTGGCCCAGATGTTTCAGAGTGGTTGCGTGGTGATTATTTGGTTTCTGATGCAACCTTAAATCGCTTCTTTGCTTTTCATGTCATCGCCCTGCCGTTTGTATTGGCGGGGCTAGTAGCTGCCCATATCATCGCCTTGCATGAAGTGGGTTCTAATAACCCAGATGGTATTGAAATCAAAAAGCTGAAAGATAAAAAAACTGGCATTCCGCTAGACGGCATTCCATTTCATCCTTATTACACAGTTAAGGATATAGTGGGTACAGTGGTATTTTTAATGGTTTTTTCTACCATTATCTTTTTTGCTCCTGAAATGGGCGGTTACTTCTTAGAGGCTAATAATTTTGTGCCAGCCAACCCACTGGTGACGCCTGCGCATATTGCCCCAGTTTGGTATTTCACGCCATATTATTCAATCTTGCGGGCAGTGCCGCCATTTCCAGGCGTCAGTATGCTCGGTATTCCACCTTCACTCTTCCCTGGCGTTGCTGCCATGGGTCTATCTGTGATGGTGTTTGCATTGTTGCCATGGTTGGATAAAAGCCCAGTGAAATCTATACGCTATCGTGGCTCATTATATAAAAAATGGCTGGCTGCTTTTGTGGTGAGCTTTATTGTGCTTGGTTATTTGGGTACTGAGCCTTCAAATGTCTGGGGCCAGTTCGGTGCTTGGCTTGGCAATGCAGACCGTGCAACTGTGGTAGCACGTATCTTTATGATTATCTATTTTGCATTCTTTATACTGATGCCTTGGTATACCAAAAAGGATAAGACATTAGCGGTACCAGAAAGGGTTACAGGATAAGTATCATGAAAATTAACCATATCATTAAAAAAGCTTTATTCGTCTTAGCCTTGCTACCCAGCTTTTTGCTACCGTTAAATGCGCTCGCTAATGCAGGGGCACATTTAGATAAAGCGCCGATAGACGTGTCTAATCATGCCTCTTTGCAGCGTGGTGCACGTACTTTTGTCAATAACTGCTTAAATTGCCACAGTGCTAATTACATGCGCTACAACCGATTGTTGCAAATAGGCTTAACAGAAAAGCAAATTAAAGATAATTTGATGTTTGCGGGTGAGAAGATTGGTGACCAGATGAAGGTTAGCCTTAACCCAGTAGATGCTAAAAAGTGGTTTGGCGTAGCGCCACCTGATTTGTCTGTAGAAGTGCGTGCCCGCGGTGCTGATTGGGTTTACAGCTATCTGCGAGGTTTCTACCGCGATGATACTAGCGTAACGGGCTGGTCTAATTGTGTGTTTGACCCTGTTACATGCAAGGTGTCAATGCCGCATGTGCTATATGAGTTGCAGGGTGAGCAAGTCATGAATCATGAAACACACCAGTTGGAGCTGACTAAACCAGGCAAATTATCGGTGGCAGAATACGATACTTTGGCTGGTGATTTAACTAATTTTTTGGCATTTATGGCCGAACCTGCAAAACAACAGCGCAATCATTTGGGTTGGTTTGTATTACTATTTTTAGGGATATTGTTGGTACTCACTTACAAACTCAAAAAAGCTTATTGGAAAGATATACATTAATATGATGACTTTATACTCAGGGACAACTGATCCCTACAGCCACCGATGCCGCATTGTTTTATTTGAAAAGGGCATGGATTTTCAAGTGATTGATGTAGATCTTGCGAATAAACCAGAAGATTTGGCAGTAATTAACCCATACAACCAAGTGCCGGTATTAGTCGAACGTGATTTAGTATTATCAGAAGCTAATATTATTAATGAGTATATTGATGAGCGCTTTCCGCATCCTCAATTGATGCCGCCAGATCCAGTCATGCGTGCCCGTGCTAGGTTATTTTTATATAATTTTGAAAAAGAACTATTTGATCATATAAAAGATATAGAGTCTGGCGATGAGGAAAAAGCGGACAAAGCGCGCATGACCATTCGAGATAACTTAACTCAATTAGTACCTATATTTGCTAAGCAAAATTATTTATTGGGTGATGATTACTCTATGCTGGATGTTGCAGTAACCCCATTGTTATGGCGCTTAGATCACTACGGTATTCTCTTGCAAAATCAAGCTGCGCCCATATTAAAATATGCCGAGCGTTTGTTCTCAAGGCCGTTGTATGCCGAAGCCATGACGCCATCAGAAAAAGTGATGCGTAAGTGATGATGTGTAAGTAATTAAGCGGCAAGCAATGATTTTTTATCCTGCTCATAGTTTTCAGCTCGTCACTCGATTAATGAAATGACAGAATTTACTTCAACTAAGCCATATATGGTGCGTGCGATACATGAATGGTGTGTCGATAACGCAAGTACGCCACATTTGTTGGTTGAGGTAAATGCTCAAACTCGGGTGCCGATGGCTTATGTTAGAGAGGGCGAGATTGTGCTCAACCTTAACTATGCTGCCACCAAAGAGTTGCAGATTGATAATGAAGCGATCACATTTTCAGCACGCTTTGGCGGTGTTTCTCAAAATTTATACGTGCCTATGAGTGCAGTAAAAGGTATTTTTGCTCGTGAAACTGGGCAAGGCATGTTTTTTGAAATTGAGGTACTATCGCCAATCTCTGATTTGCAGGATGCTGACCATACACAGCAAAATCATCAATCTGCGCAGTCAAAAACAGTCAATAATAAAAAACCAACGCTAACTATCGTAAAGTAGCTTACCTTTTCTCAAAATATCAGTATAATACGCAACTCAAATAAACGCCGGATTAGCTCAGTTGGTAGAGCAGCGCACTTGTAATGCGAAGGTCGTCAGTTCGATTCCGACATCCGGCACCAAATTCTTAAACATTTACCCTTTTATACATTT
>CAIRBH010000052.1 GCA_903876765.1 uncultured Pseudomonadota bacterium | reverse complement strand
TCGGCATTACACAAAATATCTGGATTAGGCGTACGGCCTGCTTGATACTCATCTAAGAAGTTTTGAAATACACGCTCTTTATATTCTTTACTGAAATTAACCGCTTCGATTTCAATGCCGATTTTGTCTGCTACAGAAACTGCATCAATTAAGTCTTGCTTGGATGAGCAGTATTCGTCGGTATCATCATCTTCCCAGTTTTTCATAAACAGACCGACCACGTCATAACCTTGTTGCTTGAGCAACAAAGCCGTTACTGAGGAATCCACGCCGCCAGAAAGACCGACGACTACTTTTTTATTTTTCATAAAATCTTTGCTTTATACAAGGGCTATTTCTTACATATTAGACAGCACAGCTAATGGAAAGCGCTGCCCTGTCAAATAATCTTCTACACATTTCAATACTTGTGGGCTGCGATGGATTGCTTGGCTAGCGCGAAGCTCTTCAATAGTCATCCACACGGCGCGAATAATGCCATCATCTAAACCTAGCTCTGGGTGATGAGCCCTAATCTTTCCAACGAAGGCAAAGCGCAGGTAAGTAATGTCCTTGGCTGGACGTTGCCAAAGGTAAATCCCTAATAGTTCTGTCGGTGTAAAGTCATGCGCCGTTTCTTCAAGCGTCTCGCGAGTGACACCTTGCAAGAGAGACTCCCCTTCGTCTAAATGACCTGCGGGCTGATTGATGCGCACACCCTCAGTTGTGTTTTCTTCTACCATTAAAAAGCGACCATCTTGCTCGATAACAGCGGCAACCGTGGTGTTGGGTTTCCAAATCATAAAAACAGGCTTTAAAGCTTAAAGGGACATTTTACCGCTTGGCGACTGAGTAAACCAGCGATAGCTTTGAAGAACACTTTTAAAGTGTGGCTTTTGAAAGACTAGATCAGCTTGGGGAACAAGCCGCCAATACCATGCGCAATAAATTCAATCGACATCGCCGCTAAAATCAAGCCCATTAAGCGCGTGACAATATTGATGCCAATCGTGCCAAGAAGGTGTGAGATCCCATCGGAGAGTTGTAATGCAAGCCAAACAAGCAAAGCGACAACTGCGACAGGGATGGTAAGGCTAGCATGGTTGACGAAGTTGGTGCTTTTCTCAGCTGCAATAATCATGCTACTGATTGCACCAGGGCCTGCCAATAAAGGAATGCTGAGCGGTACAATCGCGATGGCATCCCGGTCTGCCATGGTTTGTGCTTCTTCTGGTGTTTGTCTGACATGACTTTGTTTGCCGTGCATCATGTTAATCGACATGAGCAAGATGAGGATGCCGCCACCGACCTGAAATGAGGAAATGGTAATGCTGAAAAACGCCAAAATGTCGTTACCAAAAAAAGTTGAAACCGTCAGTACGCTGAACACAGTTACCGCAACGACGTTTGCAGTCCGTACTCGGGCTTATTTAGGCCAACCATTGGTTGCACTAATAAAAACAGGTACATTGCCAATAGGATTGACGATCGCAAATAGCGCGATGCCTGTTTTGAATAAATAAGCCCATTCGGTCATCTTGAATTTTCTCTGTTGGTTGTTAACTCAGCTTCGGTTAGTATTCTTTAAAAGCCACAAAGTATTAATGCTAGCCATATATTACGCTCGATAAAAATTACATGCAGAATAACTCACACCCTAAAACCATTTATTTGGCCTCACGTTCGCCAAGAAGAGCTGAGCTTTTGGCGCAAATTGGCATTGATTTTATTGTCTTGCCATCGGACATTGATGAAACTCCACTGCTTGATGAGCAGTCAGATGCATATGTTTTGCGTCTTGCTGCGGAGAAAGCGCAAGCATGCTATAAGAATTTAATTGCACATTCTATGTCTCTTTATCCAGTGTTGGCGGCCGATACTACGGTGAGTGTCGATGGCAAAATACTTGGTAAACCCCAGGATAATGACGATGCATTTCAAATGCTTTCAAGCATGTCAGGCCGTTGGCACGAAGTGCACACGGGGATTGCTGTTGCAACTGGTGCTGGTGTGAATGTTGCTATTTCGACGACTAAAGTGGAAATGGCTGAATTGTCGGATGCAATGATCTTGGCGTATATCGCCACGGGCGAACCGCTGGATAAGGCGGGCTCTTATGGAATACAAGGTTTGGCTGGCGCGCTGATTAAGCACATTGAAGGTAGTTATTCGGGCGTGATGGGGTTGCCCATCTATGAAACTGCTCAACTACTCAGCCAAGCAGGCATTCGCATTCTATAATGCAAAAAAATTAAAAATAGAATTAAAAAATAGCAAAGTGAGTTGAGATGAGTGAAGAGATTTTAATTAACGTCACCCCGCAGGAGACGCGGGTGGCGATTGTTGAGCAAGGCATCGTCCAAGAGTTGCAGATTGAGCGCAGTAGCTCGCTGGGCTTGGTGGGCAATATTTATCGCGGTTCAGTTTGCC
This sequence comes from uncultured Pseudomonadota bacterium, assembly GCA_903876765.1. Taxonomy (GTDB): domain Bacteria; phylum Pseudomonadota; class Gammaproteobacteria; order Burkholderiales; family Methylophilaceae; genus Methylotenera. The sequence continues at coordinate 16 of CAIRBH010000052.1, read as the reverse complement.
GAGTGTTGCCAGGGAT
>CAIRBH010000051.1 GCA_903876765.1 uncultured Pseudomonadota bacterium | reverse complement strand
TGTGGTATGCCTGTTTGCATACCTGACCTCAATCAGAACCCACACTCGTCCCCTGGTGCCCCTCCTCCCACGACCCCTTCGCAATCACTCTATCCAACCCTGATCACTACCATGAGGTCGGAAGGTTCCATCCCTCCAGACAAAGCCCAAACATGGATATTATCGCGCTGATAGAAGATGAAATGCTGATGGCCATGCCAATAGCCGCCACTCACGATCAGCATTGCACTGATGTGCTTAGTGAAAGTGGCGACAAACCCAACCCATTCGCAGTATTAAAGGGATTAATTAAGCCATAAAACTGCAATTTTGGCTGACAAAAGCTAGGTTTTATATTATAGTGGCGCCCTAGTAGTTTAATGTAATCTTAAATCAGAGATGCTAAGTATTAGCTTGTGCATCAATTTGTATGTAATTGAGATGATGTTTTAATCATTTTATTGGAGTTTATTATGGCAGTTCAGCAAAACAAAAAAACACCGTCAAAGCGCGGTATGCATAGATCACATGACTTTTTAGTCAACCCAGCATTGGCAGTTGAGCCTACAACTGGCGAAACGCATCTACGTCACCATATTAGCCCTAACGGCTACTATCGTGGTCGCAAAGTATTGTCTACCAAAGGCGAGTAATTTTTCTTTAGATTTTCTTTAATGTGAGTTCACGTTGAGAAAATCTAACATTAAAAACTTGTTTGCACGAAAAATTAAATCATTTGACGCCGCTCCATTTTTGGTGCGGCGTTGGTTTTTTACGGTGTCATTTAATATTGCAAGACGCTAGAGATTTAGCAGCTAGATTGAACTTAAGTATAAACTGAGTAAATTATGGATATTACTGTCGCAATTGATGCAATGGGTGGCGATCATGGGCTAAGCGTTACCATTCCCGCGGCACTTAAAGCGCTTGAGAATGACAAAGAGCTCAATATCATTTTGGTGGGACTAAGCGCGTCGATAGAAGCTGAGCTGTCATCACTGCAGGTGACTACGAGCCATCGATTACGCATACATCACGCCAGCGAAGTCGTCACTATGGACGAGCAACCGCAGGGTGCGCTCAAAAATAAAAAAGATTCTTCTATGCGCGTTGCCATAGATTTAGTTAAAAGTGGCGAAGCTTCTGCATGTGTCAGTGCTGGTAATACTGGCGCATTGATGGCGACAGCGCGGTTTGTATTAAAAACCTTGCCAGGCATAGATCGCCCAGCAATTGCTGGTGTATTTCCTTGTCAAAAGGGCAAGATTTATATTCTAGACTTAGGGGCAAACGCTGACTGTACTGCTGAACAATTACTACAGTTTGCGGTGATGGGTAGTATGTTAGTGTCTTGCGTTGAAAATAAAGAAAATCCAACTGTAGGTCTACTCAACATTGGCTCTGAAGATATCAAAGGTAATGAAGTGGTTAAAAAAACTGGTGAATTACTGCGTGCCAGCCACTTAAACTTTTATGGCAATATTGAAGGCAATGATATTTTTAAAGGCACCACCGATATAGTGGTTTGTGATGGCTTTGTTGGTAACGTCACGCTGAAAGCTGCTGAGGGCTTAATTCAGATGATAGGCCGATTTATGAGCCAAGAATTCAAACGAAATTGGCGTACCAAACTTATGGGATTAGTCGCCATGCCTGTATTAAAAGCTTTTAAAAAACGTATGGACCCACGTAACTATAATGGAGCCAGCTTATTAGGTCTGCGCGGCATAGTCGTGAAAAGTCATGGCGGGGCGGATAGCATGGCTTTTTTAAATGCTATTCGGACTGCAACAGAAGAATCGCGTAGCGGTGTGCTTGACCGCATTGCTAAACAACTTGAAATTGAGCATATATTGTTACAACAAGCTATAGATAGCCATGCCAATAACGCTATCACGGATAATGAATGATACATTCTCGAATTGCAGGAACTGGGAGCTATCTCCCAAAAAAAATACTGACCAATGCTGCATTAGAAAGCATGGTAGATACCACAGATGAGTGGATCTTTTCACGCACAGGGATTCGTGAGCGACATATCGTCGCCGATGACGAATTTACCAGTGATTTGGCCTTACAAGCCTCGCTAAATGCCATTAAGTCTAGTGGAATAACCGCCCATGATATTGATTTGATTATTGTTGCTACGACCACACCAGATAAAATATTTCCTAGCGTAGCGGTGATGCTGCAAAATAAATTAGGCATTGCAGGTTGTCCAGCTTTTGATATACAAGCCGTATGTAGTGGCTTTGTTTATGCGTTGGCTACTGCTGATAATTTCATTAAAGCGGGTGCCGCTCAATGTGCTTTAGTGGTGGGAGCCGAAGCTTTTTCGCGCATCGTAGATTGGACGGATCGCGGCAACTGCATCCTATGGGGTGATGGCGCTGGCGCAGTCGTGTTACAAGCCAGTGATCAGCCTGGGATTATCTCTACGCATTTACATGCTGATGGCAATTATGAAAAAATGCTACACGTGCCACGTCAAGCAGATGCAAAGGTTAAAGATACCGTGGTTATGGAAGGTAATGCTGTGTTTAAAGTAGCGGTTAACACTTTAGACGCGATAGTTGATGAAACGCTTGCGGCTAATGGTATGCAAAAATCCGACATAGACTGGCTGGTGCCGCATCAAGCGAATATTCGCATCTTACAGGCGACAGCAAAAAAACTTGATATGAATATGGATAAAGTTATTGTCACTGTAGATAAACATGGCAACACGTCAGCTGCATCTATTCCGTTAGCGCTAGACATAGCGGTGCAAGATAGGCGTATCAAGCGCGGTGATATTGTACTGATGGAAGCATTTGGTGGTGGCTTTACCTGGGGCTCAGCGCTCATTAGGTATTAGTTTTTAGTTGCTGCTTAAGCCTTAAATTCACCATTAACTTAGATTAAAAATTATGAAAAAACATGCATTGTTCTTTCCCGGTCAAGGTTCGCAATCAGTAGGCTTGATGGCTGGCTTTGGCGAGTCTGCAATCATACGTAACACTTTTATTGAAGCTTCAGATATTTTAGGCATAGATTTCTGGAAAATGGCAACAGAAGCCAATGACGCGATCAATGAAACTACTAATACACAGCCCATGATGCTCATTGCAGGCGTTGCTACATGGCGCGCTTGGCAAGCGCTGGCTAGCGATCAGCCTAGCATTTTAGCGGGGCATAGTTTGGGTGAATACACGGCGCTGGTTGCCGCTGGTGCACTAAGCTTTGCCGATAGCTTGCCGTTAGTGAGCTATCGTGCAGAGGTGATGCAAAGCGCAGTTCCAGTGGGAGTGGGCGCTATGGCGGCGATACTGGGTTTAGACGATGCCACGGTAGTCGCCGTATGCGCAGAAGCGGCGCTTAATGAAGTGCTAGAAGCGGTTAACTTTAATGCTGCTGGCCAAGTTGTGATTGCAGGTAACTTGGCTGCGGTAGAGCGTGGCATAGCGCTAGCAAAAACCAAAGGCGCTAAGCGAGCAATTCCATTGCCTGTGAGCGTGCCATCCCATTGTGCACTCATGAAACCAGCGGCACTTAAGTTGGCTGAATATTTAGAAAACGTCACTTTCTCTACCCCAAAAATTACTGTGATTCATAACGCCGATGTTGCTAGTTATGACAGTACTAATAGCATCAAAGATGCACTAGTGCGTCAGTTATATAGTCCAGTACGTTGGGTAGAAACAGTGCAAGCGGCTTATTCACAAGGCGTTACACAAGCAGCAGAATGTGGCCCTGGTAAAGTATTAGCTGGTCTGACTAAGCGCATAGTAGCTGAATTGCCCTGTATAGCCATGACTAGCAACGAGGCCTTGCTTGAGTTACAAGCCATACTAGAAACAAACTAAATATCATTAATTTAATATTAATCAAAGGCTTATTATGTTAACTGGACAAATCGCTTTAATAACTGGTGCTAGCCGTGGTATAGGCGCTGCCATCGCACAGGCACTTGGTGAGCAAGGCGCTATTGTTATTGGCACTGCGACATCACAGAGCGGCGTTAGCGCTATCACAGACACTTTTGTCACGGCGAATATCAAAGGTGAAGGTATGGCGCTGAATGTGAATGATGCCGCACAAATAGCGCTGACACTCCAGGCGATTGGTGAGAAATATGGCGACGTCAGCATACTGATAAACAATGCTGGAATCACTCGTGATACTTTGCTAATGCGCATGAAAGATGAAGATTGGGATGCAGTAATGAGCACTAATCTGACTTCGGTTTTTCGCATGAGCCAAGCTGTATTGCGCCCTATGATGAAAGCACGCACAGGCCGTATTATTAGCATTTCCTCGGTGGTAGGGCACATGGGCAATGCTGGGCAAACTAATTACGCTGCCGCTAAAGCAGGTATGACAGGATTTACTAAATCATTAGCCGCAGAAGTAGGTAGTCGCGGCATTACGGTCAATTGTGTAGCGCCTGGCTTCATTGATACCGACATGACAGCCGAATTATCCGATGAAGTGACGAATAAAATGCTGGCGAGAATACCAGCAGGCCGCTTAGGCAATGTGAAAGAAATTGCAGCCACCGTAGCATTTTTAGCTTCACCTGGCGCCGCTTATATTACTGGTGAAACTATCCATGTGAATGGTGGTATGTTAATGGTGTAAAAGTTTTTATATATTCTCGCTGAGTTTTGGTAGAATATCGTCTTAGCTGATTTATTTTTATATAACAGGCTATTTTTTATTATAAGGGGTAATTAGATGTCTGACATCGAACAACGTGTTAAAAAAATTGTTACTGAACAACTTGGTGCAAATGAAGCTGATGTTAAAAACTCATCATCATTTGTAGATGATTTAGGTGCTGATTCGCTTGATACCGTTGAATTAGTCATGGCCCTAGAAGAAGAATTTGACTGCGAAATTCCTGATGAAGAGGCAGAAAAAATCACGACCGTACAATTAGCTATTGATTACATCAATACTAACCTCAAATAAATTTGTATTAAGATTGAAATTCTTGTTAGCTCAATAAGAATTGTTGTCTTAACTGTTGCTTTAAAGCCCAGAAATCATTTCACAATTACTTGTAAAAGGTTTCTGGGTTAATCATTTCTAAGAGATTTTTCTTATGTCTAAACCTACAAGTAAACGTCGTGTCGTTGTCACTGGTCTTGGTGTTGTTTCACCAGTAGGGATTGGTGCAAATAGCGCATGGGCTAATATTGTATCCGGTAAGTCTGGCATATCAAAAATCACCAAATTTGATACTAGTGCTTTTTCTTCCACCATCGCTGGAGAAGTGAAAGATTTTAATGTTGAAGATTTTATTTCTGCAAAAGATGCAAGACGTATGGATGTTTTCATACAGTATGGCTTAGCAGCAGGTATAGAAGCATTTAAAGACTCTGGCATTGAGGTCACTGAGCAAAATGCAGACCGTATAGGCGTATCTATAGGTTCAGGTATAGGTGGCATTCAGTTTATTGAAGATACTGATATTCTCTATCAAGCTTCAGGCCCACGAAAAATCTCACCTTTCTTTATTCCCGGTACTATCATCAATATGATTTCTGGGAACTTAAGCATTATTTTTGGCTTAAAAGGGCCAAATGTCGCCATTGTTACAGCATGCACTACTGGGACACATTCGATAGGCGATGCATCTCGGATGATAGAATATGGTGACGCTGACGTTATGGTGGCAGGTGGGGCTGAGGCTGCAATCACACAGCTTACAGTAGGCGGCTTTGCAGCTTCGCGGGCACTATCAACACGCAATGATGATCCCGAAACGGCAAGTCGACCTTGGGATAAAGACCGTGATGGCTTTGTGATTGGCGAGGGCGCTGGGGTTATGGTGCTTGAAGAGTACGAGCATGCAAAAAAACGTGGTGCAAAAATCTATGCAGAATTGAGTGGCTACGGTATGAGTGCTGATGCTTATCACATGACTGCACCGAATATGGATGGGCCACGTAGGTCTATGGTTAATGCCATGAATAATGCGGGGATTGATGCCAGCGCGGTGCAGTTTATTAATGCGCATGGCACCTCAACACCATTAGGTGATTCTAATGAAACTAATGCCATTAAAGCGGCTTTTGGCGAGCATGCTTATAAGTTGGTGGTCAATTCGACTAAATCTATGACCGGGCATTTATTAGGTGGGGCAGGCGGCCTAGAATCAGTCTTTACCGTGCTTTCTATCTACCATCAAGTTTCACCGCCAACTATCAATATATTCAACCAAGACCCAGAGTGCGATTTAGATTACTGTGCAAATACCGCGCGCGATTTAAAAATTGACTATGCATTAAAAAACAACTTTGGCTTCGGCGGCACTAACGGCAGTCTTGTTTTTAAAAAAATATAATTTTAATTGTGTTAAGTATATTTGAAACCTGCAGTTTTGATACTCGCAGGTTTTTTTGTGCCGTTGGGCATTCATCAATAGTGAATTAGTGATGGCTATGGTTTAATTATGTCTATGTACCATACGCACACTTATATAATTAACGGCGACTTCGATCAATCAATTTCACCGTTAGATCGAGGCTTTACCTATGGTGATGGCGTTTTTCGCACCATGTTAATGCGAAGTGGCCTGCCAGTTGCCTGGCCTTTACACTACCAAAAACTAGTTGCAGATTGCGCCGCGCTAGGCATCGTTTGCCCGAGTGCCGATTTGCTAATGGCGGATTTTCTGCAGTTATTTTCAGCCCAAGATATCGATAGTAAAAAACTAGACGTTGCCAAAATAATAATTAGTCGAGGCGAGGGCGAACGAGGCTACAAGACACCTGCTATCACATCGCCAACGCGCGTGGTTATCAGGTCAGCCATGCCGTTATACGCTAAACACTACTATAGCCAAGGGGTGCAATTACATCTATGCAATACTCGCCTAAGCAAACAGGCCAAATTAGCTGGCATTAAACATCTAAATTGCTTAGACAATATCTTAGCTAGGATGGAGTGGCGAGATGAAAGCATATTTGATGGCTTAATGTTAGACCAAGCGGACAATGTCATAGAATGCACGATGAGTAATATTTTTGCTCGTTTTGGCAAGGTGATTGTAACGCCTAGCCTAAGTGAATGTGGGGTGTCGGGTATCACTAGGCAACGTATTTGCAACTTAGCGCCAGTGTTAAATTTAACTGTTGAAATGGCTCAATTGCGATTAGATCGCATATTGCAAGCCGACGAATTAATCATTTGCAATAGCTTGTATGGGGTATTTCAAGTGTATAAAATCAATGACACACACTGGGCACAGCAAAACTTAGCTGAAACACTGAGAAGCTTACTTGCTCATGATTAAGCGCATTAAAAATTGGCTGCTAATTAACTTCATCATAGGGCTAGGCCTAGTTGTTTGGCTTGCTTATTACGCAATCACACCGCTAAAACTTCAGCCTAGTAGCCAAGAAATAACCATTGATCCCAAAAGTGGCCTAAGAAGTATTGCTAATCAGCTAGTCAAGCAAGGCGTTTTAAATGAGCCATGGCGGTTTATCCTAATTGCTAGATTGCTCAATAAACAGTCCTATTTGCAAGCAGGGAGCTATACACTGAATAAAAATGTATCTCCTTATCAATTATTGCTGTCGCTTAATCATGGTAAAACAACGCAGGGCAGTATTACCTTTATTGAAGGTAAATCTTTTGCCCAAATGAAAGAAAAAATAATAAAAAATGATGCTATAAAACAAACAATTACAGGGCTATCTGAATCTGAAATATTAAAATTAATTGGGTCTAGCTACAATGTAGCTGAAGGCTTATTTTTTCCTGACACCTTCTATTTTGACCGCAATACCACGGATATCGTCATCTTGCAGCGCAGCTATGAAGCGATGCGTATTAAGCTGGCTAAAGCATGGCAGGCTAGAGATGCCGACTTGCCCTATAAAAATAGTTACCAGGCCTTAATTATGGCCTCAATTATCGAAAAAGAAACTGGCAAAGCGTCCGAGCGACCTATGATTGCTGGGGTTTTTATCAATCGATTGCGTATTGGTATGCGCCTGCAAACTGACCCAACAGTCATTTATGGCATGGATAGCCGATACGATGGCAATATACGTAAAAAAGACTTGCTCATGGATACGCCATACAATACTTATACCCGTGATGGCCTGCCACCTACACCTATAGCCATGCCAGGTATGGCTGCTATTGATGCAGCTTTGCATCCTGCCAAAACCAAGGCCTTATATTTTGTAGGCAAGGGTGATGGTAGTCACTTTTTCTCGAATAATTTGGTCGAGCATAATCTTGCTGTGGTTCGTTTTCAGCTAAAAAATAATAAGCAATGATGAGAAATATGACATGACAGGAAAATTTATCACCCTAGAAGGCATGGATGGCGCGGGTAAAAGCACGCATATTAGCCATATTATTCAGAGGCTAGAAGCACAAGGCCATGAGGTGGTATCAACGCGCGAGCCAGGAGGCACGGCATTAGGTGAAAAGCTGCGTGAGCTGCTGTTACATGAAAGTATGCACGCAGAAACTGAGACCTTGCTGATGTTTGCAGCACGACGTGAGCATATTCATCAGCTGATTGCCCCAGCGCTAGCAAGAGGCGCTTATGTATTATCAGACCGATTTACTGATGCCACCTATGCTTACCAATGTGGCGCCAAACAAGTGGAACTGGCTAAAATTCAACTTTTAGAGCAATGGGTGCAAGCTGATCTGCAACCAGACATCACCTTGTTATTTGATGTGCCTGTTGAGGTGAGTTTAAGCAGGTTAGCGACAGCGCGCGCTCCCGATAAATTTGAACGAGAAAATGCAGAATTTTTCACACGAATTCGTCATACTTATTTACAGCGCGCTAAAGAAAATCCTGCAAGATTTAGAGTCATTGATGCAGATAAACCCTTGGAAGTAGTTAAAAAGTCAGTTGAAGATATTATTTCAACATTATGATTAATAAAGAAAATGTAACAATTTATCCTTGGCAAACCGATGTTTGGGCGCTTCTTAACGCTGATAGACTACGCCTGCCCCATGCGCTATTGCTTCACGGCCGTGCTGGTATCGGCAAATATGATTTTGCTCGTTATTTGAGTTTATCTCTTTTGTGTGGCAATAAAAGTGAACTTGGTCATGCCTGTGGTTTGTGCTCAAGTTGCAATTGGTTTAAGGAAGACAGTCATCCTGACTTTCGATTGCTAAGCCCAGAACAAGATGCTGATGCTGAAGATGAAACGGTCAATACAAAAAAAACGAAGAAGAAAACACAAATTTCTGTTGATCAAATACGCGGTTTACGTGATTTTTTAGGTTTAACCAGTCATCGTAGTGATGGTCTTAGGCTAGTGCTCATTCACCCGGCTGAAGCGCTTAATACCGCTTCAGCCAATGCGCTGCTAAAAATGTTGGAGGAACCTTCAGCGGGCCTTATCTTTATCTTGGTTGCCCATCAAATGGATAGATTATTGCCTACGATTATTAGTCGTTGCCAAAAGATCAGTATGCCCATCCCTAATGAAGTACATGCATTGCAATGGTTAAGTGAGCAGGGCGTAAAAAATGCGAAGCAGCAGCTGGTTTACTTTAACGACTCTCCTATCAAGGCCATGAATGAACAGCAGCAACTGTCAAATCTCACTGAGATTTGGCGGCTGTTAGCCCTAGGCGATAAACTCCAAGCACATATTGCCGCACCTATTTTGATAGAAAATTCAGTTGAAGCAGGCATTATTGCCTTGCAAAAGTGGTTGTATGATATTGTTTTAATGCGTTTTACACAGCAAATACATTATCACCTAGCGCACATAGAGAGCTTGCGGGCACTTGCCGAAAAAGCCAACTTACAAGGTTTGTTGCAAATACAAAAAAAGATAAATGAATGGCGTAAAACGGCTTTACACCCATTAAATCATGATTTGCAAATGGAGAGCTTACTGATTGAATATGCTAAAATTTTTACCGGTAAATAACATTGTCATCACAGGTCGTTATGCTCGTTGATTCACATTGCCATCTTAACTTTCCTGAATTGCTAGATAATCTGCCTGCAATTAAGCTTGCCATGCAAGATAATCAAGTAGGGTACGCATTATGTATTTCTGTGACCTTACCTGATTTTCCACAAGTATTAGCCTTGGCTGTAAATAATGATAACTTTTATGCTTCAGTTGGCGTGCATCCTGACTATGAAAATATAGAAGAGCCCACACTAGAGAAGCTGCTGGATTTAGCGAATCACCCTAAAGTTATTGCGATAGGTGAGACTGGACTAGACTATTTTAGGCTAACAGGCGATTTAGAATGGCAACGCACTCGCTTTCGTACACACATTCGTGCGGCAATAGCCTGTGGCAAGCCTTTGGTCATACATACGCGCCATGCTGCTGAAGATACACTGCGTATTATGCGCGAGGAGAATGCCCAAATCGTTGGCGGTGTCATGCACTGCTTCACTGAAAACTTAGAAGTTGCCCTGCAAGCTATAGAGCTGGGCTTTTATATCTCATTTTCTGGAATTGTGACTTTCAAAAATGCATTAGCGATAAAAGAAGTGGCAAAACATGTGCCGTTAAATCGAATTTTGTTAGAAACTGACTCACCTTATCTTGCACCTACGCCTTATCGAGGCAAAACAAACCAGCCTAGCTATGTAAAACATGTGGCTGAGGAGGTGGCAAAACTTAGAAATATTTCTTTAGAAGAATTATCTATAGCCAGCACTGAAAATTTTTTTCGACTATTTAAACATGCTGTTGCTCACTAGCATATTGATGACTTTTAATGAGGCATCAAAAGTCGATTTTTTTATACCCTATCAAAACTCCAAGATTGAAGACTCTTTGATATGAAACTAACGACATGAAGCTAACTATGCTTGGAGTGGGTTCTAGCGCTGGTACGCCTATGGTGGGTTGCAAGTGTGAAACTTGCACTTCTAGCAACCCAAGAAACAATCGCACCCGATGTTCTAGCCTCATAGAACTCAATAATGGCAAGACCATATTAATTGACACTGGCCCTGACTTGCGGCTGCAGTCACTCAGAGAAGGCTTAACACAAGTAGATGCTGTTTTATATACGCATACCCATGCAGACCATTTACATGGAATTGATGACTTACGTGCATTTTGCTATTTGCAGCGCAGGCAAATTCAAATTTATGGCAGTCATGAGGCCATGACACATATCGCTAATAAATTTGCCTATACCTTGCGAGAACCAAGCAATTATTGGGATATGCCAACACTTAAAGTAAATCCTGTTAATACTGCTTTTGAAATCTTTGGCCAGACCATTATCCCCATTCCACTCAAGCATGGTAATAGTGATATATACGGCTACCGCATAGGCGATATCGCTTATCTTACTGATGTATCAACTATTCCAGAAAGCTCATTGCGATTACTGGAGGGCTTAAAGCTACTGCTGTTAGATTGCCTTAGATACAAAGCACACCATACCCATATTAACTTGGAACAAAGTTTGCGCTATGCTGGTCTTATTAAAGCAAAATCTACTTACTTAATACACATGACGCACGATATAGAATACGCCTCACTGAGCGCTCAGTTACCACCAGATGTTTATGTTGGTTATGATGGGCTTAAAGTGGCAGTAGGCTGAGTCAACGCACATAGCTTACCAAGACAATTATGCTTAATTTAGGATAAGTGAGATAATCACTAGAGATTTAAGAAGCTCAAATAATGCAAATAACCATAAACAACTTAACGAAAAGAACTATGAAAAATTTATACTTAATCTTAATCAGCACCATTATCTTATCTTTAGGCGCAGGCCAAGTTTTAGCTGCGGGTAAAAATAAAACTTACACTGAGGACCAGTTTTTGAATGCATTTAGCGGTAAAACTAAAACTGTCATATCAACAAAGTTAGGGTCGCCTTTTAAAAAGGAATTATCTGTTAAACCCGAAGGTGCGGCTGGGTTTCTTGGCAAAGTGGGTGCCGATGAAAAAAATGCTAAGCGCGTCAATGTTGAGATGTGGTACTACAAAAATTTAGTCAGTTATGACCCAAAACATACCTACAAAGAAACTGAAATTACCTTTGTAAACGATAGGGTGATGAACATCGCTTTTTTTAATAATAGATAAATACAGTTAACCTAGAGCTAAAAGTAACCTAAGCCTAAAAGCGGGCGCAATTAGGCTAGGCAACTTAACTGGTGATAATGGCAGTTCATGGCGCAATTGACTTGACTGCCTGAATTTCAGTGACGACCAAACTGGAAATATCCGTTAGTTTTTTGTGCCTTGGGTCGTCTCTATCAAACAGCGTTGATATTTGTGCATAAGTCTTAGATACAAATAGCACTTGATCTACGCCATCTCTAGTAACCCCATAATCAATAATTTCTCGCTCTGATGGGCTGAGCTTGCTAACTAAGTTTTTTGTTGCCCATATTTTTCCTAACCTAGCGAAATCAGAAAGCCTAGAACAAACATTGATGGTTTGACCTAACACTACAAACTCATAACTGGTGTTGGTTTTGAACGTACCCAGCCATTCTTGGCCTTCATTCAGGCCAATATTCATATACAGCTGGTTAGACCAACCTTTTTTTATCATCCACTGGTGAGTGATTGTTTTCATCGTCTGTCTAATTTCACAAGCGCATAAAATTGCATTCATTAGGTAGTTATTATCTGGTTGAGGAAAGAAGTAATACACCATGCCATCGCCAGTATGCTTGCCGTAAGTACCGTAATATTTTCTGAAAATTGGATCAAGACTAGACCAAATTTGATTAATCAATTGAAAATACTCATCTGGAGGCAGCTCAGAGCAAATACGCACAGAGTCCTGCAAGTCAGCCACCAATGCAGCTAAAGGTGTCATCACGGGAAGCTGCTGGCTTAATAAAGTACGGATGACAGCATCTCGCCTAGATAACCAGTCTATCACTTTGTCTGCATCTTCAAGCTCAGGAATGTAGGTAAAAAGTACGCCTTCTCGAAAACTAATAGCTACTATGCGTTGATTACCAATATCAGCATGATTAAAAAAACTGTCTTGTACCAGTGAATTCTCAGGTGCTGAGGCTAAATCATAACAATGGATAAGCCATTGTTGCCTATCTTGTTTAAAAGTGGCTATGTTTTTAGTAAAAGCCTCTTGATGCAGTCTATTTTTTAGCACATTAAAATGTGATATTAATAAATTTTCTTTTTGATAGTTAGCTGAACTGTCAGCCCAATCTAGCAGTACCGGAATGATCGATCTATCTTCTGCACGCACTGGGAGGGAAGAATTGTTTAAAAATAACTTTTGAGCTGCTTCATTGATCCATATTAAGCCGCAATCATAATTAATCATATAGGCAGGGTACGGAATATTATCCACTGATAAACTCAACTGTCCTTTATTGTATAAAGAACTATTACGCTTTTCAGTAACGGCATCAGATGTTAAATTATTTTCTGGTAAATCTACATTGTCAGCGATTAAATATTTCGTATTTTCTATATCAGTAGGCGGATGAATAGAGTTGCCATTAGCATTTAGCTGCTGACAAATGGCACTTATAGGCAGCCCTTGCTGCTTAAGCAATTGAATCTGTTTAATTCTCTCTAGTGTCCAATCAGGGAAGTAGCCTATTGTAGTTAGTGCCCCACCATCATAGAGCGCCACGCGCTTTACTTCAGGCTTTACGATCAACCCTAAATTAATATAATTATTTAAAGTTGCTCTAGATATGCCAGTTTTTTCTAATAAACTTTTACTCGTCATCATCTCGTAACCCCTAAAATAGTAATTAGACAATTTAATTGTACAGTTATTTTAATACTTGTCAATCGTCTAAATTAAATTGTATAAGTACACATATATTGTCTAAATAGAAATAGGTAGTGGAGCGGATGAATTTATTCAGATGTGCTACAGGTGAATTGGTGATTTATAAATTGATGCATACAGCTATAAAAGCCGCTTTAATAGAGATTGCTTACTCAGTCGAGTTCTAAGCTTATTTCTGAAAGAGTTAATGTTAAGACATTAAGGTCATATAAATAATCGGTTTTAGCGAATTGAAATTAGGTCTTTTTACTCGCCGCTATGGAT
>CAIRBH010000050.1 GCA_903876765.1 uncultured Pseudomonadota bacterium | reverse complement strand
TTATCCGCCGCCAAAGTAGCAAGCTGCCCAGTTGTAAAACTTTGAAGCTGACTGGTTGTGAAATCGCCAATGCGAATGGCAACGTTAGCCGCCGTCAAAGTAGCAAGCTGCCCAGTTGTAAAACTTTGAAGCTGACTGGCTGTGAAATCGCCAATGCGACTGGCAACTTTATCCGCCGCCAAAGTAGCAAGCTGCCCAGTTGTAAAACTTTGAAGCTGACTGGTTGTGAATTCAGTAAACCGACTGGCAATTTGATCCGCACTAAGCTCAACAAGTTGTGCTGGGTTGAGGTGCTGTAGATCATAATTACTTATCTGGTCAAAACCATTTTTAACCTCACTGGCGACCTCATTAGCCCAATTTACTATATCATTACCTATGTTTTCTGCACCCATTTCTAATCTCCTTTTATTAAACTTAAATATTTATATGCAAAATTTCGCACTTAGGATCAATCATCCAATCAAACTTTGACTTATCACTTATTTGTAGGGTAAATCCTAATTTACGTAAGAGCTCAATCAATTTCGGATTCTCACCATAGATATAAACCTTAGAAATCGAACGTTCTAGTATCTTATTGTGGAAAATTAATATTTTTTTTCTTAAAACCACTGGAGAGTCTTCGGAAAATAAATGCAAAACGATTTCATAAGGGGCAATATATATCAGTACAAAAATAGATTTTCCAATATCGACAATCTCGCACTGCCCAGTAATAGTCGCCTCGTTGATAAAATCAAGAACAGGTTTAGGGTCATAGCCGTCTTCTAACATTTTCCTAGCTATAATTTGGCAGGGGTCAATCATTTAAGTAACTCATCTTATAAATAATCCATCTTTAAGCAGATCCAAAGCATTTAGATCTAAAGCATTCATGTATTTGCAAAATAAATAAGGCGCTGCAAACTTCCTAGAAGGCTGAGCACCTTAATAACTATCTGCAAATATAATTTCCCAACATGACAGAAATTTGACGATATCCCATCAATTTATAAATAAATTTATAAAAATTAAATTATTTGATGATATTTCAACAATTTATTGGTTCGAATTAATGCTTCGAAGTTAAATTGCATTAATGATTAACCTAAATGTGAGGCGCAGGCTTTGTGTGAATGAATTATGGTTGACATCATTCATGGTTCGACAAGCTCACCACGAACGGTATATAAGACGTCTTATACAAGCACAATCCTGCTAAGTTGTTAGGCAGGCTGACTACGGACAGGTTATGGGATTAGTTCGACAAGCTCACCACGAACGGCTTAGTTGATTCAAAAGGCTCACCAGACATGAGTTTGATTTTAACGGCTTAGTTGGTTTGACAAGTTGATCATGAGCGGGCTAAATAGCATTATTATGCCCCCTTAAAATACCTAATTATGCCACCCTTAAAATACCTAGAGCACTACCCCACTAGCCTGCAAGAAAAAATTCGCCAATTGCAAGCGCAAAATAAATTGGGGGACTATATCGGTGAACGTTACCCGCAATCACACGACATACAAACGGATAAGGCGCTTTATCACTACAGCAATGAGATTAAGCAAGCTTTTTTGCACAATACGCCGCTATTAAACAAAGTGCATTACGATAATAGGCTTAGCATAGCGCATCACGCTTTGGGGCTTAATACGGCCATTTCTCGGGTGCAAGGCGGCAGGCTTAAAGCAAAAAAAGAGATCAGGATTGCGTCTTTTTTTAAAACAACGCCAGCTGAATTTTTACGCATGATAGTGGTACACGAACTTGCCCATTTAAAAGTGCGTGAGCATGACAAAGCTTTTTATCAGCTATGCCAACACATGGAACCTAGCTATCACCAGTTAGAATTTGATTGCAGGGTTTATTTGTTATGGCAACATCATCAAGCCCCATTAAAAATGGACGACGCTTTAGCTGCACTTAGCTAGCCACAAATGAGAGTTTAGCTAAAAATTAAGGCTTAGCCAGAAATTAAGGTTTTACTACGGCTTTGCCAAGTTCAGCCTCTGTGGAGTCTGCGGATACATTGACCGCCTCGTCATCTTTTAATACGTTTTCTTCAGCTTGTTTATTCATAATAATAATGCTGATACGCCGATTGGTTGGGTTAAATGGGTTTTTTTTGTCAAACATGCTGGCCGACGATAGCCCCACCACGCGCAGCAATTTGGTTTCATCCATACCGCCTGCAATAAGCTCTCGGCGCGAGGCATTGGCACGGTCGGATGAAAGCTCCCAATTGCTGTAAGATTTTTCACCGTTAGGGTATGGGGTGGCGTCAGTATGACCTGATAAGCTAATTCTGTTAGTCACGCCATTTAACATGCGGCCTAATTCATGCAGTATTTGTTTGGCATACGGCTGCAATTCAGCTTTGGATGAATTGAACATGGGGCGATTTTGCTCATCGACTATTTGCACTCGCAAGCCTTCGGTGGTGATGTCTAGCAATAGCTGATTTTTAAATTTACTTAAGGTTGCGCTATCGTCAATCGCTTTTTCTATTTTCTTTTTTAGTTCTTCTAGCTTGGCTGTTTCTTGTTTTTTTATCGCTTCTTTTGAATCTTGAATATCAACTAGTTTTTTCTTGCCCTTAACGCTGTCGACTGGCTGAACTTGCCCTTGTTTTTTAGTCACATCTTTGCCGCCACCTTTGATGACAGATTCGCTACTGCCCACACTGCTACCCGCACTTAATGCGGCACTTAATGGCGTATTAAAATACTCTTGTATGCCTTCTAGTTGCGCTTTAGAAGTTGAGCCTAGTAGCCACATTAGCAGAAAAAAAGCCATCATAGCGGTCACAAAGTCTGCGTAGGCTATTTTCCATGCACCACCATGGTGGCCAGCTGCGGTTTTTTTAATGCGCTTAACAATAATAGGTTTGACCAGATTTTCAGCCATGGCAGGCTCCGTTATCGTTCATTTTTTTGCAAAAATAACACGCGGTTATTTACCTTTTGTTTGCTTAATATGGGCTTCTAGTTCAAGAAAGTTAGGGCGCTCGGTTGAATATAGTACTTTGCGACCAAATTCAATGGCAATCGGCGGCGCATAGCCATTTAAACTGGCAAGCAATATGACTTTAACGGTTTGAAACATTTTGCTACTTTCTTCTAGTTTTTGTTCTAGCAAGCCAGAGAGCGGGCCAACAAAGCCGTAAGCCAATAAAATTCCCAAGAAAGTACCCACCAGCGCATGGGCAATTAAAATGCCTAATTCAGCTGGGGGTAAGGCTACGTTTTCCATGGTGTGCACCACGCCCATGACCGCCGCCACAATACCAAACGCTGGCAAGCCATCACCCAACTTAGCAATGCAGTGGGCAGGCACATGGCCTTCCATGTGATGCGTTTCTATTTCGTTGTCCATTAAGTTTTCTATCTGAAAGGCATCCATATTGCCAGAGCTCATCAGGCGTAAATAATCAGCTATAAATTCTACTAAATGATGGTCATGTAGCAGATTTGGGTATTTGCTAAATAGTGGGCTAGATTCAGGGTTTTCAATATCACCTTCTATCGACAACATCCCGTCTTTGCGGATTTTCGCTAAAATCTCAAATAATAGCGCCAGCAAATCCATATAAAGTGCTTTGTTGTATTTTGAACCCTTAAACAAAGTAGGCAGGGCTTGCAATGTCGCTTTAATCGCTTTGCTATCATTTCCCACCACAAACGCACCTGCGCCACCGCCAAATATCATGAGCAATTCTAAGGGCTGCCATAATGCCCCCAAATGCCCACCAGCCAATGCATAACCACCAAAAACACTGCCGCATACAACGAGATATCCAATAGCGACAAACATACTTGCTTACTCCAGAATAAAAATAATTGACAGGGATTTAATCGTTAACTGAACAATAGCAAGCTGTGGTGAAAATCAATTCGTGGAATAAGGGAATGTTTTGCCGCTTGCCGTTGGTTTAAGCGTTAAATGAGCACAAACTGGCTGTGCAAATTTGGCTAAAAATACCCAGCTGACAAGATATCTTAGGGTAGCTTCCAAACATACAGCATGGGCGCATTTTTACTGCCAGCAATGCGTAAGCTGCTTGCAACGCCTGGTATATCAAATTCCAAGCTAATTAACAGACTGCCTGAACGCATTTCTTGACTGGCTTTTTGCCACAAAGCAGGCATGGCCACTGGTGACAAATAAGCAAAAATAACATCATAGTGTGCAAAATTTAAGCTACGGTAGTCGCCCAGCTTAAAAATAGCGTTGCTGCGCTGCAGCTTGGCACGCAGATAACTCACTAACCAAGGCAACGGTGCGACTTCTATGCCTTCAATCTGGCTATCTGGCCGCAGCTTAGCAATATGCATAGCCACATCACCCAAGCCACTGCCTATATCGATTAAGCGCACTGACCTAGCTTGCGGCATCAGCTTAGCCAGCCGCTGCCAAACGATAGGGCGAGAAGGGAAAAAAGGCACTTGACTGCGAAAAGTGCTCCAAAACACGCTAAAACTCAGTATCAATCCAGCTAAATAAATTTGATTAGGCAGTTGCCATAAGCACATCAACCAAACTGCTAAGGGGAAAATAAAATGTATGGCACGCCACCAACTGGCCATACCTAAAGAATAAGACACCAAGCTAGCCATTAATGCTTGCATACAGACTAATAGAAAAAATGGGTAATTGATAACGCCATTAAAATAAGTGATTGCCAGTAGGCTAATTAGCTTAACTATTGCCAGTACCGCAAACAAGGCGATCGTCTGCGCGATAACGGCTAATAGTACTGGCACTTGCGTTATACGTTGAAAAATTCGCTTGATGTAGGGCTTAGCCTGTTGCCTAAAATTGCGCTCAACACAGCTATTTAACAGGTGTTGAGCCAGCGCATGTTTTTTTAAGCTAGGTTGCATCTATGCCGTTGCTACCAATAATTAAGCGGTCAGCCCAACTATTTTATAAGTCAGTTCTTTGGCTTTTTTGGTTTTACCAGCACGTGACGGCACGTGGCACAAATTACATACATACTTGTGGTTCAAATCATAAGAATTGACAATAAAGCTGCCAGCACAGCATGTGCAATTTTGCGTCTTAAGCATTTTACTTTCTACAAACCTAACCAAAGTCCAAGCGCGCGTCATAGACAACACTGGCTCAGCTTCGTCATCAGTCTGATTCTGCTCCACTTGTTGCAAATACAAGCTATACGCTTTAATAATGGCATGTATGCCTGTTACATGGGTGTAGTCCACCATAAACTTGTAAATATTATAAAAAATAGAAGCATGAATATTAGGCTGCCAAGTTAAAAACCAATCTGTTGAGAACGGCAACATGCCTTTAGGCGGCGAGACGCCTTTGAGCTCTTTGTATAGCTTAATTAAACGCTCACGAGATAAACTTGTTTGAGATTCCAATAATTGCAATCTTGCACCTAGCTTAATCATTTGAATAGCCAGCTGAATTTGCTCTGATTCATTTACTACGCTTTTCTTTTGCATGATGTGTACTCTTTTAAGTATGACTGATGAACTAGGCGATAGCCTCAGCAGTTTGTCCAGCCATCAGCACCGCAGTGTGCAAATGTGCTTGCGAACGATCTTTGCTGTAGTTGGTTAACATGCCAAGAATTGCGCTATCATCAAAACGGAAGCGCGCTAGCATCATATTGCTAGTACTGAGTTTGAGTAATTGCAAATTACTCAGGCCTTCTAGTAAATCAGCGATATCTTTACTAATGCCTAAACGGAAAATTGCCGTGGCTTTGTCTGAACGAATAAGTTGTTGCGCCAACATTAAATAGTTTAGGTTGGCATCTCTTATTTCTGACAAAATTTCTATTTCATTCATTTCAATCCCCTTAAGTAAGAACATCTGTTAATAGGTGTATTACCTATGGGACGTACTTTGAACGCGTTAAGCATTGCATACAATTAGCGCTTGTCGGTATATTGGGTCGGACGAACAGCCATAGCCTTGTAGGTGTTTGTCTTACAAACACCTACAAGGCTAATATAAAGCTATTATTTTCATACACTTAACTAATGCAAACGCACATTAATTGTTACTGGCAGACGACTAAATCATCTCTCTCATTTAAAAATATCCTAAAGTTTTTTCTCGCTTTACCGTAAGCAACTTGTCTAAATCGCCGCTAGCGATTGAATATCACCAGACTGAATAATTTTCTTTTTATCGCAGCTATACCCCAAAAATAAAAACAATGACGGCTTCATGCTGTGATTATCGGCAACCCTTTAGGAAACTTTAGGGTAAATTTAAAAATATTTAAAAATAATTTTTATCTAATTGATTTTATTAATTTAATTTATTAAAAATATTTTTAAATAGCGCATATTGTTAGCTATTGAATAGCATCATTAATCAATATTGGCTAAAAGATAGGGCTGCTTTCACCCTTTTATTCCGCAGATGCAACCGTTACAAATTACCTAATAATTCACACTCAAGTTGCCAACAAAATCATGGCACATTGAGATTAAACTTAAATTAGGTAGTGTGATGGCTGAAGACAGCGATTTAGAAAAAACAGAACAGGCCTCGCCCAAGCGCTTAGAAAAAGCGCGTGAAGATGGCGACGTACCCCGCTCTCGCGAGTTGGCGACTGTGACTGTGCTTTTTACTACGGGCATAGGTTTATTAGCCATGGGCGATCATCTTAATCACGCCTTAAAAACTGCGATGACCGCTGGGCTCAAGATAGATAGAGCAACTGCTTTTGACCCGATGTTATTACTCATTAAAATAAACGATAACTTGGGCTCACTATTATTAGCCTTTGCGCCATTAGCCCTACTCATCATCAGCGTTGCCATTGCTGCACCTATTTTGGTAGGCGGTTGGGTATTTAGCAGCAGCGCTTTTGTGCCGCAATTTAGCCGCCTTAATCCTATTAATGGCATCGCAAATATGATTTCTAAGAATGCGGCAATTGAGCTGCTAAAGTCTATCGCCAAGACCTTAGTCGTAGGTATCGTCGCATATATAGTGATTACACATGACATCGCCCCTATCTTAACGCTGTCATCATTACCTTTAAAAACCAGCATTTCACAAGTCAACGAGCTCATGCTCATGGGGTTTTTATCTATCGTCGGCGCTTTGGTGTTGATTGCTGCCATTGATGTGCCATACCAATTATATCAATACGCCAGCAAGCTAAAAATGACTAAAGAAGAAGTTCGTCAAGAATCTAAAGAGTCTGAAGGTAGCCCTGAAATTAAAGCCAGAATACGCCAGCAGCAGCGTGAGATTGCCAGACGCCGCATGATGTCAGAAATACCCAAAGCGGATGTGGTGATTACCAACCCTACCCACTATGCGGTTGCGATTAAGTATCAAGATCAATCTATGCGCGCGCCTATTGTTGTGGCTAAAGGAGCGGATGCCGTGGCATTGAAGATTCGTGAAATTGCTGCTGAAAATAGCATCATGCTGATGGAATCACCCAAACTAGCACGCGCTATATATGCACACACCGAGTTAAATGATGAGATTCCTGAAGCGCTATATGCCGCGGTTGCCGAAGTGCTGGCTTATGTGTTCCAAATGCGTATTTTCAAAAAAGAAGGTGGCTTCCGCCCTGAATTACCTAAAACGATTGCGGTACCAGAAGCGCTAGACCCGCATAGCCTTTTAGCAGCTAGCGGCCCAGCCATCAATGAGGCTTTAATTTAATGAATCCTCTTAACTTACCTAGCTGGATGGCAAAACTCAATGGCCGCAATGTAGCCGCGCCTTTCATCATTGTATTGCTACTTTCTATGATGATACTGCCGCTACCGGCAGTGATCCTAGACGTGTTATTTAGCTTCAATATTGCGCTGTCGATTATGGTCTTGCTCATCGGCCTACAAACCACCAAAGCGCTAGATTTTATTGCTTTCCCTACCGTATTGCTGATGACTACCATGCTGCGCTTATCGCTTAATGTGGCGTCCACCAGGGTTGTCTTATCTGAAGGACATACTGGCCCAGACGCGGCAGGTAAAGTCATAGAGGCATTTGGCCACTTTTTAATTGGCGGTAATTACACCGTGGGTATCGTGGTATTTGTCATATTGACTATTATCAATTTTACCGTCGTCACCAAAGGGGCGGGCCGTATTGCAGAAGTGGGCGCACGTTTTACTTTAGACGCTATGCCAGGTAAGCAAATGGCGATAGATGCTGATCTTAATGCAGGTTTAATCGGCGAAGATGAAGCTCGCCGCCGCCGCGCTGAAGTCAGCCAAGAATCTGAATTCTACGGCGCAATGGATGGTGCTAGTAAATATGTACGTGGCGACGCCATCGCTGGCATTATGGTGATTATTATCAATATCTTTGGCGGCTTAATTGTTGGCCTAGTACAGCATGACATGGTGTTTGCCGATGCTGTTAGAAACTATACCTTACTGGCTATTGGTGATGGTTTGGTTGCGCAAATTCCATCATTAGTCATTTCTGTCGCAGCCGGTGTGGTGGTGTCTCGCGTGGCCAATACTGAAGATATTGGCGGTCAATTAGTCACCCAGCTATTTTCTAACGCTAAGGTAGTGTATGTCACAGCAGGCATTATTGCAGGCATGGGGGCTATTCCTGGTATGCCGCATTTTGCATTTTTATTGCTGGCGGCAGTGTTGGCTGGCATCGCCTACCTCATTGCCGAAAAAAAGGAAAACGCCGACATCGAGCCTGAAGTGATAGAGCAAACTGAAGTCACTGCCGCGACAGAAGAAGCTAGCTGGGACGATGTGACCCCTGTTGACGTGATAGGCTTAGAAGTCGGTTACCGACTAATCCCACTGGTAGATAAAGCACAAGGTGGCGATTTGCTTAAACGCATTAAAGGTTTACGCAAAAAGTTTGCCCAAGAAGTTGGCTTTTTAGCCCCAACTGTTCATATCCGCGATAACTTAGAGTTAAAACCAGCCAGCTATCAAATCACCCTGAAAGGTGTGGTGATTGCCACTGGCGAATCGCATATAGGCGAATATTTAGCCATAGACCCAGGCATGGTCAATGGCGCATTGCCTGGCCCTAGCACTACCGACCCTGCGTTTGGTTTGCCTGCCGTCTGGATAGATAGCAATATCCGTGACGACGCACAAAGCAAAGGCTATACCGTGGTAGATGCTGGCACGGTGATTGCCACACACTTAAACCATATCATCACCACTCATGCTGCTGAATTATTGGGTCGCCAAGAGGTACAACAGCTGTTAGACCATGTCAGTAAAGAATCCCCCAAGCTGATAGAAGACTTGGTTCCTAAATTGATTTCGCTCACTGTCATACAAAAAGTGCTGCAAAACTTATTAACTGAAGGCGTGCATATTCGAGATATGCGCACCATCATTGAAACACTAGCCGAGTACGCAAGCCAAACACAGGACATAAGCGAACTGACCGCTTTAGTGCGTGTTCAGCTGGGTCGCGCCATTGTTCAACAATTATTCCCTAGCAGCAATGAAGTGACGGTGATGACACTAGACAACAACCTTGAGCGCATATTAACTCAGGCGGTACAAGGCAACGGTAGCGCTGGCACAGCGATAGAGCCAGGCATTGCAGAAACACTTTCCAGACAAGTTGAAGCTGCTGCAAAACAGCAAGAACAAATGGGCTTGACGCCAGCGTTGCTGGTTTCAGCGCCATTAAGGGCGTCACTATCTAAATTTTTACGCCGTGCAAATTCTAACCTAAGAGTGATTTCGCACGAAGAATTACCCGATTCAAAAACTATACGCGTCACTAGTATTATTGGAGCTTAAGCATGAACATTAAACGATTTTTCGGAAAAAACTCGCGAGAAGCATTAAGCCTAGTTCGTCAAGAACTTGGAGAAGATGCGGTCATTTTGTCTAATCGCGCCATGAGTGGAGGCAATGAAATTATGGCCTTTAAAGAGCAGGACATGCATGATTATGCCAGCGAGCCTACCACCTTGCGCTCATTAATTGACAACAATCGCGCTAAGCTGGCAAATACAGAGGTGAACAAAGCAGCCACATTTGAGCCTGTCATTAATCAAAGTGATAGGCTAATGCAAGCCCATAGCCACAGTGATGACTACCTCATGAGCAAAAATGCCAAACCGTCTAGGCATGAGCATCAGCCGCTTGCTCAAGAATCTAATGTAAAAATCACTCAGATGCTAAGCGAAATGCGTGAGATGCGCAGTGTGATTGAATCGCAGCTCACCACCATCTCTTGGGGCAATATTCAGCAGCGCGATCCCAGTAAATCCATGGTATTAAACAAACTGCTGTCTGCCAATTTTAGTGCAGTACTGGCCAGAAAATTAGCTGAAAAAATGCCAGATAAGCTTAGCGCCGAGAGCGCAAACGCTTGGATTAAGGCGATATTAGCACGCAATCTACATGCCATAGAAAACGATGCCGAACTACTGGACCAAGGTGGCATTTTTGCGCTAATCGGCCCAACTGGTGTGGGCAAAACCACAAGCACCGCCAAACTTGCCGCCCGCTACGTGATGAAGCATGGCACAGAAAACTTAGGCCTAATTACCACGGATGCCTATCGGATAGGCGGCCATGAGCAACTAAGAATTTATGGCAAGATACTGGGCGTCATGGTACATGCGGTGAAAGATGAAGCTGACCTTAAAATCGCCCTCAATGAGCTGAAGAACAAGCACACCATTTTAATCGACACGGTAGGTGTTAGCCAACGTGACCGCATGGTGGCAGAACAAATCGCCATGCTTTCTAACGCAAATATGCCTATTAAAAAACTATTGTGCCTAAACGCCACCAATACTGGCGAAACGCTAATAGATGTGATCACGGCATACAAAGGCAAAGGTTTAGATGGCTGCATCATGACTAAGCTCGACGAAGCGGCCACCATAGGCAGCATACTGGATGTGATTATTAGAGAAAAACTAAAGCTTTACTATGTGGCTAACGGCCAACGCGTACCAGAAGACATTCATCTGGCGAATAAATCATATCTCATCGAGCGTGCCTTAAAACAAAGCACATCGGGTGGCCGTAGCTTGCAGTTTCTTGATGAAGAATTACCTCTAATTATGGGCAATACGGCAAACGCCAGCCAATTAGCGGGGATGCACTATGCTTAATTACCAAAATGACCAAGCAGCTGGCCTTAGACGTTTAATGGGTTCTGCTAAGCCCAGAGTCGTATCTATCGTCTCTGCTTCGCCCGCGCAAGATCAACCACGTATGTTGACCAACCTAGCCGCATCTTTATTAACGCAAGATGCCGATGTGTTGCTAGTTCACGCGTCCGAGCATTCTAGTCAAAGTCGCTATGGTGTTGATAAACTGCCTGCGCTATTGGATATCTCTTGTGGCAAATTATCCTTACAAAATGCCGTCATCAAGGCTAATCATGGCCATGCAATAGCCAAACTCATGCCCTTAGTCGCACAAAACATCATGATGGATAGCGATATTAAGCAGCAGCTTAACGATACTTTTAACGAGCTAGCAAGCCAATATGAAGTGGTTTTAGTCGATGCTAGCTTAAATGCTGATTATTTGCTGCCCATAGCAGCACTCAATGAAGGTGAAATATTAATCCAACTGACTCGTCATCCTGAATCTATCAAAAATGCCTACACCTTGATGAAAAAAATATGTATGCGGCTAGGCAGAAGGCCATTTGGCATCATTGTTGCCGATGCCAATGACGCGCAAGCGCTAACGACATTTAACAATATCTCACAGGTTGCTAATCGTTTTATGCAAATTGAGTTGGAATTTTTTGGTGCCATTCCACCCGATGAGCACCTCAGACGTGCCGCCAAACTTGGCCGCAGCGTCATTGACGCCTTTCCCATGGCAACGGCTTCTGCCGCTTTTAAACAAATTGGACAGCGCCTAGGCTATAAAAATGACTACAGCCAAGACTATCAAACCAATACAACTCATGCATCATTTAATTAGGTTAAAGGCCCATCATGTATAGTGCTAAAGGCAAAAAAGACCAAACAGACGACATGCTAAACATGCATTCCTTGTTAGTCAAAAAAATTGCCTATCAACTCAAGGCAAAACTGCCACAAAGTGTGGAGCTTGATGACTTAATACAAGCTGGCATGATAGGTTTGCTTGACGCCATTCATCGCTATGAAGATAGTCATGGTGCGCTATTTGAAACTTATGCCGCACAAAGAGTGCGTGGCGCCATGCTAGATGAGTTACGCAGCGCAGACTGGCTACCGCGCAGTGTGCGAAAAAATATGCGTGACGTAGAAATGGCAATTAGCCAGCTTGAGCAAGAATTAGGCAAGCCGCCCACAGAAAGTGATGTGGCTAAAAAAATGCAACTGACCTTAGAAAACTACTATGTCTTGCTCAGCGATTGCACTGGCCATCAATTGCTCTACTACGAAGATTTTCATGATACTGAAAACAGCGAGCACTTTCTGGATAGGTTTCAAACAGATTATTCAAACGACCCTGTCAAGGGTCTGCTCGCCAGCGACTTTCGTGCCGCCTTGGTGGAAGCCATCGACGCCCTACCCGAGCGAGAAAAAATATTAATGGGGCTATATTACGAACAAGAACTTAACCTAAAAGAAATAGGCGCGGTGATGAGTGTTTCAGAATCACGCATTAGCCAATTACATAGCCAAGCAATTGCCCGATTACGTGCCAATTTAAGAGAGAAATCATGGACTGGAGCAGCATAAGCGGTATCACCGTTGCCGTCATCGGCATCTTAATCGGCCAAAGCATAGAAGGCGGCAACATCAGCTCTTTAGTGCAGCCAGCGGCTTTTGTGATCGTGATTTTTGGCACTTTTGGCGCAGTGCTATTGCAAACTAGCGGCAAGAGCTTTATCGCTGGCCTAGGCATGGCTAAGTCGATATTTTCCCCGCCCACGGACGACAGACAAGCCATAGCCGACCGCATCAACACTTGGAGCCACCTATCGCGCAAACAGGGTATTTTTTTATTAGAGTCACATTTAATCCAAGAAACTGAGCCATTTATTGTTAAAGGGCTGCGCCTCATGGTCGACGGCAATGACCCAGAAAAAATTAGGCAAATTTGCGCTATCGATCTGTACATTTATGAAATGCAACAACGTAATGCCGCAAAGATATGGAGCGCCGCGGGGGGCTATGCACCGACCATAGGCATATTAGGCGCAGTACTGGGCTTAGTTCATGTCATGGAAAATCTGTCTGACCCTAGCAATCTTGGTAGTGGCATTGCAGTGGCTTTCGTATCCACCATATATGGCGTAGGCCTAGCCAATCTAGTATTTTTACCTATCGCCCATAAGCTAAAAGTGCTATTACAAAATGAGATCATGCGCCGTGAAATGCTAATCAACGCATGGTGTGCCATTGCTAGCAACGATCATCCACGCATAGTTAAAGACCGCTTAGATGCCTACCTAGGTTAAGCATGCACAATGCCAACAATAAACTAATACTGATGCCCACCTTATGATCAGAAGAAGACCACTAGATGATGACGATGATAACCCTGAGCGCTGGCTGATTTCTTACGCTGATTTTATCACCTTGCTATTTGCATTTTTTGTGGTGATGTATTCTATTTCATCGGTCAACCTCAGCAAATATGACCAGATGGCAATGGCGATAGAGGGTGCTTTTGCTGGGCAAAAATTTTCACAACACTTAATCACTAAGCAAAATACCGAGGCTGCTAATATGCAAAAAAATCAAGCGATGACCATCATTAAACCCCTGCCTCTTAGCTATATTTATCAAGAAAAAATGCGTAGAGAACGAGAATCTATGGCTAACATGGGTATAGATATCTCCAACAAACTTTCACCTCTGATGAGCGAAGGTAAAATACGTCTGGTACAAAATAGCCGAGGTTTGCGCATAGACATCAACGAAAGTCTGCTATTTAACCAAGGATCAGCAGCCTTGGCGGCAACCGCGAGCAATATTATCAATGACATTGCTGGCAAATTAAAGGATAACCAACGTCAGATTCAAGTCGAAGGCCATACCGACAATATCGCTATACATAATGCTGAATTTTTCTCTAACTGGGAGCTATCCGCCATAAGAGCCAGTAGCGTGGTGCGTATGCTTAATGATGCAGGGATTGCCGATAAAAGACTGAGCGCTTTAGCATTTGGCGCTACTCAGCCGATTAATGAAAATGAAACGGCCATGGGGCGAAGCAAAAATAGACGCGTGTCGATTATGATTTTGTACGCAACAGATAATCAAGACAACAGCGCCATAGATATTCTGCCCAATTCCAGCAATTAAGTTGCGATAACACAGTTAGCACAAGCTCAGAAATATAGCTGTGGAATGCGGTCTTGGCTAGTTAGTGGCAATATCAATCGCTAGCAAAAGCCTCGCATAATTGGCTTAATAACTGACCAAATAGCGGCGTGATTTCCTCTTTATCATGCGGGCTTTCATCGTCTGTGCCTGCTATTACAAAAGCCACCGTCAGTTTATCCAAATTTTCTCTAAATTCCGCCCAATGCGCGACTTCTGCATCGCCTATCAACTGAAACTTATGAAAGCCCGATTGAACAATCTCAAGCAATTCTGCATCTGGCAAACCAGCAAACAAAGTTTTAGCGATGGTAATTTGCGCTGCGGCCAGCTTAGGCGCAATATTTTCTTGGGCTAACGGCCTAGTAAAAAAAGCATAAGCCAATAGCGCATAGGCTTGATAAACACTCAGCATATCAAAGTTTTCAGTACGTTCTGCTAGCGGCGAGCGTTCTGCGGCCTGTATGGCTTTAAAGGTCACATAGCAGCTTAAATAATCGGCCGCAGCCAAGGCATCATAGTCATTTAAGTCTAGCTTGGGTTTAGCTTTATCGTCATGCAAAGTATCGGCTAAACATAAGGCATGCATGAGTTTGATGCGTTTTGAGTATTGAATGTCCATATTGATTCCTAAAATTGATGTTTTTTAATAGTGTCAGATTAAGTGCTTACAAAAAACCTTAGTCTATGGCGGGCATTGCTTCTAGCATTTCATGCAAAAGCAACCAGCGCTCTTCTGCCAAATCTATTTGCTGAGTCAAATCCGCTTGTTTTTTAAGTAATTGTTGCAGCGCTGTTTTATCACTGGCGGCATACAGTTGACTGTCGTTCAAACGCTCATCACAGCTTTTCTTATCTAATTGCCACTGACTAATATTGAGTTCTAATTGCTCAGCCTCTTTAACTAGCGGCCTGCGCTGGCTAATTCTGGCTTGCCGCTCGGCTTTATTCAATGCTCTATCATGCTTAATCGGCTTATCATCCATAAGCTGGGCGGCTTGTTTATCTTTTAATCGCTGTTGGACTAACCACTGGCTATAGCCTTCTAAATCGCCATCAAATGGCTCTGCTTTGCCATCTGCTACCAAAATAAATTCATCACAACTGGCACGCAACAAAGCTCTATCATGCGAGACTAAAATCACCCCACCTTGATAATCTTGCAAGGCTAGAGTTAAGGCGTGGCGCATTTCTAAATCTAAATGGTTAGTGGGCTCATCTAATAACAGTAAGTTTGGCCGCGTCCAAATCAATAAGGCCAAGGCTAGCCTAGACTTCTCACCGCCAGAAAAATTTGCGCAAGGCGAGCGCGCCATATCGCCTTTAAAATCAAAACCGCCTAAAAAATTTAAATGTTCTTGTTCACGAGTTGTTGGATCTAGCTTAAGCATGTGCTGCAATGGTGATTCATCTGGACGCAGCTGTTCTAGCTGGTGTTGGGCAAAGTAGCCTATATTAAGATCTTTACCTGCCACACGCTTGCCGCTTAAAGGCTTTAATTCATCGGCCAGCAACTTAATCAACGTGGTTTTTCCTGCGCCGTTGCGTCCTAATAAACCTATGCGTTCGCCTGGCCTGATTGCAAGCGTAATATTGTGAATCAGAGCGACATTCTGATAGCCTACCGCCATGTCGTCTAATACTAGTAATGGGTCTGGGGCGGCAGCTGGCACCCTAAATTCAAAATTA
The DNA here is from genome assembly GCA_903876765.1 of uncultured Pseudomonadota bacterium. GTDB lineage: Bacteria > Pseudomonadota > Gammaproteobacteria > Burkholderiales > Methylophilaceae > Methylotenera. Next base: position 24,885 of record CAIRBH010000050.1, on the reverse strand, counting down.
AATTGTGAGTCTACATGGGCGGCAGAAATCATTTCCATGCGTTCTAAGGCTTTAATGCGACTTTGCGCTTGGCGCGCTTTTGTGGCCTGCACCCTAAAACGGTCTATGTAACTATGCAAATGCGCTACCTTGCGTTGCTGCTTTTCAAACATGGCTTGTTGTAGCGCTAACTTTTCTGCGCGTTGCCGCTCAAAGTCTGAATAGCCGCCGCGATATAACGTCAATGTTTGCTGCTCAATATGGGCAATATGATTGACTATCGCATCTAAAAAATCTCTATCGTGCGAAATTAATATCAGCGTGCCAGGGTAGCTTTGCAACCAAGATTCTAACCAAATCACTGCGTCTAAGTCTAAGTGGTTGGTAGGCTCATCTAGCAATAATAAATCGGAGCGACACATCAAGGCTCGCGCCAGATTTAACCTTACCCGCCAGCCACCAGAAAAAGTCGAAACCGCTTGCTGTAAATTGGCCTGACTAAAGCCTAGGCCGCTTAATAATTCTGCCGCACGTGCTTTAGCACTGTATCCCTCAATATCCAACAATCTATGGTGCAACTCGGCAATCAGCTCGCCTTGATGGTTTGCTTCTGCCCTAGCTAGTGCCGCCTCTATCTGCCGCAGCTCTGCATCACCATCTAGCACAAACTCTATGGCAGGCATGGCTAAGGATGGCGTTTCTTGTGCTACGTGGGCTATTACCCAGCTCGCCGGCATTTCTAAGCTCCCCGCTTCTAACTGCATCTGGCCACGCAATAATGCAAAAAGCGACGATTTTCCTGCGCCATTAGCACCCGTCAACCCCACTTTATGGCCAGGATGCAGCTGCAATGAAGCCGCTTGTATCAGGGTTTTCAAGCCGCGAGCCAAGGTGAGTTGTTTGAATTGAATCAAGGGATATTCGCTAAAAAAATGAGTGTGCTATTCTAAATGACAAGTGCAGTATATTAGCAATAATTTCGCGACTAAATTTTTTGCAGCCAATAAGCCTAGTGTATTGTTTGCTAAGCTTAATATTGCAGTAGAATATAACACTTATTAACTGACTAAAATTCAAGCCTAAACTCGCCAAATATGGTCAAAAAATCACTGCTATTGAGTTACCGCGTTGCCATCTGGCTGCTGAGCATTGCCAGCATTACATTAATACTTGGCGCTTTGGCCATACAGTTTTTAATCTTCCCGAATATTGATAAATACAAAAACAATATTGCCAATTTCGCCAGCAATGCTGCACAGCAAAAAATAGTCATAGGCAATATCAAAGTTGGCTGGCAAGGGCTTAATCCACACTTGGCGGTATCAAATATTGATATTTACGACGCACAAAATCGCCCTGCATTGCAGCTTAAAAATACCGATGTCACTTTCTCATGGCTGAGCGTCGCTTTGCTAGAGCCTAGGTTGGCTAACCTGACTATACGCTCACCAGAGCTGATCATACGCCGCACCACGAATGGCGATATTTTTGTAGCAGGCATCAGTATGCAAGGCCCATCAAAGCCAGAATTGCCTAATTGGCTATTGCGGCAAACTCAATTTGAGGTGGTCAATGCCAAAGTGCTTTGGTTAGATGAAATGCGCGCCGCACCCGCCTTAAGTTTAGATAAACTCAACTTGCAGGTAACAAGTCCAACATGGAAACGCTTAGTTAAAAATCATCGGTTTACTATAAGCGCCATACCTTCAACTGGCAGCAGTCAGCCTATCAGCATAAAAGGCAATGTCTATGGCAATGACGTTAGTCAATTAGCCCTATGGCATGGCAGTATAGATGCGGCTTTAAACCAAGCTAATTTGGTTGCCTTTAAGCCATGGTTTGATTACTCGCTGATTACCCATACCATAGATTTACAATCTGGTACGGGCAGTGCCAGTATCAATGTGCAATTTAATAAAAATCAGGTGCAATCTATTGACAGCAAGCTAAGCCTACAGAATGTACAAATGCAACTTAAAGCTAATGCCGAGCCAGTGATATTGAACCAACTTGCTGGTGAATTAAATTGGCAAAATGACGCGCTGCAACAACGCCTAGCCATCAACCATTTAACGCTGACCACCAATAATGACTTGCACTTAGATAACAGCTCACTGAACTACATTAAAGACCAACATGGCATAGATTCACTTGCCATCAAACTAAAGCATATAGATTTAGCCTTTATCAAGCCTTACTTGGGGCAATTGCCATTGCCAGATAGCCTAATGCAAAACATTGTAAATCTTGCCCCTACTGGCAAATTAGATGACTTGACTCTGAATTGGCAAGGTGAACAGGCCGCTACTAAATCTTACCAAATCAATGCTAAATTTAATGAATTGAGCATGCTTCCCTATCAAAAAATACCAGGGGTTAACAACCTAAGAGGTGAAATTAAGGCCAATCAAAATTCAGGCAAAATTACGCTCAACACCTTAAATGCTCGCTTAGACTTTAAAGATACTTTGCGCTGGCCTATTCCTGTAGAGGCGCTGGCTGGCGATATCAGCTGGCTTATTAATGGTGAAAAAACTAGCATTAAAGTAAGTGGGCTAAATTTCAAAAATCAACATCTGGCTAGTACCGTTAATGCAGAATATATTGTTAGTGCTAACCAAAGTGACTACATAGATTTAGCGCTAAAATTAAGTCAAGCTGACCTTAAATATGCACTGTTGTATTACCCGATTAATTTGGGTAATACAACTTTACACTGGCTAGATACCTCCTTACTGTCTGGCCGCTTAGAAAACATCAACGTAATTGTTAAAGGCCGTCTGACTGACTTTCCATTTGTCGATAACAAAAACAACCCCAACCCTAAATTAGGCACATTCACAGTAACTGGGAAAATGGCTGATGCTGAAATTGAGTACGGCACTGGCTGGCCCAATATGCAACACATGAGCTTAGACTTTCTGTTTGAAGGCAGGCGCATGGAACTTAATGCTAATGCAGGTCAAATATTTGGTAATCAACTGATTAAAAGTAAATTCACCATAGCTCAACTAGATGCCGCAGAGCCTATGCTTAACATCACCAGCGAGTTTAAAAGCCCAGTGGCAGAAGTCATTAAATTTATTAATAAAAGCCCCGTGCTTGAAGTCACTCAAGGCTTTACCGAAGGCTTAATATCTAGTGGCCAAGGTAAATTAAATTTGAATTTAATAATCCCCATGCAACATATTGAATTAGCTCAATATAAGGGCAGCTACCAAATTAGTAACGGTGCTATGGATACGCCAGAAATTCCCGCACTGAGCGGCATGAATGGCTTGTTAGAGTTTACTGACAGCAGCTTCACCGTCAAAAATATGAGTGCCAGCGCCTTCGGTACGCCTTTGGTATTTAACCTGAATACGGGTAAAGATAAAATCATACGCATTGCCGCCAAGGGTAAAATTAACGATGCTGGCATCAAGAAAATGCTAATCGCACAAAGTGATAGCCCACAAAATGCCAACCAGATCGCCAAAAGCGTCAATTACTTCGCAGGCAGTGCCAACTGGACAAGTGACATTACCGTACAAAAACCACTGGTGAATATTGCCATTAATTCAGACTTGGTTGGTTTAAGCTCACGCCTACCTATTCCCTTTAAAAAATCCAGCAGTGACACGCTAAACTTACATATTATTAAAAGCCAAACCCAAAACAGCGATGCAATTAGCTTGAGCTTAGGCAATCGCTTTGCCGCCAAAATAACGGACAGTAGCGAAAATGGCCAAATGAAATTTGACCGTGGTAGCGTGCGCTTTAATGGCAATGCCATCAATAATAGCGGCAGTAATCAAAATGATCTCAGCCCTAACCTTGAGCTTGGTAAGGCCAAAGGCTTACAAGTCTATGGCAATCTAGACTACCTTGATCTAGACGCTTGGCGGCATGTGCTGCATGACTTTGCTGGCGACACGGGCGCAGAGACCACAGATTCATTCCCCATACAAAAACTCGCGCTAAAAATTAATATGCTAGATGTATTTGATAGACGAATTAACCAATTAAAAGTGACTCAGCATGCGGACAAAGATGGCCTACGAGCAACAGTAGAAAGCCGTGAATTTTCAGGTGATTTACAATGGCTCAATCAAAATAATGGTAAATTGATTGCCCGTTTAAGTCATTTAAGCATACCTGAAGCTGCGCCCAATAAATTTAAACCCGTCAATAGCGATGCCGCAGAAAAAGACACGGCTAGCCAAGAGCAAGCATACCCTGCATTTGATATTACCGCAGAAAACTTTGAATTTAATAAGAAAAATTTAGGTGCTTTAGAGCTGATCGCTTTGCCACAAAACAATAACTGGATCATACAAAAACTTAAACTCAGCAACCCAGACAGCAGCATTAATGCTGATGGACAATGGAATAATTGGCAGAAAAATGCTAGTACATACCTAAACGTCAACTGGGATATTAAGAATTTAGGTAAAACCCTCAAAGACGTAGGCTATCCTGACGTCATCAAAAATGGTGAAGGTACGCTAACAGGCCAACTGCAATGGCTAGGCAGCCCGCATCAATTTAACCCGATAAAACTCAATGGCAGCCTACAGCTGCACATGAAAAAAGGCCAAATCTTAAAAGTGCAACCTGGCGTGGGTAGGCTATTAGGCCTACTAAGCTTACAAAGCTTGCCGCGTAGATTATCCTTAGACTTTAGAGATTTATTCAGTAACGGCTTTGCCTTTGATAAAATCAGCGCCAGCGCTAAAATCAATGACGGCATTATGTCTAGCGATGATTTTGTAATGGCGGGCCCTGCCGCTGAAGTCACCATCAAAGGTGACACCAATCTACAAAAAGAAACGCAGCATTTAATCGTTAAAGTCTTACCGCGCGTTAGCGATAGTCTGTCGCTGGCGGCATTGGCTGGTGGGCCGCTGGTGGGCGCAGTTGCATTTTTAGCGCAAAAAATATTAAAAGACCCACTCAATAAGATAGCCTCAACCGAGTACGAAATTATCGGCACTTGGGATAACCCGCAAGAAGTGAAAAATAACGAAGAAAGTTCCGAAAGAACTCCTCTCAATCAATAATATTTATATCAATCATAGTTGGATTAGACATGGCCATTACCTCGCGCTTAAAAACCACTAAAGCTAAATTACTCAATTTAGATGTCAATCAAGGCATCACTAAAATTGCCGCCATACAAATGGCCTCAGGCCCTTACGTTGCGGCCAATTTAAGCGAGGCAGAACGACTGATTGAAATCGCCGTCAATCAAGGGGCCAAGCTAGTTGTACTACCTGAATACTTTGCGCTGATGGGGTTTAAAGAAACCGACAAAGTCGCCATACGTGAAGAAGAAGGCAAAGGCCCAATTCAAACCTTTATGAAAACCATGGCCAAAAACCACCAAATATGGCTGATTGGTGGCTCTATACCGCTAGTGAGCAACTTCCCTAATAAAGTACGCAATAGCTGCTTAGTTTATAACGACCAAGGTGAACAAGTCGCCCGCTATGACAAAATTCACCTGTTTGGCCTAGACCTGGGCAATGAGCACTACCATGAAGAAAAAACCATAGAATCTGGTAATGCTATTCAAGTGGTAGATACACCGTTTGGTAAAATTGGCTTATCAATTTGCTATGACTTACGCTTCCCCGAACTGTATCGCGCCATGGGTGAAGTCAATATTATCGTGGTGCCGTCGGCTTTCACCGACACCACTGGCAAAGCACACTGGGAAACCTTAATTCGGGCCCGCGCCATAGAAAACCTCAGCTATGTAATCGCCCCAGCGCAAGGCGGCTACCACTTATCTGGCCGCGAAACGCATGGCAACAGCATGATAGTAGACCCTTGGGGCGTCATTTTAGACCGGTTGCCACGTGGCTCTGGCGTGGTAATGGCGACCATGAACCCAAAATATCAGCAAAGTTTAAGAAACAGCTTACCTGCGCTGAAACACCGCACCATTACCAGCATTTAAGCTCAAAAATAAAGAACCCTAATCAATCCAATGAAAAACTCACCGCAAGTTACAGCCATATTAACCCAGCATTTTGATGCAGCCCACGATGCGCTACTTGCTCCTGCCAGCCTAGAGATAGCACAGCTACAAAATGTACTGGGCGATATGATGTCGCACAAGATAGATTATGCCGATTTATACTTTCAATACAGCAGAAGTGAAAGCTGGGGCTTAGAAGAAGGCCAAGTCAAATCAGGCCATTTCTCTATAGATCAAGGCGTGGGAGTGCGAGCTGTCAGCGGCGAAAAAACTGCTTTTGCCTACTCTGACGACATTACCCTAAGTGCCATACAAGAAGCCGCAAAAGCCACCAAAGCGATTGCCAGCTCAGGCGGCGAGCAAAGCGTAGGCAATATCATTAAACGCCAAGCCAGCCAACTTTACTTGCCACAAGACCCCATTGCGTCTCTCACAGCCGATGCCAAAGTAAAACTACTAGAGCGCTTAGAATCTTACGCCAGAAAAATAGACCCGCGCATTTCACAAGTCACCGCCTCTATCGCTGGCGAATACGAAGTAGTCATGGTAGCGCGCTTTGATGGCGTCATGGCGGCCGACGTAAGACCTTTGGTGCGCTTATCGATAAACGTCATTGCCGAAAGTAATGGCCGCCGCGAGCAAGGCTCAAGCGGTGGTGGTGGCCGCTTTGATTACAGCTACTTTACCGATGAAGTCTTGCAAGATTACGCGCAAAAAGCCGTACACCAAGCCATTATCAATTTAGACGCGCGCCCTGCCCCAGCTGGCAGCATGACTGTGGTACTAGGTGCGGGCTGGCCTGGCATTTTGCTACACGAAGCCATAGGCCACGGGCTAGAAGGCGACTTTAATCGCAAAGGTAGCTCGGCTTTTAGTAACATGATAGGCCAACAAGTAGCGGCTCGCGGCATTACCATCGTCGATGACGGTACCCTAAGCAATCGACGTGGCTCAATGAACATGGACGATGAAGGCAACCCCAGCAACAGGACTGTGCTGATAGAAGACGGCATATTACGTGGCTATATTCAAGATACCCTAAATGCACGCTTAATGAATATGCCAATAACAGGCAATGCCAGGCGTGAAAGCTATGCCCATATCCCCATGCCACGCATGACCAATACCTATATGCTCAATGGCACTATGCCCCCAGAAGAAATCATTCAATCGGTTAAAAAAGGCCTATATGCGGCCAATTTTGGCGGTGGCCAAGTGGATATTACCAGCGGCAAATTTGTATTTAGCGCGGCAGAAGCCTACATGATAGAAGATGGCAAAATCACCTACCCCGTTAAGGGCGCTACGCTGATCGGCAATGGCCCAGATGTGCTAAAACGCGTGTCTATGATAGGCAATGATATGCAGCTAGACAGCGGCGTTGGTACTTGCGGCAAAGAAGGCCAAAGCGTGCCCGTCGGCGTGGGTCAGCCTACGCTAAAAATTGATGCGCTTACGGTAGGCGGCACGGCTTAATTAAGCAAATCAAGAATAAGCGTTTAGCTACAAAGCCAATACTAGTGAAAATTAGTGACTTTAGTTTCCCTTACCATAGCAATACCTAATCAAATTTTTACAACAAAATGGGCATTTATATATAACTGTGTGCAAAAAGCGTAGAACACGGCAACGTATCACGGGCTTTGTGTACCAGACTTAAATTTTTTAGCAAAATTTATCAATTTATAATCCAGGCTTGCGTAGATAAAATGATGTAAAACCGACGTTTTAAAAGCCCAGCCGTTATAATCTAGTCTTTCTCTATCGTGTACAAATATAGCTATGCCGCAGACTTCCCTGCCAATTCCAAAATTAGGCTCATCCTCGCGCGTTGAATTAGCCACTCAGGGTGAAGACGGCTTGGCATTGGCCGAATTGGCGCTTAAACTTAAACTACAAAGTCCGTCTAGGCCGCTGGTCATCATCACCGCCAATGGTTTTGACGCGCAGCGTTTGTTAGAAGAGATGCCTTATTTTGCCCCTAGTTTGAGCGTCCATTTGTTGCCCGACTGGGAGACCCTGCCCTATGACCAGTTTTCGCCGCACCCTGATTTAATCTCTGAGCGTTTAACAACGCTCTACCACATCGCCCAAAACGCTTGTGATGTGATTATTGTGCCGCTTTCTACTGCGCTGATTCGCCTAAGCCCTAAAGCGTATTTAAGTGCGAATACTTTTATGCTAAAAAAAGGCCAAACGCTAGATACCGAGGCCTTGCGCTTGCAATGTGCAGAAGCTGGCTACCACCATGTTAGCCAAGTGATTAGTCATGGCGAGTTTAGTGTGCGCGGCGGGCTGGTCGATTTATTCCCCATGGGTTCTGCCCTGCCATATCGTATTGATTTATTTGATAATGAAATTGAAACCATACGCACTTTTGACGTGGATACGCAGCGCAGCTTGTACCCTGTGCCAGAAATCAGGTTACTGCCAGCTCGCGAGTTTCCGCTAGATGAGGCTGGCATTGCGCTGTTTCGTGGGCAGTTTAGAGAGACGTTTGAAGGCGATCCGCAACGGGCAAAAATTTATAAAGACGTCAGTAAAGGCGTTGCCTCTGGTGGCATTGAGTGGTATTTGCCTTTATTTTTTGAACAAACTGCCACGTTTTTAGATTATCTGCCGATTAATAGCGTGCTGTGCTTACATGGCGATTTGGATCACAGTGCTCAACAATTTTGGCGCGAGGCACAATCGCGCTACCGCACTTTGGCGCATGATGCTGAACGCCCACTATTAACCCCAGAAAAACTCTTGATTAAAACTGAGGATTTTTTTAGTGCTAGCCATGCATTCGGTCGCCTACAACTGGCCCATGCTAGCAAGTCTAATGGTCTGCCAGCACTAGATATTGAGCGGCGCGCCGAGCAACCTTTACACAAACTACAAGGATTTATCGCAGATTTTGCAGGCCGTATATTCATTGCCGCCGAGAGCTTAGGCCGCCGCGAAACGATTGCCCAATTATTTGCCGAGCATGGTTTAACACCAACGCTGATAGAAACTTGGCATGACTTCACTAGCGCAAAAGAAAAAGTCATGCTGGGGGTCAGCCCGCTGCATCATGGCTTTGCCTTAACTCAGTGTGGCGCTGTGGCCATTATTACCGAAGCCGAGCTGTATGCGGCAACGGTGCGTCAACAACGCCGCCGCGAAAAAGAAAAAGCGCGTAGCACTGAAGGTATGCTCAAAGACTTATCTGAGCTGCGTATGGATGACCCTGTGGTGCACGAGCAGCATGGCGTTGGTCGCTACAAAGGTTTGGTCAACCTAGACTTTGGCGAGGGCGAAACCGAGCTTTTATTATTAGAGTATTTTGGCGACGATAAGCTGTATGTGCCTGTATCGCAGTTGTTCTTAATTTCTCGTTATTCTGGGGGACCACCAGAATCCGCGCCCTTGCATCGCCTAGGCAGCGGCCATTGGGAAAAAGCTAAGAAAAAAGCACTCAAGCAAATTCGTGATACGGCGGCAGAATTACTCAATTTATATGCCCAGCGAGCGGCACGCCGCGGCCATGCTTTTACTTTAAGTCTGCATGATTATGAAGCATTCTGCGAGGGCTTTGCCTTTGAAGAAACACCAGACCAACTAGAAGCGATTGAAAACGTCATTAAAGACATGCAATCAGGCCGCCCTATGGATAGGCTGGTGTGTGGTGATGTAGGCTTTGGTAAAACCGAAGTGGCGCTGCGGGCGGCTTTTGTGGCGGTGATGGGTGGCCGACAAGTAGCGGTATTAGTGCCCACCACATTGCTTGCCGAGCAACACTTTAATAACTTTAAAGACCGCTTTGCCCTGTGGCCGATTAAGATTGCGGAAATATCGCGCTTTAGAACGGCAAAAGAGCAAAAAGAAGCGCTGGCGGGTTTGGCCGCTGGGCAAATAGACATCATTATCGGTACGCACAGACTAATACAAAAAGACGTTAAGTTTAAAAACTTAGGCTTGGTGGTGCTAGATGAAGAACACAGATTTGGCGTACGTCAAAAAGAGCAATTGAAGGCCTTGCGTGCAGAAGTGGATGTGCTGACCCTGACGGCAACGCCAATTCCACGGACCTTAAGCATGGCGATGGAAGGTTTGCGTGAGTTTTCTATTATCAGCACACCGCCACAAAAACGCCTTAGTATTAAAACTTTTCATACCGATTATTCTGAAGGCATCATCCGCGAAGCGGCCATGCGCGAATTTAAACGCGGTGGCCAAGTGTATTTTCTGCACAACGAGGTAGATACCATACACGCCATGCGTGAAAAACTAGAACGCATACTGCCAGACGCTCGCATTGCCGTCGCACATGGCCAGTTAAGAGAGCGTGAACTAGAGCACGTCATGCGCGACTTTTATAACCAGCGTTATAACTTATTGCTTTGTACCACCATTATTGAAACTGGCATTGATGTGCCTACCGCTAACACCATAATCTTAAACAAAGCAGATATGTTTGGCTTAGCGCAAATGCACCAATTGCGAGGTCGTGTCGGTCGCTCACACCATCAGGCTTACGCTTATTTGCTCACCGACCCCGACCGTAAAATTACCGTACAAGCGCAAAAACGCCTAGATGCAATTCAACTGATGGAAGACTTAGGCGCAGGCTTTCACCTAGCCATGCATGACTTAGAAATTCGTGGTGCGGGTGAGTTGTTGGGTGATAGCCAAAGTGGCGAAATGCAAGAAATTGGCTTTCATTTGTATTCAGACATGCTCAATCATGCCGTGAAGCAGCTTAAAGCTGGCAAAGAGCCAGATTTAAACGCCCCGCTAGGCGTCACTACCGAGATTAATCTGCACACCCCTGCTCTGCTGACTAATCAATACTGCCCTGACGTGCACGAACGCTTGGTGATTTATAAGCGCTTAGCCAATTGCGTGCTAGATGACGATTTAGATAATATGCAAGAAGAGCTAATAGACCGCTTTGGCCTGCTGCCAGAGCAAGGTGAAGCGCTGATTGCCTGCCACAGATTACGCATTGCCGCCAAAGCAATTGGTATTATTAAAATTGATGCGAGCAGCGAGGCAATACAGCTGCAATTTAATCCCAAAGCCGATATAAACCCGACTAAGTTAATCGCCTTATTGCAGCGCGATCGCCGCTGTCGTATGAATGGGCCAGACAAGCTTAAAGTGGCCGTGGGCATTGCCGATATTAATCTGCGTGCTGACTTTGTAAAACAATTATTAAAAGAATTTATTTAGGACGCCCAATGCTAGAAAAAATCATTACCTTGCTAGCCTCGTGGATTATGGGTGTTATTTTAAGCATGGGTTATGGCGGCATCGTCTTGCTCATGGCCATAGAATCGGCCTGCATACCACTACCTTCTGAAATTATTATGCCGTTTGCTGGTTTTTTAGTGTTTCAAGGCACGCTGAACTTATGGTGGGTGGCCTTAGCGGGCGCAATAGGCTGTGTATTGGGCTCTATTCCAGCCTATTACGTGGGGATGCTGGGTGGCAGGCCGCTGGCAGAAAAATATGGCAAATACCTATTACTGTCTAAACGTGACCTCAACCTAGCTGACCGCTTATTTGAAAAACATGGCGAGATTATTATTTTAATTGCGCGTATGTTGCCTGCGGTACGCACTTTTATTGCCTTTCCTGCTGGGGTGGTGCGTATGAATATGCCTAAATTCATCACTTATACTTTTATTGGCTCATTCATTTGGTGCTGGCTGCTAGCCTATGCTGGCATGAAGTTTGGTGAAAACTGGGTAAGCTTAAAGGTCTATTTTCACCAATTCCATTATTTAATTGTGGCGCTGGGGCTGGTATTTGTGGTCTGGTATATCAGACGGCACTTTAAGCATTAAACCATTTAAGCATTAAACATTTAAGCATTAAGCCTGACGGCTTTAGCCCTTAACTAATGTGTTATTCGCCGCCAAGTGCTACTTCTACCAACTGGCCTGTCGTTAAAAATAACACCGCGGTTTTAATCGGCAGGCCTTCGCTGGCAAACAAGCTGGCATAGCGCTGTAATTGCGGGCTGTGCTGGGCTGCGGCCTCTGTTAATTCAACATCCAGCGCCATATTGCTTAGCTTGTAATCAATAATCCAGCGCCTTCCGTCTTCCACAAATGTGCGGTCTATCACATGTTGTTTAAGCTCGGCCTCGGTGGCTTGCATTAAACTTAACTCACTGGCCGCTTGACTGTGATTTTTGAGTACCCATTGCCCAGCTTGGCTATTAAGCGTAATCGTTAAAGCGGCTAGCACTTGGCTGGCGCCCGCTGCAGCTAATTGGCTGGTGTAGCCCTGCTGCACTAACCATTTTTGCATGGCGGGCAGGCATTGCGCCAAGCTTAATTCACGCTGATTGTGCTGCTGCGTTTTAGCCATGAGCTGCATGTATAAATGCGCCAATATGCCACAATGGCGATTAAAATCGGCCTCACTGTTCGCACCATTAAAACCAGATGGCACTGGACTTTTTCCATCAAGCAGCGGGTATTGCGGCTGTTTTTTTAACTGATACGCAGCCGTGTTGAGTAAAAAGTTGCCAGTAAACTCGTGGCTGTGCAAACGCTGCAACTGTGGCTTAAATTGCCTGATGTCTAATCTAGCTGAAGATGAATTAGATGGCTGTGGCCTAGCCCGCTTAAAATCTGCCTCAACCGCTGGCCATAAGGTCTGCAACAAAGTATTTGCCGCAGGCTTAATCTCACCCTCTTTGTTTGTTTTCACACTGGCAATGAGGTGCAATTGCCGCTCTGTACGTGTGGCTGCCACATACAATAAACGCACCAACTCATTACTTTCACGAACTTTTTCTAAGGATTTAATGTAACTGTAAATATTGGCAGTAGCAGTTTTTTTGCCAGTATTACTGGCTGCTTTTACGTAATGCGGGGCGGCAATTAAATGCATTTGATGGTCGACCATCACCTCTTGCCATAACACCAGTTCGTTATCTGAAGGCCTAGGTGGGCGATTGAGCGCTGGCAGAATCACCGTATCAAACTCCAAGCCCTTAGATTTATGTATGGTTAAAAACTGCACACTGCCATCAGCCGCTATGTCAGGTTTAGCATACAGTTTATGCATAGCCAATTCGAGTACAGCAATATCTAAATGGCCGCTACGACTGGTTTTTTCTACCAAATCAAAAAACACCTGCACATCACGATTATCACCAGCATCAACCAAACACTTGCCACCGCCAAGTTGCAACCAAGTGCTTTCTAGCCAGCGCCGTACTGGCAACCTGCCCTGCCCTGCAAAAGCGCTACTTAGCACCGCCTTCACATGATTTAAACGCAATAGGCCATCGCTAGTCATATTCTGCAAACGCGCCTCATCATGCATGGCGACCCAAATAGTGTCACCCTGCTGATTACCTGCTAAGGCGTGTAAATCAGCTAAAGTCAGCCCACACCATGGTGCACGCAACACATTTAACCAATGCGTTCTATCGGCACGATGGTGCAAAGCACATACCAACGACAAGGCATCTTGTACGGTTTGCCGCTCATGCAATTGCTCAATTTCTACAGCCTGAAAATTCAAGTGCGAATGATTGCGCCTGATTTCAGAAACCAATTCTTTTAAGTGGTTGCGACTGCGTACTAGCACTGCAATTTTTTGTGGTTGGCTATTTTTCGCGTGTAATTCGGTAATTAAGTTGGCAACAAAATTGGCTTCTAACTGTTTAACATTGCTGTTGCTACTGAAGTCGGCAGCGTCTTCATCCTCGGCATTTTTAATAGCGTCATCTACAATCAGCGGATGCACAAAAACGCCTTCATCAGCAATGCTAGAGCGAGAAGCGATAAATCTGCGATAACTAATCGCCCCATGATTAATGTTGTCAGCAGCAGGGAACACCTGCACAAAAGCGCTGTTTATCCAGTCGACTACCGCAGGTTGCGAGCGATTATTACGGCTTAATTGCAAGCGCGTCAGGGGCAAATGGCCAATGCCAAATTCGCTGGCCTGCAAAAATAGGCTGACATCCGCTTTACGAAAGCGATAAATCGACTGCATGGGGTCGCCAACACAAAATAAAGTGCGGCCATCCTCCACTTGCCAACCCTCAATCAATTTTTCCAGCAAAGCCATTTGCACAGGGCTAGTGTCTTGAAACTCATCAATTAATAAATGTGAAATCTTATAATCTAGCTGCAACGCTAAGTCAGTAGCGCCCTGCTCATTCTCTAAAGCTTGCTGAGCACTTTGTGCAATGGCTACAAAATCCACCTCGCCCGCCGCCTGAAACACCAGCCACAAATGACCATTTGCCTTCACCAGCAACTCAGTCAGCGCCAATATCACATGCTGACTATCTGCCAATGTAGCAATGCTGGGCAAGCTCAATAAATCAGCTATCACCGCGCTATTTTCTAAGCCAATAACGATGGCATTAAAATCATCTTTTTTGCTTTTATATTCTTTATCTGCGGGGAAGCCATTATTTTTAGTCAGGTTTTTACGGTAGGTTCTATCGGTTTTAGTCACTAAAAAATTAGCCAGCGCCTGCCATGCCACTAAGTCATCGGCATCAGCGCGCAAAGTCGTTTGCCAGTTTAATAATGGTGCAATATCAGCCTCTGGCTCCAAGTGACTAGCGGCAAAACGCGCTAAGGGCATTAAGGCCTGCTGCACCTCTTTTGGCAAAATTTGTAGTGCTACTTTTAAATCATCTGCGATTAAACATCTAAGCGCGCGCTCAGTACTGGCCAACATAGCCTGAGGCGCTAGCTTGTGTAAGCGCCCCACCACAGGCAACCATTGGTCACGTCTTGCCAGCATTTTGGCCAATAATTCGGTTAGTTTTTCAGCATGGTTATCCATGTAACGCAGCGCCGTGGTCACCGTGTCATCCATCTTGGTCTCATGCATAATTTCGGCAATGGCACGTCGCGCGGCATCTTGATAATGCGCATCAGCATCATCGCTCACCACAGGCTGCCCGCCAAAGCGACTAAGCAAAGGCATTTGCCTCGTTAAACTGCTGCACAAGGCGTCTATGGTTAAAATGCGCAAGCGACTAGGTTGGCTCAAAATCTGCCAGTGCTTGATATTCGATTGATGCAGTGCTTTTTCGGCTAAGCCGCGTGTGACTAATTTATGTGGCGCAGTGACTACGGTTTGCCGCTCGGCATCTGCCAAACTTAATAAAATGCGGTTACGCATTTCTGCGGCGGCCTTATTGGTAAAAGTCAGCGCAATAATCTCTTCTGGCTCTGCCACCGTCGCCAATAACTTTAAATAGCGCTGTGTCAGCAACTCAGTTTTACCCGCCCCAGCCGGCGCTTCCACAATAAACGAAGCGAGCTCTAAAGCACGTATGCGATTCTCAGCATCTTGTGCATTGAGGTCAATCATGAATGCAAGCCCTGCTCTTTTAAAGCCGCTTGTCTGCGCTCATACTGCAACAAGCGCTCTGGCAAACGTAATAAAGGTTTAACCTCACAATAAAGCAAATCCGCCTCATTACTTATGCTAACGCTGGCCTCACCCGCATTAATCTCTAGCGCAATATTAGTCAAACTAACATACCAATGTGCCAGCAACGCCTGCCAATCATCAAACGCTTTAAAAGCCGAATTAGCCGCCACTTTTGCTAAGGCGCCAACGGCAGGCAGCACGCCCGCCTCGGCAGATAATCCTATAAATTTGCTCTCATCACTGCGTACTTTGGCAAAACTGACCGCTGCTATTTTTTCACCCTTTAAAGCAAGCGCGGCATAAATGGGTAGCTGCGGTTCTGCAATGCGGTCATCTGCCCAGCTTTTAGTCAATACACTACTGCCCGTTTTATAATCAATCACCACCAAGCCGCCATCAGCCAAGCGGTCAATGCGGTCTATGGTTAAATTAATGCTTAAACCCTCCAGTGCAAACGTGTATTTTTTCTCACATGCAACTAAGCTAAAATCGGCTCGCGCTAGCTCCAAATCTAGCCATAGGTCTAATAATTGCTGCAACCTTAGTTGCTCTATCTGCATCACTTGCGCTGGAATATGAAAATCACTTTCATGGGCTAAAGCGGCTACACTTTTTATAATCGCTTGGTCTATGGCGGCCATACGCTGTTCGCTGCTCATCAATTGCAAAGTGCTTAAGGTTTGGCAATCTTGCCAAAAGAACTGCAAGACTTTATGCAGCAGGCTACCGCGCGACATAGTATCCAAGCCATCAATCGGCACATCTAACTGCCCTGCACCAAGACGATATTGGTAAAACGCCCAAGCAGGGCAAATGGCTTGTGTGGCAAATAGCTTCACCCCGCCACGAATCTTTTCTTCAGCCGAAACAGCTGGCGCCATAAAGTCATCTAATAACGCCATAGCGGCTGGCTGAGCCAGCATTTCTGCCTGCGTTTGCATGCTTGGCGCTGCTATTGCTGATAGCCCATGATGGGCAATCAAAGGCGATGGCCGCAGCTCTCTATCGCCTTCTTGCAACGCGTATGAAAAAACCACTTCGGTCGCACAAGTGATTAAACGCTGCTGTACCAAAGCAGCAAATTGGCTTTGCACCAAAGCGCTGGCATTAGGCGTAGCCTGATGGCGCTGTAGCTGGGCTGGTAATAAAGGGTTTAGTTTCACGGCTGGTGGCCAATGTTGGTCGTTCATATTTAACGCCCATACCGCGTCTAAACTGACGGCTGGTGTTTCTAACAGCCCCAAAATTTGTATGTGCACCTCACCGCTTGATTCAGGCTGAAACATAGTTGAACGACAAAGCTCTATCACTTTCTGTAGCGCCTCACTGGCGGTCACTTTGCCCAACAAGCCATCCAAAGCCGCTAACTCATTTAAGCCTTTGTAAAACGCTTGCTGGGTTTGGTACTCGTGACTAGAAATAGCCCGCGCTTTTGCCCAGCAAAGCACATCTAGCAAATCCACAAAGGCCCGCACCCAGTCTGACGGCAATTGCCGACGTTGACTGTGATGCTGAAACTGCCCGATCAGCGATAAATGAGCAAACAAGCCATCTAGTTGTATGCCATGACTTTGCAGGCGACTGGTTTGCTTAATCAGCGCATCTAATGAATAACTGGCATTGAGGTGTTTGCGTAAAAACGCATCTAACTGGGCTCGTGCGTCTAGCTCGGCGGCATAGCCCCAATGGATATCTTGCAAAATAGGCGTGATTGCATCAAAACTGAGCAAAGTTTTTGTTGTGGCCAACTTTAATAGCTGCAAGGCGCTATGCACCAAGGGGTATTCGGTGAGCGACAAGCCTAATGAAAAATCGTAACAGCGTGGCGCTTCAAACAAGCTGCTGTGCAAGGTTTCTGCATGAAAAGCATCATCTAACAAATCGGTTAACACACGACGCATATTACCCAGCACTGGGCTAATAATCGCCAGCTGCGCTTGCGGGTTAACGCTCAATTTTTGCTTAGCCCAAGCGACTGCCGCCCTACATTCTTGCTGCGCGTCAGCCAATGCATAGTAGTCAATTTTGGCATCGCTAATGCTGCTAATCGACAACATCTGCACCGACACCCCACAGCTTTTAAGCACCTCCATCAAACTTGCTTCCAGCGGCGTAATTCGGTCAAACCCCGCCAAATTAATTTGGCTAGGCCAGCCTAAAACTTCGCTAATCACTTGCTGGTATTGTTTAATCAGGCCAATGTGCAAGGCCATTAAACCGCTGGCCTCGATGGCGTTTTGCTTGGCGCATAAATCTGCAAAAGTATGCCGCCAACGCAAAAACTGCCGTGTTTCTTGAGTAAGATAAGGTAAATTAATATCCGCCTCGGCAATTTGCCAATTGAGCATTAAGTCATTCGCTTCTATCGCGGTTTTTGCCATCGCCCGAATATCAAACAGTGCGCTGGCCTCGTGCTTAGCCAAACAGGTTTCTATGGCTTGTTCCCACAAATAAGCTTCGGCTAGCGGGCTAAGCGTCAAGCTAGGCAGGCTGCTTTGTGGCACCAAGCCCAGCAAGGCGGCATCTGTGATTAGTCCATCTAGCCACTGCACCAAGGTAAAGATTTCAGGCGTTTGCCAAAGCTTATCCCCCGCAGTCAGCGATCGCTGCTGATGCTGCAAACGCAAACCACGTACTAGCCGCGCGGTTGAACAAATGGTGATGGAATTGGGGCTTAACGGCATGACGTAATTGTAGCGTTTACTGAGCTAAATAAGCTTGTTTTTTTATTTTTCATGCAAGGCAGTAGCAGCGCTTTTATGCCAAATTTTCTCTAGCAATATACTGGCTATTAAATACAGCAGCCTCTTTAGAAAAACAAATTGCTGCCGATATAGCCATTAACAGATTAATTAATCTCTAATTTTATAGGATAAATATGATGTCATCAGTATCAGGGGTTTCGGCTGCACCTCAATTTGCGCCAAAAGCACCACCACAAGTGCTAGATAACGATGGGGATAATGATGCTAGCAAAGCAGTAAATGCCGAAGCCAAACCAGCAGCTAAACCAGCATCTACAACTATAGGCAATAACGTCAATACTGTGGCATAACTAATGCGGCTGGCCAGTAAGAACCAGCTCAAGCTAGCAAAATCACATCAAGCTAAGTGTTTTAATAAGCCACACAACAGCCCATCGCAAAATTATCAGCATGCTTTTAACATACTTAACATAAAAACAAATCTTGATTGGCTTTTTATTAGTCGTATCGGTAGTTGGTGCCCATTATTTTGGGTTATTATTTCAATATATTCAACGTACTAATCTCAGCAAGCCCTAATCACAATGCTTAATTAGTAAAAAAATAACTAAATTAAAAAAATGATATGACAAGCGCCGCGATTTATTACCACCCAGAGGCTTATACCACCAGCGGGCCTCAGCTTATGGGGCGCAATGCCGCCGGCGAATCTTTTTTGCGAGGTTTTATACTTTACAGCCAAATAGATGAATACTGGTTGCAAGTTCAGCAAAAAGAGCACGTACAAAACTTTTCTAATACTGCGCGAAGTTTTGATAAAACGCTGCCGATCAAAGTCGTGACTAAACTCAATCTTAGCGCATTATCAAATCCAGGCGTTGTTTACTACCCTGGCCCTGGCATTGCCGAATACGCTTGGCATAGAGCGGCTTATGGCCATCATGCTTGGAGTCTTTGCGGCATTACCCATACCACAGCCACTGCAAATGTTATGGATGCAATAACCACGCTCATCACTGCACCAGTGCAAACTTGGGATGCTCTTATTTGCACTAGCACTGCGGTAAAGCGTAATGTTGAGAACTTACTTCAAGCCCAAACAGACTATTTAGCACATCGCCTAGGTCTGCAAAAATTAGTCTTGCCCTTATTACCAGTGATTCCTTTAGGCATTCACAGTCAGGATTTTACTTTTACTGATAGCCAAAAAGCCAGTGCACGTCTAGCCATTGGGGCAGATAAAAATACCCTAGTAGTATTGTTTATGGGTAGGCTGTCGTTCCACGGGAAAGCACACCCATTGGCCATGTATCAGGCTTTACAAAAAGCTTCCAACAAGCTGGCAAAACACAAAAAAATCGTCTTGCTTGAATGCGGCTGGCATAGCAATGACCATATCGCTAAAGCCTTTGAGGATGCGGCAAATTTAGCCTGTCCCGGCGTCAGAGTTGTAACTTTAGACGGCCGTACCGCAGAAAATCGCAACACAGCTTGGGCAAGTGCCGATATATTTTGCTCACTTTCAGACAATATACAAGAAACATTTGGCATCACCCCGATTGAAGCCATGGCGGCGGGTATTCCTGTGGTCGTTTCAGATTGGGATGGTTATAAAGATACAGTACGTGATGGCGTAGATGGTTTTCGCATTCCAACCACCATGCCTGACTCAGGATTAGCCAATGACTTAGCATTTCGTCATGCGCTTGAGATTGACACTTACGATATGTACTGCGGTCTTACTTGCTCGCTAATTGCTGTAGATATCGAGGCCACAGCCAATGCATTTAGCAAACTATTGAACTCAGCAGCATTACGCAAAAAAATGGGCGCGGCAGGTCAATTGCGCGCACGTCAACTATATGATTGGGCAGTAATTATTCCACAATACGAAGCATTGTGGAGCGAGCAAACCAAAATGAGAAAAGCACACACAGCAGCACCAGCACCCAAGTATCCTTGGCCAGCCAGAATGGACCCATTTGCCGCTTACAATAGCTACCCATCAAGGCTACTTACACTTCAAACTAAACTGCAATTAATCGATGCTAATCATACAATCGCTAGCGATCGCTTATCCCAATACCGCCAACTTGCTATGGTCAATTTTGCAAAACTAGTCATACCTAACGAAGATGAATGCCAAATAATTTTAGCCAAGTTAGGCCAAGATACAGCATTAGCCGCTGATGTAATCAATTTATTCCCTAGCCAAAGGCAAGCTTTTATTTTTAGATCAATCACTTGGCTACTCAAGCTAGGTATTGTGCGAGTAATTTGATGAAAATCTTATTTGTTCACCAAAACTTTCCCGGTCAATTTAAATTTTTAGCACCTGCCTTAGCGGCGCAAGGTCACGAAGTGCTGGCCATGACCATGCAAAAAATAGAGGCCAACTCTTGGCAAGGCGTTAAGTTATTGAGCTATTCTGCTGCGCGTGGCAGCACGCCCAACGTTCACCCATGGTTGAGCGATATTGAAGCACAAACCATACGCGGTGAAGCCTGCTTTAAAGCGGCGCAATTGCTCAAGCAGACTGGCTTTAACCCCGACGTGATTGTTGCCCACCATGGCTGGGGTGAAAGCCTATTCTTAAAAGAAGTATGGCCAGCGGCTAAGCTGGGCATTTATTGCGAGTTTTACTACAAGGCAGACGAAGCTGACGCTAACTTTGACCCTGAGTTTTCAAAAAAAAATGATAGTGAATCTTGCCGAATAAGGCTTAAAAACGTCAACAACCTATTGCATTTTGCTATTGCAGATGCAGGCATTTCACCCACCCATTGGCAGGCCAGCACTTTTCCAAACGACTTTAAGCCTAAAATTTCTGTCATCCATGATGGCATAGATACCAAAAAGCTAATACCTAACCCAGAAGTTGCGATTAGCCTAAATAACAAGCTACGCTCAACCGAGCTCAACTTAAGTAAAAAAGATGAAGTGATTACCTTTGTTAATCGCCATTTAGAGCCCTACCGCGGCTACCATATTTTTATGCGCGCCTTGCCAGTCATACTAAAAGCCCGCCCTAATGCCAAGGTGCTAATAGTCGGCGGCGACAGCGTAAGCTACGGCCAAAAAGCTGCCTCGGGTAAATCATGGAAAGAAATTTTTATTGCAGAAGTCAGGCCTGCCATCAGTGATGCCGACTGGCAACGCGTGCGATTTTTAGGCCATATCCCCTATGAGGGCTTTATTAGCCTATTGCAGCTTTCTAGCGTACACGTCTATTTAACTTATCCATTTGTATTGTCATGGAGCCTGCTAGAAGCCATGAGTGTGGGCTGTGCGATTGTGGCCAGCAACACCCAGCCGCTACATGAAGCCATTATTCATGATAAAACTGGCCGTTTAGTAGATTTTTTTGACCATCAGGCATTAGCCCAAGAAGTGATTAAGCTATTAGCCAATGCCAAACTGCGCAAAAAACTAGGCAAAAATGCCCGAGCATTTGCTATTGAGCATTACGACCTTCAAACAATCTGCTTGCCTAGGCAACTCAGCTGGGTGCAGCAGCTAGCGGCATCATCAGCACAGCTTAAGGATAATAAAAATTAGGATAATTAAAAGTAGTTTGATGGCGGAAGAGGCGGGATTCGAACCCGCGACAGAGTTGCCCCTGTGCCACCTTTCCAGGGTGGTGCCTTCAACCGCTCAGCCACTCTTCCGAATTAGATATTTTTAAAACCAACTATCTTAAAACCAAATATTTTAAAGCCGAGGCATTATAGTGCATATCTGCTGGCATAGCGCATTTGCCAGCATTAATCGCAAAGTCCTGCGTCAAAGCCTAGCGTCACCCCAGCGCAGATTGCAGTGGTCATCCCCTAGGTAATAGGTGGTGCCTGCCCTATTCACGCAATAGCTGGGTGAAACTATCATTTCGAAAAAGGTCATATCTGCACTAATGCGGGTGTACTCAAACAGCACCGAGCGTATCACTTTAGCGTTTGGGTAAATATGCGACCCATGAGAAATCCAGCACGGGCCGATGATCTCGGCGCCTGCATCAATTTGCGTAGCAGAATCAATATACACGGGCCCGCTGATTTTAACGTGATCCCAATCAATACGGGTATTGAGCCCTACCCAAACACCAGGCCGCACTTCTTTGCCAGGCATATTCATATAACTAATTTCTCCGCGCAATACCCGTTGCAGCACCTCCCAATAGTCAGCAATACGGCCTATATCTATCCAGTTATACTGGCGTTTTTGCGCGTAAAACGGTAGTTTATTAGCCACCAGTAGCGGAAATAGCTGACTGCCAATGTCAAAATTTTGCTGGGCGGGGATTAAATTAATAGCCTCAGGCTCAAAAAAGTAAATGCCAGTACTGGCTAGGTTTGAGCGTGCATCTGCTGGGCTGGGTTTTTCTTGAAAAGATACCACACGGCCATCTGCATCGGTTTCTACTATGCCGTAATTACTCACCTCACTGGCCGCTACTGCCATGGCAACCACGCTCACCATGGCTTTTTTCTGCTGGTGTTCTGTTAAAGCCGCAGTAATATCAAGGTCTATCAAGGCGTCACCACACATCACAATAGTAGTTTGGTCAAAAAACCCACCAAAGTCTTGAATATGGCGCATACCCCCTGCCGAGCCTTTAGGCACGGCGGTTAGCTCGCCGTCTTGATAATGGCCCTCATAAGAATAGCCAATTTGCACGCCCCAGCGCTGACCATTGCCAAAATACTGTTCAATCTTCCTATTCAAATGTGCAACATTAATCATAATCTCTTGCACACCATGCCGCGCCAAATGCTCAATCAGGTATTCCATCACTGGCTTACCTAAAATAGGAATCATAGGCTTAGGCATTTCTTTAGTCAGTGGCCGCACGCGGGTGCCTTGGCCAGCGGCTAAAATCATTCCCTTTAGTGGGTAAGTCATGGCAATTTTCCTATTCGCTTTTAATGATGCTTGCAAAGTTCATTTAAGGCAAATTATCGCATGAAGACCAACCACTCACCTACCCCCAATAAAAAAGACTCTAATCATGGTGACTAGAGTCTTAGCGTGCAACCCAACAAATCGTTAATCGGTCATCAACTTTTGCCTAGACAATAAATCTAGACAATAAATCTTGAATAAGCGCATGATCGCTGGCAAAAGAATAATCGCTAGCAAACCCTGTGACTAAATCTACCCCCGCTAAAGTAATGGTATGCACATCATTTACCGAGCCAATCGCCGCATCATATTGGCCAGAGCAGCTCACATGCACTAGGGTATCTGTACCTGATTTTTCAAAATGTAAGTAATGCGACAAATTATCTGAGCCCAGACCATGGCTTTCACCACTGATTAAATCGCGTAAATCGAGCACATCAGCATTGGCCACAGCCACGTCAGCCGTCATTGCTAAATCAAAAAAACGCAAACCATACAGCGCAGCCAGCTCATCTGAGCCAGTGCCATCTTGCATAATCGCATCGCCAATATCATAACTGCTAGCTATAGCGCTCATCACCGTATCAATCGTCGCCTTACTAATGCCGCTATCTGCTTGGCTGGGCTGGTTGGCGGCTGTAATAGCATCACTAATTGCCACCTGCTGCTCAGGCGCAATATGTATGAGCGTGCTATTACCAAACAGCAGATTAACGCTCACGCCAGCTGGCGTCACTATGCTGTCACCCAGCGCAACTTGGCTACCCATAGCAAGCTGCTGCATGCTATCTGCAGTCATCAAATAAGCCTGCCCTGTTATTTCAGTCACTTTGCCTACCAATGTCATATTGCCACCTTCAATCAATAACCCCGTCAAATAAATTGCAACCGCCGCTACACATTGACAATTAGTTTTTTATCAGTCAGCAAGTTAGTAATAATATCGCTATCGGTAGCTGCAGAATATAATCCGAATAAATCGACGTTGATTAAAGTAATAGTTTGCACGTCTTCTGAATTGTTGCCACCACTGGAGTAAGCACCCGTTGCACTAATATGAATAATGGTATTTGCGCTAGATTTTTCAAAATGCAAGTACTTGGCTAAAGTGCTAACTGTATCATTTTCATTTTGAAGTAAATCTTTGATATCCAGCACATCACCACCCGAAGTAGAATCGGAAGTGCCAAAGTTACTAATGCTATCCATCGCTATATTTGTGGTAGTGCCAGCATCAGCCAATGTCCAATAAAAGGTATCAGTAACGGAGTCAGAGCCAGCATCCATGCTGTCATTACCAGCACCACCAGTGATGCTGTATACGCCTGCGCCACCATCTATCGTGTCATTGCCTGCGCCACCAACTATCGTGTCATTGCCTAAGCCACCAACTAGGCTGTCATTGCCTGAGCCACCGTTTATACTGTCATTACCATTGCCACCAATGATGGTGTCATTGCCTGCACCACCAATGATGGTGTCATTGCTGCCAGAACCTGTAACGCTCAGCTTACCAGTTCCCGTAATGTTGCTTGCATCAAATTTAGTAGATGTCCCAGTCATCGTCACATAGAGTTTATCATTAACACCCATACTGCCAGTGATGGTGTCTGATGTATTACTAGCTCCCCAGTCGGTGATGGTGTCTGTCTGATCACTTCCAGAAACACTAGCCATCACAAAGGTGTCGTTGCCTGAGCCACCAACTAGGCTGTCATTGCCTGCGCCACCATTTATCGTGTCATTGTTATTGCCACCATCTATCGTGTCATTGCCTGAGCCACCAACTAGGCTATCGTTGCCTGAGCCACCAACTAGGCTGTCATTGCCTGAGCTACCATCTATCGTGTCATTGTTATTACCACCACTTAAGGTATTGTTGCCTGTAGTTCCAGTCAAACTGACCTGCGTTCTGCCTTGAATAGTTGAGCTACTCGCACTTAC
>CAIRBH010000049.1 GCA_903876765.1 uncultured Pseudomonadota bacterium | reverse complement strand
TTGAAACTATTAGGACACTAAAATGGCTGGTAGTAAAGAGATTAGAACCAAGATCAAGAGTGTAGAAAATACACGTAAGATCACCAAGGCAATGGAAATGGTAGCCGCTTCTAAAATGCGTAAAGCGCAAGATAGAATGCGTGCTAGCCGCCCTTATGCTGAGAAAATTCGTAATGTGGCAGCTCACCTTTCTTTGGCGCATTCAGAGTACAAGCACCCTTTTCTTATTAAGCGTGAGCAAGTAAAAAATATTGGCCTGATCGTCATTAGCTCAGACAAAGGACTTTGCGGTGGCTTAAATACCAACGTATTGCGACTCTCTATTAACCAAATGAAAGCTTGGGAAGCCGAAGGCAAGGCACTTACCGTCAGTGCAATTGGCAATAAAGGTTATGCCTTTATGA
Organism: uncultured Pseudomonadota bacterium; assembly: GCA_903876765.1. GTDB lineage: Bacteria > Pseudomonadota > Gammaproteobacteria > Burkholderiales > Methylophilaceae > Methylotenera. Next base: position 29,460 of record CAIRBH010000049.1, on the reverse strand, counting down.
ACCGTGTAGGCGCAACTGTTAAATCGCATATTACTGGTTTGGGCGATGTGCCACATCTTGAAACATTGATAGGCACGATTAAGGTCATGTTAGACGCTTATACTTCTGGTGAAATAGATCAGTTGCATATTTGCTACACACGTTTTATTAATACAATGAAGCAAGAGCCAGTATTAGAGCAATTATTGCCGCTTACTAGTGAGCGCTTAGGTACACACGCTGAGCAAGAAAAGGCAGAAACGCTGACGACTAGCGCAGTGATTAAAAGTTCACTGCAAATTGGTGCTGCAAAAGGCCACTGGGACTACATCTACGAACCAGAATCTAAGCCAGTGATAGACCAATTGATGGTACGTTATATTGAATCATTGGTTTATAACGCAGTGGCAGAGAATATGGCTTCAGAGCAATCATCACGTATGGTGGCAATGAAATCAGCGTCTGACAATGCCAAAGAAGTGATTGGCGATTTAAAATTGGTATACAACAAAGCACGTCAAGCCGCCATTACCAAAGAGATTTCTGAAATCGTTGGTGGTGCGGCAGCAGTATCTTAAGCGATAGGGCGATACTAATATTTGCGCAGCAAATGTTAAGTAGAGACCAAATCGCAAAAGAGCGGCAGCAGTATCTTAAGCGATAGGGCGATACTAATATTTGCGCAGCAAATGTTAAGTAGAGACCAAATCGCAAAAGAGCGGCAGCAGTATCTTAAGAGGAGCAGGAGCTTTTTAAGTGCAGCAGCGTTTAATAAATTTTTAAGTGTTAAATTACAATTCAACAGATTAGCTTGAATAGGATATAAAAAATGAGTACAGCGAAAATTGGTAAAGTAGTGCAATGTATTGGTGCGGTGGTAGACGTTGAGTTTCCACGCGATCAAATGCCTAAAGTATTTGAGGCATTATTAATTGATGATGCCTCAAGCCAAGCAGAAGCAGGCTTGACACTGGAAGTGCAACAACAACTAGGTGACGGCATTGTACGTACCATTGCCATGGGCTCATCAGATGGTCTGGCTCGTGGAACTATGTTTAAATCTACAGGCAGCCAAATTACAGTACCAGTCGGTACAGGTACATTAGGCCGTATTATGGATGTTTTAGGCCGCCCCATTGATGAAGCAGGTCCGATTGAATGTGACGAGCGTCGTGCAATTCACCAAAAGGCGCCAACTTTTGAAGAGCTTTCACCAAGCGTTGACTTATTAGAAACGGGTATCAAGGTGATTGATTTGGTTTGTCCGTTTGCTAAAGGCGGTAAAGTAGGTCTATTTGGTGGTGCTGGCGTAGGTAAAACCGTGAACATGTTGGAATTGATTAACAACATTGCTAAACAGCACTCAGGCTTATCAGTATTTGCTGGGGTTGGTGAGCGTACTCGTGAGGGTAATGACTTCTACCATGAAATGGCAGAAGCTGGCGTTATCAAGCTTGATAACATGAAAGAATCAAAAGTAGCCATGGTGTTTGGTCAAATGAACGAACCACCAGGCAATCGCTTACGTGTGGCTTTGTCAGGCTTAACCATGGCTGAAAAATTCCGCGATGAAGGTCGTGATGTATTGTTCTTTGTCGATAATATTTATCGCTATACATTAGCTGGTACTGAAGTATCTGCATTGTTAGGCCGTATGCCATCAGCCGTGGGTTACCAACCTACGCTAGCCGATGAAATGGGTCGTTTACAAGAGCGTATTACTTCAACTAAGGCGGGTTCTATTACGTCAATTCAAGCGGTATATGTACCTGCCGATGACTTGACCGACCCATCACCAGCCACTACTTTCCAACATTTGGATTCAACCGTTGTGTTGTCACGTGATATTGCTTCTTTAGGTATTTACCCAGCGGTAGATCCACTAGATTCAACTTCACGCCAATTAGACCCATTAGTGGTTGGCGAAGAACACTATAACGTCGCGCGTTCAGTGCAGCAAACGCTGCAACGCTACAAAGAATTACGTGACATTATTGCTATTTTGGGTATGGATGAATTATCACCAGAAGATAAATTAGCAGTTGGCCGCGCACGTAAAATCCAACGTTTCTTGTCACAACCGTTCCACGTTGCCGAAGTATTTACAGGGGCACCTGGTAAATATGTGCCATTAAAAGAAACCATCAAAGGCTTTAAAGCGATTGTTGCAGGTGAGTATGACCACTTGCCAGAGCAAGCTTTCTATATGGTAGGCGCTATTGAAGAGGCCGTTGAAAAGGCAAAAACACTTAACTAGTTGATGGTCGATAGACTTTAGTTATTAGTTAAATGGTTAAGGAAAAAACATGGCAAATACTGTTCATATTGATGTAGTCAGTGCAGAAGCAAGCATATTCTCAGGTGAAGCTGAGTTTGTGGTAGCGCCTGCCAGCGCAGGTGAGGTAGGTATTTATCCTAATCATGCACCTATGATTTCTACCATCAAACCAGGCGCGCTACGTATCAAGCAAGCCAATGAGACGTCAGAAGTATTAATTTATCTATCTGGCGGCTTGCTAGAAGTACAACCAGGCATTATTACTGTGTTGGCAGATACCGCGGTACGTGGTGATGATTTAGATGAAGCAAAAGCAATTGCTGCCAAAGAGGCCGCTGAAGAAGCGATGAAAAACAGAACTTCAGATGTCAATTACGCAGCAGCTCAAGCGGAGTTGTCAGAGGCCTTGGCGCAGATTCAAACCATAGAGCGTTTACGTAAACACGCACACTAGTCATAAAACTTGGCAATACAAGCAAAAAAGGCAGCTTAGGTTGCCTTTTTTGTTATACTTTGCTTATCAAAATAAACCATCTCTAATCAATTAAATAATAAACAATGAGTCCATTGAATATCGTCATACTCGCTGCTGGTAAAGGCACGCGCATGCATTCAAATATGCCTAAGGTCTTGCATGAGATAGGCGCTAAGCCAATTTTAGGCCATGTCATCGCTTGCGCAAAAACACTTAAGCCAAACAAGATTATTGTAGTCTATGGCTTTGCAGGTGAAATGGTAAAAGCCGCTTTTTCTGATGAAAATATTATTTGGGTAGAGCAGGCTGAGCAACTAGGTACTGGCCATGCTGTTCAGCAAGCAGTAGCGCATTTAGATGATGATGCAAATACGCTTATTCTATTGGGTGATGTGCCTCTAGTTAACGTTAGCGATTGCCAAAAACTTCTTACATTGGCGAGCGATAAATTAGCAATCTTATCGTTTAATAAAGCAGATCCAACTGGCTATGGCCGTATGGTACGTGATGTCCAAGGTCAAGTTAGCGCGATTGTCGAGCATAAAGATGCCACGGAACAGCAGCGCGCAATTACTGAAGTGAATACTGGCATAATGGCGATGCCCAATAAACATTTGGTGAAATGGCTAGCTCAGCTGACTAATGATAATGCACAAGGTGAGTATTATTTAACTGATATCGTTGCGTTTGCAGTACAGCAAAACGTGTCAGTGGTAGCTGAGGTAACTGACGATGAATGGTCAGTAACAGGCATTAATGCCAAAACTGATTTGGCTAGTATTGAACGTATTTACCAAACACGTTACGCACAGCAATTATTACTCCAAGGCATCACGCTTAAAGACCCTGCACGGCTAGATATACGTGGCACACTGACTTGCGGTCGAGATGTAGAGATTGACGTAAATTGCTTATTTGAAGGCCATGTAAGTTTGGGTGACAGAGTCAAAGTTGCTGCAAATTGTATCATCAAGAACGCCGTTATAGAGGCGGGTACACACATCGCACCGTTTACACATATTGATGATACAAAAATAGGCGAAAATGCACGCATAGGGCCATTTGCCAGATTAAGGCCAGGCACTACCTTGGCGGCTAACACACATGTAGGTAATTTTGTTGAGCTTAAAAACGCTCAAGTAGACGAGCATAGCAAAATTAATCATTTGAGCTATATTGGCGATGCAACACTAGGTAAAAATGTGAATATTGGGGCGGGCACCATTACTTGTAACTACGATGGAGCTAATAAATTTACAACCGTGATTGAAGATGAGGTATTTATTGGCTCAGATACACAGTTGGTAGCGCCCGTCACCATAGGTAAAGGCGCGACAATTGGTGCAGGCTCAACCATTACTAAAAATGCGCCAGCGCATCAGCTGACCTTTTGCCGTGCCAAAGAGCAAAAATCTATTGCCAGTTGGAAGCGCCCCGTCAAGATAACTAGTAAAGACTAGCGCTTAAGTCTACAAACTGCGCAGCCCCTTATAACAAGAATACGAGAAAGCAATAATATGTGTGGAATAGTAGGCGCAGTAGCCAAAAGAAATGTTGTTTCAACCCTTATCGAGGGTTTAAGCCGCTTGGAATACCGTGGCTATGATTCAGCAGGGATAGCCGTATTAAATAGCAGCGGTATAGAACGTGTACGTGCAGTTGGTCGCGTATCGGCGATGACAGAAAAAGCCCATGTATCAAAAATAACTGGGCAAGTAGGTATAGGCCATACGCGCTGGGCTACCCATGGCGGCGTAACAGAAAGCAATGCACACCCACATGTGTCAAAAGACCAAATTGCCGTAGTACATAATGGTATTATTGAAAATCACGATGAACAACGCAGCCACTTGCAAACACTAGGCTATGAGTTCACTTCGCAGACAGATACTGAAGTAATTGCGCATTTGATACACTATTATCATCAAGATTTGCCATTATTAGCCGCTACGCAAAAAGCGGTTGCTGAATTGACAGGCGCATTTGCCATTAGCGTAATTTCAGTAAAAGAACCGGAGCACATGATTACCGCCCGTTTGGGCTGCCCACTCTTGATCGGCCTAGGTGAAAATGAAAATTTCATCGCCTCTGACGTATCGGCAGTGCTCGCTGTAACCCGCAAGGTGATTTATCTCGAAGATGGCGATGTGGCAGATATACGCCGAGATGGCGTCAGCATTTTTGGCCGCAATGGTAGTGAAGTTGCGCGTAAAATTCATCTAAGTGATGTATCGTTAGCCAGTATGGAACTTGGCCCTTATGTACACTTTATGCAAAAAGAAATTCATGAGCAACCTCGCGCCCTGACCGACACCATAGAAGCCCTCATAGATAACAATCAATTTTCACCAGCTTTGTTTGGCGATAAAGCCAGTGACATTTTTAAACAAGTAGATAGCATACTGATATTAGCCGCTGGCACAAGCTACTACGCAGCGCTTACCGCTAAATACTGGCTAGAAAGCATAGCAAAATTACCGACTAATGTAGAAATCGCCAGTGAATACCGCTATCGTGAATCGGTACCTAATGATAAGCAACTGATAGTAACCATCTCACAATCTGGTGAAACCCTAGACACCATGGAAGCGCTCAAACACGCTAAATCATTAGGGCAAAATTTTACACTAGCCATTTGTAACGTGCAGGAAAGCGCTATTCCAAGGGCTTCGGCATTGGTGTTTTATACTCGGGCAGGTGCGGAGATTGGCGTCGCATCAACCAAGGCCTTCACCACGCAATTAGTTGCTTTGTTTACTTTAGCCGTTACATTAGCCAAACAACGCGGCATATTAGATAGCACAATGGAACAATCTCACCTAAGTGCACTTCGCCAATTGGCCGGCAGTGTGCAACACGCGCTTAATTTAGAACCGCAAATTCGAGAGTGGGCTAAAAGTTTTGCCAATAAACAGCATGCTTTGTTTTTAGGGCGCGGCATACATTATCCAATAGCCTTAGAAGGCGCGCTCAAGCTTAAGGAGATCTCTTATATTCATGCCGAAGCCTACCCAGCGGGCGAGCTCAAACACGGCCCTTTAGCGCTAGTAGATAGCAATATGCCTGTGGTCGTGATAGCCCCTAATGATGCATTGCTAGAAAAAGTTAAATCAAATATGCAAGAAGTGAAAGCGCGTGGCGGGGAATTATTTATATTTGCCGATGCCGATAGCCACTTTACTGAATCTGAAGGGGTGCATGTAATTCGCACCCCCCGCCATGTTGGGGTGCTTTCGCCTATTTTGCATACCATACCAGTGCAAATGCTGGCTTATCATGCCGCATTGTTGAAAGGCACCGATGTCGATAAACCTAGAAATCTGGCCAAGTCTGTGACAGTGGAGTAAGAAATTTTTAGTATGCGCTAGGTTCTTTCAAAATCACTGGCGTTATATCTAAACTACCAGCGTCGTGCCCGACCATAATTTGACCATCTTGCAGGGTACAGCTAATGTTTAGGCCACGCTCAACTATGCTCGCCAGAGCTTTGGTGTCAGGTAGATTAATCACTGTTAGGTTATTGGTTTTAAGTAAAGCTTTGCTGTTTTGAGCCCACCACATGTCGGCAGTGCGTCCGCCATAAAGCACCACCACCACTTGCTTAGCCCGACCGGCAGCTTTACGAATATCACGTTCGGTGGGCAAGCCTACCTCTATCCATAGTTCAATTGCCCCAGTCAGGTCTTTTTGCCACAAATCGGGTTCTTCATCATCACTTAGCCCTTTGCCAAAAATCAGCGCTGCGTTGGCATACATGGCAAAGCCGATTAATCTGACCATCATCCGTTCATCGGTTTCTGACGGGTGTTTAGCCAATGTTAGGCTGTGCTGCTGATAATAATTTCTATCCATATCAGAGACTTGCAGATCGATTTTATAAATAGTGGATTTGATGGCCATGGCTATAGTTTGAATGATGAGAGGTGCATGCATTATACCTAGTTAAGTGCCGCTAGATTTGCCATGCTGCTATTGAGCAAGTGGGTAAAGTTTCTGTTAAGCTTTCATTTTTATACTGGCACAAACATCATGGCGCAATATGTAATGTCTATGCTCCGCGTGAGCAAAACGGTTCCTCCTAAAAAACAGATTATTAAAGATATTTCATTATCTTTTTTCCCTGGGGCCAAAATTGGTTTGTTGGGTTTAAATGGCTCTGGTAAATCTACAGTGCTGCGCATTATGGCGGGTGTGGATAAAGAGTTTGAAGGTGAAGTGCAGTGGCAACCTAACCTGAGCATAGGTTATTTGCCGCAAGAGCCACAATTAGACCCAGAAAAAACCGTACGTGAGGAGGTAGAATCCGGCATGGGCGAGGTGATGCAAGCGCAAGCTAATTTAGAGGCTGTGTATGCCGCTTATGCTGAGCCCGATGCGGATTTTGACAAATTAGCTGAATTACAGGCTAAGTATGAAAATATTATTGCTGCCAGTGGCGCAGATTTAGCCACACAACTTGAGATAGCCGCCGATGCGCTTCGCTTACCGCCGTGGGATGCCAAAATAGGCCCACTATCTGGCGGTGAAAAGCGTCGTGTGGCTTTATGTAAACTGTTGCTATCTAAGCCAGATATGTTGTTATTAGATGAGCCAACCAACCACTTGGACGCAGAATCAGTCGAGTGGTTAGAGCAGTTTTTGGTACGCTTCGCTGGGACTGTGGTTGCCGTTACGCATGATAGATATTTTCTCGATAACGCCGCAGAATGGATTTTAGAGTTAGATCGCGGTCATGGTATTCCTTGGAAGGGTAATTATTCTAGCTGGCTAGATCAAAAACAAGCACGTTTAGCGCTAGAAGAATCGCAAGAATCCTCACGCCGTAAAGCCCTAAATACCGAGCTGGAATGGGTGCGACAAAACCCTAAGGCGCGCCAGGCCAAAAGTAAATCACGTATTGCTCGCTATGAAGAACTGGCCAGTGCAGAATACCAAAAACGTAACGAAACGCAGGAGATTTTTATTCCAGCGGGTGAGCGTTTGGGCGACCAAGTGATTGAATTTAATGCCGTCACCAAGGCGTTTAAAGACCGATTATTGATTGATAATCTAAGCTTTAGCGTGCCAGCTGGGGCGATAGTCGGCATTATTGGGCCAAACGGTGCGGGTAAATCTACCTTGTTTAAAATGATTACTGGCAAAGAGCAGCCAGATAGTGGTGAGGTGAAAATAGGCAGTACGGTGAAAATGGCCTACGTTGACCAAAGTCGGGATGCCTTGACTGATGCTAAAACTGTGTTTGATGAAATATCAGGCGGCTCAGATATTTTAACGGTGGGTCGCTATGAAACGCCATCGCGTGCTTACATCGGCCGTTTTAATTTTAAAGGTGGCGATCAGCAAAAAATCGTAGGTCAATTGTCGGGCGGCGAGCGAGGCCGCTTGCACTTAGCTAAAACGCTTATTTCAGGCGGCAATGTGTTGTTGCTAGATGAACCCTCAAATGACTTAGATGTAGAAACTTTACGCGCGCTGGAAGATGCGCTACTAGAATTTGCTGGCTGTGTATTGGTGATTTCACATGATAGATGGTTTTTAGATCGCATCGCCACGCATATTTTGGCGGCAGAGGGTGATTCGCAATGGACGTTCTTTAACGGCAATTATCAAGAATACGAAGCTGATAAACGTAAACGCTTAGGGGAGGAAGGCGCTAAACCTAAGAGGATTCGGTATAAACCGATTACCCGTTAGCTTGCCAAATTGCATAAGTGAATTCAAACTTTACCATAGCAAAACTATAACCAATCCCAGTTTAATCGGGGTTTATAGGGTGCTTTTTTCAGGGCAAAATCCCACAAAAATGGCGGTATAAAACGCATCAATCTGGCCACCCAGCCCATCTGCCATGGGATCACCACAAAACGGCGCTTTTGCTCAATCGCCCGTACAAATTTGCTAGCGGCTACATTGGCATCCATTAAAAACGGCATCTTGTAAGTGTTTACATCTGTCATAGGCGTGCGAATATAGCCAGGCGCAATCGTGGTTACGGCGATATTACTCACCGCCATTTCTACCCTTAAACTTTCTAAATAGCTAATCGCCGCCGCCTTGCTGGCACTGTAAGCGCCTGCGCCAGGCAAGCCACGTATGCCAGCCACACTGGCGATGCCCACTAACTGGCCATGACCTATTGCGCGCATGGCGCTGATAAATGGCTGAAAAGTATGTACTAATCCCATGACATTAATATCCATGACGGCTTGAAATGCAGCGATGTCTTCTTGGTGTTCGGTGAGTGTGCCACGACTCACCCCTGCGCAGGCAATCACCACATCTGGCACGCCATGTTGCTGTATAAACTGTTCGGCGGCACTGGCAAGTGCGGCTTGGTCTCGCACGTCTAGCGGGTAAATGCTGCAAGTAATTTGTGGAAATTTTTCTAGTGTAGTTTTAAGCTGTTGTAAGTGCCCACTACGCCTGGCAACTAGTCCTAGTGTTATATGTTTGTTGCCATAGCGTTTGGTATATTCGGCCGTGATGGCGGCACCTATACCGCTAGATGCACCCGTGATAAAAACTTTCATGGCGGACTTCCTCGTTGAATGTCAATTGCATAATGAAATATTATAGGCGTAAAAAACCCGTTTTTACCAAGTGATAAGAACGGGTTGAACGTAATAGCTTTAAGGGTTTTATTAAGGCCGTATATTTTTTATATAAGCCTTAACTCGGGTCTATTTTTTTGCCGCACTCGCTTTATCGGCACGAATGTTAGCCACAATATAATCGACGGTTTTTAGGGCTTGTTCATTGCCCCCCGCCATGGTGCTTGAAGTAATGAATTGACCATTTATGATAAAGCTAGGTACCCCAGTAGCCCCCGTTGCGCGAAAGTATTGAGCGGCTTGGTTTAATTTATTGTTCATAGAAAATGACTTAAACGCCGCTTCTACTTTGCTTTTATCTAAACCACTTTTTTTAGTCATCCAATCAATGGCGGCCAATTCGTTAGTGGGGTCTAGGGTTTTTTCTTTATGAATAGCATCAAACAATGCCGTGTGTAATTTATCAGATAATTTTAAATCATCCATGGCATAGAAAGCTTTTGCCATGGGCGCCCAAGCCGGCTGCGGCAAACCAGGCATACGTTTAAAGGCGACATCGGCAGGTAATTTTTTGACCCAAGTATTAAGAAGCGGATCCATGTGATAGCAATGGATGCAGCCATACCAAAATATCTCGGTGACTTCGATTTTACTTGGATTATCCGTAGGAATGGCCTGTAGTGTTTTATCAAAATCTTTGCCAAGTTGAGGGTCTGCGGCGAAAACCTGCAAAGAGCTTAAGAGTAATAGTGCGCCCAATATTTTTTTCATGTGTTAACTTCCTTTTAACGAAATCTAAATTGATGGATTAATTTGCTGGTAATCAAACGTGTGACTGTTATTTTGGCTGACAATTCACTACCAAATAAATGGCAGTGGGTCATCGGCGCTATGGATTATCAATATTGACTTTGATTAAATCGGCTTTAAAGCCATTTTTGATTAAGTCATTTTTGGTTTTATTGATTTGATCTAAATTGCCCAGTGGCCCAACGCGCACTCTATGCCATATGCCTTTATCAGGTATTGTTGCGGTTTGCACGGTAGCTTCAAAGCCTTGAAGCGCTAATTTAGCTTTCATGTTATCGGCTTCTTCACCAGTTTGAAATGCGCCCACTTGTAAGAAATAGCTGGTGAGCGCCGCTGGCTGGGGTACGTCCACTTGAATTTTCACTTCTTCTTCTTTGCTGACTTTGCTCTCGCTACCAGGCAAAATGGTATAAAAATCAAAGCGCGTTTCGTCATTATTGCTTGCATTTTCAGCAGCTAGCTTATCCTCATTCGCTTTCGCTTCATCTGCACTCGCTTTTTCTTTCATTTTTTCTGCTACTGACTTGACGGCTTCAGTATTGGCTTGTTCGGCAAAAGGGCTTGCACCGCCTTTAATAAACATGACGACGCCTAATGACGTGGCAACACCCAGTAAAAACCCAATCAATGCGCCTGTTAAAAACGGATTACTTTTGCTGGTGTTTTTTGATTTTTCAGGGCTGGGCTTGTAATCTCTACTCATCATTAACTTTAATCCTTATTTAATCTATCTATTAAAACAGACTGTGTTGGGTCGCTATGCTTTAATAAATTACATTTTGTCTGGCGCGCTAACGCCCAGTAAATCCAAGCCATTTTTAAGGACTTGTTGGGTGGCGTAGATCAGGCTTAAGCGGGCTATTTTAACCGTTTCATCGTCAATTAAAAACTTATATTCATTGTAATAACTATGCAAATGACTGGCTAAGTCTTTTAAGTAATTAGCGATGACATGGGGTGCAAGCTCTGTTGCGGCATTGGCCACCGTTTCTGGATAGCTACTTAAGCCTTGCATCAGGGCAATTTCGTGAGCATGAGTCAGCGGGCTTAAATCAGCATGACTTAAGCTTGAAACTTCACCTGCCCACTGCGTCAAGACACTAGAAATTCTGGCGTGTGCATATTGAATATAAAACACAGGGTTATCATTGGTTTGCGCTCTGGCTAAATCAATATCAAACACCAATTGCGAATCAGCGCGACGTGCCGCTAAAAAATAACGTGTGGCATCGCAGCCCACTTCTTCAATTAAATCACGCAAGGTCACATAGCTACCAGCGCGCTTAGATAGCTTTACTTCTTCGCCAGCACGCATCACCGTCACCATTTGGTGCAAGACATAATCTGGCCAGCCTTTAGGAATGCCAATTGCTAAGGCTTGTAATCCTGCCCGAACACGGGTAATCGTGCTGTGATGGTCTGCGCCTTGTTCGTTAATTACTCTTACAAAACCACGCTGCCATTTATCTGTATGGTAGGCAATGTCAGGCACAAAATAGGTATAGCCGCCTTCACTTTTGCGCATGACGCGGTCTTTGTCATCGCCAAATTCAGTGGTTTTTAACCAAAGAGCGTTATCTTGTTCATAAGTGTGACCACTGTGAATTAATGCTTGAACCGTTTGTTCCACTTTGCCCGATGCATAAAGCGCGCTTTCTAGTGAAAATACATCAAATTTGATTTGAAATGCGGTTAAATCTAAATCTTGCTCATGGCGTAAATAAGCCACGGCAAAACACCGCACTGCCTCTTCGTTGTTGATATCTCCGCTGGCAGTATGCGCTATGTCATCTGCAACCACGGTTTGCTTGGCTAAATAGGCCGCAGCAATGTCGGCAATATATTCGCCTCGATAACCATTTTCAGGAAAACTAGCATCATCGGTAGCGATGCCTTTGCAGCGCGCTATTACCGAAATCGTCAGATTGTCAATTTGCGCGCCAGCATCATTATAATAAAACTCACGCGTTACATCCCAACCGTTAGCATCCAGTAAGCGGGCTAAACAATCACCTACTGCGGCACCACGGCCATGACCGACGTGCAAGGGGCCAGTCGGGTTGGCAGAGACAAATTCTACTTGTACTTTTTGCTGGGCACCATTCTGGTTGCGCCCATACTGATTACCGGCGGCTAAAATCTCTTTAACCACCCCTTGTTGTGATTGCGCATTTAAAAAGAAGTTAATAAAACCAGCACCAGCAATTTCAGTTTTAGCAATATATGTGCTGGCAGGCAGCGCCGCAATCAGCTGCATAGCAATTGCACGAGGATTCTGTTTTAAGGGTTTGGCTAAAGCTAAGGCGAGGTTGGTAGCAAAATCACCATGTTCGGCAGATTTAGGGCGCTCAAGTAGAATGTTGAATTCTGTACTGTCTGGCGCAATAGTTTTTGCGGCAGTGGCTAGTAATTGGGTAAGATGTGCTTTCAAAACTAATTTGTACTTAAGTGAATAATCTAAGAGCGTTATTTTAACCTACTCACCGTCCGTTTTTGTATTTCTTTGTGTCTTTAATGAGATGATATCTAATGGCTATATGCCAAAAATTGCTAACATAAATTGCCTACATCCATACTAAAAATCGCCCTAGATTTGCCCCTAGACCGCTTGTTTGATTACTTGAGCAACGGTCAGCAGGCGCACATTGGCCAGCGCGTGCTGGTGCCCTTTGGGCGGCAGAAGCTCATAGGCATAGTCATCGCCAAAGCCAGCAGCAGTGACTTGGCGGCTGAAAAGCTCAAGACGGTAATACAGGTGTTTGCCGATGAATTACCAATAGACGCCGAAACTTTAAGTCTGTTAAAGTTTAGCGCTGATTATTATCAATATCCATTTGGCCAAGCATTGCTATCTGCCTTGCCAGTGCGTTTACGGCAAATTGCGCCAGCCGTATCGCGCAAACAATATGCATATCACTTGACCGAGCTCGGGCGATTGGTTGACCCTGCAACGTTGCCAACAAGGCAGTTGGTTTTGCGTCGACTGATGCAGGCCTTACAAACCCATAATAGCCTGACGGAACTAGATTTAGATGCAATTTCAACGAGTGCGCGTAAGCTGGCAAAACAACTGGTTACCGATGGCTGGTTAGTCAGTGAGCAAGTGCCAGCGATTATCAAAACCCTAGAAGTGCTCATGCCCGCGCCGCCAGCATTAAATGACGAGCAAAGTTTGGCGGTTGCACGCATCACGCAAGAGGTGCAAATATTTAAGGCTTGGCTATTACATGGCATTACGGGCAGCGGTAAAACTGAAGTGTATATGCGCTTGATGCAATACGTGCTGGAAAGTCAGCAAGCGCAAATATTGGTGCTAGTGCCAGAAATTAACCTCACACCACAGCTAGAAGCGCGCTTTAGAAGTCGCTTAACTAATTTCCCCTTAGTCAGTCTGCACAGCAATTTGAGCGAGAGCGAGCGCTTACATAATTGGCAGTTAGCGCAATCGGGTGCGGCAAAAATTATCATAGGCACGCGGCTCGCAATTTTTACGCCCTTGCCGCAATTAAAGCTGATTATTATTGATGAAGAGCATGATAGCTCTTATAAGCAGCAAGACAGTATGCGTTATCACGCAAGAGATGTGGCGCTGGTGCGAGCCAAACGGTTGAACATTCCTGTGGTATTGGGCTCGGCCACGCCTTCCCTAGAAAGTTGGCATAATGCAATTGCCAATGCACAACAGACCAATAAATATCATTTACTGAGTTTGCAGCAGCGGGCGGTAAGCGCAGCAAAATTGCCGCATATCGAATGCATAGATACTACCAAAGTGAATCTGCAACATGGCCTAACGCCACAACTTATTGCAGCCCTAAAATTAAGGCTAGCGCGCAAAGAGCAAAGTTTATTATTTATTAACCGTCGCGGATATTCGCCAGTTTTGCTGTGTTCGGCTTGCCATTGGATAGCGCCTTGCACTCGGTGTAGTAGCCGACTGGTGGTGCATTTAGGGCAAAGAAAGCTACGCTGCCACCATTGTGGCCAGGAACAAAAAATCCCCTCACAATGCCCAAGCTGTGGCAATGCAGATTTACACCCAATGGGTTACGGCACACAAAGATTAGAACAAACCTTAGCCGAATTGCTACCCACGGCCAGAATTGCCAGAGTGGACCGTGATAGCACTAGTCGCAAAAATGCTTTAGTTGAAATTTTAGATCAGGTGCATAAACAAGAAATAGACATTTTGGTGGGCACGCAAATGCTCGCCAAAGGCCATGATTTTCCTAATTTAACTTTGGTGGGGGTGATGGACACCGATAGCGCCCTGCATAGCCCAGATTTTCGGGCAAGTGAGCGCTTATTTGCTCAGCTAATGCAGGTGGCGGGGCGAGCAGGTCGGGCCGATAAAGCGGGACAAGTCATCATTCAAACGCAGTTTCCTGAGCATGCTTTGTTTAACGCGTTGCGTAGCCAAGACTATGCGAGTTACGCCAATGCCCTATTGCTAGAACGTGAGCAAGTGCAGTTCCCGCCATATGTTTTTACTGCCTTATTGCGCGCTGAAGCGAACGATTTTTCTCTGGTACAGCAGTTCTTAAGGTATGCGTTTGAGCAGGCGCGTAATTTGAGTAATGATGTGCTGGTATATGACCCAGTGCGCCCACAAATGGAGCGGCTAAAAGGCATGGAGCGTGGCCATCTGCTGATGCAAGCCGCTAGTCGAGTAGCCTTGCAACGATTACTTAAACATTTAGTCAGCTTATTAAGAGCACAGGCCACTGCCGCCAAAGTACGCTGGGCAATAGACGTGAACCCCCTAGAATTTTAAGCACTAGCGACAAGATTTTTTCAGTCATTCGTCTGACGAATAATGCTGGCAGATACCCACAGCTTTTAAGCAAAATACAGTAAAATAACAGCTTAGGCGGGCGTCGTATAATGGTAATACCCTAGCTTCCCAAGCTAGAGCCGTGGGTTCGATTCCCATCGCCCGCTCCACATATAAATAAAAAATAGACAACATTATGGCTAATCAAGCACCACCTTCAGTACTCACCTTTGCTGGCACGGATCCTAGTGGCGGTGCGGGTTTGCAGGCCGACATTTTGACGTTTGCCAGCATAGGTTGCCACCCGCTTTCTGTAGTGACGGCTATCACCGTACAAGATACCCGAGGCGTAGATAGCGTATTAGCCATGGATGCTGATTGGGTGAATGACCAAGCGCGGGCTATTTTAGAAGACGTGCAAGTATCGGCATTCAAGCTTGGGCTATTGGGTTCGGTTGAAAATATTGCCGTGATAGCCGAAATTATGGCGGATTATCCAGATATACCTTTGTTAATAGATCCGATTTTGACTTCTGGTCGTGGCGATGATTTAACCAACGACGACATGATGGACGCCATGGTAGAAATGCTATTTCCACAGGCTACTTTAATTACGCCCAATAGTTTAGAAGCGCGTAGATTTGCCTTTGCCGATGACATGGATGAATTGGCCTTGACCTCATTAGATGAAAGTGCCGCGCGTTTATTGGCCATGGGCAGTGAATACGTGCTGATTACTGGCACACATGAACGCACCCTTGAAGTCACCAATACTTTATATGGTGAAAATAAATTGATTAAAGCCTATCAATGGGAGCGCTTACCTGGCAGCTATCATGGCTCTGGTTGTACTTTGACTAGCGCAATTGCTGCTTGCATGGCGCATGGCCTGAGTATGGAAGAAGCGATAGAAGAGGCGCAGGAGTTTACTTGGCAAACGCTGAAAAATGGCTTTAGGCCAGGCATGGGGCAATTTATCCCTGACCGCATGTTTTGGGCGCGCGACGAAGAAGATGCGGTGGTCAATAGCGGTGATGCTAGCGCTAAAGCACACTAAATTTTTGCTTAATGACTTCATGATCAGTGGTTTATACGCAGTCACCCCAGACGAAGCCGACACCGACTTACTGTTCACTAAAGTAGCAGCGGCGCTGCAAGGCGGTATTCGTCTGCTGCAATACCGCAACAAGCGAGCTGACCATAAGTTACAAACCCAGCAAGCACGGGCGATACTGCCGCTGTGTAGACAATATCAAGTACCATTGATTATTAACGACTCGGTTAAACTATGTTTAACGTTAGATGCAGATGGCGTACATATGGGCGCTGATGATGGCAATTTAGCCGAAGTTCGTGCCAAACTGGGTCAAGCTAAAATACTAGGCGTCTCTTGCTATAACCGTTTTGAATTAGCCTTAGCCGCCCAGCAAGCAGGGGCTAATTATGTGGCATTTGGCGCTTGCTTTGCCTCTAGCACTAAGCCCGCAGCGCCAGTAGCTCATTTAAGTTTATTTGACCAAGCCCAAAGTCAGCTGACTATTCCTGCGGTGGCCATAGGTGGCATTACCTTGGCCAATGCCCCGCAAGTCATATCCGCAGGCGCAAATGCTATCGCGGTGATTAATGCTATTTTTAGTGCAACTGACGTAAAATCCACTACTCAACAATTTACTCAATTATTCCAAGTCCAATCTTAAGGCTGCAGCATGATATCTAACAACCAAACTCTTTTCGACAAATCTCAACAGCTTATCCCTGGCGGCGTCAATTCGCCGGTACGCGCTTTTCGCAGTGTAGGCGGCACGCCGATTTTCTTTAAAAAGGGTTTGGGTTCTAGGTTGTGGGATGTGGATGGTAAGGAATATATTGATTACATTAATTCTTGGGGGCCTATGATAGTTGGCCATGCGCACCCAGAAGTGATTAAAGCGGTGCAAGCGGTGGCCGAGAACAGTTTGTCATTTGGTGCGCCTACTGGCCTAGAGCTTGAAATGGCCGAGCTGATTAATAAATTGGTCCCCAGCATGGAGCAGGTAAGGTTAAATAGCAGTGGTACAGAGGCAACTATGAGCGCCATTCGTACTGCTCGCGGTTTTACTGGCCGCGATAAAATTGTTAAATTTGAGGGTTGTTACCATGGTCATTCTGATGGCTTGTTGGTTAAAGCAGGCTCGGGCTTGCTGACTTTTGGTGAGCCTGATTCTGGCGGTGTGCCAGCCAGTATTGCCGCGCATACTTTAACTTTGGAATATAACAACACGCAGGCGCTTCACGATTTATTCGCTAAGCTGGGCGATGAAATTGCCTGTGTGATTATTGAGCCTGTAGTGGGCAATATGAATTTAATTGTGCCGCATCAGGCATTTTTATTAGCCCTGCGTGCGCTTTGTACCAAGCATGGTGCAGTGTTGATTTTTGACGAAGTGATGACGGGCTTTAGAGTGCATTTAGGCGGGGCGCAAGCGCTGTATAACATTAAGCCAGACATGACCACTTTGGGTAAAGTCATAGGCGGCGGCTTGCCAGTGGGCGCTTTTGGTGGCCGCAAAGATATTATGCAGTGTTTAGCGCCAGTGGGAAAGGTCTATCAGGCGGGTACTTTATCTGGTAACCCTGTGGCGGTGACGGCAGGCTTAGCAACGCTGGCATTAATTCAAGCGCCAAATTTTCATGCCAAGTTAGGCGCGCAAACAAGCAAATTGGTTGAAGGTCTGAAAGCGGCAGCCAAGGAAGCGGGGGTGATTTTTAATGCGCAAAGCGTGGGTGGCATGTTTGGCCTGTATTTTTGCGAGCATTGCCCAAGTAGTTATCATGAGATGATGCAATCTAACAAAGAGCACTTTAATCATTTCTTTCATAGCATGTTAGATAGCGGTATTTATTTGGGTCCTTCTGCTTTTGAAGCAGGTTTTGTGTCGGCAGCACATAGCGATGAAGACATCGCCTTGACGATTGCGGCAGCAAAAAAAGCTTTTCAATTGCTTTAATGGCAAGGTATTTTGTTTTAGCTTTATTTAATGGCTGATTTGTTGAAATATTCAGCAACTTTAAGCGGTATCTTATTGAACAGATAGGCATTAAACGGTAAACTCGAAGGTTCCTCTAAATGTTTTGTGATTAGATACTATGGCATCAGGTTTAAGTAATTCAATCAACGTTAATTCAAACAAACCAGCTAAGCAAGGTTTATATAATCCCAGCAATGAGCGTGACGCTTGTGGTGTTGGCTTTGTGGCGCATATTAAGGGAAAAAAATCCCACGATATCGTGCAAAAAGGTTTGGAGTTACTCACCAATTTAACGCATCGCGGTGCGACTGGCTATGATCCAAAACTAGGCGACGGTGCAGGTTTGCTCATGCAAGTACCCGATGCATTTATGCGTCGTGAGGCCACAAAACTCGGCATCAATTTACCTGTGGCAGGTCAATACGCGGTTGGTAATGTATTTTTGCCGCAACTAGATAACAATCGTCATGCTTGTGAAGCGCTCATCGCCAAAATCATCGCCGAAGAACAGCAAACTTTGCTGGGCTGGCGAGATACCCCAGTCAACAATAGCAATATTGCCCAAGCAGCGCGCGATGTTGAGCCTACCATGCGTCAGCTGATTATTGGCGCTAACACTGCCGATCAAAATATTTTCGAGCGTAAATTATTTGTCATTCGTAAGCGTATTGAACATGCAGTGCGTGCCCTAGATTTGCAAGACAAAGCGGCTTTTTATATCCCCTCTTTATCCTCACGTACTATCGTTTATAAAGGCATGTTGCTTGCCAATGAAGTGGGCGTCTATTACCAAGATTTAAGCGATGAGACTTTAGTCTCGGCTTTAGCCTTAGTGCATCAGCGTTTTTCTACCAATACTTTTCCTGCTTGGGATTTAGCCCACCCATTTCGCATGATTGCCCATAACGGTGAAATCAACACCGTTCAAGGCAATGTCAATTGGATGGCGGCGCGTCACGAGACCATGAAATCTAGTGTGCTAGGCGACGATTTAGAAAAACTGTGGCCATTGATAGTTGATGGTCAATCGGACTCGGCCTGTTTTGATAACTGCTTAGAATTGCTGGTGGCGGGTGGTTATTCCCTGCCACATGCCATGATGATGTTGATTCCAGAAGCATGGAGTAACAACGCCTTGATGGATAAACAGCGTCGCGCTTTTTATGAATACCATGCGGCATTAATGGAGCCATGGGATGGCCCCGCAGCAGTCGCCTTCACCGACGGTCGTATGATAGGCGCGACTTTAGATAGAAACGGTTTGCGTCCAGCACGTTATTTGGTGACGGATGATGATTTAGTCATGATGGCATCAGAAATGGGTGTGCTGACTTTTCCACAAGAAAAAATCGTAAAAAAATGGCGCTTAGAGCCAGGCAAAATGTTGTTGATAGACATGGAGCAAGGCCGCATTATTGGCGATGTTGAGGTTAAAAATGCTCTAGCAACAGCTAAGCCCTATCAGCAATGGCTAGAGAAAACGCGCTACTTTTTGAGCGATATGCCCAAAGTAGAAAGCGAGCTAGAAATGGCCGCTAATCTATTAGATACCCAGCAAGCTTTTGGCTACACGCAAGAAGACCTGAAGTTTGTGCTGCAACCTATGGTGGATAACGCCGAAGAAGCTTCAGGTTCTATGGGAAATGATGCGGCACTGCCAGTATTATCGGCCAAGCCCAAGTTGCTGTATAACTACTTTAAACAATTGTTTGCCCAAGTGACCAATCCGCCCATAGACCCGATACGCGAAGAATTGGTGATGTCTTTGGTGACCTTTATCGGGCCCAAACCTAATTTACTGGGTTTTGACGAAGCCGCACCAGCAATGCGTTTGGAAGCCGCTCAACCCGTGCTTATGTTAGATGAGTTAGCGCAATTAAAGGCAATTGCCAGCCTGACGCAAAATCAATACCAATCTATAGTGCTAGATATTACTTATCCGGCCTCACAAGGCAAAGCTGGCATGGCGGCTGCTGTTGCCAGTATTACTCGTGCGGCGCAAACGGCCGTACAAAATGGCTTTAATATCCTTATTCTGTCAGATAGAAATGTCAGTGCGGATCGTTTGGCCGTTCCTGCCTTATTGGCCTGCTCTGCAACCCATGAATATTTGGTTAAAGCGGGTTTAAGAACCAGCGCAGGTTTGGTGGTAGACACGGGTTCGGCACGTGAAGTGCATCACTTTGCTTTGTTGGCGGGTTATGGTGCAGAAGCGGTTTGCCCATGGCTAGCCTTTGAAACGATTAAGCACATGGATGTTAAAGATAGTAAAGAAGCCGCTAAAAAGTTCGTTAAAGCGATAGGCAAAGGCTTGTACAAAGTCATGTCTAAAATGGGTATTTCTACCTATCAGTCATATTGTGGCGCACAAATATTTGAGGCAATTGGCCTTAATAGTGCTTTTGTAGATCAGTACTTTACTGGCACTACCACCAATATTGAGGGTATAGGCCTAGACCAAGTGGCTGAAGAAGCCGAGCGCTTGCATATTGCCGCTTTTGGTGATGACCCAGTATTAGCCAAGCATTTAGAGGCAGGCGGTGAATATGCTTTTAGAATTCGTGGTGAAGCGCACATGTGGACGCCGGATTCAATCGCAAAACTGCAACATGCAACGCGCACTAATTCTGCCGCAACTTATAAAGAATACGCAAAGTTAATCAATGATCAAACCCGCCATCACATGACTTTGCGTGGCTTGTTTGAAATTAAATCAGTTGGCGCAGCCATACCTTTAGATGCAGTTGAGCCTGCGAAAAACATCGTTAAACGCTTCGCAACGGGCGCTATGTCTTTGGGCTCTATTTCTACTGAAGCGCACGCCACCCTAGCAATTGCCATGAATCGCATAGGCGGAAAATCCAATACCGGTGAAGGCGGCGAAGACGCTAAACGCTTTATTCCTGTAGCAAGCCCTACCACCATGGCAAAAGTCATCGGTGAAGATATCATCGTTAAAGACATTGCCCTGCAAGCGGGTGACTCTATGCGGTCTAGCATTAAACAGGTGGCCTCAGGCCGTTTTGGCGTCACAGCAGAATATTTGGCTTCTGCTGACCAGATTCAAATTAAAATGGCGCAAGGGGCAAAACCTGGCGAAGGCGGCCAGCTACCTGGCCATAAAGTCAGTGAATACATTGCCAAGTTGCGCTTTTCTGTGCCTGGCGTGGGTTTAATTTCACCACCGCCGCATCATGATATTTATTCAATTGAAGATTTGGCGCAATTGATACATGACCTAAAAAACGCGAATCCTAAGGCGTCTATTTCGGTGAAATTGGTTGCTGAAACAGGCGTAGGCACAGTTGCCGCAGGTGTAGCAAAAGCTAAATCAGATCATATCGTGATTGCTGGCCATGATGGCGGCACTGGCGCATCGCCAATTTCATCGGTGAAACATGCAGGTGGTCCGTGGGAAATTGGCCTAGCAGAAACGCAGCAAACCTTGGTATTAAATCAATTGCGCGGCCGCGTAGTGCTGCAAGTCGATGGTCAAATCAAAACTGGGCGTGATGTGGTTATCGGTGCTTTATTGGGGGCAGATGAGTTTGGTTTTGCCACTGCGCCTTTGGTGGTGGAAGGTTGCATCATGATGCGTAAATGCCATCTAAATACCTGTCCAGTCGGCGTGGCGACCCAAGACCCAGAATTGCGTAAACGCTTTACTGGCCAACCTGAGCATGTGGTGAATTATTTCTTCTTTGTTGCTGAAGAGGTTCGCGAACTCATGGCGGCTATCGGGGTGGCAAAATTTGATGATTTAATAGGTCGCGCTGATTTGCTAGACATGCAAGCGGGTATTGATCATTGGAAAATTAACGGTTTAGACTTCAGTAAAGTGTTCCATTTACCTGATATGCCCACAGCAGTGGCACGTAAAAATAACGATATACAAGATCATGGCCTAGCAAACGCTTTGGATAATCAGCTAGTGGCTTTAGCCCAACCCGCTTTAGCAGAGGGTAAAAAAGTGGTGTTAGATGTCGCGATTTCTAATACTAATCGTACGGTAGGCACCATGTTGTCTAACCAAATTGCAACACGTTTTGGTAATGCTGGCCTGCATGACGATAGCATACACATTAATTTTACTGGTACTTCTGGGCAAAGTTTTGCCGCATTCTTAGCCAAAGGCATCACTTTTGAATTAACCGGTGAAGGCAATGACTATGTAGGTAAAGGCCTATGTGGCGGACGCATTATCATTAAACCGCCCGCTAGCTTCCGTGGTTTAGCGCATGAAAACATTATTGTCGGCAACACTGTGATGTATGGCGCAACCACCGGTGAGAGTTACTTTAGAGGCGTGGCTGGTGAGCGCTTTTGTGTGCGTAACTCAGGGGCTACGGCGGTAGTTGAAGGCGTCGGCAACCACGGCTGTGAATACATGACTGGCGGTACGGTAGTGGTGTTGGGTCTGACTGGGCAAAATTTTGCCGCGGGCATGAGCGGCGGTGTGGCTTATGTTTATGATGAGGACGGCTTATTTGCCAAGCGTTGTAATATGAGTATGGTCGCCCTAGAAAAAGTAGAGCCAGCCGACGCCGCGCTTGGCAAAGTGCAGCACTTAAATCAGGCCGATGAAGTGACACTTAAAACCCTGATAGAAAATCATGCTCAATATACTGGCAGTGTGCGTGCAATAGCTTTATTGGCCGATTGGAACACTGCTAGAACGCAATTTATCAAAGTGATGCCAATTGAATATAAACGTGCGCTGACAGAATTAGCGGCGGCTTCTGCAAAACAAGCAGCATAAAAGAATTATTAAAAAAGGTTTTAGTATGGGCAAAGTAACTGGATTTATGGAATATAACAGGCTGGCTGAAGCAAACTTGCCAGTGGCTGAGCGTGTTAAAAATTACAAAGAATTCGTTTTGCATTTAACGGATGATCAAGCCAAGCAGCAAGGTGCGCGCTGCATGGATTGCGGTATCCCATTTTGTACTAGCGGCTGCCCAGTAAATAATATCATTCCTGATTTCAATGATTTGGTTTATCAGCAAGATTGGCAGTCGGCCATAGATGTGTTGCATTCAACCAATAATTTTCCTGAATTTACTGGGCGTATTTGTCCTGCTCCTTGTGAGGCGGCATGTACGTTAAACATCAATGCCGATGCCGTTGGTATTAAATCTATAGAACATGCGATTATTGATAAAGCTTGGGAAAATGATTGGGTAACACCGCAAGTGGCTAGCCATAAAACCGGTAAGAAAGTCGCGATAGTCGGCTCAGGCCCAGCAGGTTTGGCTGCCGCTCAGCAATTGGCAAGAGTGGGACATACAGTGGTGGTGTTAGAGAAAAATAGTCGTATAGGTGGATTGTTGCGCTATGGTATTCCCGATTTCAAAATGGAAAAATCACACATAGATAGACGCATGGCACAGATGCAAGCCGAAGGTGTCGAGTTCCGAGTGAATCAGCACGTCGGTGAAAATATTAAAGCAGATGACTTGCTGGCTGAATTTGACGCCGTGGTCTTAGCCGCTGGTGCAGAGCATCCGCGTGATTTGCCAGTGCCAGGCCGCGATTTGTCTGGCGTGATGTACGCGATGGACTTTTTAACGCCGCAAAATCAAGTAGTCGCTGGAGATACGGTAGTCAATCAAGTGCTGGCCACACATAAAAATGTAGTGGTGATAGGTGGCGGTGATACTGGCTCAGATTGTGTGGGTACGTCTAATCGACATGGCGCATTGTCGGTTACGCAATTCGAGTTGATGCCACAACCACCCGTGCATGAAGACAAGCAATTGGTTTGGCCAAATTGGCCGCTAAAAATGCGCACTTCAAGCTCACATGAAGAAGGCGCAAATCGTGATTGGTCTATTACCACTAAAGAATTCATTGGCGAAAATGGCAAAGTCGTTGGCCTAAAAGCCACCAAAGTAGCATGGCAAGACGGCAAAATGCAGGAAGTGGCAGGCACTGAATTTACCATTAAGGCGGATTTAGTGCTGCTGGCCATGGGTTTTGTTTCGCCACTACAAAAATTGCTCGATGCTTTTGCCGTCGAAAAAGATAATCGAGGCAATGCCAAAGCCAGCACTGACGGTGCGGATAGCTACAAAACCAGCATTGCTAAAGTGTTTGCAGCAGGGGATGTGCGTCGCGGCCAGTCATTAGTGGTTTGGGCTATCCGTGAAGGCCGCCAAGCCGCCCAAGCAGTAGATACATTTCTAATGGGCAGCTCTACGCTACCCAGATAATCCCAAGCTTCAACAAAAAGGCATAGAGGCGCAGAGCCAGTTGCAGAAAAGCAGAATAATATTTCGGCTTTCCTCACTAATTTTGTGTCTTTATGGTAAAAAATGAGTCAATTAAAAAACGATACCTTCTTACGTGCTTTAATGCGTCAGCCAACCGACTACACACCTGTCTGGATGATGCGTCAAGCGGGGCGCTATTTAGCAGAATATCGTGAAAGTCGCAAAACGGCAGGTAGCTTTTTGCAGTTATGTAAAAACCCTAGTTTTGCCACCGAAGTGACTATGCAGCCTTTAGACCGCTATCCCTTATTAGATGCGGCTATTTTGTTCTCTGACATATTGACCGTGCCAGACGCCATGGGCTTGGGTCTCTATTTTGAGGAAGGCGAAGGTCCTAAATTTGAGCGTACCTTGCGCGAAGAAGCAGAAATCCATCAGCTGGTCGTGCCAGACATGGCAAAACTGCAATATGTGTTTGACGCTGTAGCACAAATTCGACTAACACTAGATGGCCGCGTACCATTAATTGGCTTTTCAGGCAGCCCTTGGACGCTAGCCACTTATATGGTGGAAGGTAAAGGCGGCACAGACTTTTTAACCATCAAAAAAATGGCTTATGCCCGACCTGATTTATTGCATCATATTTTAGAGACCACCGCTCAAACTGTCATACACTACCTCAATGCGCAAATTGCTGCTGGCGCGCAAGCGGTGATGATATTTGACTCTTGGGGTGGTGCGCTTGCACACGATGCTTATATTGAATTTTCGCTCAATTACATGCAAAAAATTGTCGCTGGACTCATTAAAACCAATGATGGTCGCACAGTACCTAGCATAGTATTCACCAAAGGTGGTGCCTTGTGGTTAGAAGCACAAGCCGAAATTGGCGCAGATGCGCTTGGGCTAGATTGGGCGGTAGATATCGGTCAAGCCCGCCAGCGTGTGGGCGAAAAAGTGGCCTTGCAAGGTAATTTAGACCCAGCAATATTGCTATCAACCCCTGCCGCCATAGAGCAGCAAGTGGCAAATGTATTGCAAAGCTATGGTAAAGGCCATGGCCATGTATTTAATTTGGGTCATGGCATTACCCAGTTTACACCGCCTGAGAACGCCGCAGCCATGTTAGAGGCGGTGCGTAAGCATAGTCAGCAGTATCATTGCTAATAAAGAATTATTAGCTTAATTTTTTATATTTAAGGTGATTGCTAAAGTTTCTAGTGTACTAAAGGTATCCTAAAATGTCCCTTCATACTAATATTCAAAAGCAGTTGATGGCTAGCCTTGCTTCTGAAAGTGATAACATCCCATCTATACTTAACAGCGCCTTACGACTGTTAAGTAAATGGCGCAGTGTTCTTATACAAAATACATTAATACAACAACAAGGTACGGTAGTTATTCAAGGCCCTATGCAGGGCTTAGACTTTTTGTCTGAATCGGCTGAAGGTTGCCACATTGCCAAATTACTAGGTTGTTACGAGCAACCCCTGCTGCCCTATATTCAGCAAGCCATAGAAACTAACTATAACACCATACTTAATATTGGCTGTGCTGAAGGCTACTATGCTGTGGGTATGGCCAGACACATGCCAAATACACAAGTCAAGGCATACGATATCAATCCAATTGCTCAACAGACCTGCCAAGCTTTAGCAGAAAAGAATCAAGTAGCCGACAGAGTATCTGTAGGTGCTTTATTCTCCCCAGAAGATTTTGAGAAATACCGTAAACAAAAAACTCTTATCCTTTGCGATATTGAAGGCGGGGAAAAAAACTTACTCCAGCCACAACAATCTCCAGCAATCATAGGTATGGATATTATTGTTGAATGTCATGAAGGAATGATACCTGGCATCACCCAAACTATGATTGACCGATTCAAGGGTAGTCATCAAATCCGTCTTATTGAAGATAGTGGACAAAGACAACTTAGCAATATGCCCACTTGGTTCTATAAATTAGCACATCTTGACCAGTTGCTTGCAGTATGGGAGTGGCGCAGCGGTCCTACGCCTTGGTTGGTAATGAAGTCAAATCAACTTCAAACAATAAAATAACATGCTTAAGATAGGCTTTATTATCAAAGCCTACCTAAATTATATCAATGAGATAAATTGTGTTTTTAATCAAAAATTAATTATTTAAGGCTCATACGGCTCATGGTTTCATCTTTATCGATGAATTTATGCTTGAGTGCGGCAACTACGTGTAGCCCGACTAAGACTAATAAGACAATGCCAACCAATTCATGGGTGCATTCAAAAAATTCACGTACAGGCTTATTGTCTAGCCCAGCAATTAAATCTACACCAAACCATTTAACGCCATATTTACTGTTGATGGCCATGATTAAACCAGTCACTGGCACAGCAAGCATCAATAGATAAAGTAGGTGATGTGTGGCAGTTGCGACTTTACGCTCTGTGCTGGTATAAGAATTTAAAGGCGCGGGTGGTTTGTGCGTAATGCGCCATAAAATGCGAATGGCAATGAGCGCTAAAATAGTGATGCCTAATGATTTGTGTAAATTAAAATAGAATGTTCTAGGGCTGACTTCTTCCGTCAACTGCCAAGTATAAATACCCAAATCTAATATATCGTAAGCCATTTGCTTGGGGGCATCTTTAGGGATATCTGCCATAAACCAACCCAAAACAAACATCGCCACTATAAAAATTGCGATAAGCCAATGTAAGATAATGGCGGTTTTGGTGTAACGAGTAGAGGTTTGAACCATGGATATATTCCTGTATATTAATTGAGCGTTTAGGTAGTTGATATTACAGCTATGCCTAGATAATAGCTAATAACTTTAAATACAGGAATAAACCATGCGAATTTTAATGATAATCCTTAGTGTCTTTGTCTTGAGTAGCTTAGCTCAAGCCCAGCCTGAGCATGATGCCGCGTTTGCCATAGAAAATTTAGGCGATGGCATTTATGTGCACCATGGTAAACATCTTGATATTGATGAGGGTTATCAAGGCGATATTTGCAATATTAGTTTTGTGGTTGGCACTAAAGGCATTGCCGTTATTGATACTGGCGGCAGCTTAAAAGTAGGCCAGCAGCTACGGCAGGCCATACGCCAAGTGAGCGCCTTGCCAGTGTTGTATGTCATTAATACTCATGTGCACCCAGATCATATTTACGGTAATGCCGCTTTTTTAGCCGATAGACCACAATTTATTGGCCACGATAAACTGGCCACAGCCATGCAACTGCGCCAAGAGCAATATACAAAATTGAATGTAAAGTTATTGGGGGTGGACGCCAATGGTACGGTGCAAGTGATGCCAACAATAAGCGTTAAAGATACTTTGCAGTTAGATTTGGGCGATAGAAAACTGCTGTTAACCGCCCACCCTGCGGCACATACTAATACTGATATATCGCTGATAGAAAGCAAGACCAGCACTTTGTTTACCGGGGATTTGTTATTTACAGAACGTACACCCGTGATTGAGGGCGACATTAAAGGCTTAATCATCGAGCTTGAGCAGTTAAAAAATAGCCCAGCTAAACAAGTGGTGCCAGGCCATGGTATAGCAACGCAACACTGGCTAGAAGCGCTGAATAACGAACAGCGCTATTTGCAAGTGCTACTGGCTGATATTCGCGCTAGCATTAAAAAAGGTGAAAGTATGGAATCGACCATGAATACCGCGGCCGCTACAGAAAAGGATAACTGGCTATTATTTAATGTGGCCAATAGGCGTAACATCAACTACCTATATCCTGTTTTAGAGTGGGAATAACAGACAGCTCAACGATTAACAGCCGATACGCAGTTATTAATAGAGGGGCTTATTTGGCGATTTGTTTTTCGCGTATTTCATCCAGCGTTTTGCAATCTATGCAAAGTGTCGCTGTTGGGCGTGCTTCTAAACGCTTTAAACCTATCTCTATGCCGCAACCTTCGCAATAACCATATTCAGCGCTATCAATATTACGCAAAGTTTCATCAATTTTCTTGATTAATTTACGCTCACGGTCACGGTTGCGTAATTCTAAGGTCATATCAGATTCTTGGCTGGCACGGTCATTGGGGTCAGCAAACATGGTGACTTCATCTTGCATGGTATGTACGGTACGATTAAGCTCGTTGCTCAATTCCGCCTTCCATTCATTCAAAATCTTACGAAAATGATTGAGCTGATTTTTGCTCATGTATTGTTCATCAGCTTTGGGCTGATAAGGCGTAAATTGTTTAGTAATAACGGTTGCCATTATTGGACCCCAGATACTTAAAAAGTAGATATTTAAAAATTAGCGCGTGAGTGTACACCGAATAAAGAATTGATGCAAAATTAGTCTAATTGATGGTTAACTCAGATTAAGCTTGCCTCATGGCGTTCTTGCGCTAACAAGGTATTTTCCATTAAGGTAGCGACCGTCATAGGCCCCACGCCACCTGGCACCGGTGTAATATAGCCTGCACGTAGCTTGGCAGCATTAAAATCCACATCGCCAGTAATGCTGCCATCAGCTAGGCGATTAATACCAATATCAATGACGATTGCCCCCAGCTTAATCCAGCTGCCTTGTATCAGCCCAGCTTTGCCCGCGGCGGCAACGACTAAATCTGCCTGCATAATGATTTTAGCTAAATCTTTGGTATGTCGATGGCAACTGGTGACAGTGCAACCCGCCAATAACAATTCTAGCGCCATAGGGCGGCCTACATGATTAGACACCCCAACGACTACCGCATCCAAGCCCATCAGCGAGATATTGGCTGCGTTTAGCATCTTGATGACGCCAAATGGCGTGCAAGAACGTAAAGTGGGCTGCCGCACCGCCAATCGGCCGATATTGTAAGGATGAAAGCCATCAACATCTTTATGCGGGCTAATGTGCTCTATGATGTGTTCATCTTTAATCTGCGGCGGTAATGGTGATTGCACCAATATACCGTCGATCTGATCATCTTGATTCAATTGTTTGATGAGCTGAAGTAACTCGCTTTCTGTGGTGCTGGCAGGCAAATCGTAAGCGATTGAGCGTATGCCAACTTTTTCACACGCTAGGCGCTTGTTACGCACGTAAATAGCAGAAGCGGGATCAGCGCCCACTAAAATGACGGCTAAACTAGGTGCACGTTTATTGCTTTGCAGTCTTGCCTGTATGCGCGACTGAACGGAATGAAGAACGCTGGCGGCAATCGCTTTGCCATCAATTATTTGAGCTGTCATCTGATTGTGGGTACTTAGTATTTAAGTATTATTGAAAATAAAGTGACATTTTAACATATTAGAATTGACCTACAGCTCGGTTTGCAGTATATTTCTGCCCTTCGGCGTGTAGCGTAGCCTGGTAGCGCGCCTGCTTTGGGAGCAGGATGTCGGGAGTTCGAATCTCTCCACGCCG
>CAIRBH010000048.1 GCA_903876765.1 uncultured Pseudomonadota bacterium | reverse complement strand
TACACATATATTGTGTTTTCTTTATCTCAAAAGAGCGACCGAAAAGACTGTTGGGCAGACCTTTTATAAATCAATGACTTACTATTCAGGTTAAGAAAATGCTACTTTTCTTAACCTGATTGTTATTAGTATTTATGTAGGAATGAAATCAAGTGTCAATAATATGGACGCTCATCAAGCCAATCAATACGACAAGTATTTCAAATATGCAGTATCATTTCCAGCTGACATCCCCAATGAATTAATGGTCTTTTATGACTGATAAGAAAAAACTATCCGAACGCGACATTTGTTCCAAATTCATTACCCCAGCAGTTACTAATGCAGGGTGGGATTTGCATAGCCAGATTCGTGAAGAAGTCAGTTTCACCAAAGGCCGTATCATTGTGCGCGGTAAACTGCATAGCCGCGGTGAGCAAAAACGCGCTGATTATATTCTGTACTACAAATCCAACATCCCAATTGCTGTAATAGAAGCCAAAGACAACAGTCACAGCGTAGGTGCAGGTATGCAGCAAGCACTGAATTACGCTGAAACGCTTGAAGTGCCATTTGTGTTTAGCTCTAATGGTGATGGGTTTCTATTTCATGATCGCACAGGACATGCCGCAATCACCGAGCAAGCGTTAGCATTAGAGGCTTTCCCATCACCCGCTGAGTTGTGGCAACGTTATTGCCAATGGAAAGGGATAGAAACTTCAGCCGCACGCCACACGGTAGAAATGCCGTATTACGATGACGGCACAGTTCGCGCTCCGCGTTACTATCAAGCCAATGCCATTAACAAAACAGTTGAAGCCGTAGCAAAAGGCCAGCAACGCATCTTGTTAGTGATGGCAACAGGCACGGGCAAAACTTACACCGCATTTCAAATCATCTGGCGCTTATGGAAGTCTGGCACTAAGAAACGCATTCTTTTCTTAGCTGACCGCAACATATTGGTCGACCAGACCAAGAATAATGACTTCAAACCGTTTGGCGCGGCAATGACTAAAATCAGCAAGCGTCAAATAGACAAGAGCTACGAGATTTACCTGTCCTTGTATCAAGCAGTGACTGGCAATGAAGAAGAACAAAACATTTACAAACAATTCTCGCCAGACTTCTTTGATCTGATCGTTATTGACGAATGCCATCGTGGCAGTGCAGCTGAAGATTCAGCATGGCGCGAAGTCCTAGCGTATTTTTCATCAGCTACGCATATAGGCTTAACTGCCACGCCTAAAGAAACGAAAGAAGTTTCCAGCATCCATTACTTTGGTGATCCAGTCTATAGCTACACGCTCAAGCAAGGGATTGAAGACGGCTTTCTTGCCCCTTATAAAGTAGTGCGGATCGACATTGATAAAGATATTCAAGGCTGGCGACCTAGCAAAGGCCAAGTAGATAAAGCAGGGCAGTTGATTGAAGACCGTATTTATAACCAGAGCGATATGGATAGAACGCTGGTATTAGAAAAACGCACCGAGCTGGTTGCCAAGAAAATTACTGAGTTTCTAGTCGCTACCGATCCTTACGCCAAAACAATTGTTTTTTGCGACGACATTGATCATGCTGAGCGCATGCGTCAAGCTTTGGTTAACTTGAATCCAGAGCGTGTTAAAGAAAACCGTAAATACGTGATGCGAATTACTGGCGATGAGCAAGAAGGCAAGGCTGAATTGGATAACTTCATTAATCCAGAAGAACGCTATCCCGTCATTGCCACTACTTCAAAACTCATGACCACAGGCGTAGATGCACAAACCTGCAAGTTAGTCGTGCTAGATCAGCATATCAAATCCATGACTGAATTTAAGCAGATGATAGGTCGCGGCACGCGTATTAATGAAGATTACGGCAAATATTGGTTCACTATTATGGACTTCAAAAAAGCCACTGAACTATTTGCCGATAAAGACTTTGACGGCGAGCCTGTAGTGATTTATGAGCCTAAGCCTTATGAACCGCCAGTTCCACCTGATGATATAACCGATGGGGGCGATATAACCGATGGGGGCGATATAACTACTGGTGGTGATGAAGGTGGTGATGGGGGTGATGGAGAAGGAAGAGTTAAATACGTATTAGGCGATGTGACTGTTTATGTCGTTTCAGAACGAGTGCAATATTACGGGCCTGAAGGTAAATTAATTACTGAGTCACTTAAAGATTACACCCGCCAAACAGTACGTAAAGATTATGCTTCATTAGATGAGTTTTTACGTAGTTGGAATAAAGCTGACCGTAAGGCCGCTATACTGCAAACCCTTGAACAACATGGCTTGTTGCTAGAGCCGCTGGCAGACGAAGTAGGCAAAGACTTTGACGCGTTTGATTTGATTTGCCATGTTGCTTTTGATCGACCACCGCTTACGCGCCGTGAACGTGCTGAGCAGGTAAAGAAGCGCAACTACTTTGCCAAATACGGAGAGCAAGCGCGGCAAGTGCTTGAAAGTTTGTTAGAGAAGTATGCCGATACGGGCATTGAGAACATCGAAGACATTAAAATCCTTACGTTAGATCCATTTAAAAATATGGGCACAGCAAATGAACTAGTGACAGCGTTTGGCGGCAAGATAGCCTATATCGCAGCCTTGCAAGAATTAGAGCAACACCTTTACGCATAGTTTTTAATCCATAAAAAAGAACAAATTATCATGAGCATTTCCAGCACCATTAAATCTATTCAAGACATCATGCGTAAAGACGTCGGTGTCGACGGTGATGCGCAACGCCTAAGCCAATTGGTTTGGATGCTATTCCTAAAAATATTTGATGACCGCGAAACAGAGTGGGAGTTATTACAAGACAACTACCAATCACCATTGCCTGAGCAATACCGCTGGCGTAATTGGGCAGCCAATGCCGAAGGCATGACTGGCGATGCACTCAAGCAGTTTCTTGATAACGACATGTTTCCCGCCTTGCAGCAGTTAGAAGCTAAAGGTGGAGATCAGCGTGCTTATGTGATTCGTTCAGTGTTTGAAGATGCCTACAACTACATGAAATCTGGTCAGTTAATCCGTCAGGTAATTAACAAGATTCAAGAAGGTGTAGATTTTAACAAGGGGCAAGAACGCCATTTGTTTGGTGATATGTACGAGCAATTACTACGTGATCTACAAGCCGCAGGTAATGCCGGTGAGTTCTACACACCACGTGCGGTGACGGAATTCATGGTGCGCATGGTCAATCCGCGCTTAGGTGAAAAGCTAATGGATCCAGCATGTGGTACGGGTGGTTTTCTATCCTGCTCCATTGAACACATCCGCAAGCAAGATGTAAAAACCGTAGAAGACGAAGCACTGCTACAAACCAGCATTCATGGTGTTGAGAAAAAGCCAATGCCGCATCTGCTATGCACCACCAATATGATTTTGCATGGCATTGATGTGCCAAGTAATATTCGTCATGACAACACCTTGGCGCGCCCACTCATTAGCTGGGGTCCAAACGAACGTGTAGACGTCGTAGTTACGAATCCACCGTTTGGCGGCAATGAAGAAGATGGCATTGAAACCAACTTCCCAGCTGCTTTTCGCACGCGTGAAACAGCAGATTTATTTCTAGTACTCATTATGCAGCTACTTAAAAGTGGTGGTCGCGCCGCATTGGTGTTGCCAGATGGCTTTTTATTCGGCGAAGGTATCAAAACCCGCATTAAAGAAAAGTTGCTCGAAGATTGCAATCTGCACACCGTAGTGCGCTTACCCAATAGCGTGTTTGCTCCTTACACTCCTATTAAAACTAATCTGCTATTTTTTACCAAAGGCACGCCTACCCAAGACATTTGGTTTTATGAGCACACTCTGCCAACAGGTGTAAAAGCCTATAACAAAACAAAACCGCTTAAGGTAGAAGAGTTTGAACCGCTTGCCGCATGGTGGGGCAGTGCAGAAGATAGCTTTAGTGCCCGCAAAGAAAACACTCAAGCGTGGAAAGTGAGCTTGGATGAAATTAAAGCGCGTCACTACAACCTTGATTGTAAGAATCCGCATGTGAAAGAGCAAGAAAACCATAACCCTGAATTGCTATTAGCCCAATACCAGAGCATGCAGCAAGAAATTAGCACACTACGTGGCGAGTTAAAAAACATTCTTGCTCAAGCACTAAGCACACAAGGCTAAACAATGAGCAAAATTCAACAACTGCTCACTGAGCATATCGATATTTGGACATCGGCAGAAACTGAAAAAAAATCAGGTCGCGGCCGTGCCAGTGGAAGCGCAGGCAAAGTCTATGGCATCCAAAAACTACGTAGTTTGATTTTAGAGTTAGCTGTTCGCGGCAAACTTGTCTCGCATGACGCAAATGATGAACCTGCCAGCGAACTGCTCAAACGCATCCAGGCTGAAAATGCCAAACTCATTGCAGAAGGCAAGCTTAAGAAAGAAAAACCGTTAAGGTTAATTAGCGAGGATGAGAAGTCCTTTGACATACCTAACAATTGGGTTTATGCGAGAGTTAATGATACTGGCCAGTATATAAATGGCTTAGCTTTTAAACCAAATGAATGGGGTAATGTTGGTCGCCCAATTATAAGAATTCAGAATCTTTCTGGAAGAAGCCAAGACTTCAATCGTACTGAAAAAAAAGTGGATGATTCAGTAATAGTCAGAACAGGAGATATACTTGTTTCTTGGTCTGCCACTCTTGATGTATTTATTTGGAATTTGAATGAAGATGGTGTACTGAATCAACATATATTTCGTGTTATTCCAGAAAAGCTTATATCAAAAAATTATTTATGTTGGCTGCTTAAAGCTGCAATTCGAGAAATGGAAGACAGCGTTCATGCACACGGACTTGTCATGACTCATATTAATCGTGGACCATTTTTATCTCATGTCATTGGTTTGCCGCCCCTCCCAGAGCAGCATCGCATCGTCGCTAAAGTTGATGAACTGATGGCGTTGTGCGACCAACTGGAAACGCAGCATAGCAATGCCGCAGAAGCGCACGAGAGGCTGGTGAGCCATCTGCTAGGAACGCTCACGCAATCAGAAAGTGCCGATGACTTTAGCGCTAACTGGCAACGTATCGCTGTACATTTCGACACGCTATTCACTACCGAAACCAGCATAGATGCCTTCAAGCAAACACTGTTACAACTAGCCGTCATGGGCAAACTCGTGCCACAAGATGCTAACGATGAGCCAGCTAGTGAATTGCTAAAGCGCATACAGGCTGAAAAAGTGAAGTTGGTGGTTGAAGGTAAAATTAAGAAAGAAAAGTCGTTAGCGACGATTAGTGATAATGAGAGCCCTTATGAATTGCCGAAGGGGTGGAAGTGGACAAGTCTATTAAATGCAGCTGTTATAAATCCAAGAAACGCTGCTTCAGATAATATAAAAGCCTCATTTGTACCAATGACTCTTATTGGCTCGGAATTTACAGATAAACATCAAGATGAAAAAAAGCTTTGGAAAGAAATAAAACAGGGTTTTACGCATTTTTCTGAAGGTGACATCGGTGTAGCAAAAATTACCCCTTGTTTTGAAAATAGCAAGGCCTGCGTTTTTGAAAATCTCGAAAATGGTCTAGGTGCAGGAACTACAGAATTACAT
The DNA here is from genome assembly GCA_903876765.1 of uncultured Pseudomonadota bacterium. Taxonomy (GTDB): domain Bacteria; phylum Pseudomonadota; class Gammaproteobacteria; order Burkholderiales; family Methylophilaceae; genus Methylotenera. The sequence continues at coordinate 112,082 of CAIRBH010000048.1, read as the reverse complement.
ATCGTAAGACCACTTGCTAACACATTGAACTCTAGGTATGTTTTGGCATATCTAAAATCACCAAGATTTTTAGAGCTAGGTGAATCTAAGATGACCGGCACAGCAGGTCAGAAACGATTACCTAAAGATTTTGTAGAGACTAACCCTTTCCCATTGCCACCATTGTCCGAACAACACCGCATCGTCGCCAAAGTTGATAAACTGATGGCCCTATGCGACCAACTCAAAACCCGCATTCAACAAGCCAATCAGCAACAACAAACCATTGCAAATGTATTGGTGGCGCAGGTTTTGAATTAAGCTTACTTAAGCTAGTAAGCGCTTCCGCTTTGCGCTAACTGTTGTTGCCCAGCCTTAATCTTCTGCCTAGCTTTCTCAGCCTTAATGGCTTTCTGGGTTGTCTTAACTTGATTCTGCATGGATGCAACCCTAGACTGATCAGGTGTTAGTGGTTTCTTTGGTTTTATCACGCTAGCGAATTCAAAAAACTTCATAGTAGTTATCCAATTTTAGTAGGTGCAAACGGCGCATTGTTAAATCCATATTGATATTGCGCAAGTAAGCGAGCATGAAGTTCACTATCAGCAAAGATAGCGGTCTTTATCCAAATCCCATTTACTCTTACTTGTAGTTGATACCGTTGCATATAAGTATTTATCCATTAAGCGTCGCGTAACGCGACGCTTAACTTGCTTTGCTAGTGCTGAAAGCCAGCCCGTAAGTTAGCACTCGCTATCTCTATCTGCCCATCTAATTCACCAGCCTCAACTGCCTGCTTAATTGTTTCTAATGCTTGAATTAAGGCTTGTGGATTATCTACTTCAACACTGGGTTTGCCTTTAGCTAGCTCTAATACGCTAGTGCCGTACTTGATAGAAATACACACCTTGCCATTAGCTGCAACAAACCACCATGGCCTTATACGCTTTGGCACTTCGATTTGTTTGTTTATTCCAGTTTCTTGATCTTTAAATGACTTGTATTTGGTCACTTTAAAAGAGGTGCCTTCTACTTGGCTTTTAGCTAACTGAATCTGTTCCCATAAGCGATGCGATAGCTTGTTTCTGCGCTGCTGAACTGGCGCTATATGTTGTGGTTTTTTCTCAGCTGTTAACTTTAAATTATTTAATGTGCTCACTTAATTTCTCCTTTTGTTGAATGGGCACTCAGTAAGTTAATGTCAGACCAGCCATTTGGACAACCGATTTATTAGTGATCTTTCGTTTTGGCTCATTTTTCACCAGTTTTAGCGGTGTTTTCTTATACAGGGATAAATACTTTTGCGAGTTGCTTAGGTGGCTTGTGGGTTGAGTAGAAGTTACAGAAGAAGAAAAAAGAAGTTGCTGTTACTAAGTGGAGTTGCTACTAAACAGCAACTTGCAACAAGTGAGACAAATGGGAAGCCCTGAGCAGCAACTTAACAGGCAACTAAAATCACAGTGACTCTCTTTTTCTTCTTCTGCAACCAAAGAACACAAAGCGACTTAGCGACAGCGCAACTTAAAAATGGAGAAACTAAAATGAAAGAACGAGAAATTGCAGTACGAGGATTTGTAAACGAGAAATTTGGCAGTACCTATGGCAAGGGCTTATTTCATCGAGCCATCTATAACGGCTCAGTTGAAGTGCGTAATCCTTACGCCAAATACCTGATTGATTTTTTTGAATTTGATCGCTGGGACATCACAGCAAGATCACCAGAGCAGCTTGGATGGTCTAAAAAGCTACACCAAGCCAACATACATAATGCGCCAGAGGCACTGGCTTCATGGATTCAGCATTATGATCCAGTGACTAAAGTAAAGACCTTAGCTGATGGCGTATGCGTTTACCTACCTTTGACGCAAGAGCTATATGTCAGCATCAACGATCCAGAGCATGGGGTAAGCGATGAATGGTCGCTACTTACAAAGAATTGCACTAAGACGGGTGTTAACAAACCCATCTTCATTGCTACAAATGTAGACCTATCTCTTACTAATTAGGCGCCTACGACTTGCGTTAAGGCATCAAATAGCTGAGATCTTTTGAAGTTAAGCGTCGTGTAACGCGACGCTTAACTATTCTTTAGTTTCAGGTTTGTCAGTCATTGATCCAATCGATCTTTTACTAAGGTCTTCAGTCAATGCATTAACCGTTAATTCATTCCTAGTGGTTAGGTATTTAATCGATTGATAAATAGAAAAAATCAATGCACCAAATGTCAAGATAGTGAAAATATTTTCAATAAGGTCAGCTTTTACCCACTTAGTTTCATGGAACGTTGAGGTTAAAAGTGTAGTTCCACATGATAAAAATAGACCGAAACTAGTCGATAATTTCCCTGCTAAGCCAAACAAATTAATTTTCTCATGGAAAAAACTACGAATAGTATCTCTATGAAGCAGATAAATGGGCTGAGTTTCGTTGTGCTCAAATTTTGTATTGGCATACATTTGGTTTGTTATCGTAGATACGATTTGATTCGGCGATGAGACTTTCCTATTCATTGCCGCCTCCTTGATTTGGCAAGCTACCGATTATTCCAAGTACATGCTGACTTAAAAATCCACAATTTGTACAGACAATCCCTATTGTTGGTATTGACTGGCCTCCGAGTGAAAATGAAGTTAAATCATTCTGGAGTGTATGGTTTAAATAGGCGTCTGTTAAAGTAAATTGATGATCACCACACATGGGACATTTGAGGGGATTCCCATTTCTTGTGAAGCGTTGATTTAGCTTGCCAATTATTTCTTGTTTTTGTTTTTCATCAAGCATTTTGTGATGCTCCGTAACTATGATTACAAAGTAAGCCAGCATGAAGTGCTGATGTTTTTATTAGTATGGTTAAGTATAATCCAGCTAGTACAGCAGCGCCATTGACATGCCTATTTTTTTAACTTGCGTTAGAATCGCTAGACTTCTCTATCTCTTCAACCATGCACTTCAATGGATATGCATCAAGCTCTAAAAATTCATTTTTTACTAAAGATAATATCTTTTTAGCAAAATTCAATACATCCTCATCCCCTAAAATCCAATGTATTTGGGAGTTGGAAATGTAGGCGTTAATTAATTGTGACAGCTCCCCATCACCAAACTCTGCGAATTTATCTAACTTGCTAATTGCATCATGAGTAGTAGTAAATGCCCATGATGATTCCAATTGATTTATAGCAGCTTGCTTATCAATTTCATCTGATAATTTAATATGAGGAAAATGGTCTTTTAATAAATCGGGAAGTCCTTTGTATAGCTTAATTTCTGAATCTTTATTTAGAACCCATTCATCAGCAAGAAATTTCTTTATATCACCATCGATAAGCTCAGATGAGTAATCGCTATCGGAGCTTACAATGTTAAGATCCTCGCCAGCAGGAACATTACTTAAAAGCCATTCCCAATTAATAGAGTCCCCTAGGTTGCCATTCTTCCCAGGAGGATTGCCGAGTTCTTTTCTTAACCTTGCTTTATCTATGATAGATGTATCAATAGCTGATGTATTTAATTGGGAAAATAAGACTGATACTAATTCATCTGCTTTCAATTTTCCATCAGAGATCTGTTCATCAATATCCGATTTTATTTCTTTAACTAATTGATTGAATTCTTCTTGTAGTCGTCTTAAATCAGAAACTTTTGTATGTGATTTAGCAATATTTGGGAGTGATGCATTAGCTTTGCTTTTTTCAAAAACTCCAACGGATTCTTTAATTACTCTTTCTCTGTTCCGAGAAAATTCATCTTTAACCTGCTGGGGGAGGTAGATCTTAATTTTCCCATTTTGAGAAAGTTTTATTATTTTCTTTAATTCGTCTAGGTCTGGCCCAGAAAGTTGGTAAAGACTTAAAAGTATATTTGTATCAATAAAAACATTCATAACGGATGGCCACGTATGTAAAACTTGCGTTTAATACTAGCACATCAGGTTTGATATAGGACCAACAAAAATATTAAAGATTGTTAAATAAAAGGGTCGCGTAACGCGACGCTTAACTTCATTGCTTATTTTCTTGCTCTAGCTAATGGGTCAGATAAACTTTCAATATCCATTCTCAGGTTAGCAAACCACTCTTTACCAATTTCATGCTCGTAAGGGCGCAAGCTTTTTAGTACAAAAGCCTCATTTTTCTCAATTGCAGCTTTGTAGGCGTCGACTTCTTTTTTTATCTGTAAATCTTTAAGGTCTCTGGCATATCCGCCTCTTCGTATATGCGCAATGTATGCCAACCAAGCAACAGGCCTGCTGAACCTTTTATGTAGTTTATCTCTATGGCAGTGACGGCATAGAGTGAGCAATGCTGGCGGCTCCCAAATAAATGGTGCGCCATAGTCTTCATCGTGATATTCAAGAGGGACTTCATTATCGTTACATAAAGAACATGAGCCAGTAGGTTGTAATAATTCGCCTTTGGCTAGCAATTTCTTCATTGCTTTGAACTTATCATCACGTTCTTTTGGGCTGTATCCGTTGTACCAGCTTTTAACTACCATAATAGAAGTTGTACCTTTAATTCAAAGCTTAGATGGTATTAGGAAGTATATTTGATTTTTAACAAATTGGTCTGTTAAACAGTATCAGCCACGGTCAATCAGCGTGGACAATCCCCCCTCCTAGGATTAGATACGTTCAATGTTGTCAGCACAGTCAGTCTTTGTAAGGAATTCTCAAAAGCTATGGGCGTAAAAAAACGACTTAGAGTTAACTTAAGCCGTTGATTTTATTGGTGGCCGAGACTGGAATCGAACCAGTGACACGCGGATTTTCAATCCGCTGCTCTACCGACTGAGCTACTCGGCCGTACTGCTTTTAACCCTTGCAAAAGTCGGTAAAACTTCGCAAGCCGCGCATTATATCAAACTTCCAAACAGTTTGAAAAAATAATTTAAACAACAACCTAGGGGGGCGCCTATTTGGGCCGCAGATAAGTTAAGCGATATGATTGGTTAATTGTTTAGCCAAATCGAATTTGGCTGATACTTTTGCTAATGCCCAAAAGCTTATTAAATACATGGCTGTATAGCCCATATAACTTGGTAAATAGTGCCAGCCATATTGCATGGTTTGAATGATGCCATGGTTAGGAAAGCGGCCAGAAAACAAATAATAGGTTTGCGTAGAGATTACAAATGCCGCAAATGTTGAAAAGATGGCAGCCACAGCGAATTTAGTTGCATTTAAACTATCGGTTTGTTTGCCTAGCCAAACGCCTGCTAGCCACATTGCGGCATAGGTGGGGAGCATACCCCAGTAGCCAGCGGTTAAGCAAAAAGCTTGCAAGCTATCAATAGCAGCAGCGCCAAAATCAATAGCGCTCGCTAGCACCACAAATAAAGCAAGCCAAGCGGCTTTTCTTAAATACAAGCCCCCTATCATCAGCAAGGCCAAGCTAGCGTCTGGTAAGGCCACGCTAGTTAATACATGGCTGCCACGGGTGAGTAGCATAAAAAATGCGATTGCAGCGGCAATGGCTAAATGCTGGGTAGGTGTATTTTTAAAAGAAAAACGCATAGCTTACTCCGTATTGGTAAGGTCAGATTTTAGTTGATTTGTTAGCATTATAACATTCATCAAATTACTTAGTTATTTTGCTTGCCAAAGTAAGCTGATAAATAAGTTAGCCCTTGGAGTGTTGTATGGCGTGCCATCAGCATTGCTTAAAGATAAAGCGTAGTCTTTATCTAGCACATTGATTAATTTTGCTTGAGCAGACCAAGAGCTATCTATTTTATAATGGGCGCTTAAGTTTAATAGTGCGTAGCCTGCCATGCGCTGCTGATTTTTAGCATCGTTATATCGGTCTGAAGATGCAATCATTTCGCTGTCAAACCGCCAATCTCCCCAAACTTTAGATAAATTGATGGCGCCATGCTGGCGTGCTCTGCGCGTGAGAAATGCATTGTCATCGGTATTTTTGGGTGATTGAATGTCCATATTGCCTTTAAGCTGCCAGCCGCCCCAGCTTTGGCTAGCGGCAAGTGATATGCCCTTAATTGTGGCATTGTAATTAGCAGGCAAGTCGCTGCTGTCTAATGCAATAAAGTCTTTAATACGGTTTTGATAGATGACGATAGATGCTGTTTGTGATGCTGTTGCATATTTCACGGCGGCTTCAAAGTTTTGTGATCGTTCAGGCTTTAAATTGGCGTTATTTTGATTTACCCAGCAGTCACAAGCGCCATCGTAACCTTCGTCATAATAAGGTGGGTAATAAATATCATTAAAGGTTGGCGCTTTAAAAGCCGTGCCGTAGTTAGCGCTTGCTCGCCAATAGTTGTTCAGCTGATAGCCATAAGCAAGACCTTTGGTCAGGTGTGTGCCGTATTGTGAACTATCATCACGACGAATGTTGGCCTGTATGCTATGTTTTTCTATGCTGGCTAAATAACCTAAGAATAGCCCATTTGAGTTCCGCTGACTATTTAGATAAGCCGTATTTGAAGTCAGTTTTTGCTCTAAGCGCTCGGCGATGCCGGTGACTGTGCCAATAGGTAAAGAGAAGTCATTCTGCCAAGTATATTGGCGTTGCTCAGACTTGACTTGGTTGTTTGTGTAGGCAGACGTTTGATTGTTGTTTTCATCAATTGCGTTGCTGATTTTGACGGTGCTTTGCCATTTTTCTGTGATTTTATTTTTGCTAAAAACACCCATGCTAGATTGACGGTAATCGGAAAAATTTGAAAAATCATTATATTCGTTGTCGTATTTTGCGTGGCCGTCGCTGTTTAAGAATTGCAGGCCAAGTTCGTTACTATCAGAAAATAAGTAAGAAATTGCACCACTGACGGATAGGTTGCGATAACCATCGCTGTCACGTCTAGCGTCATTTTTAATGCGTAACGCAGAAAAACCATCAGTCGTTAAGCTTGAGACGTTCATAGAAAATTTAATATCATTCACTTTTGCATTAAATGCGGCATCAGCAGATCGAGTGTTATAACTACCGTAAGCAATAGCTGTATTAAATTGTGGCGCGCCATCGCCACGCTTGGTAAAAATTTGAATAACGCCCCCTATTGCATCTTGGCCATATAAGCTACTTGCAGGGCCTCGAAGAATCTCAATACGCTCAATTTGAGACAGCGGAATATTGCCAAAATTTGTACGGCCATCAGTAATGCTGTTTATGCGAAGGCCATCGACCAATACAACGACCTGATTAGAATTTGTACCACGTAGAAAAATACTTGAGTTTGATCCTGCGCCACCGTTTGAGCTAATTTCAACCCCTGGCTGCGTTTGCAACAACTCAACAAAAGTAGCCTGACCCGCACGTTGAATTTCTTCGGCATCAATCACAGTAACATCAGCAATCACACTTTCGCGGGTTTGTGGAATACGTGAGGCGGTAACGACTACATTGTCTAAATTGATATTGTCGGCTGCAATAGCCACATGATTAAATGCCAGGCCAATTAGGCTGGCAATAATAGACTTATTCATATTTGATTCCCTAAATTACATGCGGCCCCGCATGTAGATTTTTTAAAACTAGAGAATACTTAAGGTCATGAATAAAAAAAGAAAGCGCAGTCAAGTAATCGACGCAAATAGCGCAGCCTTTGTTTACCGTCACCCCGCGGCATTGCCTAGCGTGCCTTAATATAAGGCGTTGTTTTTAGGCCGGTCTCCGGGCTGGTGAGTCTTAGGGTTTAAACCCTAGTGTTTTGCGCCTTCCCAAGTCTTACCTTTTTCTAAGGTTTAACCCAGTGGCATATTGCAAAACTATTTGAATAAATCAAAAACTCACTTACCGTTGCGGGGGCAGCATAGGCATTGTTTTTCAACGCACCTATTTCCCAGTTTCACCTTGTTTGTAGAAAACAAACTTGGCACCTAACAACAAGCCTAGATTATAGCGTTTATTGCGGAGTTAGCACGCGCTAACTTACTGTGGCTTATTTACAATCTATTGTATTACTTTGAAAATTAGTCGTTAACTATTGACTATAATGAATTTTTTCAATTATAGTAGGCGCATGGATGCCGACTTAAAAGCCTTAGAACTCAAGTTATCAAGCTTAATTTCATTGTGTAATGAGTTACGCAATGAAAATGCACAATTACGCCTTGACTTAACGGCAACAAAAAATGACAGCGCTTTATTAAAAGCCAATATGACCAAAGCCAGCGAGCGAATTGAAGCCTTGATGGAGTCGCTGCCGTAACGCAGCATGAAGATTTTGAGTAAAATACTATGAGTCAAAGTAAAGCGGTGGAGGTCATTATCATGGGTCGTGAATTTACCGTGAGTTGCACAGATGAAGAACGCCCTGGGCTGATAAATGCCGTTAATTTTTTAGATAAAAAAATGCGTGACATACGCGAGGGTGGCAAAATAATAGGCGTTGAGCGGATTGCGATTATGGCGGCACTTAATTTATCGCATGAATTATTGAGCGCTAAAAGCGGCAATGTGGATGTAGGCGATATCAAACGTAGGATCTCAGAAATGCAAGATCAGATTGATAAAACCTGTGCTGTTAAATAGAGAATTTAGTCACTGCAACATTAAATTTAGGGCAATCTAGAGTAAAATCATTTCAATTGTTTTAGAGTTGGCTATGTGTTAAAAAACTCATAAAGCATCTAGCAATATTAAATTCTTAGTTTTATATTAAATTTGTAGTTTTAAAGTTTGTTCTCTGCGGTGCGGTTTAAGCTAATAATTCCTTGAACTAGTTTATAGCATCGGTTTTGGTCATTCGAGTGTTGTGCGCGCGCCCTAAGTTGAGTGCTCTTTTAAGACCTCTTGGTGGGTGTACCTAATGCATTCTAGGCTGTTACCACTTGAGCCTTTTTGGTTCAGGATGCTGGCTTAGGCTATATCCGTGGAGAACTCCCTACCCTCTGTGCCAAGCCCTACCTCAATTCGTGATATTTCAAATCCGCTAAGCTGACGATTTCTAGACATTTTTCGTGGCAGGCCTCTAAAATGACTGGTGGCGCAAAACCAGCTTCTGAAGCTTCTAACCAGCGCGCCGCACAAACGCACCATCGATCTCCGGCTACTAATCCATCAAAGCCGTATTGCGGCTTGGGGGTTGATAAATCATTACCTCGTGAAAGAGAGTAGGCCAAAAATTCGTCCGTCATTTGTGCACATACGGTATGGCTGCCACTATCATCAGCGCCAGTCTCACAGCAGCCGCTACGCGTAAACCCAGTCAAGGGCGCGGAACTGCATAGTTGTAAAGCTGTGCCTAGCACGTTCTTAATTTGCTGTTTTGACATCCATATTCCTTAATAAAAGTCAGGTTTAATTTTTCAGGTTTAATTTCTAAGTTATAGATTATCATAAGGCTTAATCACTTATTGAAATAAGGAACAAATATGCGTTATTGGTTAATGAAATCTGAGCCTGCTGATGTATCAATTGATGACTTGGCTAGTTTTCCAAATCAAACGGTAGATTGGTACGGCGTGCGGAATTATCAGGCTAGAAATTTTATGCGTGATCAGATGAAAGTCGGTGATGGGGTATTTTTCTATCATTCTAATTGTGAGGTGCCTGGTATTGCAGGCATTGCTGAGGTTAGCACGCTGGCTTACCCAGATCGCTTGCAGTTCATCAAAGGCCATCAATATTACGATGAGAAATCTACACCAGAGAACCCTCGCTGGCTCAATGTAGATGTTAAATTGGTCAGAAAAACACGCTTAGTTAGCCTAAAAGAGCTGCGCGACTACACTGAGTTAGCGAATATGCGTATATTGCAACGGGGCAATCGCCTATCTATTACGCCAGTGGATCCCAAAGAGTGGGCATTTATATTGAGTAAATTATAAATAGCCCTGATCACATGGCAACTAGCTGTATTTGCTAGCTATGCTTTTAAAGTGGCTAATCCCAAAAACAGCTTATAAGCGGGGTTTTGCGTTTCATCCCAATACGGATAGGCCAAATTATCTAAAAACTGCTTGAATTCATCAGCATCAGCTGGCGGCACTTGCATACCAACGAGCACCCGCCCAAAGTCTGCGCCGTGGTTGCGATAGTGAAATAAGCTGATATTCCAATCATGACCCATGGTGTCTAAAAATTTCATCAAAGCGCCAGGTTTTTCTGGAAACTCAAATCTAAATATCAGTTCATTTTCAGCTTGAGGCGCATGGCCACCCACCAAGTGGCGTAAATGTAACTTGGCCAGCTCGTTATCGGTTAAATCTAGGGTGGGCAAGCCTTGTGCTTGTAAATCAGCTACTAATTGGCTGCATTCTGCTGGGTCGTTAATGGCGACCCCGACAAAAATATGGGCAAATTTTGGGTCAGAATAGCGATAATTGAACTCAGTAATATTGCGCTCGCCGAGCAAACGGCAAAAAGTTTTAAACGCGCCCGGTTTTTCTGGAATAGTCACCGCTAGCACAGCTTCGCGTTTTTCACCGATTTCCGCACGCTCGGCAATAAAGCGTAATCGGTCAAAATTCATATTAGCGCCAGAAGCGATGCCGATTAAGGTTTTATCAGTTAAATGATGACGACTAGCATATTCTTTAAGCCCTGCTGTAGCGAGCGCCCCAGCGGGTTCTAAAATACTGCGCGTATCCTCGAACACATCTTTAATGGCCGCGCAAATCGCATCGTTATCCACCACTATCATTTCGTCGACATACTGTTGTGCTAATGCAAAGGTATGCTCGCCCACTTGTTTTACCGCCGCGCCATCAGCAAATAAGCCCACCTGCTCTAAAATCACGCGCTGACCTAGCTTGAGCGATTCTGTCATGGCTTGAGCGTCTTTGGCTTCAACGCCAATGATCTTAATTTCGGGGCGTATGGCTTTAATGTAAGTGGCAATGCCTGCCAATAGCCCGCCACCGCCCACGCAACAAAATATCGCCTCAATAGGTTCAGGGTGAGCGTTAAGAATTTCTAGCGCAATCGTGCCTTGGCCAGCGATGACGTCGGGGTCGTCATAGGGGTGAACAAAAGTAAGTTTCTCAGTTTTTTCTAGCTCAAGTGCCTTCACATAAGCGTCAGAATAACTATCGCCAAACAATACCACCTCGGCACCGCGAGCTTTTACCGCATGAATTTTAATCGCAGGCGTCGTGGTTGGCATGACAATGACTGCGCGGCATTTAAGTTTTTGTGCCGCCAAGGCCACTCCCTGCGCATGGTTGCCAGCTGAGGCGGCAATCACGCCACGTTGCAGTAAATCGCGAGGCAAGCTTGCCATTTTATTATAGGCACCCCGCAGCTTAAATGAGAATACTGGCTGCATATCCTCGCGCTTAAGTAATACTCGATTATGGATGCGGGCCGATAAGTTAGGCTGAAATTGTAAGGGCGTCTTTTTTGCCACATCGTAAACGTGTGAATTTTCTATTTTTTGTCGGTAATCTATGGTCATGAGCTATTTTTGGTATGCCTTGTTTAGAAAATTACAGGCGCAGTGTATGATGTTGCATTGTTTGTATTATAAAGAATTTGTAGAGGATTTACTTAACATGGCATATACCCAAGACGAATTAAAGCAACAAGTGGCAAAAGCCGCAGTTGATTATGTGAAAGGTGGCATTATTGGCGTCGGCACAGGCTCTACCGCAAACTTTTTTATTGAAGAATTAGCGAAAGTAAAACATAAAATTGATGGGGCGGTGGCAAGCTCTGAGGCAACAGCTCAACGTTTGCGTAGCCATGGCATTGAGGTATTTGATCTAAATAGCGTAGATGGTATGGAAATTTATGTAGACGGTGCAGATGAAATTACCGAGCACCTACACATGCTAAAAGGCGGTGGTGGCGCATTAACAAGAGAAAAAATCGTTGCCGCAGTTGCCAAACAATTTATTTGTATCTGTGATGAGACTAAATACGTGCCGGTGTTAGGCAAATTTCCGTTGCCAGTAGAAGTATTGCCGATGGCGAAAAGTTATGTAGCGCGTGAACTCGTTAAACTTGGCGGCCAACCCGCATTGCGTAATTTTACAACGGATAATGGCAATGTGATTTTAGATGTGCATGGGTTGAATATTACTGACCCCATCGCCATGGAAGCAAAAATCAATCAGATTGTCGGCGTGGTCACCAATGGTTTGTTTGCGGCACGTCCTGCGAATGTGTTGTTGCTTGCGACGGCTGATGGCGTGAAAACTTATAAAAAATAACTGCAAAAATCAAGGTTAATTCTTGCCACTCAATAAAAAAGCGCTGACCATCAGCGCTTTTTTAATTGTTAGCTAGTCTAACGCTCAGCTATTGAGGCACATAGCCCGTCGCGGTATCGGCCCCCTCGCCAAAAAAGTATTTCTCAGTTTGCTCAGTCAAGTATTTACGTGCAGCTGGATCAGCTAAACTTAGGCGATTTTCGTTGACCAGCATGGTTTGCTGTTTTAGCCAAGTGGCCCAAGCTTCTTTTGAGACATTGGCATAAATACGTTTGCCAAGCTCACCTGGATACGGGGGAAAATCCATGCCATCGGCTTCTTTGCCTAATTTAATACAATTTACTGTACGTGCCATTTGTAATGCCTTAATTAACAAAATAAAGCACTATGATAACGCATGACTTTAAGAGGCGCGAGTCTGCATGTTAATATTGCGTAATAATTGAACTATAAAGTCTAAAAATATGAAAAAAACGGTAGAAAGTCCATTTAAAGGCAAAACGGGTATACGCCGCTTGATTAACGCATTTGGTTATTCGGTAGATGGTTTTAAGGCGGCATTCCAAAATGAAGATGCGTTCCGCCAAGAGCTGTTTTTAGCCACGATACTGGTGCCACTGGGCCTTTATTTAGGTAAAACAGGCGTAGAAAAAGCTTTATTGGTAGCGGTGGTATTACTTGTGTTGATTGTTGAGTTATTTAACTCTGCAATTGAAGCGGCTGTGGATCATACCTCTATTGATGTTCATCCGCTTGCCAAGCGTGCAAAAGACATTGCTAGCGCATCGGTGATTGTTGCACTAACCATTGTCATTAGTGTTTGGGGCTTGGTATTGTTTGGTTAATAGGAATTTATTAAAGTAAAAAGGCCGCGATTGCGGCCTTTTTATTGTAGCTAAATGCTAGTTAATAGGTCACTAAGGGGTCTAAAAATCTGCCCGCATACCGATCAACACAGACCGTTCGCCTGCAGGTGAAATGTCTTTTAAGAACGAGCTATGTTCACGTATTTCTTGGTTCAGTAAATTATTCGCTTTGGCAAATAACTCCATGTTAAGTTTAACGGGTAATTTATAAGTCACTAATGCACTGACGTCGGTATAGCCGTCTGTTGCTAGTTCATTTGCAGCCGTACGGTTTTGTTTGAAGGCATGCAAGACATCTAGCCTAGCCCCTAAAGCATTTTTTTGATAATGCAAGCCAGCTCCTAAGCGGATTGGTGTGATGCGTGGCAAGGCCTGGCTATTGTCAAGGTTGCTGGCGCGCACATAGTCACCACGTAGCTTTAAATCTAAATTATCCACTAAGTTAAATTTACCTTCTGCTTCTAGGCCTTTAAAACTGGCGGCAAAAGCGCTAAATTTGGCTTCTGGCAAACTATCTGCATCAGAAGGAATGGTATCAGGATCGCCATTCATTAAGCGTCTATTACCTGTATCTAGTAAGCCTAAAAAGCGACTAAAGCGCGTGTAATAAGCACCAAAACTGAAGGAATTTTTAGCATCTTTCCAGCGTATTTGTGCATCTAAGCCATTGGAACGCTCTTTGCCAAAGTTCGCATTACCTACTTCGTATTGCCCGGTTGCTAAATGGGCGCCATTTGCATACAGCTCAAAGTAACTGGGCGCACGTTCGTTGTGCGATAGGTTGCTAGCCACCGACCAGTTGGGATTGAGTGTATAGAGCCCACCTAGCGCATAGCTGTATGCATTGAAACTAGCGGCTTGAGCCGTGGGTGATTTAGCCCAAGTGCTGGCATCTAAAGTCGTGTGTTCGGCACGACCGCCAAAGCTAAGCTTAAGTTTTTCTAGATTCCATATGTTCAGTGGCATTTCTTCATAAACATAAATAGCGTGATTTTGCGTTTGTACTGGCGGCACAAACGCTTCTGTCCCTAATGCTTCAAAACGGGTATTTTGAAACTGAACCCCCACCACGCCTTCTATACTACTAAACTTAGCGTGGCCTAGTTCAACGCTACCTTCAACCCCGTTATTTTTAAAGGTTGTGCCAACGGTGCCGCCTTCAATTTCCTGATGCTGGTAGTCTGTATAAGCCATGCGCGCTTTTACGCGATTGATAATATTACCTAGGTCTTTAAATTCACTGGCTAAATCCCAGCGCTGACTTTTCATGTCAGCGCGTACCTCGGGTTCTGCTACGGTGCCGTAATTACTATTAAAGTCAGCGTAAGAGGCACCAATATAGCCATTATCAAACGTGAGCGATGCCCCCAGTGCGCCACCGTCAGCGCTGGCGCTACTGTTAAGCAGCTTACCGTGATTTTCTAGAGCTGTGCCATCGGCTTGGTTTTTACGGCTGGAGACGGCAAATCCAGGAATATTTAAGTCACTGGTTTTACGAGTATAGGCATCAGCATGAATGGCTATTTTGCCATTACCGACATCGACTACGCCAGCCAAATTGTTTTGGCTATTAGGCCCGCCTAGCCGCGCTTCGGTTCTGCCGATAATGCTTGTTACAGATTCCGTTGGAATGCGGTGATCAATGGCATTGACCACGCCGCCGACTGCGCTACCGCCGTAAAGCAAAGCCGCAGGCCCACGTACCACATCGATTTGTTCGATGACCAGCGGATCTATTGTCACTGCATGGTCAAAACTTAACGATGAAGCGTCTAAAACTCCAACCCCATTTTGCATAATACGCACTCGTTCGGCATCTAGGCCACGTATTACAGGCCGAGAGGCGTTGGGCCCAAAATGTGTAGCGGCAACGCCGGGAATGCCATTTAGGGTATCGCCTAAGGTACTTTCGCGTTTAAGTGATAGTTCACGCCCACTTAATATTGAGACTGGAACCACTAGCGCATCTGAGGCTAGACCAAGCGGATTACCTGTCACTGAAATCGTGGGTAAATCAATGTTTGTAGTTTGGTCTGCCCAGACATGATTGATGAGTAGGCAATTGAGTGCTAATGGAATGGCTTTAATTGCAAAAGCCTTACTTAATGCGGGTGCGCGCGTTGACATTGCACCCCTCGGTGTGGATGGTTTGTTGTTCATGGTAGACCTCAAAAAAATAGCAAATATTCAGCAGCGCTTTTAAGTACGCTTAGCTGATAAATCAAACAATTAAATGCTGGCTATTTGAGGTGGGGCGCGGGCTGCGTAGGCAGTTTGCAGTGAATATTGAACATTGAGATAGTAGTTTGAATTACTAGCAAAGCCGGCTTCAATATTGGGTAAGGTGAAAGTTGGAGATTGTAAGCCACTAGCGACTTGCGAATAACTGAGACACTTACTACATACTTCAGCTGGGGCTTTTTTATCTTGCTGACTATGTTGGCTAAATTCGTTTAAGTGGCTTATTTCATGGGTCGCTACGCCTAATTGCGTAAAAGCAAATAAGAAAATAAGCGCAAAATGAATGGCGAAACGTTTTAGCATGGATTGTATTTTGGCAGACTTGTAAACCTAACAATGGCCACATATATGACCATTGTTAGGTTATTGAAAATTACGCAAAGTTTGCTGAAGCAAAATCCCAGTTAGCTAAAGACGCTAAAAATACTTCTACAAATTTAGCGCGAGCATTGCGGTAATCAATGTAATAAGCGTGCTCCCAAACATCAATAGTCAACAGTGCTTTATCGCCAGTAGTCAGCGGTGTGCCAGCGGCGCCCATATTGACGATATCCACTGAACCATCAGCTTTTTTCACTAACCATGTCCAACCTGAGCCGAAATTGCCGACAGCTGAGGCTTGAAAGGCTTTTTTGAAGTCCTCGAAAGAACCCCATTTTGCGTTGATGGCATCAGCCAATGCGCCAGTAGGAGCGCCGCCGCCATTAGGTTTCATGCTATTCCAAAAGAAAGTGTGGTTCCAAATTTGTGCTGAGTTGTTGTAGATGCCAGCCGCTGATTTTTTGATGATTTCTTCTAAACTTGCATTTTCAAACTCAGTGCCTTTAATTAGGTTGTTTAAGTTGGTCACGTAAGTTTGGTGATGTTTGCCATAGTGAAAATCTAAAGTTTCTTCTGAAATATGTGGTGCTAAAGCCGTTTTAGCATAGGGTAATGCTGGTAGTGTGTGTTCCATGATAGTTCCTTTTAAGGGTGGTATTGGGTAAAAATTTCTAAGCGTTATTCTGCCATAATAACAGGGTAAATTAGTAGGGTATTGCTATTTTTTCTTGGCACGCGGGTGTGCTTTGTCATAGATCGAGGCTAAATGTTGAAAGTCAAGATGGGTATAAACTTGGGTGGTACTAATGTTGGCATGACCTAGCATTTCTTGCACAGCACGCAAATCTTGGCTGGATTGTAATACGTGAGTGGCAAAGCTATGACGCAGAAGGTGGGGGTGCATGCCGGTGTTAATGCCTTGCTTAATTGACCACTCTTTTACGCGATACTGAACCGCTCTAGGCGTAATACGCCGACCCTGCTGAGTTACAAACAAAGCATTTGGGTTGGCATCGGCAATTTTAATGAGTGCTCGGCGTTGTATCCAAGTTTGTATCGCATCTATCGCATGACTACCCATAGGCACAATGCGCGTTTTATTGCCTTTACCGGTGACAGTTACCGTGCCTTCAGAAAAATCTAGCATAGTGATATCTAGATTAACTAACTCAGCTAAACGTAGCCCTGATGAGTAAAATAATTCTAAAATTGCATGGTCACGCTGTTCAAGTAAGCCATCACCTTTAATGTCTACAAATTTAACGGCTTGGTCAGTAGAAAGTGCTTGCGGTAGTGTTTTAGGCGTTTTAGGGGCGCGTAATCCCGTAATTGGATTTTGCGTATAACCTTTATGATGAATTAAGTAATCGTAAAAGCCACGCCAGGCAGATAGTGCTCTGGCAATGGTTTTGCCGCTTCTTCCGCGACTATGTAGCGTTGCGATTAAACGTCTAATTTGCGAATTTTGCACCTGCTCAAGTGGGGCGCTGTCTAGCAATGATGCCAGTAATTTAATATCTCGTGCATAATTTTGTAGCGTGAGTGTGCTCAAGCCACGTTCAAAAGTTAAGTGCTGTAGATAGTCGTTAAGATGTATCACTAGGCTAGCTTTGCAATCTTATTTGCTCATGGGAAAATGGCTTATGGGAGGTATAAGCTCATTGGAGTATGGCTACACATAAGCTGACAATGCGGCGCTGATTAAATCCCCTATGCGCTTAAGATACATTAAGCCCATGTCGGCTTTAAAGCGCTCGGCATCTTCTGCGCCTAGCATTAACACACCATAAATTTTGTGTGGCTCGCCAGCTTGCCGTAGTGGAATAAAGGCAAAAGATTGCAAATGATCTTGCATTAAATCTGCCGCCAAATCAGGCTTAATGCCACAGTATGGCGCCTGCAAGCTGCTTATCCATTCGCAAAAAGCTGTAGGTAATGGCGTAAAAATAGCTTCTTGCACAAGACTGGCGTCACTAGGGTTTATCCAAATGCGTATTTGCGATTGCGTCACGGCAAAAACTTGTTCCATGCTAGTAGCGATGAGTTGTGGCAGGAGGGCAAATGCTTGATTGGCAAGCAATTTAACGCTGAAATCGTGAATTTTCTGGCTAGTGATGTCATTCTGCTCACCAAATGCGACCAATTGCGCGACGATATTTTCAGTGGCGCGAATTTTGTCGCGTTGCGCTAACTGTTGGCGCTCTGTCAGAGAGATCGCCCCGCTGCCATGTGGGCTGGGCAGAAATATTTCAGTCAGTAAGCTGGCGTGTGTTTCAAAGAAATCTGGGTGACTGCGTAAATAACTGCTGACTTGGCTGGCTGAAATTGTACTAGTTTGAATTTGAGCGCTTTGATCTTCTTGCATGATAGTCCTTATTGATACTGCTATTTTTAAGCTAAGCTTGTTTTATATTAACGTAATGCTGCCAGTAAACACTGTCACCGCAGGGCCAGTCATCATCACCGGGGCATCGCCGCCCTGCCATGCGATTTGCAGCTCACCGCCCCGTGCCGAAACCGTGACGGGGGACGTCAGCCTAGCTAGTTGTATGCCAGAAACCACCGCCGCACAAGCTCCCGTACCACAAGCTAGCGTTTCGCCGCTACCGCGTTCAAACACCCGCAATTTAATATGGTGAGCATCAATAATTTGCATAAACCCAGCATTTACTCGCTCAGGAAACCTCGGGTGCAGTTCAATTTGCCGACCTAGACTTTCGACTGGTGCAAGCGCCACATCGTCGACAATTTGCACAGCATGGGGGTTGCCCATAGAAAGCACGGCAATATCTAAGGATTGATCGCCTACCGTCAGTGCATAGCTGGGGGCAAGCGTGTCTGCAATAAATGGAATACTACTGGGTGCAAATTTAGGGGCGCCCATATTGACCGTGACTAGGCCATTATCTTCTAATTTAGGGGTGATGATGCCGCTAGCAGTTTCAACGCTAATTTCACGTTGATTAGTTAAGCCTTGCTCAACCACAAATCGCACAAAACAGCGCGCGCCATTGCCACATTGCGCCACTTCGCTGCCATCAGCGTTAAAAATGCGGTATTTAAAATCGGCGATAGCCGAAGTTTCAACCAGTAAAAGCTGGTCAAAGCCCACGCCAAATTGACGATTAGCCAGCGTTTGAATTTGCTGCTGAGTGAGGCTGACCGACTGATGAATGGCGTCTATCACCATAAAGTCATTGCCCGCCCCGTGCATTTTGGTAAATTTTAAAGTCATCGCGTTCGCATTCATAATGTGATTATAAATTGATTGAATAAATACACAGCGTTTTATTCATATATTTTAGTCGGATAAGGTAATTCTTCGGTAGAATGCCAAGCTAGTAACTGACCTGATAATCATGCTTCAGCCTTTAGTATGAAAATCATTTCATTTTTTATAAACTTTACTTCCCAAGGCGCATAAATGAACGAATATCTTTTTACTTCAGAATCTGTTTCTGAAGGTCACCCCGACAAACTCGCAGACCAAGTATCCGATAGTATTTTAGATGCTATATTAACCCAAGACCCTACCGCCCGTGTTGCTGCTGAAACGCTAGCCAATACTGGTTTGATAGTATTGGCGGGCGAAATTACCACTACCGCCAATGTTGATTACATTAAAGTGGCCCGCGATACGATTAAACGTATAGGCTATGACAATACCGATTACGGCATTGATTACAGGGGTTGTGCAGTGTTAGTCGCTTATGACAAACAATCCCCTGATATCGCCCAGGGCGTTGATGGTGCTCACGATAACCCCTTAGACCAAGGTGCAGGCGACCAAGGCATAATGTTTGGTTATGCTTGTGATGAAACGCCACAATTGATGCCATTGCCTATTTGGCTATCACACCGAATTATGGAGCGCCAAGCGCAATTGCGTAAAGATGGCCGCCTACCTTGGCTACGTCCAGATGCTAAATCACAAGTCACAATTAAATACCAAGACGGCAAACCCAGCGCGATTGATACCGTGGTTGTTTCAACCCAGCACGCCCCTGAAATGGCGCTAAAAGACATTCGTGAAGCGGTCATTGAAGAAATTATTAAACCCACACTGCCTAAAGAGCTGATTAAAGGCGATATCAAGTTTCTGGTGAACCCAACTGGTCGCTTTGTGATTGGTGGTCCGCAAGGTGATTGTGGCTTAACTGGCCGCAAAATTATTGTAGATACCTATGGTGGCGCTGCGCCTCATGGTGGCGGTGCATTCTCTGGCAAAGACCCTTCCAAAGTAGATCGTTCCGCAGCATACGCGAGTCGCTATGTGGCCAAAAACATAGTCGCGGCTGGGCTTGCTTCACGTTGCCTAGTGCAAATCTCTTATGCGATAGGCGTGGCTCAACCAACCAGTATCATGGTTGAGACTTATGGCACAGGCACGGTATCAAATGAGGTCCTCACACAGTTGGTGCGTGAACACTTTGATTTACGTCCCAAAGGCATAGTAAAAATGTTGGATTTACTCAGACCCATTTATACCAAAACCGCTGCTTATGGACACTTTGGGCGTGATGAGCCAGAGTTTACTTGGGAGGCAATCGATAAAGTAGCCGCATTAAAAGCCTCTATATAGGGGAATTGATTGATTGATGTCATTGTTAGAATTGCGATAACAATATAGTGATGACATATGTTAAAGGTAATATCTACCAAACAAGTGCGTTTAGGCATGTTTATCCAAGAGCTCAAAGGCCCTTGGATAGACCATCCTTTCTGGAAAGGCGCCTTTAAATTAGATAGTGTTGCCGACTTAAAAAAGCTTAAAAATAGCATTATAGAAGAGGTGGTAATCGATACCTCTAAGGGTTTGGATGTAGAAAATACAAGCACACCAAGCGCAAGTGATAGCCTTAGCCAAAAGTCAGCAAGGGAGCAGGCTACAGCAGAAGTTGAGGCGACTAAAGAAGTAGATGCCAAGATTAAGGCATCAGCCATTTCAGCACAGACTACCGCTGCAGAGACTGCATTCTCAGCGTTTACCCAGAACCTAGCTGCATCATCAGCTGCGACACCCTCACAACAAGCGGCTAAAACTTCATTAGCCGCAGAGCGCGAGCAGGCTAAGCGAGTTATTCACAATTCAAAAACAGAAATTGCCAAAATGTTTCATGATGCCCGTATGGGCAAAGCAGTCAGTGTGGGCTCAGCCATAAAAATGGTGGACGATATTACCGCCTCAGTCGATCGAAATCTAGGCGCGTTAATCAGCTTGGTTCGCCTGAAAACTAGAGATGAATATACTTATATGCATTCGGTGGCAGTGTGTGCGCTGATGGTGGCCTTGGCCAAAGAGCTGGGCTTGCCTGAAACTCAGGTTAAGCAGGCAGGCTTGGCTGGGTTACTTCATGATATTGGTAAGGCAGGCATTCCAGTCGAGGTGCTTAATAAACCTGGGCCACTGACTGATGAGGAGTTTTCACTAGTCAAGCTGCATCCTGAGCGCGGCCATCAGTTATTGATACAGGCCAATATTCTGGATGAAGTGGTCACCGATGTCTGTTTGCATCACCATGAAAAAGTTAACGGCATGGGCTACCCAGAAAAATTGCAAGCCGATGAAATTAGCTTATTTGCCAAAATGGGTGCGGTCTGCGATGTATATGATGCGATTACCTCAAACCGCCCTTACAAATCAGGCTGGGAGCCTGGAATTTCTATGCACCGCATGGCAAAATGGGCAGGGCATTTTGATGATACGGTATTTAAGGCCTTTGTAAAAATTTTGGGCATTTACCCCATAGGCTCTATGGTGATACTGCAATCTGGGCGGCTGGCAGTGGTGGTTGACCAAAATCCCAAGTCATTATTGACGCCGCTGGTCAAAGTATTTTATTCAACTCTTCTGCATACTCGCATCAATATTGAGTTAGTCGACTTATCCAAGCCAGAAGCGCAAGATTCCATAGAAGGTAACGAAAATCCTACGGCTTGGGGGATTCATGATATTGATGAGATTTGGAGCCAACATTAAGTATGCTGGCTGTGCTAGGTGCTAGGTGCTAGGTGGCCGTTGACGTCTCATTCCATACCAGCGACCACCCAGACTATCTGCTCAAGCCGTCTGCAGGCCAGCCGAGAACTGAATTCCAATCGTTGTGCGCAGGCACTTGGTAAGCTAAAAAAAAGCGCGTATAATCCACCTCATTCCGAGGAGCGTTGCGAGAGTCCTTCTCCTAGGCTCGGAAAATGTTTAAACGACGCTCACCATATTAACCGTGCCGGACACGGGATACGGGTGAGAAAAGCCTTAGGCATCTCTAGTTATACCACTGCCCCTTCCCTCCGGTCACACATTCAAGGAAATTAAAATGAATTCTGTGGCTGATTTTAAAGATTATGTAATTGCCGATATAGGCTTGGCTGCCTTTGGCCGTAAAGAAATAGCAATTGCCGAAACAGAAATGCCAGGCTTGATGGCTATTCGTGAAGAGTTTTCGCTATTGCAACCTCTTAAAGGTGCGCGCATTACTGGCAGCCTTCACATGACGATTCAAACCGCTGTGTTGATTGAAACCTTAAGAGATTTAGGCGCAGAAGTGCGTTGGGCATCATGCAATATTTACTCCACGCAAGATCATGCAGCGGCGGCAATTGCCGCAGGTGGTACGCCAGTATTTGCCATCAAGGGTGAAACGCTGACTGAATATTGGGACTATACCCATAGAATTTTTGAGTGGGCTGATGGTGGCTATACCAATATGATTTTAGATGATGGTGGCGATGCGACTTTGCTACTGCACCTTGGCACTCGTGCGGAAAAAGATTTATCTTTAGTATCTAACCCTAGTTCTGAGGAAGAAGTGTGTCTTTTTGATGCCATTAAAGCTAAGTTGAAAGTAGACCCTAGCTGGTATTCGGTGCGTTTAGCTAAAATTATCGGTGTGACGGAAGAAACCACTACAGGCGTACATCGTTTATACCAAATGCACAAAGAAGGTAAATTGGCCTTCCCAGCGATTAACGTCAATGACTCTGTGACAAAATCCAAGTTTGATAACTTATACGGATGCCGTGAATCATTAGTCGATGCGATTAAGCGTGCAACCGACGTGATGATTGCTGGCAAAGTGGCGGTTGTAGCAGGTTACGGCGATGTGGGTAAAGGTTCAGCCCAAGCGCTGCGTGCATTATCTGCTCAAGTTTGGGTGACAGAAATTGACCCGATTTGCGCATTACAGGCTGCTATGGAAGGCTATCGCGTGGTCACCATGGATTATGCTGCGGCACATGCTGATATTTTTGTCACCGCCACAGGTAATTACCATGTCATTACCCATGAGCACATGACTAAAATGAAAGACCAAGCCATCGTATGTAATATTGGCCATTTTGATAATGAAATTGATGTAGCCTCACTTGAGAAATACCAGTGGGACGAAATTAAGCCACAAGTTGACCATGTGATTTTTGCTGATGGCAAAAAAATTATCTTGCTTGCCAAAGGTCGTTTGGTGAATTTAGGTTGCGGTACTGGTCACCCCAGTTATGTCATGAGTTCAAGCTTTGCTAATCAAACTATCGCCCAAATTGAGTTGTTTACCCAGCAAGCTAAGTATCCAGTTGGTGTGTATACTTTGCCTAAGCATTTGGATGAGAAAGTAGCAGTCTTGCAATTGAAAAAACTCAATGCGCAACTGTCGGTATTAACCGATCAGCAAGCCGCTTATATTGGTGTGCAAAAGCAGGGCCCGTATAAGCCAGATACTTATCGCTATTAGTTTTCAGCGGTAATACGGTAAAGGATAGCCAGATGAAATTATTATTGGTATGGATATTAAACGCCTTAGCGCTGATGGCAGTGGCGTATTATGTACCGAATATTCATGTGGCTAATTTTTTAACGGCATTAGTGGCCGCCTTAGCTATCGGCTTAGTCAATATTTTGATTAAGCCGATTTTAGTGATATTAACCCTACCTATTAGCATACTGACGCTGGGGCTTTTTATCTTGGTCATTAATGGCTTGTTATTTTATTTAGTGGGCAATTGGCTGCAAGGCTTTGTGGTGGGTAGCTTATCAGCAGGCATGATAGGCGCACTGCTGTACAGCGTACTTTCTTGGCTATTAGCGGCAATAATTATTGAAGATAAAAAGACCAATTAATGAATACAACAACACTTAGTTTTGAGTTTTTCCCGCCTAAAACAGCGGAAGGCATGGATAATCTTCGCCAAACACGCGCAGAATTAGCCCAGTTTTTGCCTGAGTTTTACTCGGTAACGTTCGGCGCAGGTGGGTCAACGCGTGATAGAACCATGGATACCGTGTATGAAATCCAGCAAGAAGGTTTTCAAGCAGCTCCGCACATCTCTTGTGTTTCATCTAGCAAAGCAGAAATTCGTGATTTACTACAAGCCTACCAAGCGCACGGCATTAAGCGTCTTGTGGCACTGCGTGGTGATGTGCCGTCAGGTGAAGTGAGTAGTGGTGACTTCAAGTACGCAGCCGAGTTAGTCGCGTTTATTCGGGCTGAAACAGGCAACCATTTTCATATTGAAGTGGCCGCCTACCCAGAATTCCACCCAGAAGCCAGAACGCCAGCCGCCGATATATTAAACCTCAAACGCAAAATAGATGCGGGCGCTAATTCTGCCATCACGCAATATTTTTATAATCCTGATGCCTATTTTAGGTTTGTTGAGCAATGTGCCGCAACTGGCATTCATGTGCCGATAGTGCCTGGCATTATGCCTATTTACAACATTACCCAACTTGCTAGGTTTTCTAGTATTTGTGGGGCCGAAATCCCTAGATGGCTAAAATTACGCCTAGAAGAATATGGCGATGATATGGCTTCTTTACGAGCCTTCGGCATTGATGTGGTCAGTGAACTATGTGAAACCTTGCAGGTTTGGGGAGCGCCTAGCTTACATTTTTATACACTCAACCGTTCAGGCGTGATCAGCAATATCATCAAAAATATATGCGAATAAGCCTAGGCTAGGCTCTAGTCTGCGCTGGGCTAATTATTATTAGCCGATATTCAAACTAGCTGTTGACAGCCTAATCATTTGCGCAAAATTATTTAGGCTTACCCCTAAAAAGCGCTGTGCGCGCCATCGCATAGCGGCTGCTTAGCACTCAGCTTACATCCACAAAAATACACGGTTTTACTCTCATTGGCTTTATATTCAACAGGCAAAAAGTTTGACCCTTGATGCGCTCCATCGCAAAACGGTTGGCTTTTGCTTTTACCACAAGAACACCAGTAGTAACTTTTGCCGCTATCAACTGCTATTGCATAAGGGGCTTTTTGGGTGGTGACAGGCTTCATGACATTATCCTTATATTGACTTCTTAATGGCTTCAACTGGAATATCAATGGTGATTTCATCACTGACATACGGCACATGCTTACTCATATTAAAATCACTGCGCTTAACAATGGTAGTGGCATTAACGCCACACGCCTCTTTTTTGGCCATAGGATGTGGCATGCACATAAATGAAGTCACCGTCAGCGTGATCTCTTTGCTAATGCCTTTAATCGTCAACACGCCATCAATTGATTTGACTTTATCACCGTCGAAATTAAATTTATTTGATATAAATGTGGCTGTTGGAAATTTGGCCGTATCAAAAAAATCTTCTTTTTGAATATGTTCGTTAAATAGCGCATAGCCAGTATTGACCGATGTTGTGTCTATCATCACCTTTGTCGACCCTTCTTTGGCCGCTTTATCCAAAATAATGATGCCTGATGTTTTGTCAAAGCGACTCAATTGTGTTGAGTAGCCAAAGTGGCTGTATGAAAATCTTGGAAGCGTGTGATTGCCATCAATCACATAGGTTTCTGGGGCAGCCCAAGCCTGGCCTATCGCCAACATTAAACTGATTGCTAATATATTTTGTTTCATGATTACTCCTTAAAGAGCGGTGTGTTGTTCCATGGCCACTCTTAATTTTTTAAGCGCGCTGGATAGATTAAGCATTTCTGCTGCTGATAATTGATTAAAGGCTAGTGCCAGATGTTGCATATGGCGAGGAAAGGCATGGGCGAAGATTTCTTGGCCCTTGGCAGTCAGTTGAATTTTTTGACTTCGTCCATCATCAGCATTGCTAATTCTTTCAACGATCTCTTTGATAACAAGACGATCAATTATGCCTGTCAACGTACCTTTGGTGATCAGTGTTTTTTCACCTAATTCTTTGCAAGTCATGGCTGGTTGATTTGCCAAAGAAGCGATCACATCGAATTGTGGTGAAGTTAAATTCATCGATTTAACGTGAGGTGCTGAGAATTTCTCAAAAGCTTGGTAGCTGCTAGCGAGCTCTCTTAGTAAAGGTAAAAATTCCATATAACGCCTATTTAGTTCTAACTAGAACTAATATAGTCTTAGTTAGAACTAATGTCAAGCTTAAGCGTATACGCTGACCTATAATTTTTCGTTCGATTAAATACTGATTGCTCACTAGCGCCTTAAATTGAGGTGCTGCGATTTTTATGAATATTGACTATTAGCCTAGTGCGGGGAACAAGCCTATGATGCCATGAGCGATAAACTCAACTGCCATCGCCGCAAGTATCAAACCCATTAGGCGCGTCACAATATTTATGCCTATGGTGCCTAACTTACCAGCGATATAGCTAGAAAGCTGCAAAGTTAACCAGATAAGCATGGCAACAACAGCAATTGGAAGCACAAGCGAGAGATGCCCTAGTAAGGTTCTGCTTTCTTGAGCGGCAATAATCATACTGCCTATCGCGCCAGGCCCCGCTAACAATGGAATACTCAGTGGCACGATGGCAATCACATCTCGCTCTTCCATCGTTTTAGCTTCTTCGGGTGTCTGCTTAGAATGACTTTGCTTAGCATGTAACATATTGATGGCAATTAATAATATTAATATGCCACCGCCTACCTGAAACGATGGGATGGTTATACTAAAAAACCCCAGAATACCATCGCCAACTAAGGCTGAAGTCACCAATACAAGAAACACCGTGATAGCCACTACGTTTGCGGTTCTTAATTTTTGTTTTCTATCCCACCCATCTGTGGCGCTGATAAATATTGGCACACTACCAATAGGGTTAACTATGGCAAATAGCGCGATACCAATCTTAAATAAATAAGCCCAATCCATGGTTTTTAACTCCTTGGTGTTGAATGCCTTTCATACTTCTGAGAAAAGACTAAAATATAAGCCATAATCACTAATAGCAGTGCTGCTGAAGCGCCATGCCCGCTTAAATTTTTGATATCTCATTATTCCATCCATCAGCTTCAGATGATGGCGTCCATCATGATAAACTCAGAAACCACCATGCACGTGGGTACTAATAGAAACAAGATATAGACGAAGTTTATTAAATTGTGAGCCATTAAGATTGAGTGCAATTTTTCTATGGCTAATGTAGCGTTGGTTTTTCTTTATTTAGCAGGGCATCTTCGATAAATAAATATTCTTTAGTTTTATCTGGGCCAGATTTGCTTGCCCCCCAAGTAGTCATGAGTACTATCCAGCGCATTTCTTCAATACTGATGTTGAGTTGCGGTAGGTTCATGGCTAGTTCTAGCACTAGTTCGCGTTGAGCGGTGTTGAGTATTTGGGCTTGCACTAAAAATAGGATAAACCCTAAGCTTTCACCAGAGATTTTTTTGAGTTCACTATCAGTAAAAATGCGGGTACTGATGTGATTAGGTTTGTTGAATATATCAGGCTGTTCGGTCATGAGTTCTAGCTGACCAAACCAATTAAAAGCACTGTTAATATCCTGTTCATCAAAGCCTGCGGCAAATAGCTCTTTTGAGAGTGTATCTTCGTCAGGCCTGAAATGTGTATCAATGTAGTTTTCAAACATATAAACCAATACTTCAAACATGATGTTTATCCTTAAATAGAGTGATACTTAAATTAAGTGAAATGGTTTATGCATAGATCTAAAATTACACAATTTTTTGATATAGTCCGCCAGCTAGGCTGGTAATTCTCCCTTCGAGTTCTAATAGCATTAGCATGGATGAAACTTCACTGACAGTCAACCCACTTAGCTGCACTAAATGCTCTAGTGATACTTGCTCATAACCCATGATTTGCATAAGTGGGTTGTTATGGGTAAGCACTTGGCCCTCAGGCTGGGGTGGTGTGCTTGTCAAGGCATGTAAATTGAGCTCTTCTACAATATCTTGCAAGCTATCGACTAATTTTGCGCCTTGCTTGATGAGCTGATGACAGCCCTTAGACATGGGCGAATGAATTGAACCTGGAATGGCAAATACTTCGCGGCCTTGTTCGGCGCTTAGGCGAGCAGTAATTTGCGAGCCACTTTGTAGGTTGGCCTCTACCACTAGGCAACCTAGGCTTAAGCCGCTAATAATTCGATTACGCCTAGGAAAATTTTGTGGTTTTGATGGCGTACCTAAAGCAAATTCAGAAATGATGAGGCCGCGTTCAACAATTTGATGCGCCAAATCCCGATGTTGCGCAGGATAAACAATATCTAAACCTGTGCCTACCACAGCGATGGTGGCGCCGTTTGCTTTTAGTGCGCCACGGTGCGCTGCGCCATCTATGCCTAATGCCAAACCGCTAATAATGCATAAGCCATAGCCACATAATCCTTGGGCAAAAGCCTCGGCATTTTTTTCGCCCTGCACAGAGGCGTTTCTACTACCCACTATGGCTAAACTTGGCTGATTCAGTAAGGCTAAATTGCCTTTAGCGTAAAGTAATACGGGCGGGTCAGCGATTTCTAGCAGAGCTTGCGGGTAGTTTGTATCGGCTAAAGTTACTAGGTGATTATTCGTTTGTGTTAGCCAATGTAAGGTGTCTTTTATGGCATCTTGGTCAACGACTTGGTGTATTTCACTGGCTATTTTTTCTGAGACCACTTCAATTAATTGTTTGTAACTGGCCGCATAGATGTTGCTGGGGTTACCAAAGGCGTTAAGTAGCTGCAAAAAGGTCTTAGAGCCTATGCCAGAGATATTGCTTAAGCTAATCCATAGCGATTTTTCTTGCAAGGACTCGCTATCATTAGCTTCACTAGTGCTTGTTTGCATAGCAATATCTGCTAGGGGGTAGTGACTAAATCTAATTTGTTAATAGGCTCTTTTGCTTGCATGACTAAAGCGTATGAGACGCGATTAAACACACGAAACACCATCAACAATCCCACCCGCTCATCTGGCAATTTAACCATACCAGATTTTAAGGCTGATTTATCAGCGGTATTTTCGGTTTTACTTAGCTTAGCAGTCTCAGGGTCTTTGATTACGCGGCCATCACGATTGATTGCAAGTACATGGCCGAGCTCTATGCCATCGGTCGACCCTCGATTAATGCTGACTATGCTTTGTGGGCCCGCTTCTGCCAGCCCGCCATAAATATTGATGATGCGGCCAGTGATAGATGAATCTGGTGCATGTGGTACGAAGTTGGTGATAATATCGGTGCTGCTAGGCACTAATCTATCGCTAACAAAAATTTCCTCTTTTACTGCGCCAATGTCAGCGCTGGCAGGCTCGCCATATTTTGTGATTTTTAGGTTGCCCAAATAAGTGGCTTCAACTCCCAGCACTTCTTTAGTATCAGGATCAATAAAGCTTTCTGCTGGCCTATACACATACCAATTGAGGCCATCACCTTCTTTCACCTTGTTGATGTAAACCCGTGTGCCTGTGCTTAAGATCACCCGTTCATCTTGTGCCGCTAGAATTCTTGGGGAGTTGGCTAATTGATCTTTTTCAATGATCAGCGGTTGGTTCAAGAATGGCGCAATAGCACTTAAAGAGATGGTAGAAATAGCAGTCTTATTTAGCGGCTCTTCGATTGCACCAGGTTGCAAACTGATGCTTTCTTTGAGTAGTACAAGCTTTGGGCTGCCCGTACTGATATCAAGAAAAACAACATCGCCGGGGTAGATTAAGTGAGGATTTTTTATTTGATTCCGATTAAGCTGCCAGACCTGAGGCCATTGCCAAGGATCATTTAAAAACTTGCCAGAAATTCCCCATAAGGTGTCACCTTTAACCACAACATGACGATCAGGGTGTGCACTTTTGAGCAAAACTTGTTCAGCTTGGGCGCTTAAGCTTATGCAATAAAGCATGAGCAGCGTTATAATGTGGCGAAACATACGGATGACCTCGGTCAAAAGTGCATTTAAAGATTGAATATTAGGCTATCTGCGAATACTGCTAATTTAGTTTAAATTTATCATGTAATTCATTCAACAATCAAGCTTTATGGAAAAAAGAACTCCTTTGTATAGTGGCAAATATTTAGAGATAAAAGAATATTTATGGCAATTTTAGACATACTTAATTATCCTGACCCGCGTCTGCATACCCAAGCTAAACCTGTGAAAGAGGTGAATGCAGCGGTGAGACGCCTGATAGATGATATGGCAGAAACCATGTATGACGCGCCAGGCATAGGCTTGGCCGCAACTCAAGTCAATCAGCACTTACAGATTATTATTGTCGATACCAGCGAATCCAAAGATCATTTACTAGTATTGATTAACCCTAAAATTATTGAAAAAACTGGCGAACAGGACTATGAAGAAGGCTGCTTGTCTGTGCCAGGGGTTTATGAGAAAGTAACTAGGGCGGCCAAAGTGAAGGTGCAAGCCCTAGGGCGCGATGGTAAAGCTTTTACTATAGAGGCTGAGGGCCTGCTCAGTATTTGTATACAGCATGAAATGGACCATTTGCTGGGTAAAGTGTTTGTTGAATACCTGTCGCCACTCAAGCGCAACCGGATTAAAAACAAAATGCTTAAACAGCAACGCGGCCATTAATATGCCATCTAGCTTGTATAACATCGGCCAGTTATGAAAATAATCTTTGCGGGTACGCCCGAATTTGCTGTTCCAGCGCTGGCGGCATTGATATCCGCAGGGTATGAGATTGTCATGGTGCTCACGCAACCTGACCGACCCGCTGGCCGCGGGATGAAGCTCAAAGCTAGTCCAGTCAAACTGCTGGCCATGCAGCACCAGTTAAACGTCTTGCAACCCGTTACCCTGAAAGACCCAATAGTACAGGCTCAGATAGCACAAGTTAATGCCGATGTAATGATAGTTGCAGCTTATGGTTTGATTATCCCTACTGCCACATTAAATGCACCAGGCTTTGGCTGTTACAACATTCATGCCTCTCTATTGCCACGTTGGCGCGGCGCAGCGCCCATACACCGCTCACTTTTGGCGGGTGACGCAGAAACAGGGGTCACCATTATGCAAGTAGTGCCCGCCTTAGATGCAGGGGCGATGGTCAGTCATGGAGTAGTCAAAATTACGGATACTGACACTAGCCAGACTTTGCATGATGCCTTGAGTGTAATGGGTGCAGCGCTCATGGTGCAGGCTATGGCTGATTTGGCGCAGACTGGTTCGCTTACCGCGATGCCGCAGAATGAGGCTTTAGTCACTTATGCACATAAGTTAGAAAAGTCTGAAGCGGCGATAGATTGGCAAAAAAGTGCAGAGCATATTTCACGGCAAGTGCGGGGCTTTAATCCATTCCCTGTTGCGCAAACTATACTCAAAGGGGAAGTTTGCCGTATTTGGATGGCGACTCATCAGCCTGGCCATGCAAGGCCTGGTGAGGTTGTTAATATACAAGAAGGCATCACTGTGGGTTGTGGTGAAGGTTTGTTACACATTACTGAGCTCCAAGCCCCAGGTGGCAAAAGGCTGAATGCTCAGGCTTTTGTGCAAGGACATCATTTGCAAATAGGCGATTTTTTTAGTAGCCAATAGTGCCAGTTGATTGCTCGCGCTAATTAAGATATTTGCTAAATTTTGCAATTTTTTAATAAGCCCCTGACCATGCGCTTATCAAGTAAAATCAAGCCTTGAATAATAGGTTTGAACATCAAGAGAGTTTTCTTTGTATATATCCCAACAAATAGCCGCCAATGCCGTCAATCAAGTGTTATTAGGCCGTAATTTAACTTTAGCGCTGCCTGCGGCGCTGGCGGATTTTCCTGCGGCAACTTTGCAACAGCGCGGTGCAGCGCAAGATTTGAGTTACGGCACCTTGCGTTTTTACGGCGAGATTGATGCTTATCTTGTGCAGTTGCTAGAAAAACCACTGACGGATAATCGCCTTCATTCTATTTTACTGGTGGCCATTTACCAATTATTACATGATAAAGCTGACGCTTTTACGGTAGTAAATCAGGCTGTGCAAGCGGTTAGTGCGCTCAAGCGTCCTGCCGCAAAAAGTTGGGCTAAAGGCTTGGTTAACGCAATACTACGCAACTTTCTTAGGCAAAAAGAGCCGCTCCAAGCTAAGCTCAAGGCCAATGCCGTTGCTATGTATTCTTATCCGCAATGGTGGATAAATAAGCTAAAGGCGCAATACCCTGATCACTGGCAAGCTATGCTAGAAGTCGGCAATCAGCACCCGCCTATGACTTTGCGGGTGAATACGCAGAAAATTAGCCTAGACGATTATACCCAGCTGTTGAGGCGGCAAGATATTACGGCGACGACTATAGGTGCGCAGGCCATAGTATTAGCTAAGCCAGTAGCGGTTGAAAAAATACCAGGCTTTACTGCGGGCATAGTTTCTGTGCAAGACTATGGCGCACAAATGGCGGCCCCACTATTAGGCATGAAAGATAATATGCGTGTTTTAGATGCCTGCTGTGCACCAGGCGGTAAAACTGGCCATATTTTAGAGTTGGCAAACGTAGCGCTTACCGCCCTAGATAGCGATGAGCTCAGATTATTGCGCGTACAAAGTAATTTGGATAGACTGGAATTGCAAGCAGCGTTGATGGTGGGTGATGCAGCGTCCGATAGTTGGTGGGATGGCAAGTATTTTGATGGCATACTGGCCGATGTGCCTTGTACGGCATCTGGTATTGTACGTCGGCATGTGGATATTAAATGGCTAAGACGAGAGGCAGATGTGGCTTCTTTTGTCGCGCAGCAAGCTAAAATCTTGCCAAATTTATGGCGCATGCTGGCAAAGGGTGGTAGATTGCTTTATGTGACCTGTTCCGTTTTTAATGAAGAGAATCAAGGGCAAGTGGATCAATTTTTAAAAAATAACGCCGACGCTACACAACTACCTTATCCCTTGCCTATTGCTGATGAGCTATGCAATATTACTCAGATAAACGGTCAACTTATCCCCTCTAGCGCACATGATGGCTTTTTCTATGCTTTGTTGCAAAAAAATTAAGCAATTTTTCATGATTTGCTTGCTGGCATTTATTGCCAGTGCAGCGCTGGCTGGCAATAGTAGCTTAAATGTTAAAAGTGCTGAATTAGAGCCGTTTGAAGATGGCTATGCTTTGAATGCCGACATTGATGCTAAATTTAGCAGTGCCATAGAAGAGGCGGTTAACAGAGGTTTTGAGCTAAATTTTATCTTTGAATTTCAATTATCTAAGCCCAGAAAATATTGGTTTGATGATGAAGTAGCAACCACTATTCACCGTGTTTCACTGACTTATCACGCTTTGTCTCGCCAATATTTAGTCATACGCGGTGACCAGCAAAAGACTTTTGTCAGATTAGATGAAGCGATAGATGATTTAACTTACATCCATAATTTAAAGGTATTTCAAAAGTCTGAAGTTGAAAAGGGTGAGCCTTATAAAGCGGCATTTTTAATGCGGCTAGACACAAAAAAACTGCCCAAAACCCTACAGGGTGAATCCATTAGCCTAGATGATTGGAAGTTAAGCTCGCAGCGTTTTGAGTGGATACCCAATTTATTCAAATGACACAGCTGCTCAAATGAAGTATATCGTCCTGTTAAGCGCAAGTTTAGGCGCATGTTTGCTGTACTTGCTATCAAATGCCAGTGCTAATACCGCAGGTTCTGGCGAGTATTATTCATTACTCGTTGCGCTTAATATTTTATTGGCAACATTTTTGATTGCAGTATTGGGTTTTCAAAGTTGGCGTTTATATCGTCAAATTCGAAATCGCGTGGTCGGCAGTCGCTTTACCTTAAGGTTGCTGGCAAGTTTTGCCATGATGGCGATCATCCCTGGCTTAATTGTCTATTTGGTGTCGGTTAACTTTTTAACGCGATCTATAGAATCTTGGTTTAATGTAAAAGTTGAAGCGGCCTTGGAAGGCGGCCTTAATTTAGGCCGCACGGCCTTGGACATTATGTTAGCGGATGTGAAAGAGAAGGGTGAGAATATGGCGAGCAGCTTAGCTTTTCAGCCTGCCAATACCCACTCTATATTAAACGACTTGCGTGAGAAAAGCGGTGTACAAGATGCCACGTTATTGACCGTGCAAGGTAAAATTTTAGAGGTTTCAAATAGCGATTCAACCAGCATTTTGCCAGAATTGCCTAGCGTGAGGCAGCTAAGGCAAGCGCGTTTGCATATATTGGGCAGCATAGAGCCTATCAGTAATAAGGGCTTATACCTTAGGGTGCTAGTGCCGGTAAATGTGCAGAATTTGGCAGGTGAAACGCGCATTCTACAATTACTACAGCCTGTGCCTAAAACGCTCGCAACAACGGCTGAGGCAGTGCAAGACGTCTATCAGGATTATCAACAACTGTCCTATAGCCGTGCTTCATTAAGGCAGGTGTTTGCGCTGACCTTAACCTTGGTGATGATGCTGGCCATGCTAGGGGCGATGGCGGTGGCCTTTGTTTTAAGCCGCAAATTATCCGCGCCACTGACCGTATTAGCTGAAGGCACCAAGGCAATTGCCAGTGGTGATTACAGCACCATGCTACCAGCTCATGGTAAAGATGAATTGGGCGTGTTAGTACAATCTTTTAACAGCATGACGCAGCAATTAGATGATGCGACTAAGGCCGCCGATAGAAACCGCTCGCGAGTTGAAGCGGCGCGTGGCTATTTAGAAACCATATTGGCGCACCTTTCTTCAGGGGTGATAGCCCTAAATAAGCGTGGTGAGTTACGCACTTATAATGAGGCGGCGATTAATATTTTAGGTGTGCAGTTAGACCATTATGTAGGCTTAACCTTAGAAAATATAAGGTCTAAGCAAGTGCGCCTAGAAAGTTTCTTTCAGGCGATTTCTGCGCACAATCAGTTAGAAGATGCAGCAAATGGCAGTCACTTGGAGGCGGCAAAAGAAGAGTTGCGTACACAAATTGAATTGGCCACTGGGCAGGGTAAACAAATTCTCACTTTGCGGGGCACGCAACTGCCAGATGGTGGCTATGTGGCGGTATTTGACGATGCGACTACTATGGTGCAAGCCCAGCGTGATGCCGCTTGGGGTGAAGTGGCTAGGAGATTGGCACATGAAATTAAGAACCCTCTAACGCCTATTCAGCTATCGGCAGAGCGTATGTCACATAAATTATTGAGTAAATTAGAGCCCGCTGATGCCAAAATGTTAAAACGCTCGACCGAAACCATAGTCAATCAAGTCGATGCCTTAAAGAAAATGGTCAATGAATTTAGTGAATATGCCCGCTCACCAGCACCGCAGTTGCAACAACTAGATTTAAACCGATTGATTTTAGAGGTCGTATCATTCTATGACTTACCCGACCATAAAATAGCTTTATCGCTCGAAAAACAGCCCTGCAACATTAAGGGCGATAGCACCATGCTGCGCCAAGTCATTCATAATTTATTGCAAAATGCGCAAGATGCGCTTGCAGCACAAGCTGATGCGTTGATAGAAATTAAAACAAACATTGATGGGCAAGCCTTGGTGCTGACCGTGGCAGATAATGGGGCGGGGTTTCCTGAGCAATTGATGTTACACGTTTTTGAGCCCTATATGACGACCAAGCCGCATGGCACAGGACTGGGCTTAGCCATAGTCAAAAAAATAATTGAAGAGCATAAGGGTACGATTAAGATTGAAAACATAGCCAGCGTTACGCAAAATAATGACGCACAAGCAAGGCTAGCGCCAGAAAAAACTGGGGCCATGGTGACGATCAGCATTCCCCTTTTAAACGCCGCCATTACTGGGTAATATTATAAAAAAGTTAAGACTATTAATGAGCATTAAATCAATGAATACTAAATCAATGAATACTAGAAGATAACAGCATGG
Organism: uncultured Pseudomonadota bacterium; assembly: GCA_903876765.1. Lineage (GTDB taxonomy): Bacteria > Pseudomonadota > Gammaproteobacteria > Burkholderiales > Methylophilaceae > Methylotenera. The sequence goes on along the minus strand of CAIRBH010000048.1, from coordinate 76,566 downwards.
CAGTAAAACATATATTAGTCGTTGATGATGAGATAGGGATACGCGAATTATTACGTGATATCTTGCAAGATGAAGGCTACCAAGTTCAGCTGGCCGAAAATGCCGCTGCTGCTCGAGCAGTGAGGCTGCATCAGCGGCCAGATTTGGTGTTGTTAGATATTTGGATGCCAGATTGCGACGGCATTACCCTGCTCAAAGAGTGGGCAAATAGCAGTCAGCTGACCATGCCTGTGGTGATGATGTCAGGTCACGGCACCATAGATACCGCAGTTGAGGCCACTCGCATTGGGGCATTTGATTTTTTAGAAAAACCAATCGCACTACAGAAACTTTTAAAAACCGTCACAGCGGCGCTAAAACACGGTGAGCAAGCGCCAAAATCAGAAATGAATTTAGCCAGTTTAGGCAAAAGTCCTATTGTCACTGCGCTTAAAGATAGATTGGATAAAATCGCTGTTAGCATTAGCCCAAGCCCAGTATTGCTCATCGGTGCAAAAGGTTGTGGTGCAGAGTTGTGTGCGCGCTATTTGCAAGAAGCCGCTAGCCCTTGGTTAGCACTGACAGAATTTAGTCGGCTGGTCGAAGCGCCTTTAGACATTTTAGAAGAGGTACGTGGCGGGGTATTGTATATTGCGGAGATTACGCAACTGAACAAAGCTGAGCAAAAAGCCTTGTTACTAGTGATCGCAAAATCAGACAAATATCATGTGCGCGTTGTTTGTGGTACCAGCGAGAATTTACCCAGATTGCAAGCAGAATCGTTGTTTGACTATAATTTATTTCAGGCTTTATCTGCGGTGTCGCTCAATATTCCAGCTTTAGATGACCATAAAGAAGATATACCTGATTTAGTCGTGGCGATTACCAATTTACAATTAGAGATGGCTGGGCTTGATTATCGAGAGTTTGATATTGCCGCCTTGAACGCCTTGCGCAATGCGGATTGGCCTGGTGAATTAGCCCAGCTAGAAGCGGTAATTCGTAATTTATTGCAAACCAGTTTAGGTGAAAAAGTCACCTTGGCTGATGTCAACCGCGTGCTGCACCAGTTTGATGATAGACAAAACCTTAGCCCTAAAGCGGATGTGACTAGCACCGCTAAGTCGCGTATTAAAGCTACGGGCGCATCGCCAGCCCTAGATAAGCAGTTATTAGATCAACCGCTACGTGAGGCGCGTGATGATTTTGAGCGTATGTATTTTGACTACCACATCAAGTTGGCGGCAAATAATATGAGCAAATTAGCCGAAATTGCTGGCCTAGAGCGCACCCATTTGTATCGTAAACTTAAGCAGTTAGGGATTAAAACTAAGGGCTAGTGTTCAGCTTTTGCTGAGCATTTTATGCGAGTTCTAAAACCACAGGCGTGTGGTCAGAAGGTCGCTCTAGTTTGCGTGGCGATTTATCAATATGCGCAGAAAGACATCTTGATTTTAGACTGTCACTCACCAAAATATGGTCAATGCGCATACCAAAATTGCGTCTAAACCCCATCATTCTGTAGTCCCACCAACTAAAGCTTTTTTCAGTTTGTTCAAACAACCTAAAGCTATCATGTAAACCTAAATCTAACAGATTTTGAAAGGCAAGCCGCTCAGCGGGGCTGACCAGCACTTGCCCAAGCCAAGCCGCAGGATCATGGCAATCTCGATCTTCTGGCGCAATGTTGTAATCGCCCAATACGACCAGCTCAGGGTATAAGCTTAGCTCACTTTTAAGCCAGGCCTGAAAGGCGCTCAACCAACGCATTTTGTACTGATATTTATCCGAATCCAGCGCTTGGCCATTAGGAATGTAAGCACAAACCACTCGAATGCCATTGATGCTGGCAGTAACGACGCGTTGTTGGTCGTCGTCAAAGTTAGGTATATTGCCTTGTATATCGTGCATAGCATAGCGACTCAAAATTGCCACACCATTATAGGTTTTTTGGCCTTTATGCACAGATTGATAGCCCGCGTCTAGCAAGGCCGCATAAGGAAACTTGCTATCCTCTTGCTTGGTTTCTTGCAGGCATAATACGTCAGGCTGATTATCTTTGAGCCAATCTAGTACGTGCGGCAATCTGACGTTTAAAGAGTTGACGTTCCAAGTGGCAAATTTCATGGTGCTTGCATCATTAAAATGGTCTTCAATTAAAGCATCTGCAGGATAATAGCAATGAGCGCGCCAATAGTCAGTATGGCAAAAGCTAACAAAGATAGACCAAAGCCAGCGCCACGTTTTTTGGCGTCAGCGCAATAGGCGATGGCGTACCATACACGGCCGATTAACCATAAGCCACCTAGTAGGCCACCCCAAATTGGACTGGCATAATAAGAAAACAACCAAAGTGCTGGCAGAAAAGCGATTGCACTTTCAACGGTATTCATTTGTGCGCGGTAGGTTAATTCAAAAGCAGGGTGTCCAGTTGTGACAGGAGCTTCAATCTTATATTTGGCCCTAGCTCGACCAACATTCAGTGCCAGTGCAAAAAGTAGTATGACGGTCAATATTGTGATGAGCGCAGGTAAATTAAAATCCATTTTTGCTCCTAAATGTATAGCAGTCGTTGTCGTTGTCTTGCAAAGCCTAGCCCTAATTCATCCCATGATGGCGCAGCAATGCATCAATATTTGGTTCGCGCCCGCGAAATGCCTTAAATGATTCCAGGGCTGGCCTAGAACCACCTTGTGCTAAAATTTCTTGCCAATAGCGCTGGCCAGTTTCTGCACTGAGTACACCGTTTTCTTCAAACATGCTGTAAGCATCGGCCGATAGCACTTCAGCCCATTTGTAGCTGTAATAGCCTGCGGAATAGCCGCCTGAGAAAATATGCGTAAAGTTGTTGGGGAAGCGGTTCCATTTAGGTGGGCGAACCACAGCCACTTCATCACGCACTTGTTCAATTAAATCTAAGGCAGTTTTATTGGTTTGGGGGTCAAAGTCGCTGTGTAAACGAATATCAAATAAAGAAAATTCTATTTGGCGCATTGTTTGCATCCCCGCCTGAAAATTCTTAGCGGCGACCATCTTGTCGAATAAGGTGCGTGGTAGTTGTGCTCCAGTTTCTACATGGGCGGTCATCTGACGTAATACATCCCACTCCCAGCAGAAGTTTTCCATGAACTGGCTAGGCAATTCAACGGCATCCCATTCCACCCCTTTAATGCCAGATACACTGTAGTCATCGACTTTGGTCAGCATGTGGTGTAAGCCATGACCAAACTCGTGAAACATGGTGAGTACTTCATCGTGGGTGAAAAGCGCAGGTTGATCACCCACGGGGGCAGAGAAATTACAGGTTAAAAATGCCACAGGCGTGGTCAGTTCATTAGCCACTTTGCGGCGGGTAATGGCTTCATCCATCCAAGCGCCACCACGCTTATTATTGCGGGCATAAAGATCTAAGTAAAATTGACCAATTAATTTTCCGCTGGGGTCATTGATGTCGTAAAAACTAGCGGTTTCATGCCATAGCGAGGCCTGGGATTTGACGACTTGTACGCCAAAAATAGTCTCTACCACTTTAAACAAGCCAGCTAGCACTTTGCGCTCAGGAAAGTATTGTTTTACTTCTAGGTCAGAAAAGGCATATTTTTCTTCACGTAGCTTTTCTGACACATAGGCAACGTCCCAAGCTTGCATGTCGCTAATGCCAAGTTGGCCAGCATAATCATTTAATTCTTGAAAATCTTTGATGGCGTAAGGTTTGGCTTTTTTAGCCAAATCATGTAAAAAGTCGCTCACTTGTTTGACGGATTCTGCCATTTTTGTGGCAATTGACAGTTCGGCATAATTGGCAAACCCCAGTAGATTGGCAGCTTCTTGCTTAAGTTTTAGTATCTGTGAAATAAGTGGCGTGTTATCCCATTCAGGCTTGCCAAATTCAGAAGCACGGGTTGCATAAGCGCGGTAAAGGGTTTCACGTAGTGGGCGGTTTTGCGCATATTGTAAAACAGGCAGATAACACGGAAAGTGCAAAGTAAACTTATAGCCCATTTTGCCATCCTCTTTGGCCGCGGCACTGGCCGTTTGTAATACATCTACTGGAATGCCAGTTAAGGTGCTGAAATCATCAACATACAGCGCATAGTCATTGGTGTTATCAAGTACGTTTTCTTCAAATTTAGATGACAGCTTTGCCAGTGCTTCTTGAATCTCCTTGAAGCGATTTTTTTGCACAGCAGGCAGTTCCGCGCCACCTAGGCGAAAGTCACGCAGTTCATTTTCTACAATTTTTTTCTGAGAAGTGGTCAGCGAGTTAAAGGCTTTATCTGCACGTAGTGCGCGAAATTTTGTATATAGCCGCTCATCTTGGCCTAAGTCGGCATAGAAATCGGTGAGTTTAGATAAATTGTCGTTATACGCTTCGCGTAGCTCAGGGCTATTGACCACGCCATTCATGTGCCCGACTTGTGACCAAGCGCGTGCTAGCTTTTCTTCCATATCTTCAAGCTTAGCGACAAAATTATCCCAAGTCACGGCATCGGTACTCAATGCCAGTGCTTCTATGGTTGCCCTAGCTTGGCTTAATAAGTGGTCTATAGCGGGGCTGACATGCTCAGCTTTCACTTCTTCGAACTTTGGCAGACCAGAAAAGTGCAAAAGTGGGTTGTTGGCTAATAATTGGGCGGTCACTGCGGTCAATCCTTTAGTAATTATTTCAATGTTAAATCGTTAGACTCATTAAGTTTGCTAATTAATTAAATTTGGTAATTCATTATATTTGGCAACGAGAGGTTCAATTTTTTCCAGGTCAGTCAGGCTTAATATTTTACGGGCGTTATCGCTTAGCTGAGTTTGCTGACTACGTAAAATTTGTTGTTTTACGCTGAGGATGTGCGATGGATGCATAGAGAGCTGGCGTAGCCCCATGCCTATCAGCAATTTAGTGAGCTTGGCATCGCCTGCCATCTCACCGCATACCGACACTGACTTGCCTAATTTTTCACCCGCTTTAATCGTCATTGCAATGAGTTTTAACACCGAGGGATGCAGCGGGTTGTATAGGTGGGCGACCGCATCATCTGTGCGGTCTATGGCTAAGGTGTATTGAATTAAATCGTTGGTGCCTATGGATAAAAAGTCTAATTCTTTAGCAAAGGCCTCGGCGTTAATGGCGGCGGCTGGAATCTCTATCATGCCGCCCAGAGCTATATTTTCGTTAAAGGCAATATTTTGTTTGCGCAAACTCGCTTTTGCACGCTCTAGCAATAGCTTGGTTTGACGCAACTCAGATAGCGTTGAAAGCATGGGAATTAAAATTTTGATATTACCAAAATACGAGGCACGTAATAAAGCGCGCAATTGGGTATGAAAAATTTGTGGTTCTGCTAGGCAATAACGTATGGCACGTAAACCCAGTGCTGGGTTTGCACATGTGACGACGGTGTCTGGGTTCATTTGTTTGTCAGCCCCTAAATCTAGGGTGCGGATAATGATTTCGGCGCCTTTCATGGCTTGCGCAACGGTCTTGTAAGCAATAAATTGTTCTTCTTCATCAGGCATTTCACGCCTATTCATAAATAAGAATTCGGTACGATATAACCCTATGCCTGTGGCGCCTGATGCGCTCACCGCCACAACATCCTCGGGCACTTCAATATTGGCATATAAATCAATACTAGTGCCATCTAAGGTAATGGCCTTGGTAGATTTAATGCGTTGTAGCTTTTGTTGCTCAAGCTCCCATTGCTCTTGGCGCAACTTGTATTCAGTCAGTATGCTTTTATCGGGGTTGACAATCACCACCCCTTGGCTGCCATCGACTATCATCAATTCGCCATCACGAATTAAATCGCGGGCTTTTTGCAAGGCCACAATAGACGGAATATTTAAACTGCGCGCTAAAATAGCGGTATGCGAGGTAATGCCGCCCACATCGGTAATAAATGCGGCAAATTCATGCTGTTTAAATTGAATGGCGTCCGCAGGCGAAATATCATGCGCGACTAGAATCAGTTTGCGCTCTTCATTAAGCGCGTTGGCCTGTTGCTCGCTGCTTAATTGGCTAGGATGGCCAAGCAACACTTTAATGACGCGCTCAACCACTTGAATGACGTCTTGTTTACGCTCACGAAGATACTCATCTTCTATGAGTTCAAACTGCTCAACAATGTCATCCATTTGCAATTTAATGGCCCATTCGGCATTACATTGCTCATGTCGGATAATATCTTTAGGAATTTCAGATAAAGATTTATCTTCTAGCATCATTAAATGCGTGCCGATAAATGCACTCAATTCAGCGGGGGCATTTTTGCGTAAGCCATGATTGATTTTGACTAAATCTTGTTTAACAGTGGCGATGGCATCGGTAAAACGGCTTATTTCGTTGTCAATTAAATGTTTGGGTAACTGATAATGCACCACCTCTAATAGGGCATTAGAGACGAGATGGGCGTGACCAATAGCAATGCCACTAGAGACGCCAACACCATATATGCAAAAACTAGTCATGATAAATTGTGCTCATGAGACATTACTCGCCTTCACCAAAGTAATCGGCAATCAGGGCAACCAGCGCATCAATGGCAGCTTGCTCATCAACGCCATTCGCCTCTAAAGTCACCATAGAGCCTTGAGCCGCCGCTAACATCATCACCCCCATGATGCTTTTGGCGTTCACACGGCGACCGTTGCGTGTGATCCAGACTTCACTGACATACTTACTCGCCATTTGCGTGAGTTTGGTTGATGCACGTGCATGCAGACCGAGTTTGTTGATGATTTGTACTTCTAAGCTAGTCATTGTGATTTAACCATAATTTTTTTAAGTATATGTATGCAGACGTTAGTGGATGTTGCAAGATTATGCCTGATAGCGATCACAGCTTTCTCGACTAAAATGCACCACCCCTTCACGTCCCCCAGTCACGGCTTTTTCGACTAATGCCATTAGTGATTCATGGCGATAGGTCATGGTACGCACTATCATAGGCATATTGACGCCTGCTACCCCTTCGACTACGCCTGGCGATAATAATTTGCTGACGATGTTGCACGGCGTCGCACCATACATATCTGATAACACCAATACGCCATCACCTTCATTGAGTTGGGCAACCAGCGCCTGCGCAACGGGTAATAAATCGTTAGGGTCGTCTTGGTTGTTAACCGCCAAAAATGCCACTTGTCTGGGCTCATTGCCAATGACATGCCTTGCACATTCCACTAAATTCTGACCAAAAGTGCCGTGCGCGATAATTAAAATCCCTATCATGATGTTCCCTACTTCAATATGCTTTTAATGACAGATGTTACGATGAATAAGTTTAACTTTGTTTAAGCCGCTATTTTAATTCTCTATGCCGCGTTAGCACTTGTTGCTGCGCCATAAAATATAGGCTTAATTGCTCTGCAAAATAGACCGAGCGGTGTTGGCCGCCAGTGCAGCCTATGGCTATGGTTAGATAGCTACGATTATCTGCTATAAAGCTAGGCAGCCATTTTTCTATATATTGCTTGATATCATTGAGCATGTCTTGAACGTTAGATTGGTTGTTTAGGAATGCTTGCACTGCGGGGTCTCGCCCTGTTAGGTCGCGTAATTGAGCGTCGTAATGCGGGTTGGCCAAACAGCGTATGTCGAATACAAAGTCGGCATCTAGCGGTATGCCATGCTTAAAGCCAAACGAGGTGAATAACAAGGTCAGCCCAGCTGGTTCATGAGAAACACAGTCTTTAATCCAAGACCTAAGTTTGTTAGCGCTGATGTGGCTGGTGTCAATCACATGCCCTAGCGAAGCTAGATTACTTAGCAGCTCGCGTTCAAGCGCTATGCTTTCAGCAAGGGTGATGCTATCTTTACTAAGCGGATGTTTACGTCGTGTTTCACTGAATCGTTTGACCAGCGTTTCAACATTCGATTCTAAGAATATCACTTGAGTCGAAATATGCTGTAGCTTCAACTGTTCAATATGAGTAGGTAGTTTTTCTATCGCTACGCTGCGGCTATCTATACTAATGGCTACTCGGTCAAAGCTATAGGCGTTTAAATGCTTAGCATGTTGGTTTTCATATTGCAGATGTTCTGCAATATGCGGCAGCATAGTGGCGGGTAAGTTATCTATGCAGTAGTAGCCGCTATCTTCTAGTGCGTGCAGGGCAATACTTTTGCCAGACCCTGAAAGACCAGTGATGATAATGAGTTGTTTCATGGCTATGCTGATTCAGTCTTGCTGGATTTTTTCATCTCACGTTGCTGTCTTTGCATCAGTTGTTTGGTGGCATTAATGCCACGCAATAATAGCATGTGGTTGCGAATAGCAACTTCTACCAGTACTGCAATATTGCGTCCAGCTGCGATAGGGATTTTTATTTTAGGAATTTTAACGCCTAAGACTGCTTCATGTTGTATTTTAACATTCAGCCTGTCTAGTAATTGTGGGGTCTGTTTACTGGCCATCTCAAGTTGAATAATTAAATCTAGTGGCTTGGTCGGTTTAACTGAGTTATCGCCGAACAAAGCACGAATGTTGAGTACACCTAAACCGCGCACCTCTAAAAAATCTTGCAGCAAGGCGGGGCAGCGTCCTTCAATGCGCTCAGGGGATATACGAAAAAAATCGACTATATCATCGGCAATGATTCTATGGCCTCTTGAAATAAGCTCTAATGCCAGCTCACTTTTGCCGATGGCCGCTTCACCCTTAATCAGCACGCCAAAGCCTTGTACTTCCATAAATACACCATGCAGGCTTAACGATTCTGCAACAGCTTGCGCTAAGAAGTGGTTAAGTATATCCATCAGTTCTGGGCTGCGCAGCGGTGAGGTAAATAAGGGCGTATTGTGCGTATTGGCGGCATTTAATAATGAGTCTGGTACGGCTTCTCCGTTTGCCACAATGACCACGGCTAAATCGGTAGAGAATAAATTTGTAATGGCGCGGGTTGCATCATCGACGCCTAAATTGCGTAAATAATCCATTTCTGCGCAGCCCAGCACTTGCACGCGATTAGGATGTACAAAATTCAGATGACCGATTAACGCCAATGAGGGTTTGGCTACGGTTTCGCTGGTCAGGGTGTTAGACCCACCGTTAAGCCCTGCCAGCCAGTGCATTTTGAGCTTACGGTGGGTTTGTTTGAATAGCTCAGCTACGTTGATTTGAGCCATGGAGTGCTAGATAAAATAAAATTTGTCGCGTTTAACTGATGCTTAATTTAAGCATCAAGATTTTGATGTTTAACCGCACCATTTGACTTGTGGTGATCAGCGTGTTTTTCTTTGTGCTTGACTACTTGACGGTCTAACTTGTCAGTGAGCATGTCGATCGCGCTATACATATTTTCACCTTCGCAGGCGGCGTGTAAATCATTGCCAGGAACATGCAGTGTAGCCTCTACCTTTTGGGCCAGCTTCTCTACACTCATCGTCACTTTGATGTCGATGACATGATCAAAATGATTGCTAATTCGAACTAGTTTGCTTGTGACATAATCGCGTAACGCTGGAGTGACTTCTAAATGCAGACCGGTTAATTGTAAATTCATGACTTGCTCCTTATGTAAATATCCTACAAGTTTATGTGGGCTAAATTGACCTTAGCTGAAATTTTTTCCTATGAAAAACTCGCAGAACAATTTCAGTTTACTACTTTAATTATCATCTGTGCTAGGGGAATAAAGAATATTTTCTAGGCTGATATTGGCGCTTAATATAAAAGTAATTTGCGCTAAGTTTAATTAATCTTTAATGCAGTCATTAGAGCGTTTTTCTTAAATTTGCTGGGGCAATATTCAGCGATTCGCGATATTTAGCAATGGTTCTGCGCGCCACGACTATGCCTTGTTTAGCCAGTAAATCGGTAATTTGGTTATCTGAATAAGGTTTCCTTGGATTTTCTTGATCAATCAATTGCTTAATCAGAGCGCGAATGGCCGTAGCCGAGCAGGTGCCGCCAGTATCTGTTGCGACTGAGCTGCCAAAAAAGTACTTGAGCTCAAATATGCCGCGTGGCGTGAGCATGTATTTATTGCTGGTGACTCTAGAAATGGTGGATTCATGTAAATCTAGTTCTTCGGCAATCTCACGCAGCACTAGTGGCCGCATCGCCACTTCACCATATTCTAAAAAGTTACGCTGGCGGTCTGTAATAGCTTGTGCAACGCGCAAGATGGTTGTAAAGCGTTGCTGAATGTTCTTAATCATCCATTTTGCTTCTTGCATTTGGCTTTGCAAATATTGATGCGAGCTGTCACGATTGCGCTTTAAAATGCCAGCATAAAGCTGGTTAATTTTAAGTTTAGGAATGACCGCTTCATTTAGGCTGGCTATCCAAATGCCTTTTACTTTTTTGATGATGACTTCGTGTTGAATGTAATGTTCAGAACCAATAATGCTAAAAGCGTTGCCAGGCCTAGGGTTTAAACTAGCAATTAACTGTTGAGCGCTTTTGAGTGTGGCTTCATCACAACATAATTCTTTGCGTAATTTAGTAAAATCACGGCTGGCTAGGGCGGGTAAATAATACTTAGCCATCAGCTTAGCAAACGCTAGGTAAGGCGTGTCTTCCTCTAAAAATGCTAGTTGTAATAACAAACATTCACTCAAATCACGTGCCCCTACCCCAGCTGGGTCCAGATTTTGAATGTGCCGCAAAGCCGTTTTGAGTTCCAACACCTCTATTTCAAGCTCTAGCGGCATGTCTTCTACAATATCCTCTAGCGACGCTTCTAAATAGCCATCCTCATTGATGCTATCGACCAGTAATAGCGCTAGCGTCTGATCTCGTTCAGACAGTGGCATGAGTTTTAGTTGAGACAGTAAGTGATCTCTTAAACTGATTTCTAGGGTTTCTTGCCGCTTAAAGTCACTATCATCGTCTGATGGCGTATTATTTTCATCCCACAGACTACCATTAGAAAACTCATCGTATTCATCATTGAACTCACTCGCATAATCGCTGTTGCTTTGCTCAAATTCTGCGGCTTCCGTTGCACTGGATTCTATCTTGCTGTCACTAAATTCACTGGCTAGTTTATCCACATCAAAATCATTGCTACTTTCTTCACTTGCAGGCGTTTGGCTAAGATCGCTATGTTCGCTAATGGTATTTAAGGTAATTTCATCTTGGCTATTATCAGTGGCATTGCCATATTCATCCTCGGTATCGTCGCCTCTTTCTAGCAAGGGGTTGGTTTGCATCAGCAAGTCAATTTCTTGGTTGAGCTCTAGCGTTGATAGCTGTAATAGCCTAATCGCCTGCTGTAACTGAGGAGTGAGCGAGAGATTTTGCGAAAATTTAAGTTGTAAACCTTGTTTCATAGACGAAAATTTTTGCCTAAATAAATATCACGTACGCTTTGGTTTTCTACAATTTCACTGGGAATGCCAGAGGCAAATACCTGGCCTTGATTGACGATGTAGGCATGGTCGCAGATGCCTAATGTTTCGCGTACATTATGGTCAGTAATCAGTACACCAATATTGCGCGCACTTAAAAAGCGTATGATTTTTTGAATATCAATGACGGCAATTGGGTCTATGCCCGCAAATGGCTCATCTAGCAAAATAAAGCTGGGGTTGGTTGCTAGACATCGGGCAATTTCAACGCGCCGCCTTTCGCCGCCAGATAAGCTAACTGCGGCATTATCACGAATATGGCTAATATGCAGCTCTTCTAATAAAGACTCTAATTTTTCTTGCATGTCGATTTCAGACATATCTTGTAGTTGCAGCACGGCTAAAATGTTCTCAGACACCGATAGCTTGCGAAAGATAGAGGGTTCTTGTGGTAGATAAGATAAGCCCATTCTTGCCCGCATGTGTATCGGTAAGCGGCTTAAGTCTTTGCCATTCAGTAAAATTCTGCCTGCATCTAGTGCTACCAAGCCCACTATCATATAAAAGCTGGTGGTTTTGCCCGCGCCATTGGGGCCTAATAGACCAACCACTTCACCGCTTTTAATGCGTAAAGAAATATCTTGCACAACAGTGCGAGACTTGAATGATTTACGTAAATTTTCGACTATCAGTTCGCTCATGCTGACTTACTCTTAATGGTTGACGATGCGAGTTTAATTAAGACCTGCATTATTGTTTTTGCTCAGTACTTAGTTGCAGTGTTCTAGTTAAGCGTGCATCTTTGCCTGGCAATGGGCTATTACTTGGCGTATTGTTTGAGCCGCTGCTCGGTTTGCTATCTTCAACTACAACAGGCACGCTAGTTTTTTTGTTTTTAGGCTGTATGACCGCGCGCACACGGCCATTAGTAGTCACGCCGTCAACAGATTTTGTGCCACCTATGACTTCTGCGTATTCTGCATTTGCGTCATAGCTAATGTATTCACCATGCACGATATCTTCACCACGTTTCACCCATGCCGTGTTGTATAACTGCACCTTGTCCATACGGCCGTCATATTCAATGCGTAGTGCACTACCTTCCATATACTCATCTTTACCCTCACGTTTTTGTTTGAAGGTCGTCGGGTTACCCACTGAAGTACTGTGTTGAAAGCCGGCTGCGTCCTCACGTACTATCAATTTATCGGCGTGTATCACTAAACTGCCTTGCGTCAGGATGACATTGCCTGAATAAGTGCTGATTTGCTTGGCGTCATCTACTTTCACGGTGTCTGCTTCTAAATCTATGGGTTTATCTCGGTCGGCCGACTCGGCCAACGCTAGGTTAGAAAAGCCTAAAAAGCTTAAGCCTAACAATATTAGCTGCAGTAAAACCAAACGCAGGCTTAGCTTAAATGTTAATGTGGTGCTTAGGTTCTTACTCATAACGTCTCCGAGTGCGCGCATTATTTGTGTTGACCGCTAAAGGACTGGTTTTTGTTTGAATGGATTTTGTTGCTGTAGGTCTTTCGTAATGTGCTCGTACTTGTTTTAATAATGTCACCGTATGATTATTTTTTTCATAGACCATGCCTGTGGCATAGATGATGGTTTTTGGGGCTTGTCGAATCACAACCGGACTATCGGTGCGAACCAAATCTTCATTGGGTAATATATTCAGGTAGTTAGTATCTATGGTCATCTCACCTTTATCCGCCAAGGCTTGACGGGTGATTTTTACATGGTCGACTAACTGCACTTGATTGCCATTGCTTGAGACATAACCACGTTGCGCTTGCACTTCGGTGTATGGTTTGTTTGCAGCAAATTGGGTGTAACGCGGCCGTTGTAAATGCGTCGAGTCATTATCAGGGAAATGTTTCATTTCTACAGAAGCTAATTTATAGCGCAAAGCGCCTGCCATATCAGTTTGTGTGGTGACAAAATTACGCATAATATAGTCTGGGTCATGGCGGCTACTACCGTCTAGCTTTGGTTTTGTCGGCTGCACCACGTGATTTATCCAAGCGGCCATGACGGCTAATATCGACAATAGAACCATAGGGTAAAGCAGTGCTGAGCGGTTGTTGATAGCCATTAATTAGCAATACTAGCTTGTGTTAAAAATTGAGCCATTTGGGCATCAAACGTGCCTTGTGCCTGCATAATGAGCTCACAAACTTCACGCACTGCGCCCCGACCGCCAGATTTGGCGCTGACATAGTGGGCATGTGCTAGCACTAAGGCTGGTGAATTTGGCACGGCAAGCGCTAAGCCACATTGCAACATAGGCGGCAAATCTACTACATCATCGCCCATAAATGCGCATTGATCTGCTGTTAGGCCGCTGGCTTGCATCAAGTCATAGAATGCGGCTAATTTATCTTCAGCACCCTGGTAAAAGTGCGCAACACCAGTACTTTCGGCACGTTTTTTAACAACATTGGAGGTGCGCCCAGTGATAATGGCCAATTCAACGCCAGAGGCCTTGAGTAACTTCATGCCTAGACCATCATGGGCATGAAAGGTTTTATATTCTTGACCATCATCTCCTATGGTCAGGCCGCCATCGGTCATTACGCCATCTACATCTAGTATCAGTAGCTTAATGTTTTTAAAGCGCGCTATGAGTTCGGCATTCATTAGTTCAGATAAGGGGGGATTCAGGCTCATGGGTATTACACTACTTTGGCTAATAAAAGGTCGTGCATATTCAACGCGCCAACCAAAATGCCCGCATCATTAGTGACTAGCAATGCATTGACTTTGCGCAGCTCCATCATTTCAACCGCGGCAATGGCTAATTGGTCTTGCTGTATGGTCAGCGGCTGATGGTGCATCACATCTTTAATGCTTGCAGTGGTAAGATTAACGTTTTGTTCAAATGCGCGGCGTAAATCACCATCGGTAAAAATGCCAATCGGTTTATGTTCGTCGTCAATAATAGCCGTGAGGCCTAGGCCTTTGCGCGTCATTTCTAACAAACCATCGGATAAGCTCGCGCTAATAGACACTTGAGGAATTTTTGAGCCAGTGCGCATGAGGTCATTAACATGTATGAGTAAGCGTCTGCCAAGGCTGCCGCCAGGGTGAGAGCGGGCAAAATCTTCGGCTGTAAAATCACGCTGATCTAGCACGCATAAAGCCAGTGCGTCACCAAGGGCAAGCGCCACCGTTGTACTGGATGTAGGGGCTAAGCCTAATGGACAAGCTTCTTTTGCCACATGTGCGCTGAGGTGAATATCGGCCGCCTTGGCTAGTGTAGAGCTGTCGTTGCCAGTAATGGCGATGATGCTAGCGCCTAGCCTTTTTAGTGGCGGGACAATGGCGAGAATTTCATCGCTCTCGCCTGAGTTTGAAAGTGCAATGACAATGTCGCCTTGCGTAATCATGCCTAAATCGCCATGGCTCGCTTCGGCGGGATGCATAAAGAAGGCTGGGGTGCCGGTGCTAGCAAGGGTGGAGGCGATCTTACCGCCTATATGTCCTGATTTACCCATGCCACTGACCACCACCCGTCCTTTGCATTGCAAAATTAATGATACTGCATCGGTGAATTGATTATTTAGCCTAGTGGCCAGCGCGTTAATTTCATTGGCTTCTAGCGATAATATATCGCGTGCCAACTGTAAAGTGGCTTGCTGGCGATGGACTGCTTGATCTAGCGTTAACGGCAATGACATTTTTTAAGCAGGTTTTTTAAAGTTGGACATAATTATTGCCTAGTATAAAAGGGAACGCCTGACTTATAAAGCCTAAACAGCGGCTAATCACGATAATTGTAGTAAAAATAGCAAAATATTTTTGATTTAGGCACAAATTTTGCTATCAAAAATTTTTCGTATCTAGCCAGTAGATGTGAAACAATAGTAGAAAATAATTACGTTGAATAATTTACACCATAAAATATGTTCGAAACACTGCCTTTAATTTTACTATTACTCATTAGTTCGGTCTTGGCGGTGGCGCTGTTTCGCGCGCTGCGCTTGCCAGCCATGCTGGCTTATTTTTTAGTGGGTATCGCACTAGGCCCGCACACTTTAGGCTTGCTGCCAGATACAGAAGCGACCAAAGAATTTGCTGAATTTGGCATTGTCTTTTTAATGTTTAGTATAGGCTTGGAATTTAGTCTGCCACAACTTTACGCCATGCGTAAAAAAGTGCTTGGTTTAGGCGGCGCTCAAGTATTTATCACGCTGGCATTGGTGATGAGTATCGCTAAATTAGTCGGTTTAGATTGGTCGGCCGCCTTTGTCATAGGCTCAGCTTTGGCCATGTCTTCTACGGCGATAGTTTCTAAAATATTGGCTGAACGGCTAGATTTAAACTCTCGCCATGGCCGCTTAAGCATAGGCGTATTGCTGTTTCAAGATATTGCCGTCGTGCCTATTTTGGTGCTTATTCCAGCGCTAGGCGTCGCAGGCGCTAATTTAACAGACGTGCTTGGTTTTGCCCTGTTAAAAGCGGCGGCTATGCTGTTGTTTTTATTTACGGTGGGTAAGTGGCTGATTAATCCTTGGTTTAATATTGTGGCAGGCCAGCGTTCACGTGAGCTATTTGTCATGAATGTGTTGATGGTGACCTTGCTATTAGCCTTTGCCACAAAATCTGCTGGCCTATCTTATGCCTTAGGCGCATTTATAGCGGGTATGTTGATTTCAGAAACTAAATTTCGCTATCAGGTCGAGTCTGATATTTCGCCATTTCGCGACATTTTACTCGGGCTATTTTTTATCAGCGTAGGCATGTTGTTAAACCTGCAACAAATCTTTAATCACCTAGGTTTAGTGTTATTAATTTTAGCCGCATTTGTCATATTTAAAGCCGCAATTGTGACTTTAGTCATTCGCTTGATGCAATATGAAACAGGCGTCGCCATTCGTACAGGCTTAATATTAGGCCAAGCGGGCGAGTTTAGCTTTGTGATTTTAGCCCTAGGGTTAGAGCAAAAATTGATTAGCGGACCTGCCTTGCAGATCATACTTGCCGCTTCTTTATTGTCCATGGTCATCGCCCCATTTTTGATTCAATATAATGGCCGCATCGCCCGCCGGCTAGTCAAAAGTTATAGTCGCAATAGTGGTCAAGTGGTGCAAGAAATAGACGAGGTGGCTAAGCACCTACATAACCATGTGATTATTTGTGGCTATGGCCGCAGCGGCCAGTATTTAGGCCGCTTTTTGCAAGAAGAACATATCCCATTTGTCGCGCTAGACATAGACCCATCACGAGTGCTAGAGGCGGCATCAGCGGGTGAAAATGTCATGTTTGGTGATGCCGCAAGGCGTGTGGTGCTAGAGGCGGCAGGCGGCGCGCGCGCCAAAGCTTTGGTGATTAGCTATGCCGACAACCGAGCCGCCATGAAGATTTTGCATATTGTGCAAGAAAATTATCCGCAGTTACCCGTCATTGTGCGCACCGTTGATGATGCAAATATGGAAGCTTTGCGTGAAGCTGGCGCCACTGAAGTGGTACCAGAAATTTTAGAAGGCAGTTTAATGTTGGCTTCACATGCGCTGATGTTGCTCGGCGTGCCTCTTAATCGGGTCATTAAGCGTATCCGGCTATTTAGAGAAGCGCGCTATCAGCTCTTTAAAGGCTATTTTCATGGTATTTCAGACGCTGAGGATGAGGCTTTAGAAAAGCAACAAGTGCGCCTACATTCAGTGATTATTTCACCTGGCTCTTTTGCCATAGGTAGACGCTTGGTAGACATGCAGCTAGAAAGCTTTAATGTAGAGGTGAAGTCCATACGCAGGCCAAATTCTAATGGTATGGTGCCAAGCAATGAAAGCCCGCTGGCAGAAGGTGACGTAGTTGTGCTGCTCGGCCAACCTACTGGCTTAACCAATGCGCAAAATGCCTTATTGATGGGGCGGGTTGCCGCAAAATAACTAAAAATCATGCGCAAAAAAGTAGTCATAGTAGGTGGCGGTATTGTCGGTTGTATGACCGCGATGGAGCTGGTAAGGCGCGGCTGTGAAGTCACCATCGTTGAACGCAACCAAATTGCCAGCCAAACCTCAGGTGAATCTTCTTGGGCAGGCGGCGGTATTATTTTTCCTTTGCTGCCTTGGTTATATGCAGATGCGGTCAATGTGCTGACGCATCATAGTGCAGAAACCTATCGCCAATTAAGTGAGCGTTTGCAGCACGAAACTGGCATTGATGCTCACTTTGAGCAATCAGGGTTTTTGCTACTGCCTAAGTTTGATCTCGCAGCAGCCACCGCTTGGTGTAATAACAATCAGTTGCTGGCACAGCCAGTCAAGGCATCGGCATTTGCCGTGCAGTCATTAAGTGGTGAAGACGCGCTGTGGTTGCCTACCGTTTGCCAAATACGCCCGCCTTACTTTATGCAGGCCATGCGCCACTGGCTAGAGCAAAACAAGGTTACCATGCTAGAAAATACCGAGCTGCTGCCACTACAGCAAACCGCCGTGTTAAACAGCTGGCAAACCTTGAATGGTGACATATTAACGGCAGATCAGTTTGTGGTGACTTCAGGCGCATGGAGCTTTGAACTACTTAAACAAACCAGCGCACAATTAAATATTAAACCCATGCGCGGGCAAATTTTGCTATATAAGCCGCAAAAAAATTTGCAGCAAATTGTTTATAGAGAGGGTTTTTATATGATCCCGCGCCGTGATGGCTATTTGCTTGCTGGCAGCACGCTAGAAGATGTAGGCTTTGAAGCCGCCGTCACGCGAGAAGTGCGCGATGAAATTAGCGCAAAAGCGCAGGCCATTATGCCAGCGTTAAAAGGCCTACCTATTATTAAACATTGGAGCGGCCTGCGACCTGGTACTCCAGAAAACCTGCCCACCATTAGCGCCCACCCCAGCATAGAAAATCTTTACCTCAATACTGGCCATTTTAGATACGGCCTCACTATGGCACCAGCCAGCGCAAAGTTGATAGTGGACTTGATGCAAGGCGAACAGCCAGCACTGGATGCGAGACCTTATGCTTGTTTGTAATGACTCTGTCTAACCCCGTTATATTTTTATAGGATGAAATTTATATGGCTACCTGTGTAATGATACAAAACCCGAAGAACGGATTAACTCGAAAGGGTTATTTTGGGTTTAGTTGGACATATTTCTTTTTTGGCTGGTTTGTGCCATTAATTCGCGGTGAACTTGGGGTTGCGGCCCTGCATTTCTTTTTCACACTAGTGACTTTTGGCTTATGGCAACTGGTATTCGCTTTTTTATACAACAAACAATATATGTTCCGTATGCTAGAAAAAGGCTATGTGCTTAAAGACTCAGAATTGCTGATGGAAAATGCCAGAGCTACGCTAGGCATTGCTAAAATTTAGTTACCCTGATTTAGTCACATTGAGTAAGTCAACTTGACTTACTCAAGAGGATTTAGTCGCTAGGATGACTATTTAGTCTTGTAGTTTGTTAGTGCTTGCTAGCTTGCAAGCCAATCACCAGACTTGCCACCATGTTTTTCTAGCAATTTTATTTGACTAATGGTCATGCCTCTATCAACCGCTTTTAGCATGTCATAAATGGTGAGTAGGCCAACACTTACGGCGGTGAGTGCTTCCATTTCCACCCCAGTTTGGCCAGTGGTTTCGGCGGTTACGCGGCAAGTCACGGCATTGTTTTTTTCGTCAATGTCAAAACTCACGGCTACTTTAGTCAGGCTAATCGGGTGGCATAGCGGAATTAAATCCGCGGTGCGTTTTGAGCCTTGAATTGCTGCAATGCGCGCAATGCCAAGCACGTCACCTTTTTTACTATTGCCATTTTTAATGAGTTGTAAAGTGGCGGCTTGCATACTAATAATGCCGCTTGCCACCGCAGTACGCTTGCTGTGCGATTTGTCGCCAACATCCACCATGTGAGCTTGCCCGCTGTTATCAAAATGACTAAGCGTTTGTTCGGGTGTGATTAAGTCAGATGTGCTCATTTTTACTTTCCAGAATGTATTTTTTTAAGAAGCGAGCTGAACTCGCATGATAAAGTAGTTATCATAATAACAATGAATATAAAATATAGTCTATGTGTCGTTTTTCTAGCCAGCAATTTAATGGGTGCTGTGTCATGGGCCAATGATTTGCCCGAGTTGGGGGATGTTGCTCAAACCGTGCTTTCGCCTCTGCAAGAGCAGGCCATTGCCGAACAAATTTTGCGTGATGTGGCGGTGAGTGACGATGTGGTGCAAGACATTGAAGTGACCGCCTATTTGCAGGCTTTGGGCACTAGACTGGTTGCACACAGCCCTGATAACCAGCTTAAGTTTAATTTTTTTGTGGTGCAAGATAGCTCAATTAACGCCTTTGCCATGCCAGGTGGGGTGGTGGGGGTGCATACCGGTTTGATTTTAGCCGCCAGCAGCGAATCTGAATTGGCTAGCGTGTTGGGCCATGAGATAGGCCACGTTACCCAGCATCATTTGGCGCGTATGCTAGCCGCACAAAAAAATGATACTTTTAAAAATATTGCTGGCATAGCGCTGGCCTTGTTAGTGGCGCGTGCTAATCCACAATTAGCCAGCGGCGCATTAACTACCGCATCGGCGGTTGGCGTGCAAAGTCAGCTAGATTACACCCGTGAACATGAACGTGAAGCTGACCGCATAGGCTTGCAAATTCTGGATACTGGCGGTTTTGATGTGCGCGGTATGCCAGCATTTTTTACCACCTTGCAGCGCGGCACGCGCTTTGCTGAAGGCGGAGCGCCTAGCTTTTTGCGTACTCATCCCCTGACCAGTGAACGTATAGCCGATGTTGATAACCGAGTGGCGTTGATGCCTTATCGGCAAGTGCCTGATAGCGTAGATTTTCAATACGTGCGCGCTAAGTTACTCGCTATTAAAGATGTGCCTGATATGACGATAGCGGTATTTGAGCAAAATATCCGTGAGCGTCGTTATAGCAATGAGGCGGCCGAACATTACGGTTTGGCGGTTGCCTATATGCGTAAGAGTGCCCAAAAGGACTATTTGACAAAGGCGGAAAAAGAAATTGCATGGCTAAAAAATAATGCGCCGTCGCACGCCATGATAGAAAATTTAAGCGCACGCTTACAGGTGGTGAATAACAATCCTCAGCAGGCGGCTAAGCAATATGCCTCTGCTTTAAAGTTGTATCCAGATAATCGCGCTTTGATTTATGGCTATGCAGAGCACTTTTTGGCGATTAAACAGCCCGACAATGCCGTAAAACTGGTTAAAGAAAAACAGAGCTTGTACCCGTATGATGCTTATTTTTATGATTTATTAGCCCAAGCCTATGCCATGCAGAATAAAACCTTATTAAGTCACCAAGCGCAAGGCGAGGCTTATTTTAGAAAATATGATTTGATACATGCGATAGAGCAAATGGACATTGCCAATAAAGCAAATGACGGTGATTTTTATCAGGCGTCTATCGTGGAAGCCCGTTTAAAAGAGCTGCGCCGTATGCAAGGTGAGGTTAAAAAATAATGACTGAAAATAACATGCCACGCAGAGGATTTTTACAGCTTTTGGCGATGGGTTTTGCTTGGGCTTTAATTACGCCAATCAATGCCTTGGCCGCCATTTGGCATAAAAACGCGTTCGAGGCGGCAAAACTAGAAGAAGTGACTAATTATTTAAACGTAGATGTAGAAATTGTCAGTCAGGACATTATTATCAAGGCACCAGACCAAGCTGAAAATGGCGCTATTGTGCAGGTGGAAGTAATAAGCAATATTGCCGATACCGCAAGTATGGCGATTTTGGTGGAAAATAACCCAACGCCACTTATCGCACACTTTACTTTTAGTCATGGCGCTCAGCCTTATATTGTGACGCGCATTAAAATGGCAGAAACTTCCGATATTAAAGTGTTGGTCAAGGCTGGCGAGCAATATTTTAGCAATACTAAATCTGTCATCGTTCTAGAAAATGGCTGTGGCTAATATGACAGATTTGAACGCAGACAATATGAAAATGCGCGCCCAATTAAAGGCTGGTGGCATCACTGAAGTAAAGGTGCTCATCAGCCACCCCATGGAAACTGGACGTAAAAAAGATGATTTTGACCAGCTCATCCCTGCGCATTTTGTGCAACTATTGACTGCAAGCCTCAATGATAAGCTGGTACTTGAAGCGCAGTGGGGCACTGGCATATCTAAGAACCCTTATCTGACATTTAGACTAACAGGTGCGGCAGTTGGCGATATGATTACCGTGACTTGGCAGGACAACTTAGGTAAAACGGCCACACAGCAAATAGCGGTGACCCAAGCTTAAATACTAGAGGCTGCCGCTAAGATTGCAGGCTTTAAGTTTCAAGTCTTTAAGATTCAAATCTTTAAGATTCAAGTATTAAGGAATAATCGTTGTAAACAAGTACACTGCAAAAATCACCAAAAGTATTGTGCCTTGCAGTATATTTGTGCGGCCAGTGGTCAGCGATAAAGTGTTGATAAACAAGGCTAGCAGTAATAAGACGGTCGCTTTTGCATCAATCCCAATCAATAATGTCCAATTCATCACCAGTGACAGTATGGCCACCGCTGGAATAGTGAGGCCTATCGTGGCCAAAGCCGAGCCCAGCGCTAAATTTAAACTGGTTTGAAAATGGTTGTTACGCGCCGCATTGATCGCTGCTAAACCTTCGGGCAATAAGACTATGCTGGCGATAATCACCCCCACCAATTGGTTAGGCGCACCTAGTGCAGCCACCAGTATTTCTATGCTAGGGGCAATTGATTTGGCAAGCAACACGACCGCCACCAAGCTCAGCACGAGCAAGCCTGCGCTTAACAAGACCACTTTATTGCCTGTGCCAGGCAAGTCTGACAGCTCAATGCTAGTGTTGTCATCGCCATCATTTTCTGTATAAATATCGGCATCGGCTGCATCTAAAAAGTAATTTCTGTGGCGTATGATTTGTACAAAGATAAAGGTGCTATACAGCACCAGAGAAACTAAGGCGATAAAGGTGAGCTGACTGGCGCTATACATAGGGCCTATGCTAGTGGTTGTATAGTTAGGCAGTATCAAGGTTAATACCACAATCGCCGTCAAAGTAGAGAGCGCCACGCTAGCGCCATGCAATTGGAATACTTGCTCTTTGTACAGCACGCCGCCTATGAGTAAACATAAGCCTATAATGCCAGATAAGATTATCATCACCGAGGCAAGCACGGTGTCACGCGCCAAGCTGGCTGCTTCTGGGCCGCCTGTTAGCATTAAAGATACAATTAATGCAACTTCAATCACAGTAATAGCGACAGTCAGTAATAACGTGCCAAATGGTTCGCCCAATCTGTGCGCTACCACTTCTGCATGATGCACTGCTGCCAACACTGCCCCCACCAAGCTGGCAAACATAATAGGTAAATAAAACACGCCTAATACAGGTTTAATGCCTAGTTTAGTGGCATAAAGTAATAAGCCGGCAAGCAATGGCGCAATAATGGACCAAGTAAAAATTTTCTTAGAAAGCTGGAATATTTTCTTCATTGCAACATCCTCAGTGTTAATTTAAGTTATTGATTTGTCATGCTTAGCGCTACCGCTTCAGCCACTCTAATGCCATCCACGCCGGCTGACAATATACCGCCAGCATAGCCTGCGCCTTCGCCAGTGGGGTACAGGCCTTGGGTATTGATACTTTGCAAATTATCATCATGACGCTTAATGCGTATGGGTGAGGAGGTGCGAGTTTCTACCCCTGTTAATATGCCATCGGGTAAGTCAAAGCCCTTGATTTGCTTGGCAAACTGCGGAATGGCTTCACGAATTGCGCTAATCACGTATTCGGGTAAAGCTTGGTCTAAATTGGTCAGATGCACGCCTGGGGTGTAAGACGGGCTGACTTCACCAAACTGAGTAGATGGTTTGTTGGCTAAAAAGTCCCCTATCAACTGCCCGGGCGCTTGGTAAGTGCTACCGCCTAGTAAAAAAGCCTGATGCTCCCATTTGCGCTGCAATGCCATGCCTGCCAATGGGTGGCTAGGAAAGTCCAGCTCAGGGGTAATGCCCACGACTATGCCGGCATTGGCATTGCGTTCATTGCGCGAATATTGACTCATGCCATTGGTTACCACGCAATTGGCCTCGGAGGCAGACGCCACCACCGTGCCGCCAGGGCACATGCAAAAGCTATAGACACTTCGGCCATTGCTGGCGTGATGCACTAGTTTGTAGTCAGCCGCGCCTAAAATCGGGTGCTGGGCATTGGGTCCATGGCGTGCGCTGTCTATCAGCGATTGCGGATGCTCTATTCTAAAGCCTATGCTAAACGGTTTGGCTTCAATATAAATGCCACGTTGATAAAGCATTTCAAAGGTGTCACGGGCGCTATGGCCCACTGCCAATACTAGATGCTGGGTGGCAATGCGCTCACCACTTTGCAGTATGACTGCCTGTACTTGATTTTGTCCTTGAGCGTTTGGCGCAATTTCAATGTCATCTACGCGGCTCTCAAAGCGCACCTCACCGCCAAGCGCAATAATGGTTTCGCGCATTTTTTCAACCATGCCGACTAATCTAAATGTGCCTATATGCGGGTGGCTGACGTATAAAATTTCTTCGGGTGCACCAGCGGTGACAAATTCATTTAACACCTTACGGCCGTAATGTTTGGGATCTTTAATTTGGCTGTAGAGCTTGCCATCAGAGAAGGTCCCTGCGCCACCTTCGCCAAATTGTACGTTGGATTCGCTATTGAGCTTACTTTTACGCCAAAAGTTGAACGTGTCTTTAGTGCGCTCTCGCACCGCTTTGCCGCGCTCTAAGATCAAAGGTCTAAAGCCAGATTGGGCTAAAATTAAGGCGGCAAATAGCCCAGCAGGGCCTAAGCCAATAATTACAGGCCTTTCTTTAAGGGTGCTGGGCGCCTTGGCGACAAAGTGGTAAGTAATATCGGGTGCGAGTTTGACATGGGGGTCTTTGCGTAATTTTGCCAATATTTTGGCTTCCCCTTGCACCGTCACATCTAGTGTATAAGCCAATAAAATGGCATTGGCTTTGCGTGCGTCGACCCCACGTTTAAAGATGCTATAGTCCAGTAAGTCCGCGGCATTGATGCCTAATTTTTTGATAATGGCAGCATGGATATCGCTAGGCTGATGCTCAAGCGGTAATTTAATTTCGGTGATACGTATCATGCGAGTAAACCTAGGTAAGTCATGCGGTTATATTTCTAAATTCAGCTGCAGTAAATGCCGCAACATCGGCACGGTAACAGGTTTTTTAGTGGTAAGCGACCACTCATCTAGCGCATCTAGTGTTGCCATTAGCGTAGATAGGTCGCGCCGCAAATAGCGCAAGCAGTAATCAACCACTTCGTTTGGCAAACGTATGCCGCGTTCTATGGCGTGATTTTTTAGCGCTAAAGATTTTTCTGCGTCATTGAGCGGCTCTAGCTGATAAACCAAGCCCCAAGCTAAACGCGTGGCTAAGTCGTCACGTAAGCCCATTTGTGTTGGCGCATGTAAGCCCGCAGTTAACAATCTGCCGTTGTTTTCTTTCAATTGATTGTACTGATTAAATAAGGCAATTTGCGCTACGTTATCTAATAAATGAACATCATCAACCACGGTAAAGTTTTGGGCCTGACACGCAGTGAGTAAATGACTTTTGCCACTGCCAGATGCTCCCCACAGGTAAATGAACTGAGATTGTGTGCGATGCTGTGCGGCAGCAGATAAACTGGCCAGCGCTTCAGCATTGCGCCCTACGATAAAGTTATCTAGGGTGGCGGGCGATGCAGGTTTAATGTCGAGTAAAAGTTGCTTCATAGATAGGCTTTAATACTCATGTTTTAGCCAGATTGCTATTACAACAATCGCGCTGTATGCGACTGAGATAGCAGGCAACTTTAGTCGTTAATGCCAGTGCCAGTCGCGCCGGCAAGCTAGACATCAGCAACAATAAAAGCTTGGCAGGGATGTAACAGCAGAGATGGCTAGTATGTTTTTTTACTGCTGTTTTGTGGGGTTCAGTCATCATATAGGTTAAAATTATACTTAAAATACTGTTTAACTCCCTAAAAGCATTAAAAAAACCTTCATTGATCACAAAGCGAGAGCTGTTTTGACTACACATTCTATTGATACCACATCCATAAGCTACCGCGACGCAGGGGTAGATATTGAGGCGGGTGATGCATTAATTGAGCAAATTAAACCGTTTGCAAAACGCACCATGCGCCCAGAAGTGCTAGCTGGCATAGGGGGGTTTGGTTCCTTATTTGAGATGCCCAAGAAATATAAAAACCCAGTATTGGTCTCAGGCACAGATGGCGTGGGCACTAAGCTTAAGCTGGCTTTTGAGCTAAACAAGCACGATACCGTAGGCATTGATTTGGTGGCGATGAGTGTCAATGATATTTTGGTGCAAGGTGCTGAGCCGCTATTTTTCTTAGATTATTTTGCTTGTGGTAAGTTAGAAGTTGGCACGGCTGCCCAAGTCATTAAAGGTATTGCCGAGGGCTGCGAGCAGTCAGGTTGTGCACTAGTTGGCGGAGAAACCGCAGAAATGCCAGGCATGTACCCAGCTGGTGAATACGATTTGGCGGGGTTTGCCGTCGGCTGTGTGGATAAAGAAAATATTATTAACGGCACGACCATAGGCCCAGGTGATGTGGTCATAGGCTTGGCTTCAAGTGGTGCGCATTCAAATGGCTATTCGCTGATTCGTAAATTGATAGAAAAATCTGGTATAGATTTTGAGTCGGATTTTCATGGCAGACCGTTTAAAGATGTGGTCATGGCGCCAACACGTATTTACGTGAAACCGCTATTGCTGTTGATATCTACCTTGCCAGTAAAAGGCATGGCACATATTACTGGCGGCGGCATTACCGAAAACATCCCACGGGTATTGCCCGCGGGTTTAACGGCGGAAATTAAAAAAGACAGCTGGGCAATGCCAGCTTTATTTAGTTGGTTGCAGGCGCAGGGCAATGTGGCAGATCGTGAGATGTATAAAACTTTTAATTGCGGCATAGGCATGGCGGTGATAGTCGCCGAAGAGCACGCTGCGGCAGCGCTTGAGTTGCTGAGAGATGCTGGTGAAACAGCATTTCATATTGGGCACATTCGCACTCAGCAAGCAGGCGAGGCCCCTACAATCGTTGTTTAATTATATTGGCGTCCATCCGCATCTAAATATGCACGATTTACTAAGTGCGGGAGAGCCGATTTAAACATTTCGAGGAATGTATGTTGCGTTATATTGGTGTCTGCTTTTTAGCGTTTCTCATCACTTTCTCATCTCTGGTGTCCGCCCAGCAAAGTGCCTTGCCAAAGCGCGTTCAAGCCAATTATGCGGTCACAAAAAATGGCTTGCCCTTTGCTAAGGTGCGTGAGTTATTCGTGATCACTGGCAATACTTATCAAGTAGAAAGCGTGACCAAAGGTATTGGTATATATGCACTTTTTGGTGAACGTCAATTGACCAGCCAGGGCGAAGTCAGTCGCTTAGGTTTAAAGCCCAAGCGTTTTCAGTTGCATCAAGGTCGGGACGAAAAACATAGCCTGATAGCAGACTTTGACTGGCCGAATAAAATCTTGCAGATGACGGTTAAGGGTGAGCATAAAGAGGCAACATTGACCGCTGGTGTGCAAGATTTGGCCAGTTACCCATACCAGTTTATGTTTTTGCCTAAGCCACTTAAAAACAGATTGTTGCTGACCATGACTACGGGTAAAAAGATTAATCTGTATGAATACAAAGTGGGCAATAAAAAAGAACTAATAAAGATTGCCGATAAGCAATATAGCACCATGCATTTAGCTCAAGTAGTCAATGAAATGGCCGAAAAAACGGACAGGAAAGACTTATGGCTAGCGGCTGATAAGTATTATTTGCCAGTACGCTTGGTGATGGTAGATGACCAAGGGCAAAAGTTAGAACAAACCTTAACTGAGCTTCATGTTGAATAAATGGCAATTGCTTTGGCATGATTTAGGCTATCGGCATTTAGCGATGGCCTTGGTCTGCTCATTGCTGCTGCATTTATTGCTGTTAGGTGACTTGCCTATCAACCCACCTATTTTAAATCTTAGCTCACCCGTGCTGGAGGCGAGCTTGGTCTTACCCAAGGCCACTGTAAAGCCGCCTAAAGCAAAACCTTTAGTTAAAACAACCCCCGTCCATAGCCATTCGGCTGCATCAAGAACACTACTCATGTCTGAGTCGCCAACCATTTTGCCGACAGTGGATAATCAAGAGCTAAGCACAGCGGCGCCATTAATAGAACCTACAATGCAACAAGCAATGGATATCCCGATAACTATGGCTGAGCCAGAAGACCCTGTCGCCCTTGGTCTCATTGTTAATACTCGGCCCTATCAACATGTTGAGTCGTTGTTTGATTTATACACCGCTAAAGATTCTACTATCCATGATAGCCCAGCAGGTAATGCAAAAATTACTTACCAGATACTGCTAGGCGCTGAGCAATATCGCATAGAAAGTTTAATGCAAGCTAAAGGTTTAGCCGCCCTGTTCGTGCCAGATTTATTGCAGACCAGTGATGGCTATTTGGATAACCTAGGTTTGCAGCCTGAGCATTATGTATATCAATTTGGCAAAAATAAAACTTATACCGCTGATTTTGACTGGGGAGCTAAAAAAATAAAGTTGCAAAGTCAAAGCGGCCAACAAACGATGGACTTGGCAGCTGGCTCACAAGATTTATTAAGCTTTATGTATCAATTTATGCATGTTGCGCCTATGCAGAATATGCAATTGAGCATTACCAATGGTAGAAAAATAGGGCTTTATATTTATAGCTTTGATGGTGAGGAAACCATCAGCAGCAAAATTGGCAATTTAAAGACATTGCACATCACAAGGGCGGCCGACGAGGGCGAAAAGAAAACAGATTTGTGGTTATCTTTAGATTATCAGTACCTACCTGTTAAAATACGGGAAACTGAGAAAAATGGCAAAGTTTATGAGTTGTTAATTAAAAGTTTAAGAATAGAAAATGTCTCAATTTCGCCGCAATCGCCTGACAAGACTAAGCCTTAGCTTTAAACCTGAGATAGTGCTTGTATTCATTACAATAAAGAGAATCAAATGACGCCCAATTTAATACGGCAAGCCGCGGTAATGCTATCTAATCTATTAGAATTTAACAGCCCCGCGGATGTAAAATTAAGTGAATTCTTTCGCAATAATCGAGATTTAGGTACTAAAGAGCGCGCGTTTGTCGCTGAGAGTGTTTACGGCGTATTGCGTCGCTTACGCTTTTTAAGCACAGTCACCGCCACCGATGATACCGATACAGATGATGCACGTAAGCTAGTATTGGCTTGGATGCTACGCATACAAGGCATGAGCATACAAAAAATGGAGCCCATGCTAAGCGAGCAGCAAATAGAATGGGCGCGGACCATCAAGGCAAAATCTACCGAAAATATGCCGCTAGCCGTGCAAGCTGATGTGCGCGATTGGTTGTGGGATAAATTAGTCGCGCAGTATGGTGAAACAGAAGCGCTGACAATTGCTCGCAGTATGCATGAGGGTGCCAGTTTAGATTTGCGCGTCAATACCATTAAAGCAACACGCGACGAGGTGCTGGCCAAGTTTCTAGCAGAAAATGTCAGTGCCGAAGGCGGTATTACTAAAACGCCTTATTCGCCCATAGGTTTGCGTATGCCATTACGTTTAAACATTAGCCGCCATGTGCTGTTTACTGAGGGGCACATTGAAGTGCAAGACGAAGGTAGCCAAATTTTGGCACATTTAGTCGCAGCTAAACGCGGCATGATGGTCGCCGATTTTTGTGCGGGCGCTGGCGGAAAAACCTTAGCCATAGGCGCTTTAATGCGTAATACTGGCCGTTTATACGCCTTTGATGTATCAGAAAAACGTCTGCACAGCTTAGGCCAGCGTTTAAAACGCTCAGGCTTAAGCAACCTCAATGCACAAACAATCAATGGCGAGAATGACCCTAAACTTAAACGCTTAAACGGTAAATTTGATCGAGTATTAGTCGATGCGCCATGTACAGGCTTGGGTACCTTGCGCCGCAACCCTGACTTAAAATGGCGGCAAACGCCACAAGATTTAGCCGAGCTTACGCTTAAGCAAACGGCTATTTTAGCCCGTGCAGCTAAGTTAACTAAGGCAGGTGGGCGGCTGATTTACTCAACTTGCAGCTTACTTAGTGATGAAAATGAGCAAATTGCCACAGACTTTTTGACTAAGCATCCAGACTTTAAGCTGCTTAATGCGGCAGAGATTTTAAGCCAGCAACAAATCAATTTAGATACGGGTAAATACTTAAAATTACTGCCACATTTACACCACACGGATGGTTTTTTCGCTGCGGTGTTTGAAAAAACTGATTTGACAGCACCCGTGAAAAAACAAGAGCAAAAGCCAGCTGTGGATGCTGCTGTGGCAGAAATCCCAGTAGTTGAAGCTAAGCCTAAGAAAGCTGTGGCCGTTAAAAAAGTAGCCGTAAAAAAAGCGCCAAAGCCAGTGGAATTTGAAGCAGCGCTTGAGCCGAAAAAAGCTAAGCCCGTTGCAAAAACTGCCGCCGTAAAAGAAAAATTGCTTAAAGCCAAAGTCGTTAAAACCAAAGTCGTTAAAGCCAAAATAATCAAGGAATAAAGCCAGTATGAAACTGCCCAGTCTGAATGTGCAAATTTTATTAGGCGCAGCTTTGGGCGTGGCGCTGGGCTTGTATTTTCATGCTTTAGGTGCAGAACATCAGCTGGTGCAAGGTGGCGTCTATACCGCCAGTTTAATCGGCACTTTGTTCATAGATTTACTTAAAATGATTTTAATTCCGCTGGTCTTTTGCTCAATTGCGGTGGGTATTGCAAATCTGCGGCAACATCAGCAAATGCATAGCGTGTGGCTGACTACCTTAATATTTTTTATCAGCAGCATGGCCATCGCGATTGTACTTGCGCTATTGGCAGGCAACTACTTTAAGCCAGGCGCAGGTCTGCATCTGGCAATGTTTGACCATGCCATGCAAAACTTTCAGGCCAAACAACTGCCCTTGCCAGAGTTCTTCGCGCAATTTTTGCATGGCTTATTTGTTAATCCTTTTACTGCTTTGTCACAAGGCAATGTGCTGGCGGTTGTATGTTTTGCCTTGATTTTAGGCATTACGCTAGTAGTAGGCGGTGATCGCTATAAAGGCATATTGGCTTTGTTGCAAGAAGGCTTGGCTATCACTATGCAAATTGTCGGCTGGATTATGCGCCTAGCCCCATTGGGTATAGCTGCCTTGCTGTTACAGTTGGTCGCCATACAAGATGTTGCCATGCTGAGCACTTTGGCTAAGTTTGTGGCGGTGGTGGTCGGCACTACCTTGCTACACGGCGTTGTCATCTTGCCGTTGATACTCTATTTATTTACGGGCAGAACGCCAATATGGTTTTGGCAGGGTGCGCGCGAAGCCCTAATGACTGCTTTTGCGACCAGTTCTAGTTCGGCGACCTTACCTGTGACCTTGCGTTGCACCACACAACACTTGCACGTCAAGCCAGAAATCGCAGGTTTTGTCATCCCCTTAGGCGCTACTATTAATATGGACGGAACCGCGCTCTATGAAGCCGCCGCTGCCTTATTTATTGCTAATTTGGCTGGTATAGAGCTCAGTATGGTGCAACAATTAATCGTATTTTTTACCGCCATGATAGCGGCCATGGGCGCCCCTGGCATCCCTAGTGCAGGCATGGTCACCATGGTCATGGTGTTGCAATCGGTGGGCTTACCAGCCGAAGCCATCGCCATTTTATTGCCGATAGACCGTCTGCTAGATACTTTACGCACTACCGTTAATGTAGAAGGCGACATGGTAGGCAGCTTGGTGGTGCAAAAATTCATCGCCCAAAAAGAAGCAGCTACACTGCACTTATCATAAGGTGCGCTTGTAAGGGGTCAGTTTTTTTAGCTTAATATTGCAAATAGAGTTTATAGGCATCTATCCAATGATTTGCCAATGCTAGCCTAGCTTGGTTTAATGGCACTACTCCATCACAGACTAATTGGTAAATCTTAAGCTCTAAGATGTCTTTTTTTTGCGCATTCCACTCACTTAGCCTAGGTTGCGGCCAAAGATTTTGTGGGTCAGTTGCGCTGCCACCGATGGAAAGTGGGATCAGGTGGTCTTCCTCGTAATGCTGGGGATTAGTATCGGTGTAGCCATACTCTATGATTTGTGACTTTTTTAACTTATTGGTGTAATACGCAGGCGGCCTAACGGTCTTGGTATAGCCTTTTACACACACCGTAGTATGGATATTTTGCTGGGTAATTGCAGTATCTATCACGCCCGCGGTCAGTTTTGCATTAGGTAGATTGGCAGCAGCTATCAATGGCGCATTAAGCATTAAGCCGACTAAGGCTATGCCTAGCAGTGTGTGAGTCATGGTGGTTGACAGTTTTGGCTAGATAGAGACTGGGGAGTAGATTAGTTAGGCAGCTAGAATAACAAAAGGGAGCGCTATGCTCCCTTTTGTCAGAACTACATGCGTAGTTAATTAATTAACCGCATCTTTCAATGTTTTACCAGCAGAGAAACCAGGAGCTTTACGAGCAGCGATTTTTAATTCAGCACCAGTACGTGGATTACGGCCAACGCGAGCAGCACGTCCAGTTACTTTAAATGTACCGAAACCAACAAGCGTTACTGTATCACCTTTTTTAAGTGCAGCTGTAATAGCAGCAGTTGTAGCATCAACAGCGCGACCAGCAGCAGCTTTAGTAAGGCCAGCACTAGCGGCAATTGCATCAATCAATTCAGATTTATTCATATTTTATCCCTTTAAATTAAATGCTCATCACAAGCACTGATACTGTGTCCTAATTCTCGCTGTTAGTCAATCATATAACCATCTTTATGTATTTTTTTACTATAAAATTTGAAATTTTTACTATAAATAAACAATATTTAATTGTTAGTGATATTAATATGATAATTTTAGCTTAAGGAATGCGCTATAAATGGTAGTTAGTAATGAGTGGTGCATGGTCGCTAAACCGCTCATCTTTGTAGATGCTTGCCGTAATTGCTTTTGCAGCTATGGCTGGGCTGGCGATTTGATAGTCGATACGCCAACCAACGTTATTGGCCCAAGCTTGTCCGCGGTTACTCCACCAGGTATAGCATTCATCGCTAGTATGCGGATGCAATGCTCTATAAACATCTACCCAGCCAACTTGGTCAAATAGCTCGCTGAGCCAAGCGCGTTCTTCAGGCAAAAAGCCAGAATTTTTCTTATTACCCTTGAAGTTTTTCAGGTCCAACTCTTGGTGGGCGATATTCCAGTCGCCACAAATGATGATGTCACGACCGCTGCGGATGAGTGTTTGTAAGTGCAACATAAATCGCGACATCACGCTAAATTTGAATGCTTGACGCTCTTCTCCACTAGAGCCAGAGGGCAGATATAGCGAAATTACACTTAGATTGCCAAATTGACATTCTATGTAGCGCCCTTCGCTATCAATATCCGCGACATCGGCATTGCTACTAGCTAAACCTTGAATCACGCTATCTGGCTTTATTTTTGAATAGATGCCAACGCCACTGTAACCCTTTTTTTCAGCATAGTGAAAATGGCCGAAATAGCCTGGTGGGTTAAGCATTTCAGGTGTCATGTCGGCGGCTTGCGCCTTGAGTTCTTGCATACAAATAATGTCGGCATCTTGTTTTTTTAACCAAGTTTGCACGCCTTTATTTGTGGCAGAACGTATGCCGTTTAGTTTTAGCGATATAATCTTCAAAACTGATTCCTTAAAATTGACACGATTTAACCAACACCATGACATCAAACCATACAAAAGCAGCTAGCCAGCAAATGACAGCTAGCCAAACTAGCCTAGATTTTATCGCATTTGCGCTGCAAAAAGAGGTATTACGTTTTGGGGAGTTCAAAACAAAAGCGGGTCGCATCAGCCCTTATTTTTTTAATGCGGGTCTATTTAACGATGGCGAAAGCTTGATGAGGCTAGGCGAATTTTATGCCGCCGCTATTACTAAATCAGGCCTAGAATTCGATATGTTATTTGGCCCTGCCTATAAGGGTATTACCTTGGCTGCCAGCATTGCCATTGCCTTTGCCAGAAATGGTCGCAATCTGCCTTATGCCTATAATCGTAAAGAAGCCAAAGATCATGGTGAGGGTGGGGTGATAGTTGGTAGTCCACTAAAAGGTCGCGTACTGATTATTGATGATGTGATATCAGCAGGCACTTCAGTAAGGGAATCTGTTGCGCTAATAGCCGCCCATGGCGCCATGGCTTGCGGGGTAGCAATCGCTATTGATAGGCAAGAGAAAGGCTTGGGCGAGTTATCGGCCGTACAAGAAGTGGTGGAAAATAACCAAATACCTGTATGTGCGATTGCCCATTTGAGTGATTTAATGGCTTATTTGCAAAGCCAGCAAGATATGAAGCAGAATTTGCAAGCTGTCAGTGCATATCGCCAACAATATGGTGTAGATTAACGCTGACTTTTAAAAATAGTCGATCAACTAAAAATTAGGCGCTCAGTTTTTTCTTCAGTATCTCGTTGACTTGTGCAGGGTTGGCTTTACCTTTTGAAGCTTTCATAGCTTGGCCAACAAGCGCATTAAAGGCTTTTTCCTTGCCGGCTTTAAACTCTTCTACCATCGCGCCATTAGCCGCTAATACTTCATCAATAATGGCTTCAATTGCGCCAGTGTCAGATTCTTGTTTAAGCCCTTTTGCTGCAATAATACTGTCTACGTCACCTTCACCAGCCCACATCGCTTCAAATACTTGCTTGGCGGCATTATTTGAAATAGTCCCATCAGCAATGCGTGTTAATAGCTGTGCCAGTTGCTGCGCACTAATTGAACAGGCTTTGATATTTTTATCTTCGCTATTTAATTTGGCTGAAACACTGCCCATCATCCAGTTGGCGGCTTGTTTGGCATCAGCGCCAGCATCTACTATAGCCACAAAATAATCGGCTAAATCTTTTGAGGTGGTTAGGCTGCTGGCATCGTAGCTAGATAGGCCATACTGCGCTTCTAGGCGAGCTTTCATGGCTGCTGGCAGCTCTGGCATATCAGCACCAATACGCGCTTTATCCGCTTCAGTAATGATTAAAGGCAGCAAATCTGGGTCGGGGAAGTAGCGGTAGTCATTGGCTTCTTCTTTGCTACGCATGGCGCGGGTTTCACCAGTATCTGGGTTAAATAACACCGTTGCCTGTTGTATCTTGCCACCATCTTCTAGCGTTTCAATTTGCCAGCGGGTTTCATATTCAATGGCCTGCGTCATAAATTTGAATGAATTGAGGTTTTTAATCTCGCGCCGAGTACCGAGTTTTTCTGTGCCCTTGGGGCGTACTGAAACATTGACATCACAGCGAAAACTGCCTTCTTGCATATTGCCGTCACAAATGTCTATCCATTGCACCAGTTCATGCAGTTTTTTGGCATAAGCCACAGCTTCGGCGGCAGAACGCATATCAGGCTCGGTGACAATTTCTAGCAATGGAGTACCTGCTCGGTTAAGGTCTATACCACTCATGTCCTCAACTGCACCATGTACAGACTTGCCAGCATCTTCTTCTAAATGCGCGCGAGTAATGTTGATGACTTTTTCATAGGCGGCATTTTTACCTTGTGCAGGCACTTGTATAGTGACTGCGCCTTTGCCCACCACGGGCAGCTCAAATTGGCTGATTTGGTAGCCTTTAGGTAAGTCTGGGTAAAAGTAATTTTTACGAGCAAAGACTGAGCGAGGCGCAATTTCAGCATTAATCGCAAGACCAAACTTAATCGCACAATGTACCGCTTGCTTATTTAATACTGGCAATACGCCAGGCAAGGCTAGGCTCACTTCACAAGCTTGAGTATTGGGCTCTGCGCCATATTTGATGGCGGCACCAGAAAAAATCTTAGTATTTGTTTGCAGTTGTGTATGCGTTTCTAACCCAATAACGACTTCCCATTCCATTATGCTATTCCTTCAGGCATATCTAAATTCGGTGCTTGCTTATGCCAATCTGTCACTTGTTGATACTGATGGGCGACGCCTAACATGCGCGCTTCATCAAAATAGTTGCCAATAATTTGTAAGCCCACAGGTAATGATTTGCCATCATCACTTTGGGCAAAACCAGCTGGTACGCTCATGCCAGGTAAGCCTGCTAAATTGGTTGAGATGGTATAAATATCTTGTAGATACATGGCCACTGGATCATCTACTTTTTCACCAGCTTTAAAAGCGGTTGAAGGCGCAGCTGGGCCCATAATCACATCACATTGTTTAAAGGCTTCTACAAAGTCTTGGGCAATTAAACGACGTATTTGCTGCGCTTTGAGGTAATAGGCATCATAGTAGCCCGCACTCAATACATAAGTGCCAATTAAAATGCGGCGTTTGACTTCAGCGCCAAAGCCTTCAGCACGGCTCTTACAGTACATATCCATTAAATCTGAATATTCAGCGCTGCGATGACCATAGCGCACGCCATCATAGCGCGATAAATTACTTGAGGCCTCAGCTGGCGCCAACACATAGTAAACAGGAATCGACAGCCCAGTGTTAGGCAAGGATATTTCTATGATATCAGCGCCTAATTTTTTGTATTGTGAAATGGCGGCTTCAATCACTTTACCGACATTGGCATCCAAACCTTGGGCAAAAAATTCTTTGGGCAGACCTATTTTTAGGCCGCGTAATGGCTGATGCAAATCTTTGCAGTAATCTTCTTTTGCGCGGTCCAAGCTAGTGGAATCGCGCTCATCAAAGCCTGCCATGACATTCATCATTAAAGCGCAGTCTTCGGCACTTTTTGCCATGGGCCCCGCCTGGTCTAGCGATGAGGCAAAGGCAATCATGCCGTAACGTGAGACTACGCCATAAGTTGGTTTTAGCCCAGTCAGCCCACATAATGAGGCTGGTTGGCGAATAGAGCCGCCAGTATCTGTGCCAGTGGCCGCGGCACACAGCCTAGCAGCCACTGCCGCGGCACTGCCGCCACTACTACCGCCTGGCACACGATCATAGCTCCATGGGTTTTTAACGCCGCCAAAGTAACTGGTTTCGTTAGAAGAACCCATGGCGAATTCATCCATATTGGTTTTACCCAAATTCACTGCACCTGCGCTGTCAAATTGACTAATGACATGGGCGTCATAAGGAGCAATAAACTCAGCAAGCATTTTAGAGCCGCAAGTAGTTGGCCAGCCTTTGGCACAAAAAATATCTTTTTGTGCAATCGGGATGCCAGTCAAGGGCGTGACATTACCTGCTGCAATTCGTGCATCTGCCGCTTGTGCTTGGGCTAGCGTTTTGTCTTCATCTAAGGCGATGTAGGCATTGATATTGGGGTTATATTGTTTGATGCGAGCTAAAAAAGTTTGCGTCAGTTCAACGCTGGAAATTTTTTTGCTTTGCAACAGCTCGGCAATTTGCCTTAAGCTAAAGTGAGTGAGATCTATTTGATTCATGATTATTCTATGACTTTAGGGACAAGATACAAGCCGTCGGCAACAGCGGGCTCAGTTGAACCATTGCCTAGCTTAGGCGCATTTTTTTGAAACTCGTCGCGCAGATTGGTTTTTGTTACGACATCATTGCGCAAGCGTTGGCTTAAGTTTTGCGAATGCGACATGGGCACAATGCCAGTAGTGTCAACTGCTTGCATCTGCTCTATTAAGCCCAAAATGCCTGTCAGCTTAGTCAGTGTAGCGCTAGTGTCGGCATCACTAATGGCAATGCGGGCCAAATGCGCGACTTTTTTAATATCTTCAATGCTCAATGCCATGCTTGAATAATCCAAAATTTAAGTGGTACAGCTATTATGCTGCGCCTGACGTTTATCATTTTTATGAGGTTATGATTTGTTGTTTTGTAATAAGTTGTAATCACATCTTAATTTTCAACAAGATATGCGGTATTATACCTTGATTTTATAGACACCTAAATTGCTGACGTAATTACTTAGCCCATTAGGTCGTTATCTTGCTTCAAATCACAGGAAAAACACAATGTTAGGCTTTTTAACCAGTTACTTTTCAAATGACCTTGCTATCGATTTGGGTACTGCTAATACCCTGATTTACGCGCGTGGCAAAGGCATCGTTTTAGATGAGCCCTCAGTAGTAGCGATTCGCCTAGAAGGCGGCCCTGGCGGTAAAAAGATTCTATTGGCCGTAGGTGCTGAAGCCAAGGGCATGCTTGGCCGTGCGCCATCAAACATTCAAGCGATACGCCCCATGAAAGACGGTGTGATTGCAGATTTTACGATTACTGAGCAAATGCTCAAATACTTTATCCGCCGCGTGCATGATGCGCGTTGGTTTTCACCTAGCCCACGAATTATCATTTGCGTGCCAGTGGGCTCTACCCAAGTGGAGCGTCGTGCCATTAAAGAATCCGCTGAACGTGCGGGGGCTAAACAAGTATTTTTAATTGAAGAACCCATGGCTGCCGCTATTGGCGCGGGGATGCCGATTTCTGAGGCAACTGGTTCTATGGTGGTCGATATTGGCGGTGGCACAACTGAAGTCGGCGTGATTTCATTGGGCGGTATTGTTTACGCAAAATCAGAACGAGTAGGCGGCGATAAATTTGATCAAGCGATTATTGATTACATCAGGCGCAATTACGGCATGCAGATCTCTGAACCTACCGCTGAAGCGATTAAGAAGAAAATTGGTTCGGCCTTTCCTGGCTCTACGGTCTTAGAGATGGAAGTCACTGGCCGTAATCTGGCAGAAGGTTTGCCGCGCAAATTCACTATTTCAAGTAATGAGATTTTAGAAGCATTGACCGAACCATTGAATGCCATAGTCGGCGCGGTCAAATCAGCTTTAGAACAAACGCCGCCTGAGTTAGGCGCAGATATTGCCGAAAAAGGCATGGTATTGACTGGCGGCGGGGCTTTACTGCGCGATTTAGACCGCTTGCTAGTGGAAGAAACTGGCTTGCCCGTCATCGTTGCCGAAGACCCTTTAACTTGCGTTGCTCGAGGCTGTGGCCGTGCCTTAGAAGAAATAGATAAGTTAGGTAGTATATTTGCTTATGAATAAAAATAGCCTAAATTGCCCTAGTTTTTAGGGCAGTATTTGACGGGTGGTAATTAAAGTTTAGGCCGTATTTACGGCCTAAACTTCATAATAAAGGCTAAATCACAAGCAGCTATTTTGCTAGAGATTGCCAATTAAAATAGATATTTTGAACAAGTAACACTTGAGGGTAACTTTAAATAAATTTAGAGTTATTGAGCACAACTTAACCAATGACTCGTCGTTTAAATAAAAAATTAGAGCAACAGCAAGCCCCAGCATTTTTTGTGCATGGCCCTAGTGCTTTGGCGCGTCTGGCTTTTTTTTCAGTATTGTCTTTAGCTTTAATGGCCGCTGATTCCAGATTGCAATATTTGCTAACAGTGCGACAAACTTTGCAAACGCTATTGCATCCACTACAAATTTTAGCCAACGCGCCATCGCAACTTTACCGTGATGCGGGCGAATACTTTTCCACACATGATTATTTGCTCAGCGAAAATAAGCATTTAAAACAGCAGTCTATAGGACAAGCGATCACCCTACAAAAACTCAATACACTGGCGCTTGAGAATATTCATCTGCGGCAATTGCTGCAAGTGAATGAAAGCATAGCGCAAGCTACTGTGGCGGCCGAGATTATGCATGTAGGCCGTGATACATTCAGTAGAAAAATCGTGATTAATCGTGGACAAGCCCATCAAATTTCTGCAGGTGAGGCGGTGGTTGATGCGGCTGGGGTGATAGGCCAAGTGACGCGGGTTTATCCCTTAACTAGCGAGGTCACGTTAATTACTGATACGACTTTGGCAATTCCTGTGCAGATAGAGCGCAATGGCTTACGTGCCATCGCATTTGGTCATGGCCGTGATAGTAGCTTAGATCTACCGTACTTGCCATCTAATGTAGATATACGCCGTGGCGATAAATTGGTAACTTCTGGCATAGATGGCGTTTACCCTACAGGTCTTGCAGTGGCGATAGTATCTAAAATTGAAATTAGCCCAGATTCACCCTTTGCCCGCATCATTTGCGCCCCTACGGGGGGCGTTGAAAACCATAAGCAAGTGCTGGTGGTGAGTATTGCCCATGCTCATACGTCACAAACTGAATCAAGCTCGCAGCTAATAGCAGCGCCAGCGAATGCAGATGCTAATCAACCAGCCAACACCATGCCGCCACATCATACCAGTGAGTAATTATGTACATGAATAATTTCAAGTCGGTTTACTTGTCGCTGATATTGGCGTTAATTTTATTGCTACTACCCTGGTCTGGTTTTGCTTTGACCGTGCGTCCTGATTTTATGTTGCTGCTTATTATATTTTGGCTAATACGTGCGCCTAATTTGTGCAATGTTGGCACTGCATGGTTTGTCGGACTATTTGTCGACTTGGCCACTGGTGGGGTGTTTGGGCAATACGCACTGGCTTACACTATCACGGCTTTTTTTGCCGTGACCTATCAGAAACGCTTGGTACTGTTTAATCGCACACAACAGCTATTTTATGTATTCCTGCTACTTTTCATTTCGCAGATCATCCTATTAATTATTAAAACCTTTGCTGGCGGGCAATTGATAGGCTGGACCTACTTTATCCCCAGTTTGATAGGCGTTTTGCTATGGTTGATTGCCGGCATATTTGGCTTGGATGTGGGCGGGCACCGTCGTGATCATTAATTTGGCTATTTGGCAAAATATTGCACATCAAGTCTGCTTGCTTGGTAGCTAGGCATGGCTGCGGAACTTAAAAACTACCAACATGAGCAGTATTATTTTAGGCTGAGATTGGGCTTTACCGCCTTCGTGGTATTGGGTTTATTTGGCTTATTGCTGTTTCGCTTTTCTTATTTACAAATTAAGCAATACGGCCATTACCAAACGCTAGCAGAAAATAATCGCATTTCACTATTGCCCGTTGTGGCTAATCGCGGGCTCATCTTAGATAAGAATGGCTTGGTGTTAGCGCACAATTTTTTTGTTTACACCTTAGAAATCACCCCTGCTAAAGTAGATAATCTTGAGGCTACTATTGCCCAGCTAGGCCAGCTGGTTGAGATTAGCAAACTAGATAGAAAACGCTTTAACAAATTACAAAGTGAAAGTCGCAACTTTGAAAGCATCCCCATACGCACCCACCTTAACGAACTAGAGGCGGCCAGGTTTGCCGTTAATCACTATCGCTTTCCTGGGGTGGAAATAAAATCTAGATTATTTAGACATTACCCTTTAGGTAAGCTGGGCTCGCACATGATAGGTTATATTGGCCGCATTAATGATAGCGATATAGTTAATCTTGAAA
This sequence comes from uncultured Pseudomonadota bacterium, assembly GCA_903876765.1. GTDB lineage: Bacteria > Pseudomonadota > Gammaproteobacteria > Burkholderiales > Methylophilaceae > Methylotenera. The sequence continues at coordinate 36,025 of CAIRBH010000048.1, read as the reverse complement.
AATCAGGCGACTTGTCTAATTACAAGGGCTCTGACCATGTAGGAAAAAGTGGTGTAGAGCAGTTTTATGAGCATCAATTACATGGGAAGACGGGTTTTCAGCAAGTAGAAACGGATGCAGATGGACGCGCCGTTCGGGTCATATCCAGCACTTCACCGGTATCGGGCAGCAACTTGGTATTATCCATAGACAGTAAATTGCAAGAAATTGCCGAAACTGCGTTTGGTGAGCGGCGCGGCGCGCTCGTGGCTATTAACCCTAAAACCGGCGAAATTTTAGCTTATGTTAGCCAGCCCAGCTTCGATCCTAATTTATTTGTCGATGGCATTGATATGGATAACTGGAAATTACTCAATGAATCCTTAGATAAGCCTTTGGTGAATCGGCCGATACGCGGCATTTATCCGCCAGGCTCAACGTTTAAGCCCTTTGTTGCCATGGCAGGACTAGAAAATGCTAAGCGCACCCCACCATTTTCTATTCATGACCCAGGTTATTATAGTTTAGGTAATAGTAGCCATCACTATAGAGATTGGAAGCCAGGCGGACATGGCATGGTAGACATGCAACGCGCTATTACCGTTTCGTGTGATACGTTTTTTTATGGCTTAGCACTAGATTTAGGCATAGAAAAATTGACCGAATTTGTTCGCCATTTTGGATTTGGTGAAAAGTCAGGGGTGGACATTCAAGGTGAAAACGGCGGCCTATTGCCTACCCCTGCTTGGAAAATGCGCCGTTATAAACAGCCTTGGTATCAGGGTGAAACGGTAATAGTCGGCATAGGTCAAGGCTATACTTTAGTGACACCTATGCAGCTAGCTCAGGCCACTGCCACGCTAGCCAATAATGGGGTGGCGATGAAGCCGCATTTAGTCATGAAAATTCAAAATCCGATGACAGCAGAAAGCCAATTGATCGCCCCGCTAGTGCAAGATAAAATGAGTCTCAAGCCAGAAAATATTGCCATCGTCAAGCAAGGCATGATAGATGTGACCTTGCCGGGCGGCACGGCGGCCAGTGTGGGCGCTAATGCCAGTTATGCTATCGCGGCTAAAACAGGCACAGCGCAAGTCATAGGCATTAAACAGAATGCAAAATATGACACCAGTGCCATTAATGAACGCCATCGCGATCACGCATTATTTATTGCCTATGCCCCAGCCAACGACCCCAGCATAGCCTTGGCGGTGATAGTTGAAAATGGTGGTCATGGTGGCTCCTCGGCGGGGCCAATTGCCAGAAAAGTCATGGATTATTATTTGCTAGGCCAACTGCCTGCTGTTGAAGCTACAAAAGAGCTTAAAAAAATATTAACCCCACCCCATGCTATAGAAGAAGAGTTACATGATTAGTCAATTAATAACGCAATGGCTTAAACACATAGATTCGTTCTTAATGGCCAGTTTATTTTTCACCTTGATGATAGGGCTATTTGTGCTGTATAGCGCTTCTGGCCAAGATCTTAGCCGTGTCTATGCACAAGGTGTCAATATCATAGTCGCTCTAAGTTTTATGTGGGCGGCAGCTAATATTGCCCCCAATCAACTTGAGCGAATTGCGCTGCCACTTTATGTTTTAGCGGTTTTATTATTGATTGCGGTTGAATTATTTGGCTCCATCAGCCACGGTGCTCAGCGTTGGCTTAATTTAGGCTTTACTAAAATACAGCCCTCTGAAGTCATGCGTATCGCCATGCCTATGATGCTCGCTTGGTATTTCTCTAAACAAGAAAGTAAGCCCGTCATGACAGATTTTGTTTTTGCAGGCTTGTTTTTAGTCGTGCCCGTAGCATTAATCATGAAGCAGCCTGATTTAGGCACAGCTTTACTGATTACCGCCTCAGGTTTTTATGTATTATTTTTAGCTGGCCTCAGTTGGAAGCTGCTCGTGGGTAGTGCGCTGGCATTTGCTGCCTCTACGCCTATATTGTGGTCTATGCTGCATGACTATCAGCGCCGCCGCATAGAGATTTTATTCGACCCCACGCAAGACCCCTTAGGCTCAGGCTACCATACCATACAAGCGATTATTGCCATAGGCTCAGGCGGCGCGGTGGGCAAGGGCTGGCTCAATGGCACACAAGCCCAGCTAGACTTTATCCCCGAGCGCACCACAGACTTTATTTTTGCCGTGTTTAGTGAGGAATTTGGTCTATTAGGCAATGTCTTGTTAGTTGGTCTTTTTAGTTTAATTGTATTGCGCGGCTTGATGATAGCCCATCAAGCACAAACAACTTTTGGTCGTTTGTTGGCAGGCAGCATCTCGTTGACTTTTTTCACTTACGCTTTTGTCAATATGGGCATGGTTAGCGGTATTTTGCCTATAGTTGGCGTGCCTTTGCCGCTGATAAGCTATGGCGGCACCTCTATGGTAATGCTATGCCTGAGTTTGGGCATACTTATGAGCATAGAAACGCATAAGAAGTTAGTCGCAACCTAAGATTAACTAACCTTAAGATTAACTAACCTTAAGATTAATCTAGTTTAAGATTAATCAACTTTTAAGATCAATTAGCTATGACCATCATCAAAAATTTAGTTTTACTTATCTGTTTAAGCTTATTAGCCGCCTGTGGTGCAAACCCTGTCATCAGTCCTGCGGCCAAGTCACCGTCAAATGTTGAAAATATCGGCAAAAAGTCTGGGGCTGGCGGTTATTATTTAGATGATGGTCCTGGTGAGAATGCGCCAGCAGATATTGATAGCATTGCAAGTGCAGTACCTAAGTCAGAACAGCTGTCTATACGTGCCAACAAACCATACACCGCCTTAGGCCAGCAATACACGCCCATGACCAGCTATGTACCCTATAAAAAGCAGGGTGTAGCCTCTTGGTATGGCAGGCGCTACCATGGCAAAAAAACATCGACGGGTGAGATATATGATATGTATGCCATGTCTGCCGCACATACCACATTGCCTATCCCCAGTTACGCTAAGGTCACCAACCCAGCTAATGGCCGCTCAGTGATTGTGCGTATTAACGATAGAGGCCCATTTAAGAATGATAGGCTGATTGATTTATCCTACGTAGCTGCTTATCAACTGCGCTTAGTCGATCATGGTAGTGGACTGGTGGAAGTAGAGGCCATAGATACCAGTGCCGCAGCCATGCAAAAATATGCAACCCAGCCGGCATTAGCACAAGCGGCAACAGCACCTTTCATGACAGCGGCGGATGGCGTAAGCGCAGCATATTACTTGCAAGTAGGCGCTTTTAAAAATGAACAGAATGGCAATAGTTTGCTGAAAAGAATTCAAGGTTTAGCACTGGTTGGCAATGTAGCGGTAGCTAAGGTGTATAATGACGGCCTGTATCGGGTGAAGCTCGGCCCTTATGCCAAGCAGCAAGCCGCAGAGGACGCAGCGGCTCAAATTCGTAGCCTACTCAATATGACGGTACTGGTAATTCATTAATCTATTTATGCATCACGCCATCTGAGATCATCTGGCAACTTAATCCACTCATTTATCAAACCCAATTACTTATCACATCCAATTAAATCATGACACTTAGCCTAGCAAAAAGCACTTCATTAGTTTTTATTTTAAGTTTAATCACCCTGCTACAAGCCCCATGGGCATTTGCAGATAGTACGCAAATTGCGCCACCACCAGATTTGGTAGTGAAGGCCTATTTGCTTAAAGACTTTAATAGTGGCCATCTGATCGCGGCGCAAAATAGCAATATGCGCATAGAGCCAGCCTCGCTGACTAAAATCATGACGGCCTACCTAAGCTTTAAAGCGCTTAAAAATAATCATTTGTCGTTGACACAAACCTTGCCAGTGAGCGAAATTGCCTGGAAAGTCGAGGGCTCTAAGATGTTTATTGAGCCTAATCTGCCCGTGACGGTAGATGAGCTTTTGCATGGCATGATTATTCAATCTGGCAACGACGCTTCGATTGCCTTGGCCGAAGGCATTGCCAGTACAGAAGCGCAATTTGCCGACATGATGAATAAAGAAGCCCAGCGTTTAGGTATGAAAAACACGCATTATATGAACGCAACTGGCTTGCCAGACCCTCAGCATTACACCACCGCCGAAGATTTAGCGATACTTGCGACAGCCTTAATTCATGACTTTCCAGACCAGTATCAGCGTTTATATTCGGTAAAAGAGTATCGCTATAACAATATTAGCCAACCTAACCGCAACCGCTTATTGTGGCTAGACCCCAGCGTGGATGGTATGAAAACTGGCCACACAGAATCAGCTGGTTATTGCCTTATTTCATCTGCTAAACGTGACGGCATACGCCGTATTTCTATCGTGCTAGGTGCAGCCACAGATGCGGCGCGTGCCGCTGAAAGTCAGAAGCTGTTGAACTATGGCTTTCAGTACTTTGATTCAAAACTAATCTATAAACAAGGCCAAACTATCAATCAGGTTAAAGTGTGGAAGGGCAATGAAAATCAAGTGGCGATGACGGTTGCCGATGATTTATTTGTGACAGTTGCTAAGGGTGATTACGCCAATGTGAAGGCCACAATCACGAGCAAACCAGACTTAATTGCGCCAATTAGCAAAGGGCAAGTCATCGCGACGATTAAATTTAGCCTAAATGGTCAAGTGATAGATGAGCAGCATTTAGTTGCCGCAAAATCAATTGCGGCAGCGGGTATCTTTGGCCGAACTTGGGATTCAATTAAATTACTATTCCATTAAAAACTGAGCATTAACTTAACCAGCATCATGGCAAAAATTGAACCATCATTAAATGCGATTGACCAGCCACCCCTGATCGATTTTCCCTGTGACTTTGCAGTAAAAGTCATGGGTGAGGCGCAAAGCGCATTTAGACCAACTATCCTAGCGCTGATACAAACGGTATTGCCTGATTTTAATGACACTAAGATTGAATCCAGGCTCAGTGCTACGGGCAAATATATTAGTTTGACTTGTACCGTATACGTGGCTTCACAGCAGCAATTAGATGCGGTTTATCGGTTAATCAGCGCTCATCCGCTGGTTAAATATTCACTTTAAATTAATCAAGCTGCCTAAAACGTCTTTGATGCAGCAGCATTTTATGATGCAAAATTCTATTTTAGTCAAACACTTAGGCCTAACTGACTATCAGTCAACATGGCAGGCCATGCAGCGCTTTACTGCCGAGCGTTCAGCCAATACGCCAGATGAGCTATGGCTCACTGAGCATAGCTCGGTTTATACTTTGGGGCTTAATCGGAAAAACGTGCGATTAGCCAGTGATGCCGATATTCCTGTGGTGCTTACCGATAGAGGTGGAAAAATCACTTACCATGGCCCAGGCCAGCTTATTATATATGCACTGCTAGACCTAAATCGGCATCAGCTCAATGTTCGCAAACTGGTGACTTTGCTAGAAAATGCCGTCATGCAATTATTGGCCGCGCATGGCGTCAAATCGACTGCAAAAGCAGATGCGCCTGGCGTTTATGTTGGGGCAGAAAAAATTGCCTCACTGGGCTTACGCATTAAAAATAATTACTGCTATCATGGCTTGAGCCTGAATATTAATATGGACTTAAGGCCTTTTGCGGCAATAGACCCATGCGGATATGTGGGTTTAAAAGTGACGCAAACTCATGATTTAGCTATCGACATCAATGTAAAAAAAGCAGGTGAGCAATTAGCCGCTATACTGCTCGAGCAACTAGCAAACGGACAACAGCATGAGTGAAACCAATATCTCCAGCCGAAAAGTAGCTGGCGTCAAAGAAAGAGATGCGGCAAAAACTTCGCGCATTCCTATCAAAATTATTCCACAGCCGATACAGCGTAAACCCGACTGGATACGCATGAAAGTGCCAGATTCAGCGCGTTATCAAGAGATTAAAAAAATACTGCGCGACAACCAATTACATACGGTATGTGAAGAGGCTAGCTGCCCAAATATAGGCGAATGTTTTAGTGGCGGTACTGCTACCTTTATGATTTTGGGCGATATTTGCACGCGTCGCTGCCCATTTTGTGATGTGTCCCATGGCAAACCATTACCGCCTGATGTGCATGAGCCAGAGAACTTAGCCCGTACTATCGCGCAAATGAAACTGAAGTATGTTGTAATTACCTCGGTAGATAGGGATGATTTAAAAGATGGTGGCGCTCAACATTTTGTCGATTGCATACAAGCTGTTCGCTTGCATTCCCCGAATATTAAAATAGAAATATTAGTGCCAGATTTTCGTGGTCGTTTAGACCTTGCCTTGCAGATTTTGAGCAAAGCCCCACCAGATGTCATGAATCATAATTTAGAGACAGTGCCACGCCTATACAAACAAGCGCGGCCTGGGTCAGATTATCAAAACTCGCTGAGCTTATTAGCCACTTTTGCCCAGATGTATCCACATATTCCAACAAAATCTGGCTTAATGTTGGGTTTGGGTGAAACGGATGAAGAGATTTTGGCGGTCATGCAAGACTTACGCAGCCACCATGTCAGCATGCTAACATTAGGCCAATATTTACAGCCTAGCGTGCATCATTTTCCGGTCATGCGTTATGTAGAGCCTGCCGTTTTTGAGCAGCTTAAGTTACAAGCTGAGCTTATGGGCTTTAATAATACTGCCAGTGGCCCCATGGTAAGAAGTAGCTACCATGCTGATGTGCAAGCGCATCACGTGGCCTAAGCCTGAATAACATAACGGATATTGAAAAAGCACCTATGGTCCCACATTTAACCACCGCCCTGAATGGCCCACTGCTCAGCCTAGAAAAAAGCATGTTAGACGCCATGCCAAAAATAGAGCATTGGTTTCGTTGTCAATGGTTAGAGTACGCTGCGCCTTTTTACGCCAGTGTAGATTTGCGTAATTCGGGCTTTAAATTAGCGCCAGTTGATACGAATTTATTCCCTGGTGGTTTTAATAATCTTAACCGAGATTTTTTGCCCTTAAGCGTGCAAGCAGCGATGGTGGCTGTTGAGAAGGTCTGCCCTGAAGCCCATCGTTTGCTGATAATTCCTGAAAACCATACACGTAATACTTACTACCTACGCAATGTGGTTGAGTTGGTGCACATTATGAAGCAAGCGGGGCTTGACGTGAGGGTGGGTTCCATTTCACCTGAAATAACCGAGCCCACCCAGCTAGCCACACAAGACGGCCAGTTTTTGCTATTAGAGCCTGTGGTGCGGGTCGGTAATCGGATTAAATTGATTAATTCCGAGTTAGGCGACTTTGATAGCTGTGCAATTTTGCTTAATAACGATTTGTCTGCTGGCATTCCAGAGATATTAAAAAATCTTGAGCAAAATTTAATTCCACCGCTACATGCAGGTTGGAGTACGCGCCGCAAATCTCAGCACTTCGCTGCTTATAATCGGGTGGCGAGTGAGTTTTCTGCCCTGCTTGGTATAGATGAGTGGTTACTAAACCCCTATTTTGCAACCTGTGGCGAGATAGATTTTCATGCGCGTATTGGTGAAGATTGCCTAGCCCTTAAAGTTGAGCAGTTACTGGCAAAAATCAAAGTGAAATACGCGCAATATGGCGTTACACAAGAGCCATTTGTCATTGTGAAAGCTGACGCGGGTACTTATGGCATGGGCATTATGACGGTAAAGTCGCCTGATGATGTGCGTGATTTGAATCGTAAAGCCCGCAATAAAATGGCGGTAGTTAAAGAAGGTTTGCAGGTGTCTGAAGTGATTATTCAAGAAGGGGTTTATACTTTTGAGAGCATAGACGATGCAGTCGCTGAGCCTGTGGTATATATGATGGACCATTTTGTCATTGGCGGCTTTTACCGAGTGCATACTGGGCGTGGCATAGATGAAAATCTCAACGCGCCAGGCTCCCAATTTGTGCCATTGGCCTTTGAAAAACCTTGCACCCTGCCAGACTGCGCGGATGCACCAGATGCTGCGCCCAACCGTTTTTATGCTTATGGCGTAGTGGCACGCTTGGCACTGCTTGCCGCTGCAATAGAATTGCAAGAACAAGACCCACTTAATCAATAAAGACCAGCACATGAAACTTGTTTTTATATTAGACCCACTTGAAAGCTTAAAGGCCTATAAAGATACAAGTCTAGCCATCATGCGAGAGGCCGCTAGCCGCGGCCATCAACTATTTGTCAGCATGCAGCACGATTTATTTCTGCGCGGCGATCTGGCAAAAATTTATGCTAAAAAATTTAGCTTTAGCCAGCACAGTTATTCATTAGAACCAGCAATTGAATATCAGCCTGCTGATTTTGATGCGGTGATTATGCGTAAAGACCCGCCATTTGATAATGAATATCTATACAGCACCTATTTGCTTGAAATAGCCGTCAATCAAGGTGCCAAGGTTTACAACAGACCAAGTGCGGTGCGTGCTTGGAATGAAAAGCTTGCCGTTAGCCGCTTTCCACAATTTGCTCCAGAATTTTTAGTCACCAGTCACCATGATTTAATTCTTGAGTTTTTGGCTAGCCAGCAAGATATTGTGCTTAAGCCCTTAGATGGCATGGGCGGTAGCAGTGTGTTTAGGCTAGGCGTACAAGATCCGAATATCAGTGTGATATTAGAGACGATGACGCAATTTGGCACCAAAACCATTATGGCGCAGCGTTATTTGCCAGCTATTTTACAAGGCGATAAACGCATTATTGTGATTGATGGCGAGCCCCTAGCTTATGCGCTGGCCAGAATACCAAAAGCGGGTGAAACGCGGGCTAATTTGGCCGTTGGCGGCACTGGCATTGCTCAATTGCTAAGCGCAAGAGATAAAGAAATTGCGACTAAGGTAGGTCAGGTACTTAAACGACATGGTTTGTTTTTGGTGGGTCTGGATGTCATAGGCGATTACTTAACCGAAATCAATGTCACCAGCCCGACTGGCATGGTTGAGATTGCCGAGCAAACCAGTTGCAATCCTGCCCAATTGTTTGTGGATGCGCTGGCAAGACAATAGCTGTATTGTATGCGTTATTTAGCCATTTTATTTTTGCTGTTAGTCAGTAGCTGCATGAAAGAGCCGCTTTACCACAGCCAAAGCTATGTATTTGGCACTTTGGTGGATATTAGCATTTATGGCGAGACCGAAGAACGCGCACAATTACTGGTCAATCAAGTCTTGCAGGACTTTCAAAATTTGCACAATCGCTTACATGCTTGGAAGCCAATATCATCAGGCAAGCCCAGTGAGCTATATCAGTTGAATGCGGCATTCGAGCAGGGTAAGTCCAGTCAAATCAGCCCAGATTTAGCCGCCATGCTGGCAGATGCAACTCAGTTATCGCAACAATCTGCGGGCTTATTTAACCCTGCTATCGGCAATTTAATTAGCACTTGGGGTTTTCAACGCGATGAATTTAGCGCGGTGAATATTGATGCGGAGCAAATCAGCGCACTGGTCAAAGATCATCCCCAGATGACGGACATCGTGCTCAAAGGCAATCGAATTTATAGCACTAACCCCGCAGTAAAGCTTGATTTAGGGGGGTACGCCAAGGGCTACGCGCTAGACCTTGCGGCACATTATTTGCGTCAGCAGCATGTCAAAAACGCGCTGATAAATATAGGTGGCAATATTATTGCCATAGGCCAGCATGGCAATCAGCCTTGGCGCGTCGGCATACAGCATCCACGTCAGCCTAACGCCATCGCTACCTTAGACCTGCCAGATGGCTGGGCGATAGGCACATCGGGCGATTATCAGCGGTATTTTATGTATGGCGGCAAGCGCTATTGCCATATTATTGATCCGCGAACTGGTTACCCTGTTTCACATACTCAAGCGGTGACTGTATTAGTGCCGCCCAGTGACCATGCCGGGGTATTATCGGATGTGGCCTCAAAGCCTATTTTTATTCAAACACCAGACAACAGAAGTAAGGCAGCGCAGGCCTTTGCTATCCAACACTTCATGGTGATAGACGCAAAGTCGACTATATTGGTATCAAAACAGCTGGCACAGCAGTTACATTGGGTGGATGCAGGTGTTAAATTTTCCATCATCCCCTAAATCGCTCAATGCTAAGTTAGTTGCCCAATATTTATTGCTGGGCGATTGGCTGGTGATACTGGCTAGCCTAGTGTGCGTGTGGTATTTATTCCATGAGCTTTGGAGCAATGAGCATGCCACTAGCGTGCAAATTCGCTTAGGTAATAAAATTTATGCCAGCTATAGTTTGAATCAACAACGTGAAGTTCATGTACATGGTCAGTTAGGCGAGGCCGTCATCAGCATTTCGCAAGGCAAAGCTAGATTTGCCAAGTCTCCATGCACCAGCCAATATTGCGTGCACCAAGGTTGGCTTACTCGGGCAGGCCAAGTTGCTATTTGTTTACCCAATCAAATTAGCTTGGAATTACTGGGCGAAGCTAAGACTTACGATACGCTTAATTATTAGTTTTATCTTAAGGTCAACGCAAATACTTAAGCCTGCGTTATGAATAGCACCGAGTTTTTATTCAAAGGACAGATAATGAAAATTTTAAAAATGATAGTGGTTGCAGGATTAGCGCTAGGCCTCTCAGCTTTAGTCTACGCCGATCAAACTAGTGACACAGCTAAGCATTGCGATTATAAAAAACATGGGCTGCAAGACGCTGATACCAATAAAGATGGCGCGATTAGTCATGATGAGTTTATTGCGGCACATCAAGCCAGGTCTGAAGAAATGTTTGCCATGATGGATGCTAACCATGATGGCAAAATTGACCTAAGTGAACGTCAAGCGATGAAAGTCAATATGCCTAGCCATTGTAAAAGGCATGGTGCCAAAATGGATGGCAAGCAAGACGCCACTAAATAATTAGCCCAAATAACTAGCATAGTGAAGCGCCAATTAGACAGTGATTAGACGCCAACAAAAAGCCACCCTTTTCGGGTGGCTTTTTGTTGGACTAGCTAAATTAAATGAACTGTCAATATGAATTATCAGTAAACTTAACTAGGCGCGTGGCCTATCAGGCCAAAATAGTAGCCTAACATTAACAGAATAAATAGCGTGATTGATAAGCCTATACGCACAGTCAATGCCTTAACCGTTCTTTCCCCACCGCTTTTATCTTTAGATAAAAAGAATAGTGCAGAAAATAAGCTACCAACTATAACCAGTAAAGTTAACACAATGATGACTTTTATTAACATAATTTTACCCAATTTGAATTTGAGCAAGTATTATGAGTCACAAGCTAAGCAAATTCAATCATGAAACTACATCAATGATCAAACCTATACAATTTAGACTAATTAGTTATATTTTTAAACCATCCCTAGTGGGGGCGATAGCCACTTTAATCTGCATACCTTTGTTTATTAATTTTGGTTTGTGGCAATATCATAAAGCACAGCAAAAAATCGCTATTCAGGCCATATACAATCAAGCAAAAATGAGCGGAGCATTGCAATTTCCAGTCCAGCTCAAAAGTCCGCTAGCCTCAGATTTAGCCGATTGGCAATATAAAAACGTGACCGTTCAAGGGGTGTACGAGCCCCAATATCAGATATTGCTAGACAATCAGGTGGAGGGCGATAGGGTGGGTTTTCAGGTCATCACGCCCTTAAAAATCGATAAAACTAATCAGTATGTATTGGTCAATCGTGGGTGGATTTTAGGTGGTGATACGCACACGAGTTTACCCGAATTTAGCACGCCAACTGGTATGCAGACTGTGCTTGGTCAAATATGGGTGCCTAGCAAAAAAATATTTACTTTAGAGGCCAAGCCCACACCTAGCGATGCTCGCAAGCAAGCTGTTTGGCAATTGGTTTGGCAGAATATGAATATGGATGCCTACAAGCAAGCTGTGCCATTTGCCGTTGCTGACATGGCGATTAAATTGGACCCTAGCAGCCAAGCGGATGGTTTTGTAAGAAATTGGCAGGTGGCGACAGAACGCATTACCATGCACATGGGCTATGCTTATCAGTGGTTTGGTTTTGCTATAGCTAGCTTACTTATTTTTATTTATATGAGCTTTAGCAAAATCAAGCATGAGGAAAATGCAGATTTAAATGCTAAATAGCTTTAATATGTGCATGTTTTTGCTGACGGTGATGCACCTGATTAATTTTAACCTTTAATTAACGATAGAGTTTTACATGCAAAACGACAAACAATTATCTGAACTAGCGCAACAACGCAAAGGCCGTATCGTCCTTATTTTAATGCTGACATTTTTTGTCGTGCCGCTGGTGGTAGTGATGTTGATGTTCAAATTTAACTGGATGCCTACCAGTGAAAGCGTCGGCGAGCTAGTACGCCCGGCCCGTTTATTAAGTGCTGATGATGCGCTCAAAGATGATGTGGGCAGCTTGCTACCGAGCCAATTTTGGCAACAAAAATGGAGTATTGTTTACATTGCAGACGACTGCCAAGTCACTTGCAAGGCCAAGTTACATGATATGCGTCAATTGCACGTATCGCTATATAAAGACATGCCACGTGCTCAGCGGGTATTCATTACGAATATGCAAGACACCAGTCATATTAAACGTGACTACCCAGATTTGATTGTGATCAATCAACCTACTGAAAATATTGCAGCCTTGAGCCAGCAATTTCAGGTCAATCATGAAAACGTCTATAAAAGTGATCGCCTTTATTTAGTTGACCCACTCGGTCATTTGATGATGAGCTATCAAGCGCAATTACCACTTGCTACAGTACGCAAAGATGTCACCCGATTATTAAGATTTTCTTGGGCAGGTTAGTATGTATCCAACTTCAAAAAGTTATCAGTATTTTAGAGGATTGGTGTTAATTGCCACCATTTTAGCGTTATGCGTGGTTGTGCTTGGGGCTTATGTGCGTTTAACCGATGCGGGTTTAGGTTGCCCAGATTGGCCAGGCTGCTATGGCACACTGACCGTGCCTCAAAGTGAAGCCGCCATCACGCAAGCACAGACGGCCTTTCCGCATAGCGCGGTGGTGGTTGGCAAAGCTTGGCGAGAAATGATACACCGCTACCTCGCAGGCACCCTAGGCTTAATGGTATTGGCGATTTTTTTATGGGGATGGAAAGCTAAAAATGAGATTAAATGCTCAGCTTTAACGCCTAGTTTTTTATTGTTGCTGATTGCATTTCAAGCCATGTTGGGCATGTGGACCGTGACCATGCTACTCAAGCCTGCCATTGTTAGCGGGCACTTACTTGGCGGCATGTCCACACTAGCCATACTTGCATGGATAGCGCACAGACACTGGGGTTATTATTCCAATCGAATATTAAAGTCTAACCATTTGCGTTTTGCCATACGCTTCGCGCTCTTGTTATTATTCATGCAAATTTTTCTAGGTGGTTGGACCAGTACTAATTATGCGGCGCTGGCCTGTACCGATTTTCCTACTTGCCATGGTGCTTGGTTGCCAGCAATGGATTTTAGCGATGCCTTTCACATGGTGCGTGAGTTAGGTCAAAGCAAAGATGGCGGCGCATTATCACTTGCATCCATCACCGCCATACAATGGACACACCGAATAGGCGCGTTAATTAGCTTAGTTTACTTAGGTAGCTTGGGCTTAGTCAGCTTACGCTATTGGCAATTAAAACGCTGGGCTACGCTTTTGCTAGTAGTGCTGGTATTACAAATAGTTTTAGGCGTTAGTAATTTACTATTGCATTTACCGCTGGTTTTGGCAGTTGCACATAATTTTACTGCTGGCCTGCTAGTGATTATAGTCGTGGTGCTTAACTCTAAAATTACAGGCTACCGATAACTTAACAACTGTTTTTTAAAAAAACAGCTATATTCAAATCAATCAATAAAGATTACTTAAGAAAAATGATAATCCGAGCGAATAATGACCAGTAGCAGCCACACTATGCAGGGCCTAGGCCTGAGCTTTAAGAACTTTTTCTCTCTATGTAAGCCCAGAGTCACCTCGCTGATAGTCTTTACTGCGTTAATTGGTATGTTTTTAGCAACTCCAGGCATGGTGCCATGGCCGTTATTAATCGCTACTACTTTGGGTATTGCCTTTGCATCAGGCGCGGCGGCGGCTTTTAATTGCTTAATAGAACATAAAATTGATGCCATTATGGCACGTACCCGAGGCCGAGCTTTACCTACTGGACAGGTATCATCAGGGCAAACCAGTATTTTTGCTAGCATACTAGGCAGCACTGGTTTAGCCATCCTGTATTTCTTTGTTAATCCGCTTACCATGTGGCTCACGTTTGCCACTTTCGTCGGCTATGCAGTGATTTACACGGTGTTTTTAAAGCCTGCCACGCCTATGAATATCGTGATTGGTGGCGCATCGGGTGCTATGCCGCCAATATTAGGCTGGGCGGCGGTTAATAATGTTGTGGCGCCAGAATCGCTCATTATGTTTTTAATTATTTTTGCTTGGACGCCGCCGCACTTTTGGGCTTTGGCTTTATATAGACGTGAAGAATATGCAAAAGTGGGCATGCCCATGTTGCCAGTCACACATGGCGAGGCATTTACGCTACTACACATCTTGCTATACACCATTATTTTGGTGGCAGTGTCATTCATGCCATATGGCATGCACATGAGCGGCTTAATTTACTTGGCTTCAGCCATTATTTTAAACGCGATATTCATGGCTTATGTCATTGGTTTATATAGAAAATATTCGGATGATTTAGCCAAACGTACATTCAGGTACTCCATCATTTACTTAACTTTGCTGTTTGCGGCACTACTGGTTGATCATTACTGGTTTTTTTAATTGCAACCTAGCGATAACCGAATAAGCAAGTGCTGATTAATCAGCTTTTATAGGCTTAAATTCCAAGCCTATAGGGTATACCTAACATGATTAAGGAAAATAACATGAGTGAGATTGTCAATGTGTATCGCACAAATAAAGAGTCAATTTACAACTATATTTTGTGTAGTATAGGTGCGCTGATTTGGGCTGCTATCGCTTATTTTTTTATCACAGTAGACCAAAAAACATTGATCGCAACTTTGCCAATTATGTTCTACTTAGTAGCGTTTATCTTATTTTTTGGCATAGCGGCATTATTGTTTAGAGCAAATGCGCTGGGCAATATGATACTGATTTCTGAAGATCAATTTCCTCACTTACATTATATGGTTATTGAGGGCGCTAAAAAGCTTGGACTGGCATCGCCACCTGAGGCTTTTTTATATAATTCGCATGGATTGTTTAATGCATTTGCCAGGCAGACGGTTGGTCGAAAGTATTTGATGCTG
The DNA here is from genome assembly GCA_903876765.1 of uncultured Pseudomonadota bacterium. Classification (GTDB taxonomy): domain Bacteria; phylum Pseudomonadota; class Gammaproteobacteria; order Burkholderiales; family Methylophilaceae; genus Methylotenera. The sequence goes on along the minus strand of CAIRBH010000048.1, from coordinate 20,911 downwards.
ACTTCGTCGCTTGTTGAGGCTAGTACAGATGAGCAAGTTAAATTTGTCGTTGGCCACGAGTTAGGTCATCACGCTGCTGGGCATTTGAATTTTATCGGCTTCTGGCTAAGGTTTCCAGCCAGAGTGATCCCATTTCTGCATAAGGCCTATTCACGCCAATGTGAATTTACTTGCGATAAGATAGGCTATTATTTATCCAGAGACGTCAATCATTCTTGCGCGGCCATTCAAATGCTAGGCTGCGGCTGTCAAAGACTTAATAGCAAAATGAATCTTGCTGCATTCGAAAATCAAGAACATCTGGTGCCATCTATCTCTGGGTTTATCTCAGAAATTTTTAGAAGTCACCCCAGACTGACAAGGCGCGTGCTTGCTTTGAAGCACGTTAGATTATTTGACTGATTTTATGCTTGTCTCGCTCTAGACTGCTTTGATACAGCAGTTTAGACGGAATTAAAAACGCCTAAGGTAAATAGCTTGTAGCTAGTTTATTATTTAGCTGCACCATACAGTCAAAAATTAATATCATTGTCACAAATTCATCTTATTGCTTACATATTAACTCGCTAAGATTACAGTTATAAACTACTCCTTGAGTATATAACTCCCCCTTTTGAGCACCTTAATTGCGTGCTCTTTTTTTTAGAAAATACTCAATTAGCCAGCTAAATTGCAGTATGATTTAAGCCTACAAATTAATTATATTGGGTCTAGCTGATGAAACACATCTTGGTCGCCAACTCTAAAGGCGGTGCTGGCAAAACTACACTAGCGACTAATCTAGCGGGTTATTTTGCCTCATTAGGCAAGCATGTCATCCTCAATGATTTAGATCGCCAACAGTCCTCAGCGCAATGGCTACTCAGAAGGCCCGCGGCTATGCCTATCATTCATAGCTATCATTCACGCAACAAAACGCAATTGCAAACGCCAGAATGGATAATTACTGATTCGCCAGCTGGGTTTCGTGATGAAAAACTAGCTGATGCGGTAAAACAAGCTGATTGTGTGATTGTGCCTATACAGCCATCGGCGTTTGATATTGGGGCGACCAGTGATTTTCTCGATAAATTAGCCGAAGAAAAAGCCATACGTAAAAACAAAACTTTTGTGGCCTTGGTTGGTATGCGCGTTAATAATCGTACCCATGCGGCGGCAGGATTGGCAGATTTTATGGCGCAAACGGGGTTTCCTGTACTTACTTACCTGCGTAATGCCCAAGTTTATGCAACCGCTGCAGAATTAGGTGTCAGTCTTTTTGATATGCGCCCATCATTTGTTGCCCAAGATGTTGAGCAGTGGGTGCCTTTGCTAGATTGGATCATAGAGGCCAGTGCCGATTAAGCCCTAGCCTATCGCTTAATAATGTGGCTAGCGCACATTATTAAGCCGTATTAAGCAACTAAAATCCTTGAATTTTAGCTTTACTCTTTAGCAGGTTTTTCCTTCGCCTTAGCTTCTTTTCCCTTTGCTTTTTCTTCTTTTTCTTTTGCCTTTTTCGCGTCTTTTTCTCTTATAGCGTACATATTTTTACGCCACTCTGATAACAGCTCATCATCAAGTTCAAGCTGTATGGCCACGGCTTCAAGCGTAGTCAGTTTGTTGTCTTCTAGCCGGCGCGCTGGCTTGCCGCGCATTCTGCTTAATAATCTTTCAGATTCTTCTTCACTCAGCATTTTTGCTTTCTCTAAATACGCTTCTGATGCTGGTTTAATTTTCATGACTACTCCCATAATTAAAGTGATAAATTGAAGATGCTAGAGTTTAGCTTTTTTTGGCACTGTGTTGGGTGACACATTTGTGACAATGACCCATTAGCCGTGACTTTATGAGCTTAACAAGCTGCTGCGCGCTATGCTTATTAGTACAGTTTTTAGCGGGCTATCAGGTCAAAAAAAACCCCGACTCAAGGGGATGAGAGCCGGGGCTAAATGCCTTATCTTCTAAGGCCTCCGCTCAGGGAGGAATTGGAGCGGAACGCTAGCCAAATTGAAATTTAGCTATCATACCTACTCAGACTAAAGGCTATTTAGTTTGGTTCAGATTCATTTGTAACACTTTGTGTCAGTGCAATATCCAAATTTTAGTTAAATCCCATGCGATAATAAGGGAATGGAAAATCAATCTACATTACTCGTCGATCTTAACAATAAACAGCTAGAGGCAGTAACCCTACCACACCAGTCTGCGCTGATTTTAGCAGGGGCGGGTAGTGGTAAAACCCGCGTACTGACTGCACGCATTGCTTGGCTGATTCAAACGGGGCAAGTCTCGCCCACTGGTTTGTTAGCGGTGACTTTTACCAATAAAGCCGCAAAAGAAATGCTCACTCGTATCACCGCTTCATTGCCCATCAATACGCGTGGTATGTGGGTTGGGACTTTTCATGGGCTATGCAATCGGCTACTACGCGCTCACCATCGAGAAGCTGGTTTGCCTGCAAGTTTTCAAATTTTAGACATTGCCGATCAGCTATCTGTGATTAAGCGTTTGATGAAGCTGATGAATGTGGATGACGAGAAATATCCGCCTAAACAAGTACAAAACTTTATTAATGGCTGTAAGGATGAAGGTTTACGTGCCCATGCGGTAGAAGCCTACGATGCTCATTCGCAAAAAATGCGTGATATTTTTGAGGAGTATGACAAACAATGTCAGCGTGATGGGGTGGCCGATTTTGCCGAGTTGTTGTTGCGCTGTTACGAGCTTTTAGAACGCGATGCGAATATACGGCAACATTATCAAAGCCGCTTTAAATACATCTTGGTAGATGAGTTTCAAGATACAAATCGTCTGCAATACTTATGGCTTAAATTGCTGGCAGGGCAAGGTAATTGCATGTTTGCCGTGGGTGATGATGATCAATCTATCTATGGTTTTCGAGGTGCGCGGGTAGGCAATATGCGAGATTTCGAAAAAGACTTCAATATTCAGCATATTGTTAAGCTAGAAGAGAATTACCGCTCACATAGCAATATACTGGATGCCGCCAATGCCATTATTTCGCACAATACTAATCGTTTGGGTAAAAATCTGTGGACATCGGCTGGCGCTGGCGAACCTGTGCGGGTCTATGATGCTTATAACGATACCGACGAAGCGCAATTCATTGTTGATGAAATTAAAATGTTGCATTGTGAAGGCAGTTCTCTGGGCGAGATTGCGCTGTTGTATCGTTCTAATGCGCAGTCGCGCATCTTAGAGCACGCGCTGTTTTCGGCCAATTTACCGTATCGCGTTTATGGTGGCTTGCGCTTTTTTGAACGTGCCGAAATTAAGCATGCCTTGGCCTATATGCGTTTAATTGCTAACGCTAATGACGATACTGCGCTACTGCGGGTGATTAACTTTCCGGCACGCGGCATAGGCGCGCGCAGTTTAGAGCAATTACAAGAGCTGGCACGCGCAGAAAACTGTAGCATTTGGCAAGCTGCGATTAATAAAGTGGGCGATGGTAAATTAGGTGGCAAAGGCATAGAAGGCTTTGTGGCGCTGATTAGACACATGGTCGATAGCGCTTATGGCATTAGCTTGGCTGAGCTGACGGAATTAGCCACCACGATGTCTGGCTTAACCGCGCATTATCAACAAGATAAAGAAGGCGAAGACCGCTTAGAAAACTTAAAAGAATTGGTGACGGCAGCGGTGTCATTTACTAATCAAGATTTTGGTAATCACAATAATGTGGACGGTGAAACTGAACAAGATTTACTCACTCAATTTTTAAGCCATGCCAGCCTAGAGGCAGGCGAACATCAAGCGGATGTTGGCAAAGAAGCCCTGCAACTGATGACTGTGCACGCCTCTAAAGGCTTGGAATTTAAAGTAGTATTTATTAGCGGTTTAGAAGAAGGCCTATGCCCGCATGAGCAAAGTTTGTACGAAAATCAAAGCCTAGAAGAAGAGCGGCGCTTAATGTATGTGGCCGTGACCCGTGCTCGTCAGCGCCTTTATTTAAGCCACGCCCAAAGCCGCATGTTACACGGCAAGGTGCGTTATGGCATCCCCTCGCGCTTTTTAGACGAAATTCCAGAGCAGCTACTCAAGCGTATCAACAGCAAGCCTGTTGCTAGATCAGGCAGTACGCGTGACTACAGCGAACTGCCTGCGATGATGAGCGCACAACAAAGTCACAGCCAAAAAAATGTCATGCCTTGGAAGATAGGCCAGCAAGTAGCGCACACTAAATTTGGTAATGGTGTGGTCGTGAGTTACGAAGGCAACGCCAGCGATATGCGCGTGCAAGTGAATTTTGGTCGTGAAGGCTTAAAATGGTTGGCAATGGAATTCGCTAAACTAACGGCTATTTAGCAATTTTTTTAACAGACCTCTTTCAAAGTGATAACCTAATCGGCAATACAGAGGTAATAGTCATGAGTTGCTTACTAGCGCTTAGTAGTATCAGATTTTTTTTAAGCGGCTCTAAACACATCGCGGTAACTTACATATTGAAATGCCAGCATCAGTGCGGTGGCTAATAGCAAACAGCCCAATAACATTATTAGCATCAGCAGCTGACTCAGTATAGGCGCTACGCTACCCAAAATCATAATGCCCATTCCCGCTATAATTAATAAAGAAAAGATAGTCAGTGTAAGCAACAGCCAAGCCACGCCTAAGGCCAGCATATATTGCAGCGAACCAGCAATACTGGATTTAATAGCTTTGCCAACCGTGTAATTATTAAATGCGATCAACATGGGTGAAAACCATGTGGCCATCATCATAGGGATCAAAGCAAGTGAAAGTTTTAATAAAAATGGTAAGGTTTTATTCAATATTGCCATGGCTTGTGAATTTGTCATCTTGTCCATAGTGTTTGTCATGCCGACCAAACTCTCTATATCATTATTGAGTAGCAGATTGACTAGCAAGATATATAGTAAAAATAGGCTGCCAAGCGCAAGCAAGGGGCTAATTTTTGGTTGAATCATAGTAAAAATTACCCCTAATTTCTGGCTAGTCTTATTGTCCGCATTACGATACATGGCAATGGCGATTGCCATGAAAATTGGCCAAATTAAAATGGCAATAAATGAGAATAACTGGAAGCTAGGAAGCGACGGAATCATTATAAAAACTGTCACATATACTGAAGCAAGTAACATACAGCGGCTGGCCGAACTTTTAAATAAGGCGATGCTTTCGTTTAGCCAGCTTCTACCGGTTTTAGTGCTAGTTTCTAAAATAGCCATCGTTTAAAAATTATCCTTAAAAATGCTTGATATTGGACTGTATTCTTTGTTGCAGAATATTTTTGAAATGATGAGGGTCTTTCGCATGCGTGAGCTCACCAGCTTGTGGATACATTTGATCATACAAGCGAGATAACCAAAAGCGCAACGCAGCAATACGCAATAAGCTAGGCCAGGCAGCTTGTTCGGCGGCATTAAAAGGCCGCACGGCTTGGTAGGCGCTGAGCATGGCCGTTAATCTAGGGGCATCTAAACTGCCGTCAATATTGACACACCAGTCATTCACAGCGATGGCTAAGTCGTAGGCTAATACATCGTGACAGGCATAATAAAAATCGATCAAGCCACCTATTTCGTCACCGTTAAATAATACATTGTCGCGGAATAAATCGGCATGAATGACGCCCATGGGCAATTGGCTGACATCTAGCGATGCTTGAAATGCGATGTTTTGTTTTAATAATTGCTGATCAGACTCTGATAAGTTTGGCATGACTAGGCTGGCGGTTTTAATCCGCCAATCTGCCCCGCGTGGGTTATGGCTATTGCAGTGGTTAGGCTGCAAGTCAAATGAAGCGCTGGCAAGGTGCATTTGTGCTAGCACTTCGCCCACTGCGCTGCATTGTTTGCTGTTGGGGGATTCAATGTCTTGGCCTGATAAGCAGCTAATTAAGGCGGCTGGTTTGCCATTGAGGGTATGTAAGCTCTGACCGGTTTTATCGCTAATAGGCCGTGGGCATGGAATGCCATGGCTAGCCAAGTGGCTCATTAAATCAATAAAGTAAGGCAGTTCGTCTAGCGTATTGTGCTCGAATAAGGTGAGCACGTATTTATCTTGATTGGTGGTAACAAAATAATTCGTATTGGTAATGCCTGATGAAATGCCTTTTAATTCAAGCAGTTCTCCTATTGCATAATCCTTAAGCCAGGTTTTTAATTGCGGGATACTGACTGAGGTAAATACTGACATAGGGGATGAGATGATAAATTTTTAATATTGGGATAATGACTTAAGTATATAAATAAAGAGGGCATATCACCCTCTTTTTTTGATAAGCCCCTGCATTCATTAGAATCTGAAGATTGTCCATTTGGGGATGCTAAGAGGCTGAACTGGGCCGTCCATTAGCCATCCACCGTTTTGGTCTTCTTTATGCATGTAATAAGGTACGCCATGGGCTGGGGTTATTTTCATCATGTAGAGTTCGCCGCCAATGCGGTACTCTTCTATGGTTTCACCATTTTTTTTAACGATGGTAATTTCTGGCTCATCTGCATTTTCGCCATTACTAATACTGGGTGGCGGGATGTCTTCTAAGGGTTGTAAATCAGCGGGTAATGGCAGCGCTTTAGGGGCTTCTGCTGCGGTAGCTAGTGGCAATTGACTAGCAAATAGCGCTAGCAATATTGCTAAATGATAGTAGATTTTTTGCATCGCAGGCACTCGCTCTCTAAAATTTAATTTCACACATTTAATAGCTGTTTATTCTAACAAATTACCCACACATATACTTAACATTCGTTATAAATAAAGCTGAACACGCTCTTCCTCAGCAGATAACTTGAATCCACGTGCTTCATAATGTTTGAATATGGCCTCTACTATCTTAGCGGGCTCATCAATGACTTGAATTAAATCTAAATCTTCGACAGAAATCATTTTTTCTTGTACTAAAGTTGTTTTAATCCAGTCAATCAAGCCTGCCCAAAAGTGCCCACAGACTAAAATAATTGGTATTTTTAAGGTTTTACCTGTTTGTACCAGCGTGACCGCTTCCATGACTTCATCTAATGTGCCAAACCCACCTGGCATGACCACATAGGCGCTGGCATATTTAACGAACATGACTTTACGCATAAAAAAATGTTTAAAATTTTGGCTAATGTCTTGGTAGGGGTTACGTGTTTGTTCATGTGGCAATTCTATGTTTAAGCCTACACTTGGCGATGTGCCAGGGAAGGCGCCTTTATTGGCCGCTTCCATAATGCCAGGACCACCGCCAGAAATGACACTAAAGCCAGAATCGCTTAGCAATCTGGCAATTTCTTCTGCCAGCTTATAATACGGGTGATCTACTGGGGTACGTGCGCTGCCAAAAATAGATACGGCAGGGGTGATTGTTTTAAGTCGCTCGGTAGCTTCCACAAATTCTGCCATAATCTCAAACGCGCGCCAAGACTCTTGCCCAGTTTGGTGCATGCCCTGCACGTCAGGGTCTGATATTTTTGGAACCTTGCTTAGTTTTTTAATATTAGTCATTATTCAGGCACCTTATCAAACATGGAAAGCGTTACTTTATGAAAACATTGTTATTAGTTGACGGCTCATCCTACTTGTACCGCGCCTTTCATGCTATGCCTGATTTAAGAAATAGTCAAAATGAGCCCACAGGGGCGATACAAGGCGTACTCAATATGCTACGCCGACTACATAAAGATTACCCTTCAGATTATAGCGCCTGTGTTTTTGATGCAAAAGGTAAAACTTTTCGCGATGATATTTACGCTGAATATAAAGCGAATCGTGCCGCCATGCCCGATGATCTGCGCCTGCAAATAGCCCCGCTGCATGAGGCAATTGAGGCCATGGGCTGGCCTTTGATTATGGAGAGCGGCGTAGAAGCCGATGATGTGATTGGTGCATTGGCCAAGCAGGCCGAGCGTGAAGGCGTAAAGGTGATCATTTCGACTGGTGATAAAGACATCACGCAACTGGTCAATCAACATATTACTGTGGTTAATACCATGCGTGATGCCTTTAGACGAGTTGATGATGTGCTGGACACGGCAGGTGTAGAAAAGAAATTTGGCATACCGCCCAGTTTAATGGTGGATTACTTAGTGCTCATTGGCGACACTTCAGACAATGTGCCTGGGGTAGAAAAAGTCGGGCCAAAAACGGCGGTTAAATGGTTAAAGGAGTATGGCTCGCTCGCCAATATTGTCGCTAACGCAGATAAAATTTCGGGCGTGGTTGGTGAGAATTTGCGCAAAGCGCTACCTTGGCTGCCCACGGCGCTTGACTTAATCACCATACGTTGCGATGTGGGCATACAAGAAAACCTTAGCGATTTAGCACCGCGAGCCATCAATAAAGCCAAGCTGGCGGAGTTATTTGAACGCTTTGAGTTTAAAAGTTGGCGGCGTGAGCTCGACGTTATGCCTGACCATCAAGCCGCTTTACCAGTCTCTAGCCAAAATGCAGCGCATAGCCAAACAGTAGACATGTTCGCTGTAACGCAGCATCAGCCCAATACCAGCCGTCAATATCAAACTATTTTAAACCATGCCCAGCTTGACGATTGGCTGGCCAAACTCACCACAGCTGAGCTGCTTTGCTTTGATACCGAAACCACCTCGTTAGACCCGATGACGGCTAAAATTGTCGGCATGTCATTTAGCATAGAAGCTGGTAGTGCTGCCTATTTACCGTTGATGCATGACTATTTTGATGCACCAGCACAGCTGAATTTTGCTGAATGTATGGCTAAAATTAAGCCTATTTTAGAAAATCCACACATTAAAAAACTGGGGCAAAACCTTAAATATGATCAGCACGTGCTGGCTAATCACGGCATTGCATTAAACGGCATAGTGCATGACACTTTGTTGCAATCTTATGTATTTGAATCACACAAAACGCATGGCATGGATGCCCTAAGCGAGCGACATTTGGGCTTTAAAACCATCAGTTTTGAAGAGGTTGCAGGCAAGGGGGCTAAGCAAGTCACTTTTAATCAAGTGACGGTAGAAGTCGCGGCTGAATACGCCGCTGAAGATGCTGATATTACCTTGCAATTGCACCAAACCATGTATCCACAAATTGCGGCTGACAGCAAGCTAGATTACATTTATCGTGAAATTGAAATGCCCAGTTCGCAAGCCCTATTTACCATAGAGCGCAATGGCGTGCTGATAGACAGGGCGATGCTCAATATACAAAGTAATGAGCTAGGGGCAAAATTAATCGCGCTAGAAAACCAAGCCTATGCACTGGCAGGCCAGCCATTTAATTTAGCTTCACCCAAGCAATTGCAAGAAATTTTATTCGACAAGCTGGGTATTAAGCCGACTAAAAAAACCCCGTCTGGCGCGCCTTCTACCGATGAAGATGTGTTGCAAGAACTGGCCTTAGACCACCCGTTACCTAAAGTGCTATTAGATTACCGTGGCTTGGCTAAATTAAAATCAACCTATACCGATAAGTTGCCCCGCATGATTAATGCAACTACGGGCCGCGTACATACCAGCTACAACCAAGCGGTTGCCATTACTGGGCGATTGGCCAGCTCAGAGCCTAATTTGCAAAATATTCCAGTGCGATCAGCCGAAGGGCGGCGCATACGCGAAGCTTTTATTGCGCCAGAAGGCAGCGTTATTGTCTCTGCCGATTACTCTCAAATTGAGTTACGGATTATGGCGCATTTATCGCAAGACGCTGGCATGCTCAAAGCCTTTGCTAACAACGAAGACATTCATCGTCACACCGCCGCCGAAATTTTTGGCGTAGCACCAGCAGCAGTCGATAGTGAACAGCGCCGCTATGCCAAAGTCATTAACTTTGGCTTAATTTACGGCATGAGCGCTTTTGGCCTAGCACAAAACTTAAATATCGAGCGTGCTGCGGCACAAAGCTATATTGAGCGTTACTTTGCTCGCTACCCTGGTGTGCGTGAGTATATGCAAAATATTCGTGAAGTTGCCAAACAAAAAGGCTATGTAGAGACCTATTTTGGCCGCAGATTATGGGTCCCCGAGATTAATAGCGCTAATGGTATGCGGCGTGCTGGAGCAGAGCGTGCCGCGATCAATGCGCCTATGCAAGGCACGGCAGCTGATTTAATCAAACTGGCAATGATAGCGGTCGATCAATGGCTTAAAGATGAGCAGCTGCATAGCAAGCTGATTATGCAGGTGCATGATGAGCTGGTGTTGGAAGTGCCAGCCGCTGAATTAGATCTAGTGAAAGCGAAGCTGGTAGAACTGATGGAGGGAGTCGCTCAATTAGATGTGCCATTACTTGCTGAGGTGGGGGTGGGCAACAATTGGGAAAGTGCGCATTAGTCGTATGCTCCTGCATAGCATAACCAATATAAATAGTGGCAGAGCGGGTAAATTGTTTTAGAATGTGGACTTAATAAAAAGTCTAAAAATTAGCACGCAATCCATGACCACCAATATCGTAGAAATTGATAACTTATCCTTTGGATACAAGGGACGCTTATTGCATCAAGGCATTAATATGCTATTTCCGCGCGGTAAAGTTGTGGCCATTATGGGTGGTAGTGGCAGCGGTAAAACCACTTTACTGCGCTTAATTGGTGGGCAAATCAAGCCGAGCAAAGGCCAAGTAAGGGTTGCAGGTGAAGTGGTTCATCAACAAGACCGTGAAGGCATCTACAAATTGCGCCGAAAAATGGGTATGTTATTTCAACATGGTGCATTATTTACCGATTTAAGTGTATTCGATAATGTCGCTTTTCCCATGCGTGAATTAACCGATTTGCCTGAATCTATGATTAGAGATTTAGTATTGATGAAGTTGAATGCAGTGGGTTTGCGTGGCGCACATCAATTTATGCCAGCTGAGCTGTCTGGCGGCATGGCTAGACGTGTGGCTTTAGCCCGCGCCATTGCCTTAGACCCTGAAATTATCATGTATGACGAGCCTTTTGCTGGCCTAGACCCAATTTCTATGGGGGTAGTGTGCGATTTAATCCGCAGCCTCAATGATGCGTTGGGGGCCACTTCTATTATTGTGTCGCATGATGTTAAAGAAACTTTTTTAATCGCCGATTACGTTTATTTTGTGGCAGATGGCGTTGTGGCGGCAGAGGGAACGCCTGCTGATTTAATGCAGTCTACATTGCCCTTTGTACATCAATTTGTGCATGGTGAAAAAGATGGCCCTGTGCCGTTTCATTACCCTGCGGCTAATTACCAATCAGAATTACTGACCGAACAGGCGCAATAAAAAACATGCAATACAATTTACTCAACAGCATTGCAAATAAATTACGCGGCATAGGCCATCGTATGATAGAGCGCACTTGGCGTTTGGGCGTGGGTGCTAGACTGTTTGGTTTGGCCATCGTTTATTCGGGTGAGAGTTTTAAGCGGTTTAATCTAACCTTGCGCGAGATTTACTTTACAGGGGTGATGTCGCTGCTAATCATAGTCGTGTCAGCATTTTTTGTAGGCATGGTACTGGCGTTGCAAGGCTATAATACCTTGCAAAAGTATGGTTCATCCGAGGCCATCGGCGTACTGGTTGCGCTGGCATTGGTGCGTGAACTGGGCCCAGTAGTCACTGCTTTACTTTTTGCGGGTCGTGCGGGTACGGCGATTACTGCAGAAATAGGCTTAATGAAAGCCACTGAGCAATTGTCAGCCATGGAAATGATGGCGGTTAATCCAATTGCACGAGTCGTCGCGCCACGCTTTTGGGCAGGGGTTATTTCTATGCCGATATTGGCGACTATTTTTTCTATGGTCGGTATTTTAGGTGGCTATTTAGTTGCAGTGCCTATCATCGGGGTAGATGATGGTGCATTTTGGTCGCAAATGCAGGCTAATGTGGATGTTAGGCTAGATATCGTCAATGGTTTAATCAAAAGTTTGGTATTTGGCGTGGCTTGTACCATGATTGCCCTGTTTGAGGGCTTTGATGCCCCACCAACGGCTGAAGGCGTTAGCCGCGCCACAACCCGCACAGTGGTGATTTCATCCTTGACAGTATTGGCCTTAGATTTTGTATTAACATCATTTATGATGGTTGTGTAAGGTATAGGCCACATGGATATGCGCATGTTATTTGAGGGGAAGGTAAGTGGATAGAACAACAATAGATTTATGGGTAGGCATTTTTGTGGCGTTAGGCTTTGCCGCTTTGCTGGGGCTTGCCATGAAAGTAGGCAATTTAACCTCTAGTAAAATTGGTGCAACTTATAGCGTCACCGCTGCATTTGAAAATGTCGGCAGTTTAAAACCTAATGCGCCAGTTAAAAGCGCGGGTGTGCTGGTGGGTCGTGTCGATAGCATCGTGTTTAATGGCAAGAATTATCAGGCAGTGGTCAGCATAAAAATAGATAAGCGCTACGCATTTCCTACCGATACCTTTGCTAATATCTACACAGCAGGTTTGTTGGGCGAGCAATACATTGGGCTTGAGGCGGGCGGTGACGAGGAGGTGTTGAAAAATGGTGATAAAATCGCGAAAACGCAAGATGCCATAGTGCTAGAAAAAATGATTAGTCAGTTTTTGTTTAGCAAGGCCTCTGAAACCGAGACAAAATCTGTTACCAACACGCCAGTACCAAACGCTGTAGATAATACGCCAGCGGCGAATGCTAAGGCTGGCAAGTCAACCGAATTGGGTGACCCACCGTTTTAGCGTGGGTGTGTTAGCCTAATTTATATAATCATTAAATTGAAAAAAGGGTTTAAATGAAGATTTTTGTAAAATGCTTACTGGCTTTTGGCTTTTTTTTGAGCTTATTCGCCGCTACAGGTATAGCTAACGCAGAGTTAGCGCCAGATGTACTGGTTAAGCAAACCGCAGATGACGTATTAATTATTATTAGAACTGATAAAGACATCCAAGCTGGCAATCAACAAAAATTATATGCGGTGATTGAAGATAAAATTTTACCTAATTTTGATTTTGATCGCGTATGTCGTATGGTGCTTGGCAAAAATTGGAAAACAGCCACGCCAGAACAGCAGGCGATATTTCAAAAAGAGTTTCGTAGCTTATTGCTGCGCACATACTCAAGCGCCCTTAGCAAATATAAAGACCAAGTCATTGAATATAAGCCCATGCGCTATGAAGCAGATGAAAAAAACGTTAGCGTTAAAACGCAGATTTTACAAGCAGGTGGCCAGCCAGTTGCGGTCGATTACAGTTTGGTCAAAGGCCCTGCAGGTTGGAAAGTCTATGACATTGTGATAGAAAACGTTAGTTTGGTGACCAATTATCGCAGTCAATTTAGCAATGAAATTCGCCAAAATGGCTTAGATAGTCTGAATAAAAAACTGGCAGATAAAAACACCGTCGCTGGGCTTAAATAGGCTGTGCAATTTTAAATGACTATGCTTAAGCCAGCGAATATTGTTCAAGAGGCAAACAATTGGCATATCTCTGGAGAGGTGCTAATGGACAATGCTAATTTGATTTTGCTTAAAAGTGAAGCCTTGTCCATGCTAGGTGAATTTGCGGTGGATTTTTCCCAAGTGACTAAAGTCGATACCGCCGCACTGAGTTTGATGTTGGAATGGCAGCGGCGGGCTTTTGCCGCTTCGGCTAAAGTCAGTTTTGCTAATTTACCCCTCAATTTAAGCCGTTTGCTAGCGCTTTATGGGGTCACGGAATTTGTTTCTATCCGTCAAGCTTAGCCAATAATAGTAGTCAATTTTGCCTAAATAGCCGCCTAAATAGTCTTAAGTCTGATGCTAAATCTATCGCACTAATTCCTGACGGCTTGTTGAAGAACAGGCCATATTTCATTTAACGTCAGCCAAATTTAGAATAAGGTTAAATTTTTAGAACACCATGACCCCTGCAATTCGTATCGATAATATACATAAGCATTTTGGCAATCTACATGCACTTAAAGGCATAGATTTAACCATAGCACAAGGCGAATTTTTTGCTTTATTAGGACCCAATGGCGCAGGTAAGTCGACCTTAATCGGTATCTTAGCTGGCTTAATCAAACCCAGTGCTGGCGATGTATCTGTCATGGGTTTTGATGTGGTCAATCAGTACCAGCAAGCTAGGCAATTATTAGGTATCGTGCCGCAAGAGCTTGTATTTGATCCATTTTTTAATGTACGTGAAATGTTGCGATTTCAGGCTGGCTACTTTGGTCGTGGCCCAGAAAATGATGCTTGGGTGGATGAAATCCTAGAAGGACTAGGGCTTACAGATAAAGCGCATACTAATATGCGCAAGCTTTCTGGTGGCATGAAGCGCAGAGCACTTATCGCTCAAGCCTTGGCGCACAAACCACCTGTTATAGTGCTAGATGAACCGACTGCTGGCGTAGATGTAGAGTTGCGCCAAATGCTGTGGGAGTTTATTAAAAAGCTTAACCGAGATGGTCATACCATTATTTTAACTACACACTATTTAGAAGAAGCTGAAACTTTATGCAGCCGAGTGGGCATGATGAAGCAAGGTGAAATCGTAGCTTTAGATAGCACCGCTAATTTACTCAATAAATTTGCTGCAAAAAAATTACGGCTCACTTTAGGTGAAGTGGTTTTGCCAGTAGAAATTCTAACGATGTTGCGCAGCCAAGAAAAAGGCATTTTCACCTTTGCATTGAGCGATATGGCACAGATAGAGCTGGTTTTAGCTGCTTTAAGGGGCGCTAATATTAAAGTGCTAGATATGCAGTTGAACGAAGCCGACTTAGAGGACGTATTTTTATCATTGGTAGGACAGCATCATGGCTAAAGTTTATAAAATGTATGGCATATCCATCAGTCCAAGGTTTCGCGGGCCTTGGACCCTGTTAAAAAAAGAGATGCTGCGTTTTTGGCGGGTAGGCTTTCAAACTGTGGCAGCACCAGTCATTACTGCGCTGTTGTATTTGCTGATTTTTTCACATGTATTGGCGGGGCACGTGCAAGTTTATCAAGATGTGCCCTATACGACTTTTTTGATACCGGGCCTAATCATGATGTCGGTCTTGCAAAACGCTTTTGCTAATAGCTCTTCTAGCTTAATTCAGTCCAAAGTGATGGGTAATTTGATTTTTGTCTTACTCACGCCATTGACGCATTTTGAATTCTTTATCGCATTTTTATGTGCCGCCATTATTCGCGGTTTGAGTGTTGGCTTATGTATTTATTTAGTGGCGATGTGGGTTGTTGATATACATGTGCTGCACCCTTGGATGATGATTGCATTTGCTTTATTGGGCAGCGCTTTACTGGGCGCATTTGGCATTATTGCTGGTATATGGGCCGATAGATTTGATCAGATGGCGGTATTCCAAAACTTCATTATCATGCCTTTGTCTTTTTTATCTGGCGTGTTTTATTCTATACATTCACTGCCACCTTTTTGGCAAAAAGTGTCGCAGCTCAATCCGTTTTTCTACATGATAGATGGATTTAGATACGGATTTTTTGGGCAAGGTGACATTTCGCCCTGGGTAAGTTTGTTGATTGTTGGCACGTCTTTCTTAGTGTTAGCACTGATTACACTAAAAATGCTAAAATCTGGCTATAAATTAAGAACGTAAGCTTGGCTAAAGTTAAAAGCCCAACTTAAAAGACCAAGTCAAAAAAGCCCAAGTCAAAAAGGTGATGTCATCGTGTTAAGTGCAAAACAGTTAGAGTTATACATTACACAGCATTTGGACTGTGAATACATCCAAGTATTAGGTGATGACGGCACGCATTTTGAAGCGCAGATCGTGAGCGCGGCTTTTTTAGGGAAAAACATGGTGCAACAGCACCAGCTAGTATACGCGGCGCTTGGCGATAGAATGCGCTCAGAAATTCACGCTTTGTCAATGAAAACCTACACCCCAGCGCAATGGATGAGTCAGTCTTAGTGCTTATTGATGCACAATAAATTTAATGAAAATATTCAGTCATGGAGAGATAAATGGATGCACAAGTAACAATTAAACAAACGGTGACCACTAACCCAGTCGTGCTTTACATGAAAGGTAGTCCAAAATTTCCACAATGTGGGTTTTCTAACATGGCGACACAAATTTTAGAGGCCTGCCATGCCAAGTATGTTGCGGTCGATGTACTGGCTGACCAAGCAATACGAGAAGGCATTAAAGTCTATGCCAATTGGCCTACCATCCCACAGCTGTATATCAATGGCGAGTTTGTAGGCGGCTCAGACATTATGCGTGCGATGTACGAAAACGGCGAGCTGCAAACTATGTTAGATGCGGCTAAGTAATTGGATAAGCTAATCATACAGGGCGGTAACCGCCTCAATGGCGAAATCACCATTTCTGGGGCAAAAAATGCGGCCTTGCCCATTTTATGCGCGTCTTTATTGGCTGAAACACCACTCAAATTGACTGGCGTAGCAGCCTTAAAAGATATTGATACTACGCTTAAACTGCTAGCCATGATGGGGGTTAAGATCGCTCGCCAAGCCAGTGAAGTTACCTTAGACGCCAGCGAAGTAGCTTCTTTTGAGGCCACTTATGAAATGGTAAAAACCATGCGCGCCTCTATTTTAGTGCTAGGCCCGCTATTGGCCAGATTTGGCACGGCACGGGTATCGCTGCCAGGTGGTTGTGCCATAGGCTCAAGGCCAGTGGATTTGCACATTAAAGGCTTGCAAGCCATGGGTGCTGCCATACATATTACGCATGGTTATATTCAAGCCAGTACTTTACATTTGCCAAATCGGCGCTTGCAGGGTGCGCGTTATTACATGGACTTAGTGACTGTCACTGGCACAGAGAATTTGATGATGGCGGCCGCTCTAGCAGAAGGCACGACGGTATTAGAAAATGCCGCAAAAGAACCAGAGGTGGTCGATTTAGCTCAGATGCTGATTAAAATGGGCGCTAATATCTCTGGTGCCGGTACTGATGTGATCACTATCGTCGGGGTAGATAAACTCAATGGCACTAGCCATAATATTGTGTGTGATCGTATTGAAGCAGGCACTTATATGGTGGCGGTAGCGATGACGGGTGGTGAAGTGAAGCTGCTGAATGCACGTGCCGATTTACTCGATGCCGTGATAGAAAAACTGCGTGAGGCAGGGGTTATGGTGACAAGCGATGACACTAGCATTACAGTGAAAAGTGATGGCAAGCTCAAAGCCGTCAATATACGCACAGCCCCCCACCCCGCTTTCCCAACTGATATGCAGGCCCAATTTATGGCGCTTAACACAGTAGCCGAAGGCGTGGCCAAGGTCACAGAAACGATATTTGAAAACCGTTTTATGCACGTACAAGAAATGCAGCGTATGGGGGCTGATATCAGTATTGATGGTAATACTGCATTGGTTAAAGGCATAGCGTTCTTAGATGGCGCCACTGTCATGGCTACTGATTTACGCGCCTCAGCAAGCTTGGTGTTGGCAGGCTTGGTAGCTCGTGGAGAAACCATCATAGAGCGCATTTATCACTTAGACCGTGGTTATGAGCACCTAGAGTCAAAATTAAACGCACTCGGTGCCAATGTGAAGCGAGTTTAGAAATGATTACTATCGCATTATCAAAAGGTCGCATTTTTGAAGAAACAACGCCGTTATTAGCCGCGGCAGGCATTCATGCCTTAGAAGACCCTGAGTCTTCACGCAAGCTGATTTTAGCCACCAATCTTGAAGATGTACGATTGATTATTGTCCGAGCTTCAGATGTGCCGACCTATGTGCAATATGGCGCGGCCGATTTAGGCATTGCCGGTAAAGATGTATTAGACGAGCATGGCGGCGACGGGCTGTATCAGCCTATAGATTTGCAAATTGCCAAATGTAAAATGATGGTCGCGGTGCGTGAAGATTTTGACTATTTTGCATCAATTCGCAGCGGTGCCCGTTTAAAAGTGGTGACTAAATATGTCAAAACAGCCCGCGAACATTTTGCCGCCAAGGGCATGCACGTGGATTTAATTAAACTATATGGCTCTATGGAGTTAGGCCCATTGGTTGGCTTAGCTGATGTGATTGTTGATTTAGTCAGCACAGGCAGCACCCTACGTGCCAACAAACTCAAAGCTGTAGAAGAGGTGGGAGATATTAGCTCACGTTTGATAGTCAATCAGGCGTCACTCAAGTTAAATCGAGCAAAAATTCAACCTATGATGGATGCATTTTTAAGTGCAATTTCATCTAAGTCAATAATTCAAAAATAACTCATTTAAGATTGTTAGGTTTAAGGGTATGACGATAAATATTAGACGATTTTCTACTAGCGATATAGATTTTGACCAGCACTTGCACGCTTTGCTTGCCTTTGAAACGGCGCAAGATGACAGTGTAGATGAGGTTGTCGCGGGCATTTTAAAAGATGTTAAAAAACGTGGCGATGCTGCAGTTTTGGAATATACCAACCGTTTTGATAAAACCAGTGCAACTAGTTTAGTTGAGCTGGAAATTAGCAAACAGGCCTTAAATGCCGCCTTAAACGAGCTGCCGCAAGACCAGCGCGCAGCTTTACAGCTCGCCGCAGATAGGGTACGAATTTATCACGAGAAGCAGCTGATGAGCTCTTGGAGTTATACCGAGGCCGATGGAACGCTGCTCGGCCAACAAGTGACTTGCCTAGATCGCGTTGGTTTGTACGTGCCAGGTGGCAAAGCGGCGTATCCTTCATCGGTATTAATGAATGCGATTCCCGCTAAAGTGGCGGGTGTTAAAGAGCTGATTATGGTGGTGCCTACGCCCAATGGTGAAAGAAACCAGCTTGTATTGGCCGCCGCGGCAATTTCGGGGGTGGATAGGGTGTTTTGTATAGGCGGCGCCCAAGCAGTGGGTGCATTGGCTTACGGCACACAAACCGTGCCGCAGGTAGATAAAGTGGTAGGGCCTGGTAATGCTTATGTTGCTGCGGCAAAACGACGTGTATTTGGTGTGGTCGGTATTGATATGGTGGCGGGGCCTTCAGAGATTTTAGTGATATGTGACGGTAAAACTAACCCAGATTGGGTGGCCATGGATTTGTTCAGCCAAGCTGAGCATGACGAATTAGCCCAAGCGATATTGCTAAGCCCTGACGCTGACTTTTTAGAGAAAGTGAGCGCGAGCATACAAAAATTAGTGGCAGAAATGCCGCGTAAAGAGATTATTACTAAGTCGTTGACGGACAGAGGTGCGCTGATTCAAGTGCGGGATTTGGCTGAAGCGGCGGAAATTTGCAACTATATTGCGCCTGAGCACTTAGAGCTGTCTATGGATGATCCACTAGCCTTTAGCAAAACAATCAAACATGCGGGCGCTATTTTTATGGGTAGAAACACTTGTGAAGCCCTAGGAGATTATTGCGCTGGGCCTAATCATGTGTTGCCAACTTCGCGTACAGCGCGTTTTTCATCTCCCTTAGGCGTTTATGACTTTCAAAAACGCTCAAGTTTGATTATGGTGTCAGAGCAAGGCGCGCAAACGCTGGGCAAGGTGGCGGCGACCTTGGCTTACGGAGAAGGCTTGCAGGCACATGCTAGGTCGGCAGAATTTAGGCTGAAAGCTAATCAAACATGAGTAAATTTTGGAGTGATGTCGTACATAAACTCACGCCTTATGTACCAGGTGAGCAGCCCAAGTTAGATAATTTAGTTAAATTAAATACTAATGAAAACCCCTATGGGCCTAGCCCCAAGGTGATTGAGGCGATTAAGCTGGCCACTACTGACGCGTTGCGTTTGTATCCAGACCCCAATTCAGATGCGCTAAAAGCGGCCATTGCCAATGTGCATGGCCTAACAGCGCAACAAGTTTTTGTCGGCAATGGTTCTGATGAAGTACTGGCACAGGTTTTTCAGGCACTTTTAAAGCATAGTAGGCCTTTGCTGTTTCCTGATATTACTTATAGTTTTTATCCAGTGTATTGTGGTTTATACGACATTGAATACCAAGCCATCCCATTAGCCGAAGATTTCACCATCAATATTGATGATTATGATGTGCCTAATGGCGGCATTATATTCCCCAACCCTAATGCCCCGACTGGCATACCGCTGGCTTTGGATGAGATTGAGCGATTACTAAAAATAAATACGCAGTCAGTGGTGGTGGTAGATGAAGCTTATGTTGATTTCGGTACGGAATCTGCGGTTCATTTAATCAATACTTACCCCAATTTATTGGTGATACACACCTTGTCCAAAGCCCGCTCATTGGCTGGCTTGCGAGTAGGCTACGCATTAGGCGCAAAAGACCTAATAGAGGCGTTGACGCGGGTAAAAGATAGCTTTAATTCCTACCCGATTGATAGCTTGGCCTCAGCTGGCGCGATTGCCGCCATGCAAGATAAGGCTTATTTTAAATTGACTTGTAGCAAGGTGATGGCTAGCCGTGATGCGCTGGTGAGTGATTTAACTCAACTGGGCTTTACAGTACTGCCCTCTGGCGCAAATTTTATCTTTGCAAAGCATCAAATCAAAGATGGGCTAGCATTGGCCGCACTATTGCGAGAACGACATATTATTGTGCGCCACTTTAAGTTGCCAAGCCGCATCGCACCATATATCAGGATCACCGTCGGTACCGATGAACAGTCAAAATTACTGATTAATGCGCTGTCAGAGTTACTGATATAAGCCTAGCAAATCTGATATAAAATCTGTCAATAAATTGAGAAAATCAGCATAAATATGGCGAATAAGCCCAAATTAACAAAAAAATTATTAATTTCATATTAAGTGCGTGTTATTATCGCGAAACGTGTGTTTTCTGCACAAAATAACTATTCAATTCGTATTTTTAATCTTAAGTAAATCTTATCTAGATTTACTTTTTAGTTGGAGGATGTAGCATGGCACAAACCCAAATGGCATTAGACTCATTAGATTTTGACGGTACCGTCGCTTTAGCAACCAAAGTTGCTCCACATGTAGATATCTTGGAAATTGGTACACCTTGCATTAAGCATAACGGTATCAAATTACTTGAAGTTTTACGTGCTAAATTCCCAAACAACAAAATCTTAGTTGATTTGAAAACAGCAGATGCTGGTTTCTACGAAGCTGAGCCATTCTTTAAAGCTGGTGCAGACATTGTG
>CAIRBH010000047.1 GCA_903876765.1 uncultured Pseudomonadota bacterium | reverse complement strand
TTCAACTGCGCTATGACCACGTTCTGTAATTTGTTTAAGCGCTTCTGCCTTAAACTCGTCGGTATATCTGATGCCTCTCATTTAACTTCCTTTTAGTGATTTCAGACATTATCAACTGTCTACTAAATCGGGGGAAGTCCACGATAGCCACGCACTGCATGAATCTTAGCTTGATGCATTAGCTTAGCGACACGATCCTCGCTACAAGCTAAGCCTGCGGCTTTGCAGTCACGATAGACCCTTGGGCTACCGTAGATGTTGCCACTTGCGGCAAAGTTGGTCTGGAAATACCACAACGACGGCATACAAAACCAGCATCTCCAGATTGCTCATAGAGTTTTACCCACTGAAGACGCTGTTGTATATCTCTGTCCATTCATTCCAATTATATTGAAATGATGTCTATGAATCACACAAATTACACCAGTCCAAAACCGACACTGTGAATCGAAGCAATCGACCTTTTCCGGTCAAACAATTTTCTACAAAGCAGTCTGATTACGCAGCTTTATTAATTCTTTAGGTGCGGTTGCCATAAAAACCCTTATCTAAGATATTGAAAGCTTAGGAATAGTGAAATTTTTGCAGGTGCGTTATCAATATACCCCTGCAAATATAACAACAATTAAACGCCTGTTTTAAACTTAGTATACAAACGCGTCAAATTGCGCCTAGTTTGCGCATCCTCAACACCAGGAGGTACTAACTTAGCAATATCTTCATCAGATAAGAAAATTGATTTGTTGTTTTTAATTTCCGGGTCAACAAATTCTGTTGCAGCTTTGTTAGGGTTAGCATAAGTCACGGTGTTGGTAATTGCTGCCGTCACTTTTGGTTGCATGATGTAATTCATCCAAAGGTGTGCATTATTTGGATGTTTTGCATCCGCTGGGATTGCCATCGTATCCATAAATATAATACCGCCTGTTTTTGGCACTAAAGCTTGAATGTTTTGCTCAGCTTTATTCTCGATCGAACGTTTATGTGCCAAATTGAAATCACCAGCCCAACCATAAGCAACACAAATATTACCACTCGCTAGATCATCAATTTGACCACCCGTATTAAATTTCTTAATATCTGGTCGCACTTTCATTAGCATATCAAAAGCTGCTTGATAGTCTTCTGGCGTGCCTGTGTAAACTGGTTTACCTAAATAATGTAACGCCGCTTGGAATACGTCAGAGGGTGTATCTATGAAAGTAATACCGCATGCTTTTAATTTGTTGGTATAAGTTGGGTTAAATACTAAATCCCAAGCATTATCTGGCATTGGCGTATCACCAAGCGCCGCTTTAACTTTATCAACGTTAATCCCTACTGCGCTGTAGCCCCACAACCAGTCAATCAGATGTTCATTACCTGGATCAAGTTTGGATAACTTTTCGACAACACCTTGATCTAGATTTTTCCAATTTGGCAATTTAGATTTATCAAGTTTTTGAAACAAACCACCTTCAATTTGAATTTTTGCCCAAGTAGATGATGGCACAACGATGTCATAACCCGTATTTTTAGCTACCAATTTAGCATGCAATATTTCGTTGCTATCAAAAACATCGTAGCGTACTTTAATACCAGTTTCTTTCTCGAAATTACCGATAGTATCTGGTGCAATATAGTCAGACCAGTTATAAATATTGAGGATTTTCTCTTCAGGGACATTTGCTGCGGCATCTGTTTTGCCTGAATCTGCAGATGTAGTTCCATTGTCTGACTTGCTACAAGAAACAGTAGCAAGCCCGGTAATAATAGCCATGCCTAGCAAATATTTACTATAGGATGATTTCATGTTCATTAACCCCTTATATTAGTGAGTGACTGAGAAATTTTTGTTAAATATCTGCACCATCTTTTGTGTCATAAAGTCATTACGCTTGAGAATTTAGTCTGAATTCACGGTGATGGTTCATCTTCAATAGAAATACGGAAAAATTCGTCTTGCTCCAAAAGCGCATTACGCCACAGCTCACTATAAAGAGCTTTATCTGTTTCTTGGAGCATACGAATTCCATAGATACGTACCTTTTAATTAAGGAGTTGGCTGACGATCAACTGGGGTGGCTCTATGTTGCCAAATCGCAAATACCGCACCTGTTGGGTCTGAAATAACACTTGACCATCCATATTCACCAAACTCAGCAATTTCTTCTACTATCGTAGCTCCCATTTCTACGGCTTTAGCAGCTGAAGCCCTTATATCGTCTACTCGGATATATGTTAGCCAAGTTGGCCTGTTGGTATCTGGAACGCCTATGAATCCTACATTTGCACCTTCATTCGCTTTTATAACTTTATATGCCTCGCTATCAGAGACTGGCATATCTTCAACTTTCCAGTCAAATAATTTGGTATAAAACTGCAACCCTTGTTCAAGGTTGCTAGAAATATGCTCGATGTGAACCACTGGATTTGCCATGAAAACTCCTTAATATTATGAATAAATGTCGCTTTTCGTTTTATGAGGTTTGCTGCGAAAATCTTTTAAAATTTCTCTTGCCGCACCTCGCCCTGGGATACCAGTTACCCCTCCGCCAGGATGCGTACCAGAACCGCATAGATAAAGCATAGGAACCGGTGTTCGATAGTCTGCATATCCTGGCACTGGCCTCATGGAGAAAATTTGGTCAATACTTAATGAGCCATGGAAAATATCTCCTCCGGTTAGGCCAATTTTTTGTTCTAAATCTTTAGGCGTTAAGACTTGGCGGCCAATAATAGATTTGGCAAAATTAGGTGCATATTGCGTCATGGTTTTAATTGCGACATCAGCCGCTTCTTCACGATAATCATCCCAATTGCGGCCGTCAGATAATGTTTTATGAAAGTGCTGACAAAACAAACTTGCGACGTGTTGCCCTTTTGGCGCGAGTGTTGGGTCAACCGTAGAGGATATCCACATCTCAATGGCAGGATTTTTTGCCCACCCACCTTTTTTAGCATCATCATAAGCATCTTCTAAATACTCAAGAGAAGGCGCAATTACGACTGAGCCACCATGGTGGACACCCAGTTCTTTACCGGGTAGACAGGTGAAATCTGGTAGTTCAGATAAAGCTACATTCATGCGTAATGTGGCCGAATGACTTCGGTAGCGTGAGACGGTATTTCGGAACTCTTCTGGCAAAAGTTCGGGTGCTACTAGTTTTTCATAAAGCACATTTGGTGTTGTATTGGCGACGACTCTAATCGCTTCAATTTCTCGACCATCCTTAAGCACGATGCCGCATGCAATGCCGCCACGGGTTTTTACTGATGCCACCGGCGCATTAACTTCAATTACTGCGCCAGCTGCTTTTGCTACTTTTGCAATTGTGTTACTCACCGCACCCATGCCGCCGATTGCATGCCCCCATAAACCTTGTTCAGCATTCGTTACACCAAAACTATGATGCAAAATGACGTAAGCGCTGCCAGGTGCGCTAGGGCTTTGAAATGTACCTACTGAGGCTAAATAGCCATAGCCACCACGAATAGCATCACCTTTAAAATATTGGTTTAAAAAATCTGCCGCAGACATGGTTATTAATCTAACTAATGTAGATTGCGCGCGTGCAGAAAAATGCCTTAATTGCAGGCCTGCACTAATCGCTGTAAACAAATCCATATAGCCACCACCTAAATTGGGTGGAGTTCGATGCATCAGTTCACTTACAGCAACAATCACTTCTTTTAAATCTTCATCCATGCGGATATATCCTGCGCCATCTCCAGGGTGCAACTTATCTAACTGCTTAATGTAATCTTCATCTTTACCAGTTTCATCAAGTAAATAGCGTCCATCAGGTAACGGCATAAAATCATTGGCTGTTCGTTTTACAATTTTTAAGCCTGCCTCAACTAGGCCAAGCTCAGAAACCACTTTGGGACTTAGCATGCCCACAAGATAAGAGGCAGTAGAGTTTCTGAAGCCAGGATAAAACTCTTCAGTAACTGCGGCGCCACCTATGACACCTCTAGCTTCAAAGACGCCAACTGTCAGCCCTTTTTTAGCTAGGTATGCTGCTGCGGTCAAGCCATTATGACCAGCGCCAATAATCACTACATCAAATTTTTGAGCCATATAATCTCCGAATCTCCACTTTCCTATATCTATATAACTAGCTGAACGTACAGTCAGTATAATTGTGTGATATAATTTTTGTCAACTAGAAAATATAAGAGGCTTATTTGTCAGATGAAAAAAGTTGAAGATATGAGAATAAAGCGCGGCGATGAAACACGTCGTAGTTTGATTCAAGCTACTATCAGTTCGGTGGCTCAATTTGGCTTATCTGCAACCACGCTTAATGTAGTGGCGGAAATTGCGGGCGTTTCAAGGGCGCTTATTGGTTTTCACTTTTCATCTAAAGAGCAATTATTAGACGCAGCTTTAGAAAATGCTCATGAGACTTATGAGCAGAGTTTGAAAGCATATTTAGCAAAACTAGATAATGACCCTTTAACTCAAATTAAAGGTGATATTACCCATGATTTAAATTTTGCAGCCAAGCATAGCGAGCTTTTATCATTGTGGTTTGCTAATTGGGGAGAGGTGCGTGCAACAAAAAAATATCGAATGAGCCTGATAGAAATTGACCATAAATATCGAGATGAAACTGCTATTAATTTTAATAAACTTTTAAATAATGAGAATGAGGCTAAAGCCCGAGCCAAGATGCTTGATAGTTTTATCTATGGCGTTTGGCTTGATTGTCACATTGACCCTGAAGGTTACTCATTAAAAGAAAATATAGTCATTGCAGAAAACTTAATTCAACTTCTAGCAAAATGCTGAGTTGAACTAGTCTCAATCTGATCAATTCATTCAGGTTGTTGATTCCTACATTCGCTGGTATAACGAAAAGCGCATCAAGATTTCTCTTGGCTCACTGAGTCCCATTGAATACCGAGAGAGCCTTGGCTATGCAGTATAAATCAATCCAAGTTTTACGCCGCACCCCCGATATATTCGCTAAACTTTGTGCAACTGGCAAACTATAGATAATGTTGCTTCTATTTTTGGCCGCCTGCTTTATGGCAAGCTGTTTTACAGATTTAAATTTACAAATTTAAATCTGTAAAAAATTGAATTATCTATGTTGATAGCGCTCGTATCCCTTGGTAAATTTCAGATACATACTCTAGCGTGTAAGGTGGTCTAGTTCGGTGAATAATCCTATGGCAATTGGCACAAACAGGTGCTAAATTTTCAATTGCTTCTTCTATAGTCCTTACTTGATCCGCCCCTTCATACATATATATCGGTCTTTTATGATGAATCTCAATAAAACCTTTACCAATAGCTCCGTATTTTTCTTCATAATTAAATGCACAAACATGACAAGATAGAGTGCCATAATTCGCTAAAAATGTATCAATAGCTGCATCGCGTAGTGCTTTTGAACGCCTATAAACTTTAGTTTCTTTAATCGCGCCAGTGTCACCTTCAAATATTTCTTTGAAAATATCTAAATTAGTATTTGGCTTTGCTAGTGCAATGAAAACTGGCTTTACATCACCCCAAGAGAAATTATTTTCCATTAAGTAATCAATAGTCAGTTGATTGGCTACTAAATGTGATTTACCTTTAGGTGTAATTTTTAAACCATTTTGCTCTGCAATGTACTCAGCTAAACCTAGATGATCTAAAGTTCTATGAGAAACTAGATTTCTGACTTTTTGAGAAAAATAAGTATCACTTCTTCCAGAAATTATCCTAGCATCACTGCCCGTAGGCAAAAGCCTTGTTTCTAAACTGACGATTAAGTCAGCTGTTTTAATAAAACCACCTGCAAGATCAAGCATATAAAGCGAGGGTAAAATAAGCTCAGATTCGCTATAAGTTGCCATATTAAAGCCCTCTATCAATAGTTAGTTACCAAAAGGTGGTCTACATTTCTATCATTCCTATTCATAAATGATACTAAATAAGTCTTTTCGAAAGCATTCATTTTAATGTTTGGCTTGTTGTACAAGTCATAAATAAATTCTGTGTTTTTAATCACCAACATCCATTTCGCCCTACATTCATCAATCAAGTATGAGGCCAGTCTTTTTTGGTCTGATTTCGTAAACGAATTCTGAGCATAGGTGCTAAATTCACTGTCATAAGGTGGATCAAGAAAAATAAAATCATTCTCCTCAGGCTTATGATCACGCAAGAATTCCTCAAAATCCTGCCTGTACATTTTGGTCTTTGATAGATGATTAAGCAAGGCCTCATCTTTAAAATATTCAAGCTTTTTACTGAGTGATTTGCGGTTATAGCCAATGCCACCATATGGCACATTAAAACTACCGCCCTTGTTATAGCGAAACATAGATGAGTAGCAATAGTTACGAATAAAAAAATACAATGCAGCAATGAATGATTGAGTGAATTTGTACTTAGCAATATGGTTGTAAAGGTGCCTTAAGTGCATGTAAAAGCCACTCTTTAAACTTGATTCAAAATTATCAATGATATCGTTATCGGGTAAAAAACCTTTATCTTGCTCAATTTTCTTCATACGCCTAAGCTTGCTAGAGACGTTCTTATTCAATTCATGCAAAAAGTTGTTAATGTTAGTGTTTAACTTGTCATTTAGCATGCCGTTTAATTCTGCTGCATGCCTAATTAAGAAGGCAATAACCCAGTCGTTAAGTGCTTGCTCAGTCAATTGATCTGCCGAAAACTTACGATAAATTTCAATTATTTCCTTGTCATGCTTCTGAGGAAACGCCCCCAATAATGACCAGTTATGAATTATATCTGCCAGATGATTATGAAAAATTTTATCGGACTCAGCCACTTTTTCATAAAGATTGATTAGTTCCTCGGAATAATCATTAATAAGCATGGTATTAGCTTCAACTGCAAAGTAGACAGCGCCACCCCCTAAAAAAGGCTCTAAGAATCTGTCTGCCTTTTCTGGCAGTGCTGGTAATATATATTTAAGCTCACTTTCTTTCCCGCCTGGATACTTTAAAAGTGGGCTTAATCGTTCTTTTTTTATCATAAATAACTCAATTGTATTTCCATTCAAGCACATCAATAATAGACAATTGATTGTAAAGCATTGACAGCAAAATTGAATAAATGACGATTGTATTATGTCGAATTTTAAAAGTGCATTGAAATCAAAGTTGATCTCAAAGTCAATATTTTCAAAGTAAAGACTTCTAGTAGTGATTAAAAATTTTAACCGATACAACCCTAGGAGATTGGACAATCGAGAACAGTTTGATTTAGCTAAAAATCATTCGCTAATATTAAAATTTGAGTCAGCAGCCCTAGTTGCAGGCCAAGGCCAAGAGCCATAATCAAAGCCGCTAGCAGCTATACTGGCTTTACTATTTATAAAACGTAACCATAGCCACAACCCACAGTAGCAATCTTAAGCATTCTCAACAGAAAATTAAAACTGAATAATCAAGGAAACAACTTACCTGGGTTCAAAATATTATGCGGGTCAAAAGTCAGTTTTACCGCTTTCATCAGGTTCATGGTCGTTTCATCAATCTCACGCGAGATAAAAGGCCGCTTTGCCATGCCCACGCCATGCTCACCCGACAATGTACCTTGCAATGACAACACTAGGCTAAACACTTCATCCAAACAAGCATAAGCGCGCTGCATTTCATCGGCATTGTCTGGGTTGACCAACAAATTCACATGAATATTGCCATTACCAGCATGGCCAAAATTAACGTTTGAGATTTGATATTGGCTCGCCAGTTTTTCTAGCCCCGTCAGTAATTCTGGCAAGTGCGAAACAGGTACAGCAATATCTTCATTTATTTTTTTGGGTGCTATATCTTTGAGTAAGGGCGATAATGCCTTACGTGCCGCCCACAAGGCTTTGGTATCCACCGCCACTTTCGCTTCAATTAATCCATGCACTTGACAGGCCAGTATAATGGCCTGCGTCGCCTCTATAATTTCTTGCTCCGCGCCATCAACTTCTATCATCAAATAAGCGCGGGCATTTTCAGGCAGCAAATCTTTATGGCGGCCACGAATAAGATTAAGCGCGCCATTATCTAAAAACTCTAATGCACTTGGGGTATAAGGCTGCGCCATGATGGCAGCGATCGCCTTTGCGCAACTATAGGTATCGACAAACTCAGCGGTAATGCCGCCTGTGTGTTTGGGTAACGGGGTAAGCTTAAGCGTCGCTTCTACAATAACCGCCAAGGTGCCTTCAGAACCCACCAGTAATCTGGTCAAATCATAGCCGACCACCCCTTTGCTGGTGTAGCAGCCCGTTCTAATAATGTCACCATTACCTGTCACTGCTTTTAAACCCAGCACATGGTCTCGCGCAACGCCATATTTAACGGCATGCGGTCCAGCGGCACAGGTAGCAAGATTTCCGCCTATACTGCAATAAGCGGCGCTAGAAGGGTCTGGTGGCCAAAAAAACCCTACGCCTTTAATGACGTCTTGTAATTCTTGGTTAAGCACGCCAGGCTCGATTATCGCCATGCGATTGTCTGGGTCCATGCTAATGATTTTATTCATACGCTCTAATGAAAGTGCCACACCGCCTGCCTCTGGCACACTACCGCCAGCAGTGCCAGTGCCACGGCCACGCGGCACCATAGGCACTTGATGAGCATAGCAAAGCTTAATAGCCGCCTGCACTTCTTCTGTAGTAATAGGAAAAACAACAGCAATCGGCGCATGAAAAATACGAGAATTATCGTAGGCGTAGGCGTAACAATCTACGGGGTCGGTGTATAGCCTATCCGCAGGAAAAACCGCTGCTAACTTAGCAAAAAAACCAGGGACGGCCATAGAATGAGCTTATCTTTTTTTGATGTAAAGGTCGGTAATCGTACCTTCTTTCATCTCTGCTGCAAAGCAAACCGTTTCTGATAAAGTGGGGTGCGCGTGAATAGTTAAGCCTAAATCATGGGCATCGGCACCCATTTCTATAGCGAGCACGGCTTCGGCTAACAACTCGCCAGCATTGACGCCAACGATACCCGCACCGATCAGTCTATGGGTGGTTTTATCAAATATCAGCTTAGTTGTGCCTTCAGTACGTGCGATAGAAATCGCGCGACCGCTTGCCGCCCAAGGGAATGAAGCTTTTTCGTACTCAATGCCTTTAGCTTTCGCCTCTATTTCTGTCAGCCCTGCCCATGCAATTTCAGGGTCAGTATATGCGACAGAGGGTATAGCCATCGCTTGGAACTCAACTTTATGACCAGCTATGACTTCTGCGGCAACTTTGCCTTCATGCGTGGCTTTATGCGCCAACATCGGTTGACCCACAATATCGCCAATCGCAAAAATATGCGGCATATTGGTACGCATTTGCTTATCTACATTAATAAAGCCCCATTCGTTAACTGCAACGCCAGCATTCTCTGCGCCTATATTTTTACCATTGGGTTTTCGCCCAATAGAAACTAGTACGCGGTCATATATTTGGCTTTCTTTGGGCGCGGCTTCTCCTTCAAAGCTAACATGTATGCCATCTTTTTTGGCTTCCATTTTTGCTACTTTGGTCGACAGCATTATGCTTTCAAAGCGTTTTTCCATACGTTTTTGTAGCGGCCTGACTAAATCTCGGTCACAACCCTGCACCAAGCCGTCAGTAAATTCAACAATGCTAACTTTGCTGCCTAACGCATCGTACACAGTACCCATTTCCAGCCCAATAATACCGCCTCCTATCACTAACATGCGCTTAGGAATGTCAGCCAAGGCCAAGGCTCCTGTAGAATCCATAATACGCTGGTCTTCTGGCGCTCCTGGGAACTTAGTCGCTTGCGAACCTGCGGCAATGATGGCGTAATCAAATGAGACTGTGCTTATTTTGCCGTCTGCGGCGGTCACGGCGATTTGATTAGGGCCAGTAAATTTACCCAAACCCTGCACTACCGTCACCGCACGCTGTTTTGCCATAGACGATAAGCCAGCCGTAAGTTTACCTACAACATCATTGGCTTTCCAATCACGCAATTGCTCAAGCTTGATATTCGGGGCACTGAAAGACACGCCATGATGTGCGGTCTCTTCTGCTTCGGTAATCACTTTTGCGGTGTGCAGCAAGGCCTTAGAAGGAATACAACCGACATTAAGGCATACGCCGCCCAAAGTTGAATAGCGCTCGATTAATACCACTTTTTTACCTAAATCTGCCGCACGAAAAGCCGCGGTATAACCGCCTGGGCCTGAGCCCAGCACCACCACTTCTGCGTGTAAATCTGATACTGGCATGGTTGGCGAGCCGCCAGAGGCCGCTTGATGGTTGATAGGTATGTTCGCAACTGGCGTTGCTGCCGCAGGCTCGACGACAGCTTGCGCTGGCGCAGTGACACTTTTGACAGCCAGCACATTAGCTTCTACCAGCATCAGCAAACTATCTTTAGCCACTTTATCGCCCACTTTAACTTTCAGCGTTTTTACCGTGCCAGCGATGGGCGATGGAATATCCATAGACGCTTTGTCCGATTCCACCGTTATCAATGAGTCTTCTAGCGCTATTACATCACCGACTTTGACCAAGACTTCAATCACATCTACGCTGTCAAAATTGCCTATGTCTGGCACTAATACTTCCACTAAATTGCTCATGCTAGCCCTTTTTAACCCATAAACCCACTAATATACCAACGCTCACTGCCTATGACTTGTTAGCTTAAAGTAGCAATCTACGCACATCACTTAGCATCATACGCATGTGGCTAGTAAATCTTGCACCATCTGCGCCATCTACCACCCTATGATCGTAAGAAAGTGACATAGGCAAAATTAAACGCGGCTCAAACATCTTACTCTGACTGTTATATACAGGCTGCATACTAGAACGGGAAACGCCAAGAATAGCCACTTCAGGGCAGTTAATAATCGGCGTAAACATCGTGCCGCCTATGCCACCCAAACTAGAAATGGTGAAGCAGCCGCCCTGCATTTCTTCTACTTTCAGTTTGCGCTCACGTGCTTTGGTTGATAAATCCGCCAAATCACGGGCAATATCTAATACGTCTTTTTGCTGTACATCCTTGACAACAGGCACCACTAAACCATCTGGCGTATCGCAAGCAAAACCGACATTAAAGTAGTTTTTCAAAATTAAACTATCGCCATCTGGCGACAGCGAGGCATTAAAATTGGGATAAGCTTTAAGTGCATTGACAGACGCTTTAATCAAGAAGGCTAACATCGTGAGTTTTACACCACGTTTTTCGGCATCCGCCTGCATAGACTTTCTAAAATCTTCCAAATCGGTAATGTCCGCCTCGTCAAACTGCGTCACATGCGGGGCAGTCACCCAGTTACGGTGGAGATTAGCCCCAGAAAGTTTTTTAATGCGTGATAAGGGTTTGGTTTCAATTTCACCAAACTTACTGAAATCTATGACCGGCATGGCTAATGTTGCCAAACTACCTAACCCTGCCCCCATATTTTCTGTGCGCGGTTTAGCCAGCTCATTTTTCACATAAGCTTGTACATCTTGCTGCAAAATACGATTTTTTGCCGCAGAGCCCTTAACCAAGGCCAAATTAACGCCTAACTCGCGGGCAAATTTACGTACCGACGGGCTGGCATGAGAAGTCTTACCTGCATCCATTATTGCGCTTTCAGCAACAGGTACTGGCTGTTGCACTGGTGCTATGGTTTTTGGTGGCTCTGGCGCAGGGCGGCTAGGTTGAGGAATTTCGCGCTCTGGCGCAGTCTCTTTTGCAGCCGCAGGCTTGTCTATCGCCACATTGCTAGCAGCGTCAGTCACATCCATGGTAATAATCAAATGACCCTGAGCAACTTTATCGCCCACTTTCATTTTGACCTCTTTGACTAGCCCAGCAAATGGTGAGGGAATGTCCATAGAAGCTTTATCAGATTCCACGGTAATCAGTGAATCTTCTTTAGCCACGGTATCGCCCGCTTTTACTAAAACCTCAATGACATCCACACTATCAAAATTGCCAATATCGGGGACGAGTATGTCTTGAATTGCCATGTTTAGGTGTCCTTAAACTGTCGTTGGGTTAGGCTTGTTAGCATCTAACTTATATTTTTTGATAGCTTCACTGACTTGGCTAGCAGCTAATTTACCTTCATCTGCCAGCGCTTTTAGCGCGGCGACCACCACATAATATCTATCTACTTCAAAGAAGCTACGCAGTGCTTCACGGCTATCAGAGCGGCCATAGCCGTCCGTACCTAATGCCACAAATTTTCCTGGCACAAAACCTGCAATCTGCTCTGCAAAAGCTTTCATATAGTCAGTTGAGGCTATAGTAGGGCCTTGTGCGCCCTTCATCACTTCAGCGACGTAACTTAATCGCTGCGGCTGCTCTGGGTTAAGCATATTCCAACGCTCTGCATCTAAACAGTCGCGGCGCAGTTCGTTAAAGCTAGTCACACTCCACACATCGGCTGCAACCCCCCAGTCTTTTTCAAGTAATTGCGCGGCAAATATCACCTCACGCAAAATCACACCACTACCCATCAGCTGAACTTTTTCGCCTTTGGCTTTTGATTTACTAAAGTTATAGATACCCTTAAGAATGCCTACTTCAGAACCTTTTGGCATTTCAGGATGCGTATAGTTTTCATTCATCAAGGTGATGTAGTAATACACATCCTCTTGATTTTGCACCATGCGACGCAGGCCTTCTTGAATAATTACCGCCAATTCATAGGCAAAGGTTGGATCGTAAGAAAGGCAATTAGGGATAGTGGCAGACATCAAATGGCTATGACCATCTTCATGCTGTAAGCCTTCACCATTTAATGTGGTGCGGCCTGCAGTTGCGCCGAGTAAGAAACCTCGCGCACGAGAATCGCCAGCGGCCCAAGCTAAGTCACCTATGCGCTGAAAACCAAACATAGAGTAGAAAATATAGAATGGGATCATTTGTACGCCGGTCACGCTGTAAGACGTAGCAGCCGCCATCCAACTAGAGAATGAACCGGCTTCGTTGATGCCCTCTTCTAAAATTTGTCCATCTTTGGATTCTTTGTAATACATCACTTGATCAGAATCCATAGGCTCATATAACTGGCCTTGGCTGGCATAAATACCCAATTGGCGGAACATGCCTTCCATGCCAAAAGTACGGGCTTCATCTGGCACGATAGGCACAATAAATTTACCTAATTGTTTATCACGAACCAAAGTTGATAAAATCCGTACAAATGCCATGGTGGTCGAAATCTCACGCTCACCAGTTGATACCAGCATATTCTCAAAAGCAGATAATTCGGGCACCACCAGCTCATTACCTTTACGGCGACGTGCTGGCACAGAGCCACCCATGGCGACGCGACGCTCTGCCATATACTGCATTTCAGGGCTATCTGCGGCAGGTTTGTAAAAGCTTAAACTTTCAACTTGCTCATCGGTAATCGGCAAATCAAACCTGTCTCTAAAGGCTTTAAGTGAAGTCAAATCCATACTTTTTTGCTGATGCGTGGTGTTTTGGCCTTCGCCTGCTTCACCCATGCCATAACCTTTGACCGTTTTGGCTAAAATGACGGTAGGCTGCCCTTTGTGATTAACCGCCGCATGATAGGCCGCGTAGACTTTATGCGGGTCGTGCCCACCACGATTTAAGCGCCAAATATCTTGGTCACTCATCGCTGCAACCATCTCTTTTAGTTCAGGATACTTACCAAAGAAGTGTTCGCGAGTATATGCGCCGCCTTTGGCCTTAAAGTTTTGATATTCACCATCTACGCATTCTTCCATGCGCTTTTTCAATAAGCCATCTTTGTCCATAGCCAGCAATGGGTCCCAATATGAGCCCCAAATCACTTTTAATACGTTCCAACCAGAACCACGGAAATCAGATTCTAATTCTTGAATAATCTTGCCATTGCCGCGCACAGGGCCGTCTAAACGCTGCAAATTGCAGTTAATGACAAAAATTAAGTTATCTAACTTTTCACGGCTTGCCAATGAAATAGCGCCTAATGATTCAGGTTCATCCATCTCACCATCGCCACAAAATACCCATACCTTGCGATCACTGGTATCAGCGATACCACGGTCATGCAAATATTTAAGAAAGCGTGCCTGATAAATGCCCGTAATCGGCCCCAAGCCCATAGAGACCGTTGGGAACTGCCAAAAATCAGGCATCAACCATGGGTGCGGATAACTAGGCAGACCATTGCCACCAACTTCTTGGCGGAAATTATTTAACTGATCTTCAGTAATGCGGCCTTCTAAATAAGCACGGGCATACACGCCTGGCGAAGAATGACCTTGAAAATACACACAGTCACCGCCAAAATTTTCATTGGCTGCACGGAAAAAGTAATTAAAAGCCGTGTCATATAAAGTGGCTGCAGACTGAAAACTAGCGATATGGCCACCCACACCTGGAGATTTCTCATTAGCACGCAGCACCGTCATAATCGCATTCCAACGCACCAAGGCACGGATACGCCGCTCCATCTCAGGGTTACCCGGCAAACGCTGTTGCAGGTGAGTCGGTATGGTGTTCACATAGGCCGTAGTAGCGTTATAAGGCAAATTACTGCCAGAGCGACGTGCTTTATCTATCATCGCCTCTAACAAAAAGTGGGCGCGTTCGGTGCCTTCGTTTTCAATCACTGCGGTAAGCGCATCTAACCATTCTTGAGTTTCTTGTGGGTCAGTTTCAGCGATGTCTTTACCTTGTAGTGTATTGTGTTGATTCGTTGCCATGCGTGAGATATCTCCGTGTTGTGGTTGCTACGCGTATAATTTATACAAAGCGAACGTAACTTAACATGAACTAAACATTGATTAGTTTATTCCAAATTTGTAGAGCAAACTTTAAAGTCTATTCAATCTAGGCCATAGTGTGGCTTTTTTAGGCTTTTTGGTCAAGTTAAAACGTAGAGTTTAAGCGTTATTATTATCAGTTCCGCTAGGTTTATAATACATATTATATAAGAGTTAAAGGAATCGAAATGTCGTTAAAATTAGTACAAAATGCAGCTAAATGCACCGAAAAATCATTATATTCAGAAAAACATATACTTTTAGTACTGACAGAAGAACAGGAAAGTGATCTGGCTTTCGGTGAACTTTTAAACGCCAAATTAAATCGTATGCATGGTGAATATAAAGACCTCAACAAGACACCTTTAATTGCAGATTTACCCAATAGCGGCTTGGCAAGTTTTGTCATTTTAAAGCGTGATCTTAATATGTTTCAGCGTCATTGTTTATTACGTAAAGCCTTGAAACCGTTGCTAGATGAGCAGCCCAGCGCATTAGCAATATGCGTATTTGGAGACGAAAAAACACGAGAAGCTCATGCCTGTGCCGCTTATTATGTGGCAACAGTCAATGCAGTAGAATTGCCTAGCAGAAAAAAAGAAGTGAAGTTTAAACCGTTGAAAAATATAAGTATTTATGGCTACAAGGCCAATCATAATTATCAATATGTAAATGCTCGTGTGGCAGGCAACAGCCTATGCCGCCAATTGACTATCACTCCACCTAATGAGCTAACACCCAGCATCTATCGTGAAAAAATTGCCGGCCTTGCGAAATTACACGGTTGGGCACATGAAGAATTTGACATGCCTAAACTTAAAAACATGGGCGCGGGCGCCTTTTATGCGGTGGGACAGGGCAGCCAACCACAAGACGCAGCCATCGTGCATTTAAGTTATACACACAGCAGCCCTAAAAAACATATTGCAATAGTTGGCAAAGGTATTTGCTTTGATACTGGTGGCCATAACATCAAGCCAGCCAAATACATGCAAGGCATGCATGAAGACATGAACGGCTCAGCCGTGGCTTTAGGTATTCTGTTGGCGGCAACTGAGCAAGGACTAGAAGTTAAAATAGATTGCTGGTTAGCGATTGCACAAAATCACATAGGCCCCATGGCTTATAAGCAAAATGACGTGGTCACAGCGATGAATGGCATGACTATTGAGATTGTTCATACTGACGCTGAAGGGCGCATGGTGCTGGCAGACACACTCACCTTAGCTAGTCGCAAAAACCCCGACTATATTCTAGACTTTGCCACGCTCACAGGCAGCATGATTTCTGCATTAGGGGATCGCATGAGTGGTGTCATCAGCAATCGCCCTGAGCTTGCCTGCAAAGCAGTAGGCGCGGGCATTATCGCTGGTGAGCGTATTGTTGCATTTCCTTATGACGATGATTATGAGAGCGACTTAGATAGCGAGATTGCAGATATCAAACAATGTACGCTCGAAGGCGGCGCTGACCATATTCATGCGGCACGCTTTTTAGGCAGATTTATCGAAAATGACATCGCTTGGCTACATACTGACTTATCTTCTGCCAATCGCAAGGGAGGCCTAGGCGCAGTGCAAACTGACACCAATGGCTTTGGTGTAGGGTTTGGCCTAGAAATGATTAAAAGTTTGCTAAAATAACCCGCCTACAAACTAAAAACCCCCACTACTTTCATAGAGGGGGTTTAGCAGACCATCTTTCGACGGTACAAATAAATAGCTTGGCAGTGACCTACTTTCGCATGCAAAAAGCATA
>CAIRBH010000046.1 GCA_903876765.1 uncultured Pseudomonadota bacterium | reverse complement strand
TTCTTGGTCTGCTGCTGCTGATGCTACCATTGGCATTGCCACTGATAAACCTGCAACTAAACCTAGTGCTAATTTGATCTTGTTGATTTGCATATTAATCTCCAAAGTTGAACTACTAAGGGTTTTTAAAATAAACAAATTATTTACTAATTATTTTGATGTTATCTCAACTTCTCAGCAAATAATCGAGTTTACTTCTCATCACATTTTCATGTGCGTACAGAACTATATTCCAGTCACACACGAATTGCAATACATTAGTTACAATTTACTTACAATTAGTTCTATTTTTATGCAAATAAGTTTTTTATGCTTCCGTAAATTGAGCTAAGCCCATGCTAGAATTAAAAAAATATTATTTATAATCAAATAGAAAGCTTAATTTTAATGAAAAAAAATGATACTTACAATTTGTATCCTGAAATAGAGGTTTTTGATAAGAAACTTATAAAATTGGGCAATTTGCACCAGATTTATTACGAAGTTTGCGGAAATCCTGCCGGGCAGGCTGTGGTTTTTTTACATGGCGGCCCTGGTAGTGGTTGCAATCCTACACAACGCCGTTTTTTTGATCCTGCACATTATCGTATCATTTTAATCGACCAGCGCGGTTGTGGGCGCAGTCAACCACAAGGCGCTATTGAACAAAACACCACCGATGATTTAATTGCCGATATTGAGGCCATACGGCTAGCCCTTGCTATTGATAGATGGCTAGTGTTTGGTGGCTCTTGGGGTAGCACCTTAGCGCTAGCTTATGCTATTAAGCACCCTACCATAGTAACAGGCCTAATATTACGTGGTATATTTTTAAGCCGTCAATCTGAGTTAGATTGGTTTCTAGGGCAGGTTAAATCGTTCTTCCCTGAGCCATGGGATACGCTATGCAATTATTTAACTGCCAGTGACAGACAGCACCCTTTAATCGCCTTCGAAAAACTTATTTTTTCTGACGACGTCAATATCAGCGTGCCTGCTGCTATACAATGGAATAACTACGAAAGTAGCATCATGAGCTTGTTGCCCAGACCTGCTAAAACAACAAATAATGTAGATGGCATGACTGAACTAGCACGCGCTAGAGTGCAAATACATTACATCAAAAATTGTTGCTTTGTAGGAGAGATCGATTTTTTAGTGGAAGCAAAAGCTAAACTAGCGCATATCCCCACACAAATTATTCAGGGCCGATATGACATGGTATGTCCGCCGATTAGCGCTTGGGAGCTAAAAAATGCTATGCCACAGGCTGAGCTTCATATCATTGAGGATGCTGGACACTCGGCGATGGAAGTTGGCATCACCTCTGCTTTGATAGCCGCTACCGAAAAATTTAAGGGATTAATTTAAGCCGCTTTTGAGTAAATCTCTATAAACCTAAACTATGCAAAAAAATAGCCTGACTAATCTTACGCAAACTGTGCTGCCAAAAAGCTTGCTGATTGCAATCAATAAGCCGCGTGAGGCTTATGCCAAACAACGCTACAGCACTCCCTTATTTGTGCTGCATGAAATGTTTGATGCCTTCAGGCGCCATAATACGCTGGGGTTATCCGCTTCACTTTCTTTTTATGCCATGTTTGCGCTCATTCCACTGTTACTGTTGCTATTCTTCTTATTTAGCCAACTCGTATTTAGTTCTGGCTATGCCACCGTTAAGCTTGCCATTATTATGGGGAACTTAGCACCCAAATTTAGTAGCGCAATTATGCTAGAGGTGTATAACACCGCTCAACAAAAAGCAGCTTGGGGAGCGGCGGGGCTATTCGTATTATTGTGGGCGGTGACCCCGTTAGCCAGTGCAATGCGTTCTAGCTTTTACACCATTGCCACCCTAGTTGAGCCGCCGTCATTTATTCGCCGAAAATTCAAAGACGTCATTACCGTGGTCGGTATATTGCTATTGTTTTTTTTATTTACCTTTGCTGGCCTGATGCTAGAAAAAGTGCTGCATTTTTTAGGTGAAAATCAACAGTTTTTTCAAAATGAGATTATCACGGCACTGACTTCAGTGAGCTTAACCACTTTATTAATCGCTGCTTTCTATTTTGCTTTTTTTCCAGTGCGGCTATACACCAAGCATATTTTGCTTGGCGCGCTATTTACTGCGCTACTTTGGCTATTAATGCGTCCTGCTTTTAGCTTGTTTTTGTCTGTCAATCACTCTTACGGCGCTTTGTTTGGTAGCATGAAAAATCTTTTTATCTCGATTACTTGGCTGTATTTTAACTTTACAGTTTTTTTGCTGGGTACCGAGCTCATTGCCACCTTAAGAAAAAAAGACGTCCTGATACTAAAAGGCCTTTTTTCGGAAAATCAACAAGGTATTGCTGTTAAGCTTGACACTAACTATCTGCAAAAACTGCTGCAGCACTATGGTAAACGCTACCAACTAAAAGAATATATATTTAGCCAAGGAGATTTATCACGTCACTTATACTATTTAGCAGACGGCCAAGTGCAGCTTATTCGTCATGGCAAAGTGATAAGAACCATTGAAGCGAACGAATATTTTGGCGAGCTTGCCTTGCTATCTAATATGCCGACTATTGCAGATGCGGTCGTCAGCTCAACACATGCTGACGTGATTATTATTTACTCAGAAAATATTGAAACCCTATTATTAGACGAACCTAAAGTAGCCATGAAGTTTTTGCGTCAATTGGCTAAGCGATTACAAATGCACACTGACAGCCATGCAAGTTGACTGGTTTTATTCTAAAATAAGCATTATTGAAAATCACCTCATAGATTGACTGACACCCACATGGCAAAACCAAGCGCATCATTTAATCAACAGCCCAGCCAGCTAGAAGTTAATCCCATACTGGCATTGCTCAATGCTGGCAAACTTTTAGAAGCAGAATTAGCGGCAAAAAAACTGGCTGCACGCTTCCCCAATGCATTTATTCTGCACCATATACTAGGGCTTGCCCAAGATGGGCTAGCTAAATTTGATGCAGCGGTCATTAGTTATTCTAAAGCCTTAGACATAGCACCTAACACCCCAGACTTACACTTTAACCTGGCGATTGCATTAACTAATCTAATTAGATTAGAAGAAGCAGAAAATCACTACCGCAAAACTATTGCTTTGCAACCACAATTTTTTGAAGCCTACGCTAATCTAGGCACGCTTTTACAAAAGGCAGGCAAGTTAGATGAAGCGATCAATCATTACCGCAAAGCACTTAGCATTCATGAAGACGCTAGAGGGCATTTTAACCTTGGCACAGCATTGCGTGATGAAGGTAAGTTAGATGAAGCGATCAGTCATTTCAAACGGGCGATTGCGCTATTCGCCAATTATGCAGATGCACATAATTATTTAGGCGAGTGTTTGCGAGATCAAGGCAATATGGAAGAAGCCATTAAAAGTTATTTAGAGGCTTTAAAGCTCAATCCTAGCCACCCAGGTGCTAACTACAATATGGGTGAATTCTTATATCTGGCCAATCGCTTTGATGAGGCAGTGAGCTACTTTGAACAGTCACAATTAGATGACTGGCAGGAGCGCGCTTTATATTGCACCTACAAAGCTGAACATTTTGATGACTTTAAAGCAAAATTAGACACTATAGTTCGTAGCCATAAAAAACATAAAGCCCCATTTTTAGCCACCTTGTCTAGCCACTATGCCACTAATTTTGGCACTGAAGATGAATATAATTTTTGCAAGAATGGTTTTGACTTTGTCTATCAAAAAAGCATTCCTGAACTGGCAGAACCCAATAGCCAATTTCTTAAAGACTTACTCAGCGACATTGAAAATACGGCGATTGAAGTTCGTGCACAAGGCATGATTATCAATGGCAAGCAATCTGCTGGCAATTTGTTTAAACGGCCAGAAGCGTCTTTTAGACGATTAGGTGACATCGTCAAGCAAGAGTTTTTAAACTACAAACATCAATTTGCTGGCGCAGATTGCGAGTTGATTAAATCGTTTCCCAATGAATTAGAATTTACCAGCTCTTGGTACGTTAGATTACGCCGTGGCGGTTATGTGGATAGACATATCCATGAAGTAGGCTGGATTAGCGGTGCGGTTTATCTAGTGCTGCCAAAAGACAAAAAAGACCCGACTGAGGGATGTTTTGAGTACGGTTTGCATGGTGACAATTACCCACAAAAACACGATAACTTTCCAGTGGGCATTGCTAGCCCTAGTGTAGGCGATATCGTGCTGTTTCCTTCCTCATTATTTCATAGAACCATTCCGTTTAATTCTAATGAAGAGCGCATTTGCATTGCATTTGATCTAAAGCCTGATGGCGATATTTTTATCAGATCTAGTTATTAATCCAGTCACATTCGGCTAGCGTATAAACAATACAGCAGTCTATTAAGCCATCTAGCACGGCCTTACTTATCAGCTTGCTGATGCCACAGAATTGCAGCGCCAAATACGACAAAATTGAACACCGCAATCGTTAAATAACAAAATGCAATCTCTGAGATGAAGTCAGCTATTGGCTGGTGCTTGACAACGGCATAGCCCAAGCCGACTAGCAGCCATAAGCTGGCCAATAATGTCAATGCATTGGTGAATTGCTTTAGTAAAATTTTCATATCTATCTTTTTGGTATGGTTATACTTTAGTATTGCTATACTAGCTAAAGTAAAGACTAGCATTATAAGAGAAGGCAGCAATGAAAAAACTATACTATATTGACTATCCTCAAGAACATGTACAGGACCAAATGCACAGGTATCAATGTGTTTATTGCAAGGTAGAGACTACGCTTATTAACGGTAAACTGGAAGGGCACCTTGCCACTTGCCAATATAGATTAAAGTTAGAAACTGC
Source organism: uncultured Pseudomonadota bacterium (assembly GCA_903876765.1). GTDB lineage: Bacteria > Pseudomonadota > Gammaproteobacteria > Burkholderiales > Methylophilaceae > Methylotenera. The sequence continues at coordinate 7,164 of CAIRBH010000046.1, read as the reverse complement.
GGGGTATGAAGCGCTAGCCTCAGCAGAAGAAAAGCCCACACCTCAAGATGCTGATGACTTTGACTGATAGTCAGCACTAACTCCATATGAAAAGGGCAATCCATGCTGGTCCATAACAAAGCAATTAATCAATTAGCTCCTAGCGATTATGCCATCATCAAAAAAGAACATAAGCTACTAGAAAAGTACTTAAATGATATTCGTGACGCCTGCATTTGTAGCCAACAAGTACCTCTGGCTGACCATCATGTTTGCGACCGTGAAAAGCACACCTCATGCCAAGGGCGCTTACCGTCTTTTTTATTCCATATTATTGACTTAGCGGGTAAACATTTTGATCATGAAGAAACCATCATGCTGAGTCGGCCGCATATTACTGAAAATTACGAATACTTTCGTCTGCACAGACAAGCGCATCTTGATGTTATGCAAAATTTACAGTCGTTGGCGGATGATTATTTATCTGCGAGAAAAAAGACTGACACGGCACAGATTTACCGGCTCTTCTATGAAAAAATTTCTAGCCTATTTGATGAGCATGATCGCTTATTTGACGACCCTTTTATTGAGTCGACCCAAACTAAGCTTAATTAACGATACTAGGATTAACGATACTAGGATTAACGATACCAAGCCATGAGAAAGCAGCTTTGTTTAGATAAAACAGACGACTTTTAATACGATTATCCTGCCTAAGCGTTAGGTTTTCTGCCTGGTGCCTTAGGTGGAATAGTCCCAGCCACACGACACAAGATACCCTCTATAGGTTTACCATCCAAAAATCGAATGACAGTACATTGAGAAATGTCACCACGTGCTGAGAGTTGAATCAAAGAGTCACGCACGTTAGCAAGCGTTATATCCATTGCAGAGGCGATTTCCCAGTCAACTAATTGACCATGCTTCTTCAAATGTTGAAGGATTAGCGTTGCATGCATATATGAACTCCTTACTGCTATAGTATGTAAAAAAAGAAAAACTAACATGACATCATGCAAGCCGCTGGCATTGGCACCGCCTAATCCGCGAGCCGCCTTAATCGGCGCATTATACCACACGGAGCCCTATTCCTTATCATGACGGCGGAATTGACCCCCGCACCATGTGTTTGCTGGGGCTGGCTGGTGACTTACTGGCTTGCGCTAGCCAGTATTTCTTAAGCCAGAGGCGATACCATTAATGGATAGATGGATGCCAAGCTTAATACGTTCATCTTCTTCGCCTGCACGAAAGCGCCGAATAAGCTCAACTTGCAGATGATTAAGCGGGTCTAAATACGGGAGCCGATTGTTAATTGATTTGGCCAAGGCTGGGTTATTGCTTAAACGAACCTCACTATTCATGATCAAATTAACGGCTTGCACGGTGAGTTGATATTCCTGAGTAATCTTATTAAAAATACTATCTCGTATATCCACATCATCAAGCAATTGTGCGTATCGGCCAGCTACCACAAGATCTGTTTTAGCTAACACCATATCCACATTGGCAATCAGCGTTTTGAATAAGGGCCACTCATCAAACATTTCTTGCAAGGTTTGTATACGCGCTATTTTTAAATCCTCATCCACGTTCAAATAGTCTTGAATAGCGCTACCAAGGCCAAACCAACCCGGCAGCAACAAACGACATTGCCCCCAAGAAAAGCCCCAAGGAATCGCCCGTAAATCTTCAATATTACGCGAGGATTTTCTTGCTGTGGGGCGACTGCCTATATTAAGCTCGGCAATTTCTGAGATAGGTGTGGCGGTAAAAAAATAGTCGGCAAAGCCCGCAGTTTCATAGACTAAAGCGCGATAGGAGGTCATGGCCGTGGTAGATAAATTCTCCATCACACGCTCAAATGATCTACGTTTTTTTGTAACCAATTCATCTTGCGGAAATAAGGTAGCGTCTATGGTCGCGGCAATCAAGGTTTCTATATGCGGTCTACCCACTTTAGGGCTAGAGTATTTATTAGCGATAATCTCACCCTGCTCAGTTAAACGAATTTGACCATCGACCGTACCATGCGGCTGCCCCATGATGGCCTCATAAGTCGGGCCCCCACCACGGCCCACTGTACCTCCTCGGCCATGAAATAGGCGTAATTTCACTTTAGCCTGATTAAACAACTCCACTAAAGATATTTCTGCTTTGTACAATTCCCAATTAGAGGTCAAAAAACCACCATCTTTATTGCTATCTGAGTAGCCCAGCATGATTTCTTGCTGGTTGCCTTGGTTGCGAATTACATGTCGAATACCCAGCAAACTAAGCCACTGGCCCATAATCGTCGGTGCGTTACGCAAATCAGCAATAGTCTCAAACAGCGGGGCAATATTCAGATCCATCTGTATCTTTTGCGAGCCCCAAATGCCTCTTAATAAACCTGCCTCCTTTTGTAGCAAGGCCACTTCTAGCAGATCTGACAGTGTCTCGGTATGCGAAATAATGTATTGCTGTATGGCTCTATTGCCAAATATACGGCGAACATCACGCGCGGTATTCAATACCTCCATTTCAGTTTGCACAAGTTCAGAATAATGCTGAAACCTTGAAAACAGTAATCGTGGCTGTTTAAGCTCATCTAGCAAGATTTTTACTTTGTCCTCCTCGTCTAAATCGGCGTAATTGAAATCATAGCCTGCCTTTAAAAATAGCTCCTTAATCACTGTTTCATGCACATCAGAAGACTGCCTAATATCGATAGTGGCTAAATGAAAACCAAATGTATCAACCGCTTTAACAAGCTTGCCTAGCCTAGGATAAATAAGGGCTTGCCCATGATTTTTCCTCAGGGAATCAACAATAATATTGAGGTCATGCAATAAATCCTCAGCCTGCGCATAAGGCTTGCTATCAACATCTGCCCCTAAATCGTCTTGGGAGGTGATTTGTTTAGTAGTTGCCAGCATTCTTGCATAAATAGCGTTTAGTGCTAGGCGGTAACATTCATCTTGGCGATGCGGCGATTGATCGCTTGAATGCTCGCTAAGGGCAATCAATTCAGGGCTGGCATTCACCAAACGAATAGACAATGAAAGTTCACGCCTTAGCGCATCCAACTCTTTTAAATAATACGCACAAGCAGTGCTAGCTTGTTTATCTATGGCGGTTGCTAGGGTTGTTGCATTGACAAAAGGGTTGCCATCTCGGTCACCGCCTATCCAACTGCCCATACGCAAAAAATTTGGCAATTGATACTGCTCTTTTAACTCAGCGGCATATTGCTTGTTAATTGCAAATTCTAAGTCCTGCATCAATTCTGGAATCACTTCTAAAAATGTCATGTGATAAAAACTCAAGGCATTTTCTATCTCATTGACCACAGTGAGTTTTGAAAAGCGCAACATTCTAGTCTGCCAAAGCGCGCTAATATTGCCGCGTATCATTAAATCATTACGCTCTAATTCTTTTTTAGAAACTAATGTTGATCGGGCAATCAGCAGTGCAGACAGCGCTTGCTCTGTATCTAAAATACTTTTACGTTGTACCTCAGTGGGGTGTGCGGTCAACACTGGCGAAATCAGCGCGCTTTGGAAAAACTGCGCGACGGTATCAAAACTGAGCGCGCTTTGCACCATTTTGGACATAGAATGCGTCAACATGCCAGGTAGTAAATTATCCTCATTGAGCGTCGCTTGCTGCTGAGAGTTAATATCCTCGGCAATATTGACCAAATGTTTAAAGTAACTAAAGGCGCGAACAACGGCAATCGTTTCATCTGGTGACAATTGGTTTAATAAATCACTTAATTGTTCAGTCCCGCCCTCACCTCCCTCACGGTGACAGGCCACCGCAGATTGCCGTACATTTTCAATCACTTTGAATATGTGCTCACCATCTTTTTCAAGCATGGTTTCACCCAGCACACGACCCAAATAACGGATGTTATCTTGCATGATTTTTTCATAACCTAGTTGGCTTGCATTCATTGACTTATCCTTTTGTTTTATCGCTAGCGCCTGAATACACTATGCTTAAGCAACAAACAGACCAGTTCGAATAAAGCTGACCAAGCAGCATTTGCTATGTTCTTAACATCACAATTTTAAAAAATTATGAGCCGTCCTAATGATAGAACTTATCAACCCCATGATTTCTAGAAAAAATATAGAAAAGGTGTATCGTTATATATTAGGAAAAAATGTAGATTTAACAGCATATTATGCTGCATGACTTTAATGACTAAAATGAGGATAAAAAATGGCAAGCAAAACGGCAAGTAAAACTAAGGCATCTAATAAAATAGACATTGGCATTAACGAAAAAGACCGTGAGGCCATTGCTAATGGCTTATCTAAGCTATTGGCCGATACTTACACCTTATATTTAACTACGCACAATTTTCATTGGAATGTCACAGGGCCTATGTTTAATACCTTGCACACCATGTTCATGGGGCAATATACAGAACTATGGAATGCGGTTGACCCTATCGCAGAGCGCATCAGGTCACTTGGGCATTTTGCGCCTGGCTCATACCAGCAATTCTCTAAATTAACGTCCTTGCCCGACGTGCCCGCATCACCGCCCAAAGCCCTTGAGATGATTAAAATCCTAGTAAAAGGCAATGAAGCAGTGGCAAGAACAGCCAGAGCAACATTCACGCTAGCTAGCGATGCCGACGACCAACCAAGCGCTGACTTGCTAACGCAACGTTTAGATATTCATGAAAAAACCGCATGGATGTTAAGAAGCCTATTAGAAGACTAGGCCTGCTTCATATAATTGCCCGCTAGCCGCTTAAAGCATAACGCTGGCAGCCCAACTTAAGCTGGCTACCGCCTTTAGGGCGGCTCCCTAACGTGCCAAACAACGATGCCCATCAGCTTGTCGGGAGTCTAGCAAGCAAGGTTAGGTGTCCACCATAGCGTGGGAAGTCCAGTATAAAACTTGAGGGTATTAATGAAGACCGACCAAGAACAAAGCGACGCAGTCAGTTCAGAGTAAAATTAAGGGACTTAAATGATCTCTACCATACAGTTACAGATGAGGATGTATCAGCTTACTGCATCTAATTTCAAATCATAAGTCATTGAGCATTTAACCGGTAAGGGCTATAGCTTGTTTTTCTAGTGAAGCATTCAATATATTACAGACTTGAATGAAGCGTTTGGCCCAATCAAATTCAGCTTCACTCTCCGCACGCGAAATTAACTTTTCTTGCAAATCTCTTTTACGTGTATCCTTTACTTTGAATGGCTGAAGTTGATCAGATACATCAACTGAATATGTTTCAAACCAACCAGAATTCTCATTATAAATATCTTTAATCCAATCATCCGGAAAAAGACCTTCAATTGCAAAACCAGAACGAACAGAAATAAAATGCTTATTAGCTTCGAAATGAATATCCTTCTGCCCGAAGAATTGTTGCAACTCTTTTCTTTCCCGATCGCCAGCATCATCTCCATCAAAAACAATTACGCAAGCTTGTTCCATTCTAATGAATTGGTAAGTTGCCCGAAGGAATCCTGTAAGATGTTTAACTCCTCCGAAATCCTCAAAACTTGCTTCGCGTAAACAATCCCACTTATAAATATCAATTGGAGATTTATTGATAAACCATTGAAATATTTCGCGGTCTGTCTCACCTTCAACAAAGACATTATATTTAGTTAAATTGTAGAAGTCGCCAAACTTAATTCCTAAAGCAGATCTAATTGATGATACAGCTTCGCTAAAGTTTCTAAAATTAGTAACCTCTGTTCGGCTATCTGCATTAATTAATACGCCACTTATATGTGCAGGATCCTGAGGGACAAAGGCCATAGAGTGCGTGGTTTTCAGCACAATAGCGTCTGTAGCCAAACTCTCCAAAATCGTATTACATTTTGTAGCTAAGAGAGGATGAAGATATGACTCAGGCTCTTCCAAAAGCCACACAACATTTCTGCCTTCATTAATTTCCTGCTTTGTAATCCAACGGAAAGCAGCCAATAATACTGTAGTTTGTATGCCCATTCCCTTTTCATGAATTGGTGTTTCTTGTGGATCCGCAATCATGAACTCAAAACCAGATACCAGTTTATCAATTGATTGACTAGGTAAAGAAAAACTAGCTTCCAGTCCGTTTAAATTAGCGGCCTTAAGCTCTGAATTTAAAGCTGATGCCGCTTCGGCAAGGCTATTCTTTATTTCTGTGAAATGGGGCTCTATCACTTTTGATACTTTCCTACGAAGAAAAGGCATCAAAAGATCTTCAAATATCTGATCTACGCTTTTAACAGACGGAACATAATGCAGACTAAAACTATCAAGTAACTTTGAGACTAGAATCTTATGAGTTCGTGAATACTGCGCTGCTTGTGCACCGGCTTCAGGTCGTTTCACATTTGGGAAAAAACTATAAACAGGAGTATTAGTATCTGTGAAATATAGGTTGAGTGTTAATTGCGTTCCAGTTCTTGCTGATCCTTGTAAACTATGTAACTCATCAATACTGTCGTAAATTACTTTATCTAATGTAACATCACCATCAAATGTTGCGGTGATACTAGTGCGAGCTCGTCCCGCCCCGAACGTCAAATCCGTTTCACGTTTGTACCCGTAAGCATTTTCAAATCCTGTAAAGAAAACTCTTACAGCTTTTAATAAATTTGTTTTACCTGAATTATTTGGCCCCACTAAAGTCATTTTCCCTCTTATTGGAAAATGCTGCTCTGCCTCAATAGATCTGAAATTACGGATTCTAATTTCTGTAAGTTTCATGCAACTGTTCCTAGTAGGAGAAAATTATTACAGCGAAGATTGCATTTATTAAAATTTCATCACCCTAAAGTAAACTGATAACCATAGGCACTATAATTGCCTGTAATGTATCCACGTTGACTAAAGGTTAGATTTTAATTACGTGGCATATATCGACAGGTTGTATCATAAAAGCTAATGATTTTATCAATTGCACGCTGAACACCGAGCTCATCTAGTCCTGCAATTGTTGCATGCACAGTACCCTCATCACCCCGTGCGGAGGCTGAGGAAATTTCCTTCATAAATAAGATGAATTCCTCTTGAATTTCCGGTGGTATATCATTCTTAGGCTCTACATTGTTGAATTGCACTCAGAATTGACCCACTTAGGAGTATAAATTGCACTAGAAATTGACCCACGTACCGATACTATTCTGCTCAACCTATGAGCAGGAGAATGGGAGTGATCACCGTGGAACTATTAAG
>CAIRBH010000045.1 GCA_903876765.1 uncultured Pseudomonadota bacterium | reverse complement strand
TCGCGGTCACAGACCGCTCCTACAACATTGGCTCTTGCTCGCGGTCACAGACCGCTCCTACAACATTGGCTCTTGCTCGCGGTCACAGACCGCTCCTACAACATTGGCTCTTGCTCGCGGTCACACAGACCGCTCCTAGAGAGAATTTGACAAAGGTGCTTTAGGGTTTTGCGCTTACTCCCATCATCTCACCCAGCTTAATTGCGCGAGCCGCCTGCCAATCGGCATTAAACTCTATGGCTTGCTTTTCAAACAACATCACTACGGTTGAGCCTAGTAAAAATCGCCCCATTTCTTCACCTTGTCTCAGTGAGATATGTTTATCTTGATAATACCAAATGCGCGTTTTGCCAGTGCGTGGCGGGTTAATCATGCCGTGGTCATGCCAAACGGTTGCCATGCTGCCCACTATCGTAGCGCCCACTAACACCATAATAAAGCGACCATGTTGGTCTGAGGTGAATTCGCACACCAAGCGCTCGTTTCTGGCAAACAATCCTGGCACGCCTTGTGCCGTGCTTGGGTTGACCGAAAATAACGCGCCTGGCACATAAGTCATGCTTTTAAGGCTGCCGTCGCAAGGCATGTGGATGCGGTGGTAATCTTTGGGGCTAAGATAAAGGCAGGCAAAGTGACCATTTTCAAATGCCTGTGCTAATGCAGTATCGCCACCGACTAAAGCACGGGTGGAATAGTAGTGCCCTTTGGCTTGAAAGATTTGGTCAGCCTCAATTTTGCCAAACTGGCTAATTGCCCCATCCACTGGGCAAATAAATGCCGCTTGCGCTAGCGGCCTTGCACCATTTTTTAGCGGGCGGATAAAAAATTCATTAAAGCTTGAGTAGGATGCTAGGTCTGGATTAGCTGCCTCAGCCATATTCACCTGATAGCGTTTTACAAACCAAGTAATCACGGCGGTTGTTAAATTGCCACCTTTGTAGTGTGCTAGCTTGCCTGCAAGCGCTGTAATGGCTTGTTTAGGTATGAGGTACTGACAGAATAGGGCAAGTTTCATAAAAATTCTCTAACGCAGCGCTGGTTTTTTAACAAAAAAGGCGGGCTGCTGCTTAGCTACCCGCCCTCACTACAACTATCGACTACCAACTAGTTCTTAGACTGATCCACCAATTTATTTTTAGAGATCCAAGGCATCATGGCGCGCAATTGGCCGCCTACTTGTTCAATTGGGTGCGCCGCGTTTAATCGACGACGCGCGGTCATTTCTGGGTAGTTGGTACGGCCTTCTAAGATGAAGCGTTTAGCGTATTCCCCATTTTGAATGTTAGCTAAGCATTCCTGCATGGCATAACGTGATTCATCATTGATGACTTTAGGGCCAGTCACGTATTCGCCATATTCCGCATTGTTTGAGATGGAGTAGTTCATGTTGGCAATGCCGCCTTCGTACATTAAATCAACTATCAATTTTAATTCGTGCAAGCATTCAAAATAAGCCATTTCAGGGGCATAACCAGCTTCTACCAAGGTTTCAAAGCCAGCTTTTACCAACTCAACCGCGCCACCGCACAATACCGCTTGTTCGCCGAATAAATCTGTTTCGGTTTCTTCACGGAAGTCAGTTTCAATTACGCCGCCTTTAGTGCCGCCATTGGCCGCCGCATAAGACAGCGCAAGGTCTTTGGCTTTGCCTGATTTGTCTTGATAGACCGCGATCAGTGAAGGTACGCCGCCGCCTTTGAGGTATTCTGAACGAACGGTATGGCCTGGGCCTTTTGGTGCAATCATAATGACATCTAAATCAGCACGTGGGGTGATTTGGTTGTAGTGGATGTTAAAGCCGTGAGCAAAGGCCAAAGTAGCGCCTTGTTTTAAGTTGGCGGCAACGTCTGCATCAAAAATTTGCGGCATGTTTTCGTCTGGCAATAACAACATCACTAGGTCAGCTTGTTGTGTGGCTGCTGCAATTTCTAACACATGGTGACCCGCTGCAACGGCTTTAGCCCATGAGCTACCACCTTTGCGTAGGCCGATCGTGACATTAATGCCACTATCTTTCAGGTTAGCAGCATGTGCATGACCTTGTGAGCCGTAACCGACTATGGTTACTTTTTTGCCTTTAATTAAGCCAAGGTCTGCGTCTTTATCGTAATAAACTTTCATTTTTTTGTCGCCTTTCTATGCAATTGCTAAATAAAATATCAATAGGGGTTTAAATATTATGTTGTTAAATTTTCAGAATTCTGTCACCACGACCTATGCCAGATGCGCCTGTGCGCACTGTTTCTAGTATCGCTGCTTTATCTAAACTTTCAATAAAAGCATCTAACTTATTACCTGAGCCGGTAAGCTCAATCGTAAAGCTGCCGTCGGCCACATCGATAATACGGCCGCGGAATATATCGCACATACGCTTCATTTCATCTCTAAACGCGCTGGTTGCTTTTACTTTGACCAGCATTAATTCGCGCTCAATAAATTTACCATCATTTAAGTCTAGCACTTTGACTACATCTACTAGCTTGTTGAGCTGCTTGATGATTTGTTCAATCACAGCCTCTGAGCCTGAGGTGACTATGGTCATGCGAGATAAGGTCGGGTCTTCAGTAGCGGCCACAGTGAGCGACTCAATATTGTAGCCGCGAGCAGAGAATAAACCTGCCACACGAGATAGCGCGCCTGATTCATTTTCCATCAACAGTGAAATAATATGGCGGGTAGCGTGAGTAGTCATTTTTTATAGGTCCTCCGCTAAGATCATCTCAGATAGGCCTTTGCCATTTTGTATCATGGGGAAGACGTTTTCTTTTTGGTCGGTAATAAAGTCCATAAATACAAAGCGTGACTTCATGGCAAATGCTTCTTTTAATGCGCCTTCTACGTCTTCTGGCTTGGTGATTTGCATACCAACATGGCCGTAGGCTTCAGCCAATTTGACGAAGTTAGGCAGGCTGTCCATATACGATTCAGAGTAACGATTCTCATAGAAAAACTCTTGCCATTGACGCACCATGCCTAAATAGCGGTTGTTGAGCATAATGACTTTAATCGGCAAATGATACTGCGCACAGGTAGAAAGCTCTTGTATATTCATCTGAATACTGCCTTCACCAGTGACGCAAGCCACTTGCGCGTCGGGATAAGCGAACTGCACCCCCATGGCGTAAGGTAGACCTACGCCCATGGTGCCAAGGCCGCCAGAGTTAATCCAACGACGTGGCTTGTCAAAATTATAGTATTGCGCTGCCCACATTTGGTGTTGGCCAACGTCAGAGGTCACAAAGGCATCACCTTTGGTCACTTCATGCAATTTTTGTATGACGTATTGGGGTTTAATAAACTCGCTACTTTGGGCGAAGTTTAGGCATTTTTTGCCACGCCATGCCTCAATTTGCTGCAACCAAGCGGCGAGCGCACTGTTGTTTTGCGCTGGTTTTTCTGTGGCAATCAGCTCATTCATATCGGCTAATACAGATTTTACGTCGCCGACTATAGGCACATCAATTTTTACCCGCTTTGAAATTGAAGAGGGGTCGATATCAATATGGATGATAGTGCGAGGATGGGATAAGAAATGCTTGGTGTTGCCTATCACGCGGTCATCAAAACGCGCACCGACCGCTAGCAATACGTCACATTCTTGCATGGCCATATTTGCTTCATAAGTGCCGTGCATACCCAACATACCAAGAAACTTAGCATCAGAGGCTGGAAAGCCACCTAAGCCCATCAAAGTGCTGGTGATAGGAATGCCCAGCGATTGCACGAGCTTGATTAAATGCGCAGAAGCATCGCCTAGCACCACGCCACCACCAGAATACACCATAGGACGCTTGGCTTCTGTCAGCAGTTTTAAGGCTTTTTTGATTTGTCCTAAATGCCCTTTGGTCACTGGATTATATGAGCGCAAATGTACGGTGGCTGGATAGTCAAATTCGCAAGTATCGGCAGTGATGTCTTTAGGAATGTCGACCAGCACTGGGCCAGGGCGGCCGCTAGCAGCCACGTAAAAAGCTTTTTTAATGGTGCTGGCAATATCTTTTACATCTTTAACTAAAAAATTATGTTTAACGCAGGGGCGGGTAATGCCTACAGTATCGCATTCTTGAAAGGCGTCCTCGCCTATGGCATAAGTCGGCACTTGGCCGCTGATAATGACCATGGGGATAGAATCCATATAAGCCGTTGCAATGCCAGTAACGGCATTGGTAGCGCCTGGGCCTGAGGTAACAAGGGCAACCCCTACCTTGCCCGTGGAACGAGAATAGGCATCAGCCGCATGCAGCGCTGCCTGCTCATGGCGCACTAAAATATGCTTAAATTTATCTTGATGAAAAATAGCGTCGTAAATATGTAGCACGGCCCCACCTGGGTAGCCGAATACAAATTCAACGTTTTCTTCATGCAGGCAGCGGATTAAAATTTCCGCCCCTGTGATTTTTTTAGTGCTTTGTTCCATGCTTGGTTCCATGCTTATTTTTTACTTAAATTTTTATGCTTTTTTAGCAAACTAAGGTTTGTTTTTGTTAGCGTGAGTGGTTTTTTTGTGTGCTTTGTACGCCAACCCTATACCATAAAGGTTTGAGCCTATTTGGTCAAGGATGATGAGTACAAGCGGCGGGTATTGATGCCGAGAAAGTGGCTAGAAACTGATTGTGCTTTGTTGCTGCTCTATTAGTCGGAATCTAGTGGCGGCGCTACTTTCAGTACTTCTTGTATGGTAGTGATGCCCGCGGCGACTTTTTCTGCGCCATTGATAATTAAAGCTTGCATCCCTTGCTGCCTTGCCAGCTTACTCAGTTGGGCTAAATCAGTCTCTGGGGTAATCAGCTTTCTTAAGGTGGGTGTCATGGTCAGCATTTCGTATATGCCAGTGCGGCCTCTAAAGCCAGTATTGCGGCACTCTAAACAGCCTACCGCTTGGTAAACCTTTGCTGGTTTGGCTAGATTGCTATCACCTATCAATGCCTGCCAGTCTTTTTGCTCAATTGGCGTCGCTACTTTGCAGTGGGTACATAAAGTACGCACTAAGCGCTGCGCCATAATGCCTAATACTGTGGATTGTATGAGGTAGGAGGGCACACCTAAATCTAATAGGCGGGTTATGGTGGATGGCGCGTCGTTGGTATGCAGGGTGGATAGCACCAGATGCCCAGTCAGGGCGGCTTGGACTGCCATATCGGCAGTTTCCAAATCACGAATCTCGCCCACCATAATGATGTCAGGATCTTGTCGCATTAGAGTGCGTATGCCTGCGGAAAAATTTAAGCCGATATTGTTTTGCACTTGCATTTGATTAAATAATGGCTCCACCATTTCTATCGGTTCTTCTACCGTACAAACATTCACTTCTGTGCTGGCAAGTTGGCGCAGGGTGGCATACAGGGTGGTGGTTTTGCCCGAGCCCGTAGGGCCAGTCACTAAAATAATGCCATTGGGCGCTGCGGTCCAGCGATACCACGTGTCGGCCTGCGCTTTGGCAAAGCCTAGCGCTAAAAAATCTTGGCCAGAAACGCTAGGGGTAAAAATACGCATGACCATTTTTTCGCCAAATGCAGTGGGCATGGTTGATAAGCGCAGCTCGATTTCTTGGCCTTCGGCTGATAAGGTTTTGATGCGACCATCTTGTGGGCGGCGTTTTTCTACCATATCCATGCGCCCTAGCAGTTTAATGCGGCTAGTAATGGCGTTCATAATATTCGGCGGTATTTGATATACCTGATGCAATACGCCATCTATTCTAAAACGCATAATGCCCATGCTGCGTCTAGGTTCTAGGTGGATATCGCTGGCGCGCTGCTCAAAAGCATATTTAAATAGCCAATCGACAATATTCACGACATGCTGCTCATTGGCATCTAGGTTTTTATCTTTACCTAGCTCAATGAGTTGTTCAAAGTTTTGTACACCAATAATTTGCCCGGCTTTTGCCAAGTCCGCGGCTTGCATAGAATTGGCTAAATTATAGATTTCTGGCAGGTAGCGGTTAAATTCTAGCGGGTTGGCCATTACCAGTTTTATTTTCATTTTTAACACGCGCTCAAGATCTGCCACCCAGTCCAGGTTAAATGGTTCTGTGGTGGCAATTAATGCCTCGCCATTTTTAGCCATAATCGGCATAATTTTTAGGCGTTGCGCATAAGCTTGCGAGATGATTTTAGTGGCCGAGCCAAAATCTAATTTGAGGGGGTCTATGCTGTAATACTCAAGCCCCGCATGGCTAGCCAGCCAGCTGGAGAGGCTATCCACGGTTAAGGTTTGATGGGGTGGCTTCAAGCTTTGCCATTTTTGCTCGGCGACCACCACTAAGGGATGTAAATTGGATTTGTCTAGCTTGCGGTCTTGATATAGCTTTTCGGCTAGCTGTTTATCTAGGCTGCCGTCTCGAACTAGCATACTCAACACATCTGCTAATTGCAGGCGGCCATTGGGATATTTTAGCGTGCTAGATTTATTCATATCATTTGCCTTGTTTTAGTCTTTGCGTTGTGCTGTCTAACGCTCAATCCGCCTCGTGTTTAATTCTCACTGTGTTTAATTCTCACTGTGTTTAATTCTCACTGGGTTTAATTCTCACTGGGTTTAATTCTCACTGGGTTTAATTCTCATAGATAAGTCAATTGCCCGCACATTTTTAGTAATGGCGCCAATTGAAATGCGATCCACACCAGTTTGCGCAATAGCGCTAACATTGTCTAAGGTAATGCCGCCAGAGGCTTCTAATACGCCTTGGTTGCCAAGTTTTTTATTGATTATCACCGCCTCAGTTAATTGTGCGATGCTAAAGTTATCTAGCAAAATGCTGCTAGCGCCTGCATTGAGTGCTTCTTGCAATTGCATTAAGTTTTCTACCTCAATTTGTATGCTTTTTTGAGTATTAAGTGCGAGGGCCTGCGCCATCGCAGCGGCGATGCCGCCTGCCGCGGCGATGTGATTTTCTTTGATTAAAATGCCGTCGTATAAGGCCAGGCGCTGGTTCTGCCCACCACCCACAATCACCGCATATTTTTGAGATAACCTTAAATTCGGCAGGGTTTTGCGGGTATCAAAAATTTGACTGAATGTGCCAGCAATAGCATCTACATATTGGCGTGTTTGGGTTGATGTGGCAGAAAGCGTTTGTAAAAAGTTGAGGGCGCAGCGCTCACTGGTCAGTAGGGCACGCGCTGGGCCAGTTATCTCACATAATGTTTGATTGGCTTGCACCACCTGCCCTTCAACAATCAGCCAGTGTATGTCTACGCTGGCATCTACCTGCCTAAAACATTCCTCTACCCATGCTAGGCCGCAAATAATGGCATTTTCACGAGCAATGATGCTAGCGCTGACTTTTAATGATGGGGCAATGAGTAAGGCGGTGAGATCGCCTGAGCCTATATCTTCACCTAGTGCCTGATGCACTTCTTGGCGTATCCGCGCATAAAATTCCGCAGTCAATGCGGGGTAAGATTGCTTAGTGATGCTCATGCTTTAGCTGATAGGGTTGGGTCTATCATAATTTTTTTATTAAAGATTGTTAGCATAACTAGCTTGCCTTGATAAACCAAGCAATGTTTGAATTATAATGTGATTAATCATACATGCTCACTAAAAATCGAACGACTAAATATCATGAAACTTTTATACACGACCAATAGCCCTTATGCGCGCAAAGTTCGCGTGGTTGCAGCAGAAAAACTTATCGAAATGGCAGTTGAAGAAGTGGTGCTGGCCTCGCCAGATTGCCCAGTGAAACAATATAACCCTTTAGGCAAAGTGCCAGTGTTGATTTTGGCCGATGGCGATAGCTTATATGATTCGCGTGTGATAGTGGAATATTTAGACAATCGCACGCCACTTGCCCATTTATTACCGCAAGACCCCAGCGCAAAAATTAAAGTGCGCCGCTGGGAAGCCTTAGCCGATGGTGTTTGCGATGCGGCGGTGGCCGTTATGTTAGAACAACGCAAGCCCGCATTAGCGCAAGATGAACATTTTATTGCCAGACAAATGGGCAAAGTAACGCTAGGCCTAAAGGCTTTGAATGATGATTTAGGCAAAAATAAATGGTGTGTTAATGGCAGTTTTAGCCTAGCAGATGTAGCTCTAGGCTGTATGCTGGGCTATGTGAATTTGCGGTTTGGTAGCGTGATTCATTTGGCCAAAGACTATCCGAATTTAGACCGATTGCTAGGCATTTTATTAAAGCGGCCGTCCTTTAAGGCAACTATGCCTGTTGCTAATTAATCTGTCAGCTCGACGAGCTATCTATAAGTTAAAAAACTAGATGTTAAATAAAACCCTGATTGTCATCTATGAGTTTAGAAAGTTGGGTTTTTTGGCGCAAGGCTTGCCTGTTATTTAGACGTTCTTGTGCGGCCAGCGGAAAATCAGTAAATCGTATAATCTCGCGTTCTATGAGTAGCGCAATTAAATCTTCTAATATCCGTGCTAATTGGATATCGCTTTCACGAAAAGGCGATATCTGGGCCAAACTGCTTTCTAAATATAGGATATATTCGGCGCTATTGTCGGCAATGTAAGTCCATTGTGCGCCTAGGTTTTCTGCTGTACTGCCAGTAATACGCCCCTGTTCATTTCTTAAAATATAAGCCATATCCACACCTTTAACTTGTCGTTGTTTAATGAGGCCATTTTATCAGTTAGCTTGTTGTTTAATTAATAGAACAAACGGCATAATGAGCTTCAGATCTTGCATTCGTGCTTGATGTTAGCTCCATGGTTATGCGTAATATTGACTATTAAATTCAAAGACTTAAATTAATTTATTGCCGCCGTAATGATGCCGCCCCCTAAGCAAACATTGCTTTCGTAAACCACAGCAGACTGGCCAGGCGTGACCGCCCATTGTTTTTGCCCAAATTTAATCTCAACCATGTCAGCGTTTAAGCGATCTATTTCACATGGCGCATCGGCTTGTCTATAGCGTGTTTTAGCGGCATAAACCCAATTGGTGATGGGTGCATCCTCATCTATCCAAGTCAGTTGACTTGCAACTAGGCCTTCACTAAGTAGTAAGTCATGATCATGTCCTTGCACCACAGTCAGCACATTGTTTTGCATATCTTTGCCAGCGACAAACCAGGGTTCGCCATTGCTATCTCGGCTACCACCTATTTTTAGGCCTTGGCGCTGACCTAAGGTGTAGTACATAAGCCCCTCATGGCGGCCTACTAGTTTACCCTCAGCTGTTTTGATGTCGCCAGGCTTGGGAGGTAAATATTTGCTTAAAAACTCTTGAAAAGGGCGCTCACCAATAAAGCAAATGCCGGTGGAGTCTTTTTTCTCGGCATTAATTAAACCTGCCTGGCGAGCGATTTCACGCACTTCACGCTTGAGTAACTGACCAAGCGGAAATAGTGTTTTAGATAGTTGCGCCTGATTGAGTCGGTATAAAAAATAACTCTGGTCTTTACTGCCATCATCCGCTTTCATCAGCTGAAATAGTCCTGGCTTAAGGGGGTTTTCACGCACTTGTGCGTAATGCCCAGTGGCGATAACATCCGCTCCTAAACTCATGGCATGGTCTAAGAAAGCTTTAAATTTAATTTCGGCGTTACATAAAATATCAGGGTTAGGTGTGCGTCCAGCTTTATATTCGCTTAAAAAATTGTCGAACACACGGTCTTTATATTCTGCGCTAAAGTTGACGGCTTCAATATCAATACCAATTTTATCGGCAACCGAAACCGCATCTATTAAATCTTGCTTGCTTGAGCAGTATTCGTCGGTATCATCATCTTCCCAGTTTTTCATGAAAAGACCCGTGACGTCATAGCCCTGCTGTTTTAGCAGCAAGGCAGTGACTGAGGAATCTACCCCGCCAGATAGCCCCACTACTACTTTTTTCTTGCTTATTTTATTTAAATTCATCTGCTATTTTAAAGTGCTTAAATTTGATTTTTTAAATGGGTGATGACGGATAAGGGGTATTGCTGGCCGTTTAAATAATCTTCTACACATTGCAGCACTTGTGGGCTGCGCATCAGTGCAGCATTGCTGCGCATTTCATCCGCCGTCATCCATACTGTGCGCACTATGCCCTCATCTAGGGCTAGCTTGGGTTGGTGGTTGTGCACGCTGCCTATATAAGCAAAACGCAAATAAGTGCTGCCATTATGCTCGTGTTGCCAGTGATATATGCCAAGCAAAGACGCGGGTTTAAATGTGTAGGCGGTTTCTTCTAGGGTTTCGCGTATGACCGCCTCAATTAAGCTTTCGTTATCTTCTAAATGGCCAGCAGGCTGGTTAAAACGATGACCTCTATCGGTCACTTCCTCTACCAGTAAAAATTTACCGTCATCTTCTACGATAGCCGCGACAGTCACATGTGGCATCCATTGCATCATATTTTATATCTTTAATGTAATGTGCTTATTTTAACCCAAACTAGCCTGTTGATAGAGATAATCCATGCCTGAGATTTAAACTTTAGCGCTAGCTCAATTGTCAATAAATTCAGTTTTTATCAGCGCGCACATTATTGAAATGAAATTGGCTAAATGATGTTGGCTTGAGTAAAAAAGCACTGGTAGCGTTAAAGCTTTGTTAATATTCGACATGGTCAATTTACGCCAAGCCTGAGATTACAATTAAAGTGAACAACAACATAGACAGTAGCAAAATTTATCTAGCCTCGCGCAGCCCGCGCCGCGTTGAATTATTAAAGCAGATAGGCTGGGACTGTGAGAGTTTGCCGGCAGATATAGATGAAACACAATACAGCAAGGAACCCGCAGAAGACTATGTGACAAGATTGGCGCAGCAAAAAGCACTCACTTGCCTAGCGCGCTTAAATGATGAGCAGCGCGTGCGACCAGTGTTAGCGGCCGATACGACGGTGGCCTTGGCTGATTTGCTATTAGGCAAGCCTGAGAATGACGATGATGCGCGGCGTATGTTGCGTCTGCTATCTGGCCGTATACATCAAGTGCATACCGCGGTTGCCTTGGCGTTTAATCGTAAGATAGAGGTGTTATTATCGACCAGCATGGTAGAGATGATGGTGTTATCAGACGCACAAATTAACGCCTATATTGCAAGTGGCGAGCATCTAGATAAGGCTGGTAGCTACGGCATTCAAGGCCGCGCAGGGGCATGGATTAAGAAAATTGAAGGCAGTTATTCTGGTGTGATGGGGTTGCCTTTGTATGAAACCGCTAGTTTGTTACGCGCACAAGGGCTGGCTATTTTCTAGTAGTAACGTCTGACGCTAAATTAAAAGATTACATAAAACTTAAAAGAGAATGCAAATTGAGTGAAGAAATATTAATTAATGTGACCCCACAAGAAACCCGCATTGCCATGATGGAGAATGGCGTGGTGCAGGAATTGCAAATAGAACGCAGCTCTTCGCTAGGCTTAGTTGGCAATGTCTATCGTGGGGTGGTGTGTCGGGTATTGCCTGGTATGCAGTCCGCTTTTATTGAAATGGGCTTGCAGCGTGCGGCTTTTTTACACGCGGGGGATATTTTTGAATGTGGTCAATCTGAAACTCAACTACCCATACAGTCTGTGCTGCATGAAGGCCAATCGTTGATGGTTCAGGTTATTAAAGAACCAATTGGTACTAAGGGTGCGCGACTGACTACGCAAATTAGTATCGCTGGACGTTTTTTAGTCTATTTGCCACAACAAGAGCATATAGGCGTATCGCAGCGCATAGAAGATGAAGCTGAGCGCGAATTATTAAAGGCGCGATTGCTAGGCTTGCTGCCAGCGCAGCGTGTTGGTGGCTATATCATCAGAACCATGTCAGAAGCGGCTACCGACGAAGAGTTGCTGGCCGATATAGATTACCTCACTAAAACATGGGCACATATTCAAGCAAAAAGCACGACCGTGCCGGATCGCACATTAATTTTTCAGGATTTGAATTTGCCCATGCGGGTGTTACGCGATGTTTTGTGTGAGGACACAGAAATGGTGCGTGTGGACTCTAGTGAAACGTATCAAAAATTAGTAGATTTCGCTAATTTATACGCGATTACTGCACTAGATAAGCTGGTGCATTACCAAGGTGAGAGACCCTTGTTTGATTTATACAACATAGAGCAAGAAATAGAAAAAGCCATGTCGCGCAAGGTGGAGCTCAAATCTGGGGGGTATTTAATTTTTGATCAAACTGAGGCCCTAACCACGGTGGATGTGAACACGGGCAGTTTTGTCACGGGTAAAAACTTGTCAGACACCATATTCAAGACCAATTTAGAGGCAGCCCAGTCTATCGCCCGCCAATTGCGCTTAAGAAATTTAGGCGGCATTATCATCATAGATTTTATTGATATGGATGAAGATAGCCAGCGTGAAGTGGTGCTTGATGAATTACAAAAAGCAGTAGCGCGCGATCGGGCACGCACTGGCATCAACGGATTTACGCCGCTGGGCTTGGTGGAAATGACTAGAAAGCGCACGCGTGAAAGCTTGGCCCATGTGCTTTGTGAGACTTGTACAACATGCAAAGGGCGGGGCGAGCAGAAAACCGCGCAAACCGTGTGTTATGAGATTTTGCGTGAATTATTGCGAGAAGCGCGGCAGTTTAATGCGCGTGAGCTTCGTGTATTAGCCGCGGCAAAAGTGATTGATATGCTGCTCGATGAAGAATCGCAAAGTTTGGCAAATTTATCTGACTTCATCGGCAAGCAAATTTCATTACAGATTGAGCCGCATTACAGTCAAGAATCCTTCGATATTATTTTGATGTAGCTTAGAATAAAGCGCGGTGTTTATCGCGTTTATCTTTGGCTTGGGCTAAATTCGCTAGGCACTGCTTTTTCTAAACTAGTTTTCTTCTAAGCCTTGTTACAACATTGCAAATAGGTTGTTTTCTAATGGCATCAACACGGTGCGCAGCAATAACTGCGCTGCTATCATAAAGATTAGCGGGCTAAGATCGACATTGCCAGCTGGCGGAATATGCTTGCGAAGCAAGCGTAAAATTGGATGCGTTAAATTGTTTAATACAGGCGCAATTGGCGTATGTGGATTAACCCAACTTAAAATGGCTTGGATTAATACTGCGTAGAGAAAAATAGTGACGCTCATGCTGATGATGCCAAGCAAGGCAAGCGCCAGTATGGTTGGCCATACGCTATTGCCTGCAATCAATAATGGAAAGTCTTTGAGCCATAAGCTTAATACGGTGAGCAGTAATTGCGTGATATAAGCCAGTAGTAAGGTGGAAAGATCAAACTTTGCCACTCCTAAGTTGCGCACTAACTTCATGACACGGCGCATGGGTAAAACTGCAAAGTTAGTCAGGCTCACGACCATCTGCGCGGCTTGGTTTTGAAAAGAAACCCTAGTGACTTGAAAATAAAAACGCAGTAGAAATAACAGAGTGAAGATGTCTAATACCGTTTGCAGTAAGAATAAAAGCGCGTTATTGAGCAAGATGATCACCTAAAGATTTAGATTTATCGGCAGCGGCCTTGGCGGCGGCTAGCATAATTTTTTTGATATCGGCGGCTTCTAGTGCCAGTAGGCCTTGCTCGGTAGTGCCGCCTTTTGACGTGACTTGTGCCCTTAGCGTTTGAATGTCAGTAGTGCTTTGACTGGCCAGTAAACTAGCGCCAGCAAAAGTTTGCAGGGCCAACATGCTGGATTCTTCGGTAGTCAATCCTAAGCTGATTGCTGCATCTTGCAAGGCCTCAATTAAATAAAACACATAGGCTGGGCCACTGCCCGAGATAGCGGTAACGGCATCCATTTTCACTTCATCATCAAGCCACAGCGTCATGCCTACCGAACTTAGAATAAAAGAGGCTAGATTTTTTTGCGCTTGATTAACCTCTGGCATCGCAAAAAGTGCTGAAACACCTGCTTGAATTTGTGCTGGGGTATTGGGCATCACACGCACGATAGCGGCGTAATTGCCTAGCCAGCGAGAAATATCGCCCAGTCTGATGCCAGCGGCAATAGAAATTATCAGCTGCGTGCTTATGTGAGGGCTCAATTGCGCACAGACTGCCTTCATCTGCTGAGGTTTTACTGCTAAAACAATGACTTGATTAAGCGGCGACTGGTTGTTTTCAACATATTGGTCAGTGATTTTTACCTTAAATTCCTTGGCTAATTGCTGGCATTTTTCTAGGTCAGGATCAATCACGGTGATGGTCGTCATATCAACATTATTTTTTTTCAATCCGCCTATCATGGCGCGTGCCATATTGCCGCCACCAATAAAACTGATATACATTTTATTATCCATAGTTTGAGACTATCCTATTGAATCAATTGATTTTACTGGCTATTTTCCAGCAGAAAACTCAGCACCAAACCTAGCGCCAAACAAGGCTGAGCCAATTCGTACTATTGTCGCGCCTTCTGCTATGGCAATCGAGAAATCATCCGACATGCCGATAGACAGAGTGTCTAAGTCAAAGCCTTTTGCTAGTAATTCATCATAACACTGTCTAACTTGTTTGAATTGCATACGCTGTTTATTAGCATCAGTCGTCGGCTCAGGGATCGCCATCAGTCCTCGCAATCTTAGTCTAGGCAGGGTTGATATGGCGCTTGCAAGCGCTATTAATTCGTCTTTGCTGATGCCAGCCTTGCTCGCTTCCTTGCTAATATTAAGCTGTATGCACACTTGCAAAGGGGCGAGGTTTGCTGGCCTAGCATCATTTAAACGCTGGGCTATTTTGAGTCTATCTAGGCTATGCACCCAGCTAAAATGCTGAGCAATTAATAGCGTTTTATTACTCTGTATAGGCCCAATAAAGTGCCATTCTATGGCCAAATCTGTGAGTTGTATTTGCTTATCTAAAGCTTCTTGTAAGTAGTTTTCACCAAATAAGCTTTGTCCAGCGGCGTAAGCCTCACGAATGGCTAAGGCTGATTGTGCTTTGCTCACAGCGAGTAAATTGACCGACTGAGTAGCCTGACTAGATAATTTAGCGGCTTGAATAGTTGCTAGAATGTCTTGCAAGCGACGGCTAATTGAGCTCATAATTTAAGTAGATTTGATAAATTGACAGTAAAAATTGCAACAGTGTTAGATGTTATTGAATATTGTCTTGCAAATAAGGCACTTTAAGTCATGGCACGATAAATTATAACAGGAGCTGGTTGTGGATATTTCGGATTTACTCGCATTTTCAGTTAAAAATAAAGCTTCAGATTTACATCTTTCAGCGGGTATGCCGCCCATGATACGTGTCAATGGCGATGTTCGTAAAATTAATGTGCCCGCTTTTGACCATAGTCAAGTGCATGACATGGTGTATGACATCATGAATGATGGCCAACGTAAAATCTATGAAGAGTCCTTAGAATGTGATTTTTCATTTGAAATCCCTAATTTAGCGCGCTTTCGGGTCAATGCGTTTAATCATCAGCGTGGTTCTGGCGCGGTTTTTCGTACTATTCCGTCTAAAATATTAACGCTAGAGCAACTTAAATGCCCAGCGATTTTTCAGGAAATTGCCGATACGCCGCGCGGCCTTTGTTTGGTGACAGGCCCGACTGGGTCTGGTAAATCGACCACCTTGGCGGCTATGATAGATTATATTAACGATAAAGAATTCGGCCATATTTTAACGGTGGAAGACCCCATTGAATTTGTGCATATCTCTAAGAATTGTTTAGTCAATCAACGAGAAGTCGGACCACATACGCTGTCTTTTAATAATGCGCTGCGATCTGCCCTGCGCGAAGACCCTGATGTGATTTTGGTCGGCGAATTACGTGATTTAGAAACCATACGCCTAGCCTTGACTGCGGCTGAAACTGGCCACATGGTATTTGGCACTTTGCATACCAGTTCTGCGGCTAAAACTATAGACCGTATTATTGACGTGTTCCCTGCGGCTGAGAAAGAAATGGTGAGGTCTATGTTGTCAGAATCTTTACGGGCAGTGATTTCACAAACCTTATGTAAGACCAAAGATGGCCAAGGCCGTGTTGCCGCACATGAAATCATGATAGGCACGCCTGCGATTCG
Organism: uncultured Pseudomonadota bacterium; assembly: GCA_903876765.1. Classification (GTDB taxonomy): domain Bacteria; phylum Pseudomonadota; class Gammaproteobacteria; order Burkholderiales; family Methylophilaceae; genus Methylotenera. The sequence continues at coordinate 35,673 of CAIRBH010000045.1, read as the reverse complement.
TAATTTAATCCGTGAAGCCAAAGTGCCGCAAATGTATTCCGCCATTCAAACTGGTCAAAATGTTGGTATGCAGACCCTAGACCAAAACTTACAAGATTTGGTCAAACGTGGCATCATTTCGGTGAATGAGGCCCGCAGTAAAGCGGCCAATAAAGATAATATTGTAGGCTAGTTGGCAAGCCGCCATTACAAAATAATAGAGATAAGAATAGGTAAATCTTTGGATATAAATCATGGATAAAAGTCAGGCAGAAAAATTTGTATTTGATTTATTGCGCTTGATGGTCGCTAAAAAATCGTCAGATTTATTTATCACAGCGGGCTTTCCACCTGCCATGAAAGTAGACGGTAAGATGACCCCCGTGGGGACTGAAGTATTGACGCCATTGCAGGCGAAGGACATTGCACTCGCCATTATGAATGACAAGCAGGCGGCAGAGTTTGATGCGACAAAAGAATGTAATTTCGCCATAGGTTTACCTGGTGTTTCGCGGTTTCGGGTGAATGCTTTTGTTCAACGAGGCTCGGTGGGTTTGGTGTTGAGAACTATCGCTACAAAAATACCAGAGTTTGACGAGCTAGGTCTACCAGAAACATTGAAAGAAGTAGTGATGAGTAAACGCGGCCTTGTCATACTTGTAGGTGGCACGGGCTCAGGTAAATCAACCACACTAGCAGCTATGGTTAGGTACCGCAATCAAAATAGTTATGGGCATATTATTACAATAGAAGACCCAGTCGAATTTTTTCATGAGCACGAAAACTGTATAGTTACGCAGCGTGAAATAGGGACTGATACTGATAGTTGGCAAATCGCTTTAAAAAATACCTTGCGCCAGGCGCCAGATGTGATTTTAATTGGCGAAATTCGGGACCGTGAAACTATGGATTATGCAATCGCTTTTGCGGAAACTGGCCATCTATGCATGGCTACTTTGCATGCCAATAGTACCAATCAGGCTATAGATCGCATTGTCAATTTATTTCCAGAAGAGCGGCGTCATCAATTGCTGATGGATTTATCTCTTAACATCCGTGCCTTTATTTCACAGCGGTTAATTCCTAAAAAAGATGCCAAAGGCCGCGCCGCAGCGGTAGAGATTATGCTCAATTCCCCCTTGATTTCAGATTTAATTTTTAAAGGTGATGTACATGAAATTAAGTCTATTATGGCTAAATCGGGTGATTTAGGTATGCAAACCTTTGATCAAGCCTTATTTGATTTATATGAGGCAGGGGTCATTAGCTATGAAGACGCCTTGCGCAATGCAGATTCAGAGAATGAAGTGAGATTAAAAATTAAGCTAGAAGGTAAGACGACGCATCAAAAAGAGGCGACTTCTAAACTAGATAACTTAGGCATAATCTAACTTAGGCATAATCTAACTTAGGCATTACTTAGGGAATTATTTAGCATTTAGCCAGCCACTGACGGCTTAGCTTTGATAGACCACTTGCCCATGTACTAAAGTAAATTTCACTTTCCCCGCCATCTCTAAACCATTAAATGGTGTATTTTTACCTTGGCTTTTTAAAGCGCTAGGGCTAATTTTCCAGTATTCGTTAGCAGCAAAAATACAAATATCCGCATCACTATTCACGCTTAGGCTGCCAGCAGGGATGCCTAAAATTTTAGCTGAGGCTAGGCTTACCAGTTTTATAGCCGCTAATAAGCTCACTTTTTCTTGAGCTGCCCATTTTAAAGTGAGTGCAAGTAGCAATTCTAAGCCTGTCGCACCTATTTCAGCCTCAGCAAACGGTGCTAATTTGGCATCATCGTCAACGGGGGTGTGGTCAGAGCAAATGGCATCTATGGTGCCATCTTTTAGGCCAGTAGTTAGTGCCTCTTTATCACGCTGGGTGCGTAAAGGTGGTTTTAGATGGCAGTTAGTATCAAAAAAGCCTATATCGTGCTCGGTTAGGTGTAGATGATTAGCGCTAACATCGCAGCTGATATGGATACCTTGTTTTTTAGCTTCACGTATCATGCCCACCCCCTCGGCGGTAGACAAGCGGCTAATATGCACTTTGGCACCCGTTTCTTTGGCAATGCGCAGTATGCTAGCCAGTGCCAGCGCTTCAGCGGCACTAGGGATGCCTTTTAGGCCCAGCCTGCTGGCTATTTCGCCATCATGCGCTACGCCATCTTTGGCTAAAAAAGGTTCTTCTGCATGTAAAAACAAGGTAAAGCCAAAAGTGGCAGCATACTCCATGGCCCGCCATAACACTTGCGTGTCGGTAATCGCTCTATTGGCTTGTGAAAAACCTACACAACCTGCCTCACACAGTTCGCCCATTTCAGACAGTATCTTGCCTTCAAGTTGACGCGTTAGTGCCCCCAAAGGGTAGACATGCGCCAAATTAAGCTGCTTAGCGCGATGTTTTAGCATTTCTACAAGGCCAGGCTCATCTAGGACTGGGTCAGTGTCAGGTGGGCAGGCCAAACTGGTCACGCCGCCAGCCACAGCGGCCTGTAATTCACTAATTAGTGTGGCTTTGTATTCATCGCCAGGTTCACGCAATCTGGCAGATAAATCAACCAGACCAGGGCAGATGATTAAGTTGTGGGCGTCTATCGTTTGATTGGCGACAAAACCCGCAGGCGCTTGGCCTAGACTAATAATTTTGCCCGCAGCGATAAAGACATCAAGTTGGCTATCAATATTGTTGTTAGGGTCTATGACATGACCATTTTTGATATGAATTTTCATGATGGATTTCCTGATGTTGGCCCGCCTGCCAGCATGGCCATCACCGCCATGCGAATTGCAATGCCGTAAGTGACTTGCGGCAGAATGACCGATTGCTGGCCATCTGCTACGCTGGAGTCAATTTCTACGCCACGATTCATAGGGCCAGGATGCAAGACAATGGCGTCAGGCTTGGCTAAGCTTAATTTTTCTTGCGTGAGGCCGTAAGTTTTAAAGTATTCTTGTGCGCTGGGCAACATGGCTCCGCTCATGCGCTCATTTTGTAAGCGCAGCATCATGACTACATCAACATCTTTCAGGCCAGCTTTCATGTCATGAAACACATGTACGCCTAGCTTTTCTACTTGTGCAGGCAATAGCGTTTTAGGGGCAATGACCCGCACTTCAGGCACCCCTAGCGTAGTGAGAGCATGAATTTCAGAGCGGGCAACCCGTGAGTGCAATACGTCGCCGACGATGGCCACCCTTAAATTATGCAAGTCTGGCTTATATTTGCGTATGGTAAACATATCCAGCAAGCCCTGTGTGGGGTGCGAATGACGCCCATCTCCTGCATTAATCACATGAATATGCTCGGGCACGTGTTTTGCAATAAAGTGTGCCGCACCAGATTGTGAGTGCCGCACCACAAACATATCGGCATGCATGGCAATCAAGTTGTCCACTGTGTCTAAAATGGTTTCGCCTTTAGATTGCGATGAGGTGCTGACATTTAAGCTGATGACATCGGCGGATAAGCGTTTGGCCGCGATTTCAAAAGTGGTGCGTGTGCGAGTGCTGTTTTCAAAAAACAGGTTGCAGACGGTTTTGCCACGTAATAGCGGCACTTTTTTCACTTCACGTTCAGCGACGCCAACAAAGGATTCTGCGGTGTCTAAAATTTGGTTTAATATTTTTTTTGGTAAACCTTCAATTGATAGAAGGTGGCGTAAGCGGCCGTCAGCATATAATTGAGGGTTATTCATGCGAGTGTTGTGCCTGAGGAGTGGGTTGAAGTGCCGACTTTAGTGCTAGCCTTAAGCTGCCATCGGCATTTTGCATCAATTGCAAGTTTTGCGCTGCGCTAAGGGGAATTTCTGCTGCAGTAATTTGTGGGCTAATCGGCAATTCGCGGCCGCCACGATTGATTAGCGCCACTAAGGTAATACTAGCTGGGCGGCCATAATCAAATAATTCATTCATGGCGGCACGGGTAGTGCGGCCTGTGTAAAACACATCATCAATGAGAATAATGTGCTTATTTTCAACGTCAAACGAGATTTGACTGGGGCGATTTTCAGACTTAAGGCCACGTTTAGCGTAGTCGTCTCGATAAAAGGATACGTCTAAAGTGCCGTGCTGCACTGATTTGGCCGCAATAGTGCTTTTTAATAGCACCAGCAACCTTTGCATTAGCCAAACACCACCACTTTGAATGCCGACCAGCGCGGTATTGTCCTGCAATAAAGGCTCAAGCTTGAGCGCCAGCGTTTTGAGCAGGTCTTCTGCGTCAGGTAAGTGATTAGTTTGTGAAGTCATTTGACTATTTTACTCGTAATTTTCGTCATGCTGTTTAGCCAATATGCTGTGTGTTGCTTATTGGCGGGATCAATTATAAAACTAAAGCCCATCAAAATAGCTTTGCAATATGGTTTGCGCTGCAACTTGATCTAGCATGGCTTTTTGCGCTCGCCCTTTAATGCCCGCTTGATTTAATAAGCCGCTTGCTTCTACCGAGCTGTATCGCTCGTCTATAAGCAAGACAGGTAGATTAAACCGACCGTTAAGACGTCTTGCGAATTTTTTGCAAAGTTGGGTCACCTGGGTTTCTGTACCATCTAAGCTCAGGGGCAGGCCCACTATCAGTAATTTAGCTTGCCATTCCTTGATAAGCTGGTTGATGATGGTAAAGCGTATGTCATTGCTTTCATTATCAATCACCGTCAGTGGGTTGGCATAGCCTAAGACATGTTCACCAACCGCCACGCCTATTCTTTGCTCGCCAAAATCAAAGCATAAAACGCTGCTGGCCAATACCTGTTTTTCATCATAGACGTTTTCGTTATCAATCAGTTGGCCATGTGCTGTTGCATGAGCATGAAGCGCTGTTGACATTAGGCGTGACCCGCTACATCAGACAGCATGGCTGGGTGTACCCCTAATAGGGCCAACGCTGCGTTGAGTTTGTCGTGATATTCAGTTTCATACAAAATTTTATGTAGGGTTGTCACATCTTTTGCTTGCACTGATAACCATGCATTTTGCGCAATTTCTTGCTCTAATTGACCTGGCATCCAGCCCGCATAGCCTAATGTCAGCAACATTTTTTCTGGCCCAGCACCCATGGCGACTGATTCTAAAATATCTTTTGAGGTAGTGAGCGCGGTATTTTCGGCAATGGTGATGGTGCTGTCCCATTCGCCTGCGGGTTGATGTAAGACGAAGCCACGTTCAGGTTGTACTGGGCCGCCATAAAGCACGGGATTTTCAGCTACTAGGCTATTGAGTAGTTCGACGTTTATTTTTTCAAATAAGGTTTGATAAGTGACATCGGTGGGGCGGTTGATGATGACGCCCATGGCACCATCTTGATTGTGACTACAGATAAAGCTGACTGATTTAGCAAAAAATGGATCCGTCATGGCGGGCATCGCGATGAGGAAGTGGCCTGTAAGATTAACGTTTTCCAATTGTTTTATTTTAGCATAGATGTTTGTTTATTATAACAAAAATATATAAAAGTGTAATTTATGGTGCTTGTAAATAGCCAGTCACTTCTAATCCAAAACCAGCCATACTTGGCATTTTGCGTGGCTTGGCCAGCAACTTCATTTTACCGACACCACAATCTAGTAGGATTTGCGAGCCTATGCCATAAGTGCGCAGCTCTTGGTTAATGCGCACAGGTTGGTCGGCGCCAAGTATGCGTTCCAATATGTCCTCGCCAGTTTCAGCTTGATGCAATAGCACCATAACGCCAGATTCGGCATGGGCGATAGTTTGCATGGCGGTCAGCGTATTCCAGCTATGCGAGCAACTGGAGCTATCAAGTAAGTCAAATATAGAGAGCGGTTCATGCACTCTGACTAAAGTCTCTTTAGTAGGTGTTGGCGTGCCTTTGATTAAGGCTAAATGCGTTTCTTTGGCAATTTTATCGCGGTAGGCGATTAACTGCATTTCACCATAAGGTGTTTGAATAGTCCGCTCGGCAGCGCGCTCAACTAAGCGCTCGGTTTGTGCTCGATATTGAATTAAATCAGCGATAGTGCCAATTTTAAGTTGGTGTTCCACAGCAAATGCCATTAAATCTGGCAGGCGCGCCATGCTGCCATCGTCTTTTAAGATTTCACAGATGACACTGGTGGGCTCGCAGCCAGCTAATAGCGCTAAGTCACAACCTGCCTCGGTATGGCCGGCCCTCACTAGCACACCGCCATCCATGGCCGCTAGTGGAAAAATATGGCCAGGGCTGACAATATCTTGTGGCTTGGCAGTTTTTGCCACGGCAGCTTGTATGGTGCGAGCCCGATCTGCCGCAGAAATTCCAGTGGTAACGCCTTCAGCCGCTTCAATAGAGACGGTGAAGTTAGTGCCCATGCGCGCACCATTTTTTTGTACCATTTTAGTCAGGTTTAGTTGTCTGCAATGCGCTTCAGTAAGCGTTAAGCAAATTAGGCCACGACCATGTTTGGCCATAAAATTGATGTGTGTTGCAGTTGCAAACTCAGCCGCCAACACTAAATCACCTTCATTTTCACGATTTTCATCGTCAACTAACACCACCATGCGGCCGTGTTTAATTTCTTCAATAATTTCTTTGGCGGTACTAATGGTCACGTTATCTTTCCGGTTAATTAAATGGATGGTTTTACTGTTGGCTTGATGTAATAGCTAGCTAGATTAATCGTTTTCTTCTAATCGTTTTCTTCAGCCCACAATGCCATGCGTTCAACATAGCGGGCAATTTGGTCTACTTCTAAATTGACTAAGCTGCCTGTGGTTAAAAATTGCAGGGTGGTATTTTCTAGGGTATGCGGAATTAAATTGATGCTAAACACATCATGATGAATAGTGTTTACCGTCAGGCTGACGCCATTGACAGCAATAGAGCCTTTAATGGCAATGTATTTTGCAATGGCGTGTGGCGCGCGTATGTTTAGTTTCCAGCAATCCCCCAATGACTCAAAAAGCACGACTGTACCGATGCCATCGACATGACCACTCACCAAATGGCCGCCTAGTCTATCGCTCAGGCGCAAGGCTTTTTCTAAATTGACGGCCTGTAAGCTGGCTAAACCTACCGTTACCGATAAGGTTTCTTTAGAAACATGGGCGGCAAAATGCGTGTTATTAACGCTGATGGCGGTTAGGCATACGCCATTGACCGCAATGCTATCGCCGGTTTGTACGTCTTGCATATTTAAGCCTACGCAAGCAATGTTAAGCCTGAGGTCTTCACCCATAGTGCTTGCGCTTTCGATTTGACCTATGGTCTGTATGATGCCAGTAAACATGATGAGATTTTATCAGAGTTAGCCTGCCTTATGTTTTGCTTGTTGACGTCAGCTAAAATATTCAGACATACTCGCTTATAGACTAGCAAAATCACCGTGAAAGATAACCATGAAAGATGACCATGATACAAGCGCTTATTTTTGATGTGGATGGCACGCTAGCCGATACTGAGCGTGATGGGCATAGGCTGGCATTTAATCAAGCTTTTAAAGAGGCGGGCTTGGATTGGTGCTGGGATGCAGCGCTGTATGGTGAGCTGCTGGCGATTACTGGTGGCAAAGAGCGAATTAGTCATTATGTGCAGCGCTACCAGCCAACTTTGGCAGATGGCGCGCATTTTACCGAGCTTTTAGCCAAGCTGCATCAAGATAAAACTCGCATTTATACGGCACTATTGGCCGCAGGCAAAATTCCACTCAGGCCAGGCGTGAAGCGGCTGCTATTAGAGGCGCGCGCGGCTGGTTTAAGGCTGGCCATTGCCACCACCACAACGCCTGCAAACGTCACTGCGCTTTTAAAATATAGTTTGGCTGAAGATGCACACACTTGGTTTGAAGTGATCGCCGCGGGCGATATAGTGCCCGCTAAAAAACCAGCGCCTGATATTTATCTATGGGCATTAGAAAAGTTGCAATTAAAAGCCGCAGCTTGCTTGGCTTTTGAAGATTCAGAAAATGGCCTCAAATCAAGCATGGCCGCAGGCTTAAAAACGCTTATCACCACAAATAGCTATACCGCAGAGCAGCATTTTTCAGGGGCAGCCTTGGTGCTTAGTGACTTAGGTGAGCCTAATAGCCCCAGCTTAGTATTGCAGGGTGATTTAAAGGGTGAAGCTTATGTGAATTTACGGGTACTGATGAATTTATAGTCAGACCATTTTACATATTTAGCTATGGTCAACTTTTTGGCCGCCTGATTGAATGACAATATGGCTCAGACAGGGCATAAGCTAGGCAGCAGATTTCGGTCTAGGTAAAATGCAAGTATGACAACAGTACATTGAAGTTTAGTAGGCAAATAGCGATAACATCAATCGAAATTAGCGCCATTAATATCGGTCCTGATCATTTGTTTTATGTGTGATTGGTAAAATATCAATGAAACAGATTTTTTACACGCTCAAATTTAGTACAGATATACAAACTTAATGTTGACTAACTTTAATCATTGGAAGTGGAATAATGCTCGACAAAGCTACCACTGCATTCAGTTGTTCAACTAGCTAAGTAGTAGTTTTATTAATAGTCGCTTCAGCAACACCTAATCCGAATGTCAGTCTGACCTGTTCGCCAGTGTGTAATTGCTGGCTAGAGGCAATAATTTCGCCAGTTTTATTTTGTACAAAGGCATAACCTCTAGTCAAAACCGCTTGTGGATTGAGGTGTGCCAGATTTTGGCTCAAGCGAAGTACATTGTGTTGTTTGCTTTGCAGTTGCTGCTTAAGCGCGCTATTTAGGCGGTAAGTGATTTGGCTTAGTTGCACTTTTTGTTGCTCAATTTGCTGTGAGGGCGAAGTCAGCCTGCGTGCGATGTAATCTAAGGCTTGTGTGCGCTGATTTAATTGGTACTGGATTGACCTCGCTAATTGTTGGCTTAACTGTTTAATTGCACTAACTATATTGACGCGTGAAGGTGAGGCTAGTTCTGCTGCTGCTGTGGGTGTGGCAGCACGTACATCGGCTACAAAATCACAAATACTAAAATCAGTTTCATGTCCTACGCCACTAATCGTAGGGATGCTACATTCGGCAATGGCGCGGGCAACAATTTCTTCGTTAAATTGCCATAAGTCTTCAATACTGCCACCGCCGCGGCAAATAATCAGCACATCACACTCGGCACGTTGATTGGCCTGTTGAATGGCATCGGCAATCAGCACTGCTGCGCCTTTGCCTTGCACGGGCGTTGGGTAAATAATGACTGGAATACTTGGCATACGCCGTTTTAGCGTGGTGAGCACATCTCTGAGTGCGGCGGCATCTGGCGAAGTCACAATGCCAATTTGTTTGGGATGTGCGGGTAATAGTTTTTTAAGATCAGGGTCAAATAAGCCTTCAGACTGAAGCTTAGCTTTTAATTTTTCAAAAGCGGCAAACAATACGCCCAAGCCAGCACGCTGTAAAAACTCAATGGTGAGTTGAAAATCACCGCGTGCTTCATAAAGGCTGACGGTGCAGCGCGCTTCGACCTTGTCGCCTTCTAGAGGCGTCCAGTCTAAGTAGCTGTTGCGCCCTTTAAACATCACACAGCGTACTTGTGCGCCAGCGTCTTTAAGTGAAAAATACCAATGGCCGCTGGCCGCTCGCGTCAGGTTGGATACTTCGCCAGATACCCAAAATAAAGGGAAATTCTGCGTTAATACCTGATTCGCTAAACGATTTAATTCGCTTACCGTCAGAATTTTACTGGTGCGAATTTGCTGGTCAGTATATAAAGTGGGTTCAGTCATCAAGCGTTATCAATTACAATGTTCATGGCTTAGATTATAAGCGCACATTCAACACAAGCAAGGTTATCAATATGTTAAATAAGTGGTTCAGCGGAAAAAGTGGCTATATGCTGGGTTTTGTCGCCAGCTTTGGCCTAGTCGGCTTGGCATTGTGGATTCAAACGCGTTATCAGCTTAATCCCTGCCCCTTGTGCATATCGCAGCGCATGATATTCATGGGTTTAGGGCTATTATTTTTGATCACTGCATTTGTTAAAGCCAATTCCCTAGTTAGCAAATTTTTCACCTTATTTCTGGTATTAACCGCCTTAGGTGGCGCTGTGGTAGCCATTCGGCATTGGTGGCTACAAGCGCATCGTGACAGCATCGTTGCCGACTGCGGCGTAGGCTTTGATTATATGTTTGAGAATTTTCCGCTACAAAAGGCGCTAACCTTGGTGTTTAGGGGCACGGGCGATTGCGCCGCCATTGATTGGACATTTTTAGGACTGAGTATTCCGCAAATGTCACTGATGGCTTATGTTGGCCTTGCGGTCTACGCCATATATTTAGTAAAAAATAGTACAAAATGACCTTCGGTAAAAAATATGCAATTTAAAACAATAGATAGCTTGATCGGTAATACGCCGTTGGTGAAATTGCAGCGCATGGCGGGTAATACCAGTAATACGATTTTACTCAAGTTAGAAGGCAATAACCCTGCGGGTTCGGTTAAAGACAGACCAGCATACAGCATGATTACGCGTGCTGAAGCACGTGGTGATATTAAACCAGGTGATACCTTGATTGAAGCGACGAGCGGCAATACTGGCATTGCCTTGGCCATGGTGGCGGCTATGCGTGGCTATAAAATGATATTAGTCATGCCAGAAAATCAGAGCATAGAGCGCCGCCAAAGCATGAAAGCCTATGGCGCAGAACTGGTATTAACTCCTAAAGATGGCAGCATGGAGCTGGCGCGCGATGTAGCAAACAAGCTGCAAGCTGAGGGCGAGGGCCTGGTGTTGGACCAGTTTGGTAATCTGGATAATCCGCTTGCGCACTATGAGGGTACTGGCCCTGAAATTTGGCGTGATACGGCGGGCAAGCTTACGCACTTCGTTTCTAGTATGGGTACTACAGGTACTATCATGGGCGTATCGCGTTACTTAAAAGAGCAGAACCCTAATATACAAATGATAGGCGTGCAGCCTGAAGAGGGCAGTCAGATTCCAGGTATACGTAAGTGGACAGTAGCATATCTGCCAAAAATTTATGACGCGAAACGGGTGGATGAACTACGCTATGTTAGCCAAAAAAATGCCGAAAACACCACCAGAAAACTGGCGGCTCAAGAAGGTATTTTTGCCGGCATATCAAGCGGCGGAGCGCTTTATAGCGCATTGCAGCTGTCTAAAGAAGTAGAAAATGCGCTGATTGTGACCATAATCTGTGACCGCGGTGACCGCTACTTGTCTACAGGGGTCTTCCCCGCTTAACGATATTGACTAAACAGTATTTTGATGATGATAGAGACACTTTAAACAATGACACCTACACTAGTATTTGATATCGAGACTATTCCAGACACGGATGGCCTGCGAGTTTTATATGATTTGCCAGCAGAAACTTCGGCAGAAGATGTGGCTAACATTGCTTTGCACCAGCGCCGTCAGCAAAATGGCACAGACTTTTTACCTCTACATCAACATCGTATTTGTGCAATTTCGTGTGCCTTACGCGAGGGCAATCATTTTAAAGTGTGGACGCTAGGCGATGCTAATGCCTCAGAAGCTGAAATTATCCAACGTTTTTTTGACGGCATAGATAAATATACACCGCAAATTGTTTCATGGAATGGTAGCGGATTTGATTTGCCGGTATTGCACTATCGTGGCTTGATTCATGGCATCAATGCCAGTCGCTATTGGGATTTAGGCGAAGATGATAAAGAGTTTAAGTGGAATAACTATATTAGCCGCTACCACACCCGTCATTTGGATTTAATGGACATACTGGCGATGTTTAATGGCCGCGCAAATGCGCCTTTGGATGATTTAGCCAAACTGTGCGGCTTTCCTGGTAAGCTGGGGATGGATGGCAGTAAAGTGTGGGATGCCTATAAAGCAGGCAAGCTGGAAGAGATTCGCAACTATTGCGAAACAGATGTAGCCAACACCCACTTGGTATTTTTGCGCTTTAAGTTAATGCGCGGGCAATTAAGCCAGGCGGCTTATGAGGCTGAGGTTGAGTTGGTACGCAACACCTTAATTGGATACAGTCAAGCAGGCACTGGCGCTAGTCATTGGCAAGAATTTTTAGCCGCGTTTAAATAAGCTAGCCCCAGCCTTAATGCTAGGCTATTCGCGTAGCAAATCGTCTTCTTCTACTTTATCTTTCCAATTTAAAATCACTTTTTGCGCGGTATTGTCTTGTATGCTGATTTTGTGGCGCAGCTTATTGCCATGATAACTCGCCGCAATAGCATAGCTACCAGCGGGCAGGTTGATATAGAGTAAAGGCCCTACATTTTTTAGTTTAAAAACCAGCTCGTCTTGGGTGTTGTAAATATTGACATTAATATCTGTGATTGCACGGCCAATTTTGCCCTCAGAGAACAATAGGTTGAGTGTGTAATCTTTAGCATAAGGGCGCATTTCAAGCACTTCATCACGGCCTATGCCGCCGTTCATAAAGCGTATTTTATTCTCGCTATATAAGGCAGAGGCGCCCTCGGCCTGCACTGTTAGGCTAAGCGCCAGCGCCATTAAAAAAGTGAGTGATGTGTAAAATTTAGTTAACGGTTTCATCGAATGACCTACCTTTCGTATTTTTCGCTTGTACGGCTAATCTTGTACACCTAATCATAGTGCCAATTTGGTTTAATTGATATTTTACATGACGATAAATAAAAAATAACGATATTTCCTCCAGTTAGCTGCACTACGGTAAAATAGCCAGCATGAGAAAAAGACGCCATCAATCCGCCGCAGACCAGGCGCTTGCGCCCATTTTAACCGCCACCATAGAGTCGCTAGATCAGGAAGGTCGAGGCGTTACCCATGTGGATGGCAAAACCATATTTATAGATGGCGCGTTGCCGACTGAAAAAGTCACTTTTCGCTCGCACCGCATCAAGTCCAGCTTTGAAGTGGCGAATGTGGTGGAGGTACTCAAGCAATCTAATCAAAGAGTGACCCCCAAATGCCCGCACTTTGGCTTATGTGGCGGCTGCAAGTTACAGCATTTAGATTTTGCTGCCCAAGTGGCTAATAAGCAGCGCTTGTTAGAAAGCGATTTAAAGCACATAGGCAAAGTCAAGCCAGACAATATGTTACCGCCTATCTATGGCCCTACTTGGGGATACCGTCATAAGGCTCGTTTGAGCGTTAAATATGTGGATAAAAAACAGCGTGTATTGGTAGGCTTTAACGAAAAAGCCACGCGCTATGTGGCGGATATGAATAGCTGTGAAGTGCTAGTGCCAGCCGTGTCGGCTTTAATTGCACCCTTGCAAGCCATGATAGTGCAATTGACTATTCGCGACAAACTACCGCAAATTGAGCTGGCAGTAGGGGAGGCCAACCTTGCCGGTGGTTTGCCAGTCATCGTGTTGATATTGCGCATTATGGGCGAATTAACCCAGCCTGATGAAGCACTACTGGCAGCCTTTGCTGATGAATATGCCGTACAAATTTGGACGCAAACAAAAGGCCCAGATACCATTAAACCTTATTATCCACTAGCTACAAGCACACAGGCCTTACCCGCCTTAAACTACAGTTTGCCGGAATTTGATTTAACTTACCCATTTAAGCCTAACGAGTTTACCCAGGTGAACCCGCAAATCAATCAAGTGATGATACGACGCGCCATGCAGTTGCTAGCACCTCAATCTCATGAAAAAATTGCTGACTTTTTTTGTGGCATAGGTAATTTCAGCTTGCCCATTGCTCGAAGTGGCTCACAGGTATTAGGTTTGGAGGGTTTAGCCAATCTGGTAGATAGAGCCAATGAAAGCGCACTATTAAATGGCATGAGTAACGCCCAGTTTGGCGTAGCAGATTTATTTAAAATGACCTCAGCAGCCTTAACCGAACTAGGCCGCTTTGATAAATGGTTGGTAGACCCGCCGCGGGATGGCGCATTTGAGTTGATTAAATCATTAGACGCCAGCAATAGCCCGCAGCGTATAGTTTATGTATCTTGTAACCCCGCTACTTTGGCACGTGATGCGGGTGTGTTGGTCAACGAAAAAGGCTATGTATTAAAAGCGGCAGGCGTGATTAATATGTTTCCACATACCGCACATGTGGAATCTATCGCTTGCTTTGACTTGGCTTAGTCTGCAATGTGGGGGTGGTGTTACACCACGAATACGTCAAGCTTAATAGCTCAAGTAGGAACGGTCTTTGACCGCGAACCTATCATTTGATCGCGGTCAAAGACCGCTCCTACAAATAATGTTGCAAAAATACAACAAAATATTGTTTTTTATGTGTTCACTTGATTTATGTCAATTGCGGTTTAGCTTCAGTTAGTTATGATGACCTATCAAATTTTTGTCTTGTCTTATTTTTATTAAGTGGAGCGTTTTAAAATGAAAAAATCCTTATTAGTAGTTGCCTTGCTTTCAGCGTTTGCGCCAGTTTTAGCACAAGCTGAAGCGGGTGATATTGTGGTGCGTTTACGTGCAGCTTATGTTAACCCAGATGAGCACAGTAAATTGGGCTCAGTCTCAGCCGCAAATGGTCTTGGGGGAAGTTCTGCTGCTATCGGCTCAGATGCTAGATTGACCGTAGATAATAATACAATCCCAGAATTGGATATTTCCTATTACATTACTAAAAATATCGCAGCTGAATTGATTTTAGCGACTGGTACACGTCACGATGTGCACCTTACTAAGAATTCTGCTTCTGCTCCGCTAGGTGGTATATTAGGCAATGAAGATTTGGGTTCTGTAAATATATTGCCACCTACTTTAACGGCACAATGGCACTTTAACCCAGATCAAATGATTGATCCTTATGTGGGTGCTGGTATCAACTACACGCATAGCTTTGACCGTAGCTTGAAAACTACTGTTGGTAATTATCCAATCCACATTGACCAAAATATGTTTGGTGCAGTGGCACAAGCAGGCGTGGATGTGAACTTAGGTTCTGGCTGGTTAATCAATGCTGATGTGAAATACGTAACCATGAACACAAATGTTAAAGTGACTCTTGATAATGGTGCGACATGGAAGAAAATTGATGATTTAGACATCAACCCATGGGTATTCGGTGTCGGTATCGGTAAAAAATTCTAAGATTAGTTTAATTAAGAATATTAATTTCCACCTTAGCCCTTACCGTGATTGGTAGGGGCTTTTTTTATGCGGTTTGTATGCTTGCTTGGATGTATGTGATTTAACAGGTAGGAGCGGTCTTTGACCGCGAAAGCCTAGGAGTAATAGTATTAGCATGGTAGGAGCGGTCTTTGACCGCGAAAGCCTGATTACAATCGCGGTCAAAGACCGCTCCTACAGGTTGGTAGATAAAATTGCGCGCTTACAGCCCAGACTTAAAGAATTTTTGAAAACTTTGCGCGGTTGCGGTCGGTTTGTAAATAACGGTCAAACAACATTGCGACAGCTCTTACAAAAAACCAGCCTGTGTCTGTCACTTGCATGCCGCTTTCTTCTAGCACTACCATGTCAGTACTTTCTAGGGTTTTGAGTTGCTCTAATTCAGGTGCAAAGTAGCTTTTAAAATCGATCATATAGGCAAGTTCTATTGCCTCATATTGCAACGAGCCTTGGCACATAATCGCCATAATCACCGCGCGGCGCACAATGTCATCGCGTGACAGGGCAAGGCCGCGTACCACAGGAAAACGGCCGTGGTTAAGGTGGTCAAAATATTCTTCTACAGTTTTTGCGTTTTGGCTATAAGTAGAGCCAACGCGACCAATGGCAGATACGCCAAGGCTGATTAAGTCGCAGTCAGGCTGGGTGCTGTAGCCCTGAAAATTGCGGTGCAGCCTGCCTTGCCGTTTGGCTATGGCTAGATCATCATCAGGCAGGGCAAAGTGATCCATGCCCACATACACATAACCGGTATCAATAAACGCACTTAGTGCGCTAGCTAGCATGGTAATTTTATCTTGTGCAACAGGTAGCTCATATTCGCTAATGCGGCGCTGTGGTTTAAAGCGCTCTGGTAAATGCGCATAGCCATACAAGGCGATTCTATCTGGTTTAAGTGCAACCACTTGGGTTAATGTTCTATTAAACGATTCAGGCGTTTGCATGGGTAAACCGTAGATTAAATCCACATTGACAGACTGAAATTTTAAGCGTCTTGCTGCCTCGACTAATGAAAAGACTTGTTCGGCAGGCTGTATGCGGTGTACGGCCTTTTGTACTTCCGGGTCAAAGTCTTGCACACCAAAACTTAAACGATTAAAACCAAGTTCGGCTAAATGTTTTAGGCGCTGCTCATCTACCGTGCGAGGATCGACCTCAATTGAGTATTCGCCGCCAGGCGCAAACACAAAGTTATGTTTGAGCATAGACATGAGCTGTGTGAGCTCGTTATCTGAGAAAAAAGTCGGCGAACCGCCGCCTAAATGCAATTGCGAGATGGTTTGCCCCGCACCTAGATGCTCAATATGTAAATCTATTTCACGATTCAAATAGCGCAAGTATTCGACGCTGCGCTCATGATGTTTGGTGACGATTTTGTTGCAGGCGCAAAAAAAGCACAAAGATTCGCAAAATGGAATATGCACGTAAATGGACAAAGGCAGGGCCGCAGTAATCGCACGGCGTTGCTGTAGCGCTAATTTATAGGCATCTTCGGTAAAGGCTTCTACAAAACGGTCAGCCGTTGGGTATGAAGTGTATCTGGGCCCTGAGATGTCATACTTGTTGAGCGTTTCTTTGTTGACGCCAGGCATGATGCTACCTAAACTTGTATTAGCAGCAGATAAAGGGTCTATATATAAAGGGTCTATGGCATTCATGACAAGTAATCCTACGTTAGCTTAGGCTACACTATGCCTGATTAGATATAAAATTGCCTTGATTTATATCAAATGATGTTGGATTAGTTTTTAAGAAGAGCACTGTCACTTATCGCTAAATATTTTAAACCGCTAGCTAGTAGCCGCTTAAAACGCTATGCTTACAACTTGATGATAATCTTTATACAACCATGAATTTAGAACTCACTCCAGAGACCATCAAAGTTGCTTGTTCAAACTGTAATTTACGCGAGCTTTGTATGCCTGTTGGTTTAGACTTCGTCGATATGCAAAAGCTGGATGAGGTGGTTGCCACACGTCGCCACGTTAAACAGGGCGACTTATTATTTAGAGATGGTGAAGAATTTAAATCACTGTTTGCGATCCGTACTGGATTTTTTAAAACCAGTGTTGCTACGCCAGATGGGTTAGAACAAGTCACGGGCTTTCAAATGGCGGGCGAAATTATCGGTTTGGATGGCATAGTCACTGATAAACACAGCTGTAATGCCATTGCCTTAGAAGATGCAGATGTCTGTGTGATGCCATTTTCAAATGTTGAGCAGCTGTCTAGGGAGTTTCCCGTCTTGCAACGTCATGTGCATAAGGTGATGAGTCGCGAGATTGTGCGCGAAAACAGCATGATGATGATGATAGGTAATATGCGATCAGAAGAGCGTTTAGCGGTTTTCTTGCTAAATTTGGTGCAACGCTTGCATGCACGCGGCTTTTCTCAAGCAGAAATCATACTCAGAATGTCGCGTGAAGATATTGCCAGCTATTTAGGCATGAAGTTAGAAACCGTCAGCCGCGCATTTACTCGATTGAGTGATGAAGGGGTTATCGAGGTCAAACAGCGCTATGTTGGCATTTTGAATCATAAAGCCTTAAAGAAAATAGTGAACCCAAACGCTTGCGATTAATTCATAGGTTTAACTCATTTCATAATTATTCGCGGTTCTATTGTTCTTAATAATCAGCCCTTAGCCAGCTATGTCCACGCATAATTACCTCACCGTTGATGACCATAATCGCGATGTAAGCGGCATGAAATATATTTACCCAGTCGTATCGCGGCGTGCCCGTGGCGTTTCTATTGGCATTAATCTTAACGTCAATAATGCCTGTAACTGGCGCTGCGTCTATTGCCAAGTGCCAAATCTAACCAGGGGTAGTCCGCCGCCAATTGAACTTGACTTGCTGGCGTATGAATTAAGAACCTTTTTACGCTATGCGCTGCATGGCGATTTTATGACGCGCTACGTTGCCGAAGGCGACCGTCAGCTGCAGGATATAGCATTTTCAGGTAATGGTGAACCAACCAGCGCTAAGGAGTTTCCTGAAGTATTGAAGTTGGTTGAAAAAATACTGCAAGAGTTTAATTTGCTGGGCGAAGGCCAAACCAAGCCCATCAAAGTGCGCTTGATTAGTAATGGCAGCTTGTTAGATAAGCCAGCAATACTCAATAGTATGCGCCATCTAGCTCAATGTAATGGTGAAGTTTGGTTTAAATTAGATGCAGGCACTAAAGCGGGTATTGCAAGGATTAATGATATCAACCTTAACCCGCAAAGCCATATAGAACGCTTGCAACGCTGTGCTGAAGTTTGCCCGACTTTTATACAAACCTGCATGTTTGCCATCGATGGCAAGCCGCCTAACGAGGCTGATATTGATGCATATTTAGCGCTGATTAGCCAAGTACAGCATTTGGTAAAAGGCGTGCATCTGTATGGTTTAGCGCGCCCTTCACACCAACTTGAAGCTGCAAGCTTAAGTCGCCTGCCAGCCACATGGTTAGAAGCACTGGCGCAGCGTATGCGCCAGCTAGGTTTTATCGTATACGTGAGTGACTAATTGATTTGCTGGGTGCGTCAGCTAGAAAGCCAGCGACTGCTCGCTTAAAAGGCGTGATGCGATTGCCAATTTTGATAGCACTTGCGCGCAAAAATTTTGCTGGGGCGCTCTCACTGGCATACAGTTTGGCAATGGCATGCGTGGCTAAAAATAATGGTTTTGTGTCACGTCTATGTGCTTGTTCATAGCGCCTTAGTAAGCTAATAGAGGCAATATCTTTAGCTGAGGCAACCGCATTTTTGATTTCGGTTGATAGCGTGTCTATGCCTTTTAAGCCAAAATTAAATCCGTGCGCAGTGACTGGGTGCATACCCACCGCGGCATCGCCGACTAAGGCAAAGCGTGGACTCACTAGATTTTTTGCATAGACCGTGACCAAGGGGTAAGCGTGCCGTGTGGAGACTAAATTCATTGGGCCTAGCCTATGTTTAAATCTGGCTGTGACTTCACGATTAAAGTCATCTTTTGCCATTTTCATTAAGGGGTCCATTTCATCTGGCGTTAGCGTAATGACTACAGAGGACTGAGCGCCATTCATGGGCAGTAGGGCTAAGGTTTGACCATAATCAAACCATTCCCAAGCGGTATGCTCATGCGCAACAGGGTGCTCCATCACGCACACCATCATAGTTTTGCCAAAATCATGCATATCTGCTGCGATGCCCATAGCGCGGCGAGTTTCGGAGTAGCGACTATCTGCACCAATTAATAACTGCGTATTAATAATTTCGCCGTTATTCAAGCTGACTTGTACGCCATGGCTGTCATGTAAAATGTTAGTCACTTGCACTTCTGCTTTAATGGTAATGGCTGGCGCAGATTTAGCTTGCTCATAGGCGGCTTTGCGAATGAGGTGGTTAGCAATGAGGTAGCCTAGTTCATTTTGTTTGCTACTATCATGACCAATATTTAAAGAAGCTAGCGATGTGCCATTAAATACGCGGGCATCGCGCAAAGCTGAAATTTCTTTAGGAGTTATACGATCCCAAAGGCCTAATTGACGCATGAGTTGCACAGAATGGTGGGTCAGTGCAATTTCGCGGCCATCAAACGCAGGGTCGGCTAGCGCAGCTTCTGATTGGCGCTCTAGCACCACAATTTTTAAACCTGTTTCAGATAAGGAGCTAGCCAAGCATAAGCCCGCTGGCCCCGCACCTATGATGAGAATATCAGTAGAGATTGACATGATTAAGGCCTTGTAGGAGTGTCTTGCGATGGTTTGATGCCAGTTGCTGCATGGTTACGCGCCTGTATAGCTGGCGCGAGGCTATCTCTTTGTTCGTTCAGGGTTTTATTGATTTCTATGCCATGTTTGTAGTAGTCATTGTCTATCACTGGGTCAGGCCTAGTTACGGCAATATAGGCGGTGGTAATGCTGGCAGCCACAACCAGTAGCGGGCCTGAAATAATCAGCCAAACGTAACCGTATTGCCACCATGGTTTAGTATCTAGTTTTTCCATCATATCTTCCTTTTAACTGGTCGCGGCATGTCACTTAAGCTATTGATATAGCTAATTATCTGGGCACTAAAAATACAGATTTTTCTGTAACCAGATCGTTAGTTTCTAGCGACTTAATTTCAAACATTATTTTATGTGAGCCAGATTCAAGTGTGCCATCAGGTATTTTTAAGTCAACGATGACCCAGCGCGACTCGGTTGGTTTGACCTTGATAGTTTTAATATGTTCCTCGTCATCTTGGTCGTCGCTGGTCGCTTCTGTCTCCACTTCTAGGTCTTTAATGCCAGTGACATTCAACTCATAGTGTTGAGCAGTTTCTGTCCCGTTCATAATTTGTAAGCGGTAGACATTTTCCAATTTACCATCATCACTCAAACGTGCCATTACACCACGGTCACGCACCACATCGACTCTGAAGGGCGTTCTAAACCATAAGCTGGTAATTAAAGCAACAATTAGTAAACTGAGTACTGTGGCATAAATTAATACGCGAGGTCGAACTATGCGCTTCAACATTTGTTGATGCGACCAGTGATTATTGATAGCATTTTGTGTTGAATATTTAACTAAGCCACGCTCGTAGCCCATTTTATCCATGACGGTGTCGCAAACATCGGCACAGGCGCCACAGCCAATACATTCATATTGCAGGCCATTGCGTATATCAATGCCAGTTGGGCATACCTGCACGCAGAGATTGCAATCAATACACGCACCTAATTGTGTAGAATTAAGATCTGCTTTGCGTGAGCGGCCGCCGCGTGGCTCACCGCGTGCTTCATCATAAGTGACAATTAAGGTGTCATCGTCAAACATAGCACTTTGAAAACGAGCATAAGGGCACATGTATTTGCAGACTTGCTCGCGCATAAAACCAGCATTGCCGTAAGTAGCAAAGCCGTAAAAGCACACCCAAAAGGTTTCCCAAGGGCTAAAATCAAAACTGGTAAATTCGCTCATTAAGTCGCGAATCGGCGTGAAATAGCCGACAAAGGTAAAGCCTGTCCAAAGCGCAAATATAATCCAAACCAAATGCTTGGTGCCTTTTCTGGCTAGTTTTTCTGTAGACATGGCCGCTGCATCTAGCTTCATGCGAGTGGCGCGGTCGCCTTCTATTTTTCTTTCTATCCAGATAAATATTTCTGTGTAAACGGTTTGTGGGCAGGTGTAGCCGCACCACAAACGTCCAGCGATGGCGGTAAACAAAAATAGTGAAAGTGCAGAGATAATTAAAATGGCGGTCAGGTAAATCAGATCTTGTGGATAGAGCACGAGTTTGAATATGTAAAAGCGCTTGGCATTTAAATCAAACAATAGGGCTTGGCGGTGCCCCCAATCTAGCCATGGCACGCCATAGAAAAATAGTTGGGTAATCCATATCATCACCCAACGCCATTTAGTAAAAAATCCTGAAACACTGCGCGGATAGATTTTATCCTGCGATTCATACAGCGAAATGACGACTTCATTTAATGGCGTCTTTTTTTCTGCCGTAGGTTTTGGTGTGTTTGTATCAGGGGTGTTTTTCATTCAGACAACTTCCTTACTTCAAAATACTATTATAAGTGAGCTACCCATAAAATTACCAAGATGGATAGTTAAAAGAGTCAACAAAACGCTCACAACATGCTAAATAATAGCAGTGAGGAGGTTTTGTGATTGATTGAGTATACAAAGATTGAACTAAGTGGCTTGTCAGCATTGCTCACAAGCCACTTATGGTAGATTTACTTGTTAGATAAACCCCACACGTATGATGCAACGACGTGTATTTGTTCTGGGGTGAGTCTGCCTTGTTGTGCGGGCATTTGGTTGATTTTGCCTTCGTACACGCGTTTGATAATGGCCGCTTCACCTGCGCCGTGCAACCAAATATTATCGCTTAGGTTAGGTGCGCCAATAGCTTGATTGCCTTTACCTTCAGGACCATGACACGCAGCGCAAGCCGTAAATTTTTCTTTACCTGCACCAGCACGGCCTGAGTCATGCATGCTGCCAGAAAGGCTTAATACATAGTTAGCCACATTTTTGACATCTTCTGCGTTGCCTACTACAGCTGCCATCGGCGGCATCATGCCAATACGACCGCCAGTGATGGTTTCCTGAATTTTTTCAG
The DNA here is from genome assembly GCA_903876765.1 of uncultured Pseudomonadota bacterium. Classification (GTDB taxonomy): domain Bacteria; phylum Pseudomonadota; class Gammaproteobacteria; order Burkholderiales; family Methylophilaceae; genus Methylotenera. The sequence goes on along the minus strand of CAIRBH010000045.1, from coordinate 13,594 downwards.
GGCTACCGCCATGCAACCAGTCATTATCAGTTAGGTTAGGGAAGCCGCGACTACCTTTGGCATCTGAACCATGACACTGTGAACAATTGTTCATGAACAAACGCTCTCCAATCGCTTTGGCTTCTGGGTTTTTAGCAAGCTCTTCTGTAGACATCGCAGTAAACTTGGCATACAAGGGTTGTAATGCTTTATTCGCATCGGCCACTTCTTTATCGTACTGGCCGTATTGTGACCAGCCTAATTTACCTGCATAGTTACCTAGGCCTGGATAAGCGGCTAAATAGAATAGGGCAAAGATGATAGTGAAAATAAACATGCCAACCCACCAGCGTGGTAGTGGATTATTCATCTCACGCAAATCTTCATCCCAGATATGACCATTGGTGCCATCGGCACTGGTTACAACTTTTACTTTGCTAGTCAGCCATAGCAGCAATGCACAGCCAAAAATACCAAGCAAGGAGATGGCTGTAATGAAAACAGGCCAAAAATTACTCGTAAAGTCACTCATTTTATTTTCCTTTAGTTTTTTTAACTACAGCTTTTAACTACAGTCTTTTTAACAATCGTATTCTTAAGTTTAATCGTCTTTAAACGGCAGATTAGCCGCATCTTTAAAGTCTGAGGTATTTCTATGCCGCCATACCCAAACCAAGATGCCAATAAAGACAATAAAGCTAAAAACGGTAGTTAAGATGCGCAGTGAATTAATATCCATTTTGTTTATCCTCCCAAGTCCTTACTTAAGGTGTGTACCTAAGACTTGTAAATAAGCAATCAGAGCTTCTAACTCAGTTTTACCTTTAACTGCCTCAGTCGCCCCTGCAATATCAGCATCGGTGTATGGTACGCCAACCGTGCGTAGCGCTTTCATGTGACTAGGCATAGCTTCAGCACCAACTAAATCTTTTTCTAGCCAAGGATAAGCTGGCATGATGGACTCAGGCACTAAGTCACGTGGATTAATTAAGTGAATACGTTGCCATTCATCACTGTATTTACCACCAACCCGTGCTAAATCAGGGCCAGTACGTTTACTACCCCATTGGAACGGGTGATCATAAACCGATTCACCTGCCACTGAGTAGTGCCCATAGCGTAAGGTTTCTGCACGGAATGGACGTATCATTTGTGAATGGCAGTTATAGCAGCCTTCACGCGTGTAAATGTCACGACCCGCTAACTGAAGTGCAGTATAGGGTTGTAAGCCAGCAATAGGCTCGGTAGTAGATTTTTGAAAGAATAGTGGGACAATTTCCACCAGTCCACCAAAAGCTACGGTGAACAGAATCAGCACTATCATTAGAAAGTTACTGGTCTCAATTTTTTCGTGGCTAAAGCCAGTTTTTGTATCATGATTAGACATAATAATTTTCCTTAAGCGTGAGCAGCAACAGCTGGAATGCTTGTAATCGCAGCTTTACCATTGGTTGCCGTTTTGATGACATTCCACAACATGATGGACATTCCACTTAGATAAAGCAGACCACCTAGCAGACGGATAATGTAGTAGGGATGTTTTGCTTTTACGCTTTCTACAAAAGTGTAGGTCAATGTGCCATCAGTGTTGATAGCACGCCACATTAGGCCTTCCATCACACCAGAAATCCAAAGTGCAGAGATGTAAAGCACGATACCAATAGTGGCTAACCAAAAATGTAGCTCAATCGCTTTGATGCTGTGCATTTGTTTTTGACCAAATAAGCGCGGAATCATAAAATAAATCGCGCCCATAGATACCAAGCCCACCCAACCCAATGCGCCAGAATGAACGTGACCTACAGTCCAGTCAGTATAATGTGAGAGTGAGTTCACTGTTTTAATCGCCATCATTGGGCCTTCAAAGGTGCTCATGCCATAAAATGATAGTGAAACAATCATAAAGCGTAAGATAGGGTCAGTACGCAATTTATGCCAAGCGCCAGACATCGTCATGATACCGTTAATCATACCGCCCCAGCTTGGCGCTAATAGAACCAATGAAAACACCATACCTAAAGATTGCGTCCAGTCAGGTAAGGCTGTGTAATGAAGGTGATGAGGACCTGCCCACATATAAGTGAATATCAATGCCCAAAAGTGCACGATAGATAGGCTGTATGAGTAAACAGGGCGACCTGCTTGTTTAGGCACAAAGTAGTACATGATGCCTAAGAAGCCAGCGGTTAAGAAGAAACCTACTGCGTTGTGACCATACCACCATTGCACCATGGCATCTTGCACACCCGCATAAGCTGAGTAAGACTTCATGAAGCCAGCAGGAATGGCCGCACTATTGACAATGTGCAGTAAGGCTACCGTGATAATAAATGCACCAAAGAACCAGTTAGCCACATAAATATGTTTTACTTTACGTGTGCCAACAGTACCAAAGAACACAATCGCATAACATACCCAAGTCACTGCAATAAGCAAGTCAATTGGCCATTCTAATTCAGCGTACTCTTTACCTTGGGTGAAGCCTAAAGGTAATGAAACTGCGGCAGAGAGAATGACGAGTTGCCAAGCCCAAAAAGTAAAGCTAGCTAGCTTAGGCATAAACAGCCTAGTTTGACAGGTGCGCTGGACTACATAGTAAGAGGTGGCAAATAAAGTACAGCCACCAAACGCAAAAATAACTGCATTGGTATGTAGTGGACGCAAGCGCCCAAAGCTAGTCCATGGTAAGCCTAGGTTGAGTTCTGGCCAGACTAGCTGTGCGGCAATAATCACGCCGACCAACATACCGACCACGCCCCAAACCACGGCCATGATTGAGAACTGCCGTATAACGCCGTCGTTATACGTGGTTGATGTTACATTTAGGTCTTGCATTTGATTCCCCCATATTACTCATTGATAATTCTTTGTGAGCTTCACACGTGACATTTTGTCGCACTTTGTTCATAGTTCATTTGATTTATATCAAAAGATGTCAAAATAATTAAGATTTTAATCTAATTTTATTGCTAGTTTAAGTCTTGCATAAGAATTATGACACTAATAATGGCCGATACACCCTTGATAATCTAGTAAAATTCAAACCATGAAAATGTTTAATGTCTTTACCGCATTTTGTTGCACTGTATTACTAATGGCTGTTAGTTCATGTCGTCAGTCTGAGACAACTAGGCCTAATAATCGCGAGATAATATTTGCAGTAAGCCAAGCACCACTTAATTTAGATCCGCGTTACGCCACCGATGCTGCCTCAGCGCGGGTAAATCGGCTTCTGTATCAAAGCTTGGTAGATTTTGATGCACAATCCAAACCCACAGCTAGCTTAGCCAGTTGGCAGGAGATCAGCCCTAGGCTATACAGCTTTACGCTCAATAAAAACCGTGCACCATTTCACTGTGCTGATAAGTCTAAATGGGCGCTAATTAGCGCTTATGATGTAAAAGCTACTTATGATTCATTTGCCTTTCTTAAAGACTCCCCCCATGCCGCAGAGTTCGACAATATCAAAAATATTAGGGTGAAAGACGACAATACCGTGCAGTTTGAGTTAAAAACTGCAGATAGCCATTTTGCTGCCAAATTAATTATTGGTATTTTGCCAGCGGCGCTTATTGCACAACATCATGATTTTTCTCATGACCCAGTCGGCAGTGGCTCTTTGAGCTTAGTGTCTTGGCAGCATCAGTTAAGCTTAGTCCGTGAACGCGATGGGCAAAAGATTAGTCTGCAAGAAGTTAAAGATCCTACTGTGCGCGTATTAAAACTTTTGCATGGTGAGGTGGACTTATTGCAAGGGGAATTGCCCGTAGAATTAGTCCAATATCTGCAAACAAAACCTGAGGTAATTGTTAAAACAAATATAGGCGCTAATTTTTCTTACCTAGGGTTGAATATGCAAGACTCTGTGCTAAAACAATTAAAGGTAAGGCAAGCGCTAGCTTATGCCATAGATCGTAATGTGATGATGCAAAAAGTGATGGTGGCTAATACTCGAGCCGCTGGCGCCATATTGCCGCCTGAGCATTATACCAATCAGTATTCATTGCCTATTTATCCATACAAGCCAGCTTTGGCGAGGCAGCTGTTGCTAGAAGCGGGGGTTAAGTTGCCACTTAAATTGGTTTATAAAACCTCAACCGATGCCCAGCGCGTGCGTTTTGCCACTATTATGCAAGCGCAAATGCAGCCAGCTGGCATACAGCTAGAAATACGCAGTTTAGATTGGGGCACATTTTTTGAAGATATTAAACAAGGTAATTTTCAGCTATACGGGCTGACTTGGGTTGGTATTAAGACCCCAGAGATTTATGAAAAAGCCTTGGGCTCAAATAGTATGCCGCCCAAAGGATTTAATCGCGGCAGATACCTAGATGCTCAATTAGATCAATACTTATTAAACGACAATTGGCAAGCGGCAACAGCGCGAATAAACAGCCAATTGCCTTATATTCCGCTCTGGTATGAAGGTCAGTTTGCGGTCATGCGTAAACAGATTCATCATTTTTCTGCCAAACCTGATGGTAATTGGGATGATTTAGCTACAATAAGCAGATATGCACATTGATATTTCACTTTTACAGCAAAGCCTAACTTTGCATGATGATGGCGGTCAGGCCATTGCTAAATATTCTATTTCTAGCGCCGCTAATGGCGCGGGTTGCCAAAAAAATAGCGGCTGCACGCCGACAGGGCGGCATATAGTGCGCGCTAAAATTGGCGCAAACGCAGCGGTCAATAGCGTGTTTGTTGGGCGCAGGGCAACGGTGGAGATATTGACACCCGCATTAATGGCAGAGCATCCAACACGTGATTGGATATTAACCAGAATTTTATGGCTATCAGGCACTGAGCTGGGGCTTAATCGACTAGGCAATGTTGATACCATGCAGCGTTACATTTATATACACGGCACGCCAGATTGCAGTCAAATGGGTAAAACTGGATCACATGGTTGCATTCGTATGCGTAATGCAGATGTGATTGCGCTGTTTGACTTGGTTGAAGTTGGCTGCACTGTTTTTATCCATCATGATTAAACGCTTGATTGGCCTTGTTACTGTTGTTTTTGGCGTGTTGCTAGTGACTTTTTTACTGATACATCTGGTGCCTGGCGATCCCGTCGAGGTCATGCTAGGTGAATCGGCCAGCTCGGCAGACCGCGTCGTATTGCGCGCTGAGCTAGGATTAAATCAACCCATGATTATTCAGTTTGGGCATTATTTGCAAAGGCTGGCCCATGCAGATTTTGGCCTATCCATACACAGTAAAACGCCGATTATTGAGCTCGTTAAAACCCGTTACCCCGCCACCTTAAAGTTAGCTTTTGTGTCCTTACTGATTGGCCTGGGTGTTGGCCTGCCTATGGGTATTTTTGCCGCACTCAAAGCGGGTAAGTGGCAAGATTTAATGGTAAGTTTGGTTTCTGTCAGATTATCAGCCATGCCTGCATTTTGGCTAGGTCCTATGCTCATGCTGATATTTGCCGTGTGGTTGGGTTGGCTGCCTGTCAGTGGCATGGAAGCCAACACTTCTATTGTGCTGCCTGCACTTACTTTAGGTTTGGGTTTGAGCGCCATACTAACGCGTATGACGCGGACTAGTTTGCTAGAAGTATTGAATGATGACTATATACGCACCGCCAGAGCCAAGGGATTATCCGAGTCGCATGTCATTATTCATCATGCCTTACGTGCCGCACTGCTGCCGATTATTACCATAGTAGGTTTGCAAATGGGCAGCTTGTTGGCCGGCACAGTCATCACAGAAACAATTTTTAGCTGGGATGGTATAGGCCGTTTATTGGTAGAGAGTATAGAAAAACGTGATTACCCAGTAACGCAAGCCTGCGTTTTGCTGGTGGCGCTCAGCTACGTGCTGGTTAATTTATTCACAGACATGCTGTATCAACTGGCAGATCCGCGGGTTAAATTGGTCTATGCAGTATGATAAAAAAACTAGCTTTGATGATTTTAGGATTTTGGCTAATGGCCGTATTAGCTGGCCGATTATTGCAACTTAATCCTAATCTGATTGATTTGAACGCCATTCTGAGCACGCCCAGCAGTACCCATTTATTAGGGGCAGACGACTTGGGCCGCAGTATTTTGGCTAGGCTATTGCATGGGGTAGAGGTGTCTTTGCTAGTGGCATGTGTCGTGACTATATTGACCATGTTGCTGGGTGTTTTTATTGGGCTAGTCGCTGGCTTTTACGGTGGTAGAGTTGACCGATTGCTAATGCAAATCACCGACATTTTTTTAGCATTTCCTGGAATTTTGCTGGCCATTGCCTTTGCAGCAGTGTTAGGGCCAGGCCTGACCAATTTGACGATAGCGCTTTGTATGAGCGGTTGGGTAAGTTATGCCCGCTTAACTCGAGGCCAGACCTTGAGTTTACGCAATCGACAACACGTACAGGCGGCCGAGTCCCTAGGAGCGTCGGTGCCAAGATTAATCATGGTGCATATTTTGCCATTATTGAGTTCTATATTAGTAGTAGAAGCCACTTACAGCATAGCCAGCGTGATGATAGCGGAGGCCAGCTTGTCATTTTTAGGCCTGGGCATACAGGCGCCAGATGCTTCTTGGGGTGGCATGTTGCGTGATGGTGTAAGATATATGTTGGTCGCCCCGCATTATGTATTGGTGGTTGGGCTCAGTTTGATGAGTTTGATTTTGGCCATTAACCTAGCTGGGGATTATTTGCGTGATCAGCTTGATGTTAGAACAGAAAAATAAATGCAAAACTATTAATAATCAACACTATCAATAATTAAAGGTACAGCATGTCATTAGGTCCCGTCATGATAGATGTGGTCGGCACAGCACTTACAGCCGATGACGTCCGCCGCTTGCAACACCCGCTAGTTGGTGGTGTGATTTTGTTTAAACGTAACTTTATTAATAACACTCAGCTTAATGCGCTCACCGCAAGCATTCATGCGGTACGCTACCCGCCACTGTTGATTGCTGTTGACCATGAAGGAGGGCGTGTGCAACGCTTTAGGGACGGGTTTACTAAAATCCCGCCTATGCGTGAATTCGGTAAAATTTGGGATAAAAACCCTAAAAAAGCTAAAGAATTGGCGACTCAGGCTGGTTGGATTCTGGCCGCAGAATTGCGTGCCCATGGCGTGGATTTCAGTTTTACCCCGGTGTTGGATATGGACTATGGCGATAGTTTGGTGATAGGCGATAGAGCTTTTCATTTAGAGGCAAAAGCCATTAATGATTTAGCTTTTGCTTTAATGCAAGGCCTTAAAAAAGGCGGCATGTCAGCAGTTGGTAAGCATTTTCCTGGGCATGGTTTTGTTGTGGCCGATTCTCATGTCAGCATGCCGGTTGATGACCGTGAATTTGACCAAATAGCGCAAAATGATATGCAGCCTTTTAGAATGCTGATAGATGATGGCATACAGGCCATTATGCCTGCTCATGTGATTTACCCTAAAGTAGATGATAAGCCAGCGGGCTTTTCAGCGCGTTGGTTGCAAAAAATATTACGGGAACGTTTGGGATTTAATGGGGTAATTTTTAGTGATGATTTAAGTATGGAAGCGGCAACCGCAGGCGGTGACGTCACCAGTCGTGCCTTGGCCGCCTTACATGCTGGTTGCGACATGGTATTACTTTGCAATCAACCCGTCATGCAAGATGAGCTGCTGGCAAATCTTGAATGGGCTATATCCGCGCAAAGTATTGCCAGATTAGCGCGTATGCATGGCCAAAAACACCCGCCCAGCCTAGACGCTTTGCATGAAACAGCCGAGTTTGTGCATGCCGTGCATCAAGTCGCGCAAGTGGGTTTGCTAGAAGGCGAGTTGTTTAGTTGAGCAGCCTTTAAAAATAATGTGCAATTTGTAACAATTTAGCACTTGAAACTTATCCAGTTAGCCGCTATCTTAGCTGTGCAATGTTTTTTTATTTAAAGGAATTAAACAATGTTTGATAACACCCCAGTATTAGGTCGTTCAGAATCCGCTCAGCAAGTGACTAATAAGGTTTTACGCAATACCTATGCCTTGCTTGGTTTAACCCTTATTCCAACCGTCATCGGCGCATTTATTGGCATGAGCCTAAATTTTGCTTTTGCCGCACAACATCCGTTTATATTCGCCATTGGCGCAATGGCTGTGCTTTATGGCATGTTTGCCGCAGTAACCGCCAACCGCAACAGCAGCATTGGCGTTGTATTGTTGTTAGGCTTAACTTTCTTATTAGGCTTAATGCTAGGCCCAATTCTGCAACATGCTTTGCATCTGCGCAATGGTGCGCAAATCGTCGGCTTAGCAGCGGGTGGCACAGGCATTATCTTTTTAACGTTAGCTGGCATTGCCACTACCACTAAAAAAGATTTTAGCTTTATGAGCAAATTCTTATTGGTCGGTATTATTTTGTTAATAGTGGCGTCTTTGGCTAATATTTTCTTGCAAATTCCCGCCATGACCCTAGCCTTATCAGCCATAGGTGTGATTTTATTCTCAGGCTTTATTTTGTATGACGTCAGCCGCATTGTGAATGGTGGCGAAACTAATTATGTGATGGCAACCTTAAGCCTTTATATGAGCATCTACAACTTATTCACCAGCCTATTGCAATTATTAATGGGTTTGATGGGTAGTAATGATTAGGGACAGTGGATTATAAAATTGGCCAGTGTTAAGGCGCGTTAATAGGCGCCTCAGCCAAAACAGATCAAAAAACCAAGGGCTGGAGTCAATCCAGCCCTTTTTTATGCCCGCATGCTGCACTTAAACACAGCCCTAGGCTTGCTGTATGTTTTAAAAATGCCGCATAATGCAGCCATTAGTTGTGCCAATTAATGCTAGAGGTAGAGTGCATCATGACATACAGTTATATTGCAGGAACGCATACTTATCAGTTTGCTGATTTGAAGGAGGTGTTGGCTAAAGCCACGCCAGCGCGTTCTGGTGATTTTCTGGCTGGGGTAGCAGCGCAAACCTATGCTGAACGTATGGCTGCCAGAATGTGTTTGTCGGCAATTCCGCTTAAACGGTTTCTCGAAGAACTCATCATTCCGTATGAAACTGACGAAGTGACGCGCTTGATTGTGGACACGCATGATAAGCAAGCGTTTGCCAGCATCAGCCACCTCACCGTTGGTGATTTTCGAGATTGGTTACTTTCAGACCTGGCGGATAGCGCAACTTTAAAGCAGGTAGCGCCAGGTATTACGCCAGAAATGGCAGCAGCAGTGTGCAAACTCATGCGCAACCAAGATTTGATATTGGTTGCTAAAAAATGCCATGTGGTCACTGCCTTTAGAAACACTATCGGTTTGCCTGGGCATCTTTCCGTGCGCTTGCAACCCAATCACCCGGTCGATGATGCGCGTGGCATTGCGGCCTCTATGCTAGATGGCTTGCTCTATGGTTCAGGCGATGCGGTCATAGGCATTAATCCCGCGACTGATAGCTTGCCAGCACTGATGGATTTGTATTATTTGGTGGATGAAGTGATCAATCAATATGAGATCCCGACCCAATCTTGCATACTCACCCACGTCACTAACCAGATTAAGTTGATTGAACGTGGTGCGCCAGTGGATTTAGTCTTTCAGTCGATTGCCGGCACTGAAAAAGCCAATAAAAGCTTCGGTATTGATATAGCCTTGCTAAAAGAGGCGCAATCGGCGGCGCTATCTTTAAATCGCGGTACGGTCGGTAATAATGTGATGTATTTTGAAACTGGCCAAGGCTCTGTGCTGTCTGCCAATGCTAATTTTGGCGTGGATCAGCAAACCTGTGAAGCCAGAGCTTATGCAGTCGCCCGACATTTATCACCCTTGCTGAGTAACACTGTGGTTGGTTTTATCGGCCCAGAATATTTATACGATGGTAAGCAAATTATTCGTGCAGGGTTGGAGGACCACTTTTGTGGCAAGTTGCTAGGGGTGCCCTTGGGTTGTGATGTGTGCTATACCAATCATGCCGAAGCCGACCAAGATGACATGGATACTTTGATGACGCTACTGGCCACCGCTGGCCTGACCTTTATCATGGGCATACCTGGTGCGGATGATATTATGCTCAATTATCAAACAACTTCGTTTCATGATGCTTTGTATTTGCGCAAAGTATTGGCTTTAAAAGCCGCACCAGAATTTGAAGTATGGCTGAAAAAAATGCAAATTATGGATGCCGATGGCAATATACAGCCCATAGACCATGCGCATCAGATGTTGAAAAATATGCCTAAGTATTTAACCCCCCCCTGAGCATTTAATTCCCTGAGCATTTGATTCCCTCACTATCTAATTTAAGGTGTAGCCATCCATCATGCCTAAACTCCCGCATATCACGCCGTTGTTAGCACATCAATCAGTAGACCCATGGACGCAACTGAAAACTTTTACACGTGCACGTATTGCATTAGGCCGAGTTGGTAGCAGTTTGCCGACAAGTGAGGTTTTGGATTTTGGTCTAGCCCATGCCATGGCGCGGGATGCGGTGCATTTAGCGCTGGACACAGCGGCGCTAGAGGCCGACATTCAAGCGCAGCAATGGCTGACGGTTCAAGTTAAAAGCATGGCACCAGATCGTGCCAGTTATTTGTTGCGACCAGATTGGGGGCGAAAATTGCATGAGGATAGTCTGTCTAAGTTGCAGCATTTGTATGCCACTTCTAGTCAAACTAAGCCGATAGATTTATTGATTGTGGTCGGTGATGGCTTGTCTTCCTTGGCGGTTAGTCGGCACGTAGTGCCCTTGCTTGCAGCGTTACGCAAGTGTATTCCTGAACAATGGCATATAGGTCCGGTTGTGATTGCTTCTCAGGCGCGCGTGGCTATTGGTGACGAAATTGGCCAAGCGCTCAACGCGCGCATGGTTGCCATGCTCATTGGCGAGCGGCCTGGTTTAAGCTCGCCAGATAGCCTAGGGATTTATTTGACTTATCAGCCTAAGCTGGGGTTAAGCGATGCAGGCAGAAATTGCATCTCTAATGTACGTCCAGAAGGTCTGCAATACGCAAGAGCAGCCACAAAACTGATATGGCTGGCTAAAGAGGCCATGCGATTAAAGCTCACTGGTGTGAGCCTCAAAGATGAAAGTGATATTCAGGAAATTGGTCAACAAGCTAGGCTCAAATAGGCGGTATTCAAGCATTCAAAAGCGGCTAATGAAGTACATTTATGGCTAGCCAATATGTCGCTGGATATAGGCATCTGAAGTTTGCAAACAGCCCCGAAACGCCTGATTGAGCAGCGCATTTCGGGGCATTCATTAACCCCGGCCTATTTGATTGCTGGCGGGCCTTTAAAGCGTTTGCTTTCGCCAAAGACAAACCAAAATAAACCCATCACCACTAGCATAGCAAGCGTGACGTATAAGACTTTTTCATTAGGCGGCTGTACGCCGACTAAAACCAAAAATCCGCCACCTAGCACGGCTAACACTGCAATAGGTTTAGATAAAGCACCTAGATTAAACGGACCTTTATGCTGCCAAGTTTTGCCTTCAGCTAAAATGCCAGCTGCGGTCGGCATGATGTAAGAGATATAAAGAAACACCGCGCAACCCACTGCTAATACACTAAAAGCGGCCGCATATAGCGTTGCAACAACTGACAGAATTGCCGATACCCAAATGGCCGCAACGGGTGTTTTTAGGGTGGGATGGACTTTACGCAGTCTATCTGAGGCAGGTAAGCCGCCATCTCGTGCAAAAGCAAACATCATGCGTGAGGTTGATGTTAAGCAGGCTAATCCACATAAAAAGTTGACTAAGAAAATACCCAAACCTAAAACGGCTTTTAATGTAGTAGGCAACTTGGCTAATAGTGCATCAAAAAAGCCAAAGCCTTGTTTTACACCAGTTGCCACATCTGGCATGACCAATACAAAAGTACAAATCATCACGTAGCCAAAAATGGCTGAATAAATGACCGAAGTAATAATGCCTTTAGGAACCGCTTTTGCGGCATCGCGTGTTTCTTCAGCGGTGTGGGCAGAAGCATCAAAACCAGTAATGGTATAAACCGCTAGTAACAAGCCAAGCAAGAACGGAAATACCATGCCCTCAGAAGCAGGCCAAACGCTGCCCTCGGTACCGGTAAAGTTTGTGAAAGTAAACAGTCTTGAAAAATCCAAAGGAGCTTGATTAAACGCTAATAAAGACATGGTCAACACAGCACCAATGACCATAATCAGGTAGCCAGAAAGGTCGGTGATTTGTGTCGTGAATTTAGGAAAACGATAGATTAATATAGCCTGCAAAATGGTGAAAGCGCTGATATAAAGGGTTTGCTCTAGGTAGCCATAAGCTGAAACATCAATACCTATAATTGGTGCGGCCAGCCCTTTAAAGAAAAAATCATATACCGCAAAATTGACTGAAGCCACAACAAAAATAAGCCCTAGTAAATTGAACCAAGCGGTGCACCAGCCATAGCCCTTGCCACCCAGAATAGAGCCCCAGTGATATAAGCCGCCAGCAGTCGGGTAACTAGATGAAATTTGCGCCATGGCTAGGGCAACGATGGTAGCAAATAAGCCACCAACCAGCCAACCTATGCCTATAGAAGCGCCGCCAGCTGCGCCTAATGCCAATGGAAAGGCAGAAATACCTCCAGCTAAAATACAGATAATTGAAAAAGATATCGCAAAGTTAGAGAAGCCGCCCATGTGTCGGTATAACTCTTGTTCATAGCCCATTTTTTTTAGTTGTGCAGCATCTTGTTCTGCTAACGTACTTGCCTGTTTTTCTTTACTCATGTCCTTACCCCTTGAAAAAGATTAAACGCTAAATGAATGCTTTTGGATAATTAATCTTAAAAACCTTTAAAACCCTTATAAATAATGAGGGTTATGTTTTAAGCGTTAATGTATCTCCTAGTATATATTTAAAATGGCTTATTGCAATGCCTGCCATTGCAAGCCCCAGCATGGCGTTGGGTGTGCTATTTTGCTGTTGATGAATTACGCCGCGCGCTAAAGAAGGTTGATAGCTCGGCGCCACATTCGGCGGCCATAATGCCGCTAGTCACGCTAGTGTGATGATTGAGTTTAGTTTCGGCCATTAAATTGACCACGCTGCCGCAGGCGCCAGTTTTAGGGTCGTGTGCACCAAACACCAGCCGACCAATGCGAGCATGTTGAATGGCGCCAGCACACATGGCACACGGCTCTAGTGTCACGTAAAGTGTGCAGTCAACTAGACGGTAATTTTTTAAGTAATTTGACGCATCGCGTATGGCTGCAATTTCGGCATGGGCAGTCGGGTCATGTCTAACTATAGGGGCGTTACTGCCGCGGCCAATCACCACATCATTTTTAACGATAATTGCCCCCACAGGCACTTCGCCAGCTTGTGCGGCTTGTTTGGCTAGTGCTAAGGCTAATTGCATGTAGTGCAGGTCTTTAGCCTCTTGATTGATCGATAACTGGCTTGAGGGTTTGGTCATTTAGGCTCTAAAGTGATTGATGAGTGAGGTGGGGTTGTCTTTTGTATTAGGCGGTTTATGCGCTTTTTCGTGCAATATGAAGTTTTATCCATAGATTTTTAGTGTTTCATTGTGATTGTACTGCCTTTACGGTAAAATTTGTTCCCGTCTAGGTTGTGATAAATAGCCTTCTAAAAAGTCTTCTAAAAAGTAAATTTAATGACTAAATATGTATTCGTAACTGGCGGTGTAGT
>CAIRBH010000044.1 GCA_903876765.1 uncultured Pseudomonadota bacterium | reverse complement strand
TTAAGTTGTTAGACTGGTGTATATTGCTTGTATACAAATAAATTTAAGGCTGTTTTTAAACACATTAATACCTAGCAATACCATATTCTCGTAGTTAGCCATCGCTGACCGGACAACCGGAAGCCAGTGCGTCGAAAGACCGCTGGCTTTTTGCATTTTGCAACGTAGATATCTATAACTAACTTTTAAAAAATTTATGAAATCAAATCAAAAAATTTATAGCTCAAGTAGCATTGAAAATGCATCCTCTAACGATTTAGGAATTAGTCAAATTGTGATGCAGCTTAGGGACTTGCGCCTTACATCACTAGAACATAGAAATCGGCGCAATAAACCTCCTAAATTGCCATCAAGAAAAGCACTGCAATCTGTCATCGATGGCTTGGCTGCGGCGCTATTTCCTAATCGATTAGGTTTGCCCGATTTAAAAAGCGAGGGAATAGATTATTTTGTTGGGCATACACTTGATGTTGCACTGACCGAGTTAATTTCTCAAGTAAAGCTAGAACTCACCTTTGAAGCAGACATGCAAGGCCAAGAGAGCTTGCAATCAAATACAACGCCTACAGAAATTGTTAGAAAATTTGCCCGTCAACTTCCAGCGGTGCGTGACATTTTGGATACTGACATTAAAGCAGCGTATGAAGGAGATCCTGCAGCCCGCTGCGTAGATGAAGTACTGGTTTGTTACCCAGGCATGCAAGCCATGATTTATCACCGCTTAGCCCATGCGTTATACAACTTGGGGTTACCACTAATTGCCCGCATTATTTCAGAAATAGCACATTCAGCAACGGCGATTGATATTCACCCTGGCGCACAAATTGGTGAAAGTTTTTTTATCGATCATGGCACGGGCGTTGTGATTGGTGAGACCGCGATTATTGGCAAGCACGTGCGCATTTATCAAGCCGTGACGCTAGGCGCTAAACGCTTCCCAACCGATCAAGATGGCAACCTACTTAAAGGCAACGCACGCCATCCAATAGTAGAAGATAACGTGGTGATCTATGCCGGTGCAACAGTGCTCGGCAGAATTACGATTGGTCGAGGTTCATCCATCGGAGGTAATGTTTGGCTTACACGCAGCGTGCCAGAAGGCGGCAATATAACACAGGCAAATAGCTTGGCCGCTCCTATAGATCTGGCCTCACACCATAGTAGTAATTTAGATAACAGCAATGAATTTCACGAAGTACACCAATCCCATTAATAGGTATTACTTAAATAGGCATTACTTAATAGTTAGCTAAAAATTTTTATCAGGAGAACAGCATGACAGATCAGCAATATCATCAAACCGCATTGAGTGACGTCGCCGCACGGACGCTTTCTAATGCCACTAAAACCGTACCTATGCTCAGTACCATTACGCCGCGCTGGCTGGTACATTTACTGCAATGGGTGCCAATAGAAGCGGGTATTTATCGCGTCAATAAGGCTAAAGATCCGAGTGCCATTGAGGTTGATTGCTCTGCCAAAGATGAGCGTGATTTGCCTGCAACTTTTGTCGATTATGAGGAATGGGGTCGTGAGTATGTACTTAATGCAGTGAACACTGTGGTCGATGTGCATACCCGCGTTTCAGATCTGTACAGTAGCCCACACAACCAAATTAAAGAGCAATTACGCTTAACGATTGAAACCGTTAAAGAGCGTCAAGAGAGTGAGCTGATTAACAATAAAGAATATGGTTTATTGCATAATATTGCTGCTACACAAAAAGTAAAATCTCGCACGGGCGCACCAACCCCAGATGATTTTGATGAATTGCTGACCAAAGTTTGGAAAGAGCCAGCATTCTTTTTAGCGCATCCGCAAGCCATAGCTGCTTTTGGCCGCGAGTGTACTCGCCGCGGCGTGCCGCCTCCAACGGTAGCCTTATTTGGCTCACAGTTCATTACATGGCGTGGCGTACCTATTATTCCTTGTGACAAGCTTAAAGTGACCAAAAGTAAAACGAATATTTTATTACTTCGCACCGGCGAAAGTCGCCAAGGAGTGGTAGGGCTCTATCAACCAAATTTACCTGGCCAACAAAGTATGGGTTTATCAGTACGTTTTATGGGCATTAACCACAAGGCAATCGCCTCGTATCTAGTTTCATTGTATTGCTCACTCGCTGTTTTAACGGATGATGCGATTGCCGTGCTAGAAAATGTTGATGTAGGCAACTACTATGAGTATAAATAATCTAAACGACTTGTCGTCTTTCGAGCCAGAGGCGATCCTCGCTTCTTTGCCTGGAGATCATCCACGCATGGCTTCAGCGCTTGCATTAGGTAGGCAAGCGAGTGAAACGGGAAATTTAGATGTTGCAGAGCTAAGTCGCATCGTCAATGAACTGTATGCTGAAGGCTTTCCTGCCGGTTCTCCCTTGGCAAAACAAGCTGAAGTGCCTACAACGGCATCTTTATCACATGTTGCGGGAGATTCAGTATTACCCAGCACCCCTGCACCACGAAGTGCTACACCAGCTCAGTTGCCAAGTGTTACCAGTAAGCCTGATGTTGCAAGTTTACAAGCGCTATATTTGCAACATAGTCAGTCTGTGCCAGCTGAAATTGATATTACTCAGTTGCTAGTGGGTATAGATAATCCGTATGACAGCCAACTAACAAACTTGTTAGGCGGTGCTGGCTATAGCAGTCAAGCTGGCATTACCAGCGCGGCTAGCGGCATTCCAGCAGAGGCTAGTCCTTACTACTTTTTGCAAGGATTACCTTCAAATACGGCCATTGAATTGCCAGTCTCAGCGCATCCAGCATTTGATGTTCACTTGGTGCGTAAGGACTTTCCAATTTTGAGCGAGCTAGTCAATGGAAGGCCATTGATTTGGTTTGACAACGCGGCGACCACACAAAAACCGCAAGCGGTTATTGATAGGCTGAGCTATTTTTATCAACACGAAAACTCAAATATCCATCGTGCTGCCCATGAGCTTGCCGCGAGAGCAACCGATGCCTATGAAGATGCTAGGGAAACCGTACGTCGCTTTATTAATGCGCCTTCAGTGGATAACATTGTCTTTGTACGTGGCACCACCGAAGCGATTAATTTAGTCGCTAAGTCATGGGGTAAAAAGAACCTGAGTGCAGGCGATGAGATTGTAATTACTCACCTAGAGCACCATGCCAACATTGTGCCATGGCAGCAGTTATGCCTAGAAACAGGCGCTAAGTTAAAAGTTGCCCCCGTGGATAATAGCGGCCAAGTGCGGTTGGATGAATATCAAAAACTACTGACTCCCCGCGTTAAATTAGTGTCGTTTACGCAAGTTTCTAATGCACTAGGCACGGTTACCCCTGCCAAACAGATGATACAAATGGCGCATAGCATAGGCGCAAAAGTCTTGTTGGATGGCGCACAATCAGTATCGCACATGCGAACTGATATTCAGGCTTTAGACCCTGACTTTTTTGTGTTCTCAGGACATAAAGTATTTGCGCCAACGGGTATAGGGGCATTGTATGGTAAGTCCGAGCTGCTCAATGCCATGCCCGCATGGCAAGGTGGCGGCAATATGATACAAGATGTGATCTTTGATAAAACCATATACCACGAGGCCCCGGCCAAGTTTGAGGCGGGCACAGGCAATATAGCCGATGCGGTCGGTTTAGGTGCAGCATTGGTCTATGTTGAGCGCATAGGCATAGATAACATTGCCCGTTATGAGCATGAGTTATTGGTTTACGCGACCGCTGTTATGCAAAAAGTACCAGGCTTACATTTAGTAGGAACGGCTGCCGACAAGGCCAGTGTGTTGTCATTTACCTTGGCTGGATTTACTAGCGAAGAGGTGGGTGCCGCATTAAATAAAGAGGGCATAGCGGTGCGTTCTGGACATCATTGCGCGCAGCCCATCTTGCGTCGTTTTGGTCTTGAAACTACCGTTAGACCATCGCTGGCTTTTTACAATACCAGAGCAGAAGTCGATGCCATGATTAATGTATTGTTACATTTAACATCGCATAAAGTGCCAGCTGGCTTGACTCACTAAAACTTGAAGTTAAAAAACCGGTAAGCCAGATTTTGGCTTACCGGCAAAACACAACAAGGAGAGAACATCGCCTAGTTTAGAGTGTTAGGCAACCAACACTTTTTTTATGAAGATGCAGCAATTTAGGCAATAGCAATGCCTTGTGCATCAAATAAACCTTCAAATAAAATCGAACTCAAATAACGCTCGCCAGAATCTGGGAGTATGACCACGATGGTTTTACCAGTGTTTTCAGCACGCTTGGCGTAGCGCACCGCAACAGCGGCAGCCGCCCCACAAGAAATGCCACACAGTATGCCCTCTTCAAGCGCTAGGCGTTTGGCATAAAGCACCGCTTCTTCATTACTGACTTGGGCAATGTCATCGACCAGCGTCAGGTCTAGTATGCTAGGCACAAATCCTGCACCTATGCCCTGTATTTTATGCGGTGCTGGTTTAAGCGCCTCACCTGCACGATATTGGCTTAGCACTGGGCTGGCGGCGGGCTCAACTGCTACGCTAATAATCGCTTTGCCTTGAGTGTTCTTAATGTAACGAGAAACCCCAGTGATAGTGCCGCCAGTACCTACCCCTGCAACAAATATATCAACCTTTCCATCAGTGTCATGCCAAATTTCGGGGCCAGTCGTTTTTTCATGAATAGCAGGGTTAGCTGGGTTCTTGAACTGCTGTAGTAATACATAGCGACTAGGGTCTGAGGCGGCAATTTCTTCTGCTTTTGCAATGGCGCCACTCATGCCTTTTGCACCTTCGGTTAACACGAGCTTTGCGCCATAAGCGACTAATAATTTTCGGCGCTCTATGCTCATGGTTTCTGGCATGGTCAGTGTTAGTGGAATGCCGCGCGCCGCCGCCACAAAAGCCAGCGCTATGCCAGTATTACCGCTAGTGGGCTCTACCAGTTCTTTGCCTGGACCCAGCAAGCCACGTTCTTCGGCATCCCAAATCATGGCCGCACCAATGCGACATTTGACCGAATAAGCCGGGTTGCGGCCTTCAATTTTTGCGAGCACTGTTGCACCAGCGCCATCAGTAATGCGATTTAATCTAACTAAAGGCGTATTGCCAATAGATTGTGCGTTGTCTTCAAACCAACTTGACATAATTCCTCCGTGTGATGAACTCAGTAAATTCATAAGCCCCGATTAATTGTAGGGAGCGCTAAATTTGCAATGTTATCACCTACATTTTTTCAGTGTTAACTGAAATTGAATGACTAAAGGTTGAATATTAGTGGAGTAATGCATAGTAGCTATCTTGAGTGTTTGCACAATCGCTCTCCAGAGAAAAATTCGAGACAACATTCTGCAATCTATTGTGCAATGCCATCGCGCCATTGGGGGTGTAAATCACCTTGATGCCACGTTTAGTAGCAGTCTTTTTCACTTTATGGGTAAAGGCGTGACTAATCCAATTAGTCACCAAGACGATGGCTTTGGTATCTTGCGGAATCACTTTGTTGCTGTCGCCCGCTTTGCGACCTGGCCAATGATGGATTTGATTAACACCGTAATCAAACAGTACTTGCTTGATGCCATCAATGCGGTCACCACCAACAATTAATACTGAACTCATGGTAAGAGCCTTTTTCTAAATGCAGCGTCAGGTTTTGCCTAACGCTGCTTGAACTTAAATAACTAAAAACTATTTTTGCAAAATTACTTTTGGTAGATCTGATCAAACGTACCACCATCAGAAAAGTGTTTTTTCTGAGCAGCTTGCCAACCACCAAATTCCTCATCAATTTTTACCAAGTTCACTTTTGGAAATTGAGCATCGTATTTCTTAGCCACAGAGGCTAAGGTCGGGCGATAGTAGTTTTTAGCTGCAATCTCTTGGCCTTCTTCAGTATATAAATACTCTAAATAAGCTTTAGCAACCGCTTCATTACCATGCTTTTTAGCAAATTTATCGACCACGGTCACTGGGGGTTCAGCCAAGATAGAAAGTGAAGGCACAACGATTTCAAACTTGCCTACCCCTAATTCTTTTTGAGCTAAAAATGCTTCGTTTTCCCAAGCCAGTAATACGTCACCAATACCACGTTCAACAAAGGTAGTGGTAGAGCCACGCGCCCCTGTATCTAACACGGGTACGTTTTTAAACAATTTACCGATAAATTCTTTGGTTTTTGTCTCATCGCCGCCATCATGTTTCTGTGCATAGGCCCAAGCTGCTAGGTAATTCCAGCGAGCGCCACCTGATGTTTTAGGGTTTGGCGTAATCACAGATACGCCTGATTTGGTTAAATCATCCCAATCTTTAATGCCTTTTGGATTGCCTTTACGCACCAAAAATACAATAGTTGATGTGTAAGGTGAGCTGTTGTGTTGTAAACGCGTTTGCCAATCTTTAGGAATTAGTTTGGCTTTTTCTTGCAGCTGGTCTACGTCGTAGGCCAAGGCCAGCGTGGCAACGTCAGCGTCTAAGCCATCAATAATGGCACGGGCTTGTTTGCCTGAACCGCCGTGTGAGGTTTTAACAATAACGTTATCGCCCGTTTTTGTTTTCCAAAATGCAGCGAATGCTTTATTGAAATCTTGGTACAACTCTCGCGTTGGGTCGTAAGATACGTTCAGTAAATTAACGTCTTTAGCAAGTGCCGTCAACGGTGCAGCGATGCCATAAATGGCCGATAGTAAGGCAATGGTGAGTAGTGATTTTTTCATGGATAATCCTTAAAATTAAGTGTAATGCTATTTATTTTCTGAAAGCGCATTCCAATGAAGGAATGCGCTTTTACTTATGGTTTAGAAAGCAACTTGGAAGCGCGCCAAGATGGCTCTTTCATCTTCACGGTCACGTACTGTTGAATTTCTAATTAAGTCAGTGAAAGTTGCATTGGTGGTACCTGCGCCAGTGCTACTTGTTAGGTCGCCGCCTCCGCCATCAAATTTAGTTTGTTCATAATTTAGTGCTAATTTAACCTCTGGATTTAGGTACCAATTGACACCCACCGTCCAAGTTTTAGCTGACTTGGCTGAAGCCTTTGGATCAGCATATAAATAATGGTTTATTGTTTGCAGTGATGCAGTACCAGCAGGGCTGTAGGCTAGTGTATTGAACGCAGTCGCTGTTACCCCTGTTCCTGCGCCAAGATTACCGAAGGTAAACGCGTCATTGTCTATATTTAGTTCGCTGTAGCGCCCTACAATTTCCCAAGCACCCCAAGTGCGTTTGTCAAAGTCGAAGTTATTTTTAGGTTTTACCCCTTTAAATGACGCGTCTTCACCGGTAATTAACCAAGTTCCTGCCACTTGCCATGCATTGTTATGCAGTGTGGTCTTTTTCAAATTTTGTGCACCTACACTGACTTCTTGTGATTCACGCACGTATTCTGTGATTAAACCAAATGGGCCGTAATAGTAACTGGCTTGTGGTGCAAAGCGAGAACGCTTGCCATCTGCATGCACCAACCATGAGGCTCCAGGACCGCCTGTAGAACTAACGCCTTCACCAATACCTGAGCGTAATACTGAGCTATCAACGTATTTAAAGAACGTTTGTTGACCTTCTGTTTTATAGCCAGAGGTTAATTCCGTTGTAGAGCCGTTAATCGTATCTTTAGTAGTACCTGTCACTTTGCCGTAAGTACCAGCAATCCCCACACCTAAGCCCGCCAATGCGTTATCGGCGTCTTTAAATGGGGTTGCAAAAATACGCGCAGCGTAATCTTTATCACTGTTTGCATCACTAGAGGTGACGTTGTCACCACCATCGGTCACGCCATTATGCACCCCTACGGCATAGCTAAATTTACCATCTAATACATCGCCGAAAGCAGAAATACCGACATCGCGGTTAGGTAAAATATTGCTCACATAACTACGCTCTAAGAATTTAATATCTGAACCGCTTTGTAAGCGCTCTAAACCTACAAACGGTTTATATTTACCCGCACGGATTTTAAATGCAGGGTCAAGTCGTGCGTCAATATACGCATCAACCACTTGAGATTTACCATCACCAAATTCTGGCGTAAAGCGGAAATCATATTTACCATATACGGTACCTTCAAGCGTTGGTCTAATGCGTCTTAATAAAGCGGTATCTTTTGCACTTTCTGTATTATCAAGATACCCAGCAGTACTTGCACCAGAGGCTGCTTTTGAAGTTAAGTTTTTACCGCTAGAAAAGTTACGGCCATCCGCTTGTAATAAACCGCGAAATTTAATCACGCTTTTGCCATCAGCAGACTCTAGGCCAAAACCTTTTTCACTGGCTTTTACTACTGGGTTTGTTTTCTTAGCCGCAGCGGTTTCTTCCTCTGAAATTTCACCTTTACGTGCCAAGACTTTTACTTGTTGATCTAGTTGCTGTACTAAAGCACGGAGCTCTTCAAGCTCAGAGCTGTCATTAGCATGCGCTGCCAATGGTAATGAAATGATGCCGCTTGTGATAAGCACAGTGGCGAATTTTGAAAATTTGAATTGCATTTTAATCTCCTTTTTTTAAGCATCCAGTGTTCTGGTCCGCCAGTGTGTTTAATGGTTGGTTCTATTTATTTGGCCGCTGCAGGTGCAGTAGTGCTAGGTTTACTGTTATCTTGTGTGAATTTAAGTTTTTCTCGTTTTTCAATTTGCGTGACCCGCCCTTCGTGCAACACGATTTCTACTGAGCCAAAGCCAGAGCCATTTTTAAGAGCATCAACCGCCCGTAAAATTTCTTGCTCAACATCTCGAGTTAAGGAATTGCGGGGATTAGGGTTGGTAATCGTTTGTTTACTCAATGTCATGGCGTAACCTCAAATCAAATGCTTAAAATGCGAACCCATGCACTATATAAACTTTATTAAACAATTAAAAAGAATATTTATTTATAAATTAATAACTAAATAGAATATAAAGCCTGGCTTAAGCTTGGAGTGCTAAGGTCAAATGAGTAGAAGTTGCCTAGAAATTGCTTAGAAAATTTAGTGGCGTTTAGCCGCAAAGACATGCTGGCTAGGATGTTAACGAGACGGGTTGAATGGCGTGCTGATTAAAATACAGAATAAATGCGTTGTAAAATTTGTTGTTAGGTGCGGGCGTTATTTTAGGGATATTTTATTTTTTGACCGCTGAATACACTCAAGCTTTCTCACTCAAGCGTGCTCATTCAACCATACCCACTCAAGCATACTTACTCAATCATCCTTGGCTAGCTGAGATAGGCAGTCAAGCATCGCCTCGTCACTAGGCGCATCAGCTACCAGCACTTTTAAGCCTAGTTGCAACGCTGGCTCGGCGATTCTGGCATGATTGACACAAAGGGTAACGTGCTGCAAATAGTCTGTACTACTGGCTAGGCTAATTAAATTGCGCATGGCCTCGCTACTGGTCACAACCACGGCATCGAGCTCATGTTGCTGCCAGTGGCAGCTGAGTAATTGAGCGTCTTGCTGAGGATTAGTACGGCGATAACATTCAGCAAAAATGATATTGGCACCTCTAGATTTGAGCGTTTCTGCCAATACCTCACGCCCGCCTAAGCCGCGAAAAATGACAACTGTTTGGCCTGCAACGGCATGCATTTTCGGTAAAGCCAATAGTGCTTCCGTGTCAAACCGCGTCTGTGGTGTCAGTATATGGGCAACACCATAAAGGCTAAGTTGTTTTGCCGTTTGTGGGCCTATTGCAGCAAATTTTAGATTTTTAGGCAGTTCACCAAATTGTCTAATTATTCTTGGTAAAGCATTATCTACCGCATTGCTACTGATAAATATGGCCCAATCGGCATTTTCAAGCTGGGTAATTGCTTGGTCAAATTCACGATAATCGTCTAAAGCAGATATGACAATGAGCGGAAATGTGATGACCTGCCCACCATGACTTTCAATGGCTAGGCTTAGACTGGCAGCCTGCTCTAGCGGGCGTGTCACTGCAACATAAAGCCCTTTTAGTAAATCATTGGCCATGGTGATTCAATACAGGTCTGCTATGGATGCCCATCTAAGGCTGACAATATGTCGTTTGCACCTTTTGCCACTAGCTGCTTAGCCAACTTTTGCCCCAAAGCATCTGGCTGATGCCTGTGACCACTGGCGGTTTCAATCAACATTTGTTTGCCATCTAAAGTGGCGACAAAGCCAGTGATATGAATGAGCTCTGCATGGCATGTGGCATAAGCCCCTAAAGGCACAGTACAACTGCCTGCTAAGGCACGGCTCATGGCGCGCTCTGCCTCAACACACACTTGGCTATCGGCATGATTAAGTGGCGCGAGTATGGCAAGCAAATCAGGGCGGTTAGCGTTAATTTCTATGCCCAAAGCACCTTGCCCAACTGCTGGAATGCTAAGCTCTGGTGAGATCACGCTGCGAATACGGGCACTCAGACCTAGCCGAATTAGCCCTGCCGCTGCCAAAATAATGGCAGCATATTGGCCCTCATCCAGTTTGCGTAAGCGGGTTTGCAGATTGCCGCGCAAAGATTCAATGGTTAAATGCGGTAAACGTGCTTGCAACTGACTTTGTCGACGCAGGCTTGATGTGCCAACAATGCTGCCAATTGGCAAGTCTTCTAGCGATGCAAAATTGTTAGAAACAAAGGCATCACGTGGATCTTCACGCTCACCAGTAGCAGCCATGATGAAGCCGTCAGGTAAGTTCATGGGCACGTCTTTCATGCTGTGCACAGCTAAATCGGCACGGCCGTCCGCCAGTGCCATTTCTAGCTCTTTAACAAACAAGCCTTTACCACCCACTTTAGCCAAAGGCGTGTCTAAAATTTGGTCGCCAGTGGTGGTCATGCCTAAAATTTCGACCGTAGTTTTGGGGTAGAGCGCTTGCAAACGGCTTTGTATGTGTAGCGCTTGCCACATGGCTAATGGACTTTCACGTGAGGCGATGACTAGTCTATCTGGAATAGCAAAACTAGCAGTAGGCGCGGTAGATAAGGTAGTCATGGATGGTAGGCTGGCTAATGAAGGTTAATATGAGATGCTAATTTTAACACAAGCATTGCTCAGACTTTAATTGTAGCGAATTAAGCGTTTTTTGCGGCGGCTAATGGTAATGGTTTCCGGAATATCTTTTAATAAAGCGACCCAGTGTTTATCTGGGTTTTTATCTTCAGGCGCTATATTGTCTAAGCCGTCGAGATTGTCATAAGCGCTATGCTGACGCTGCTCATAGCCTAATATATAAGCTTTTGCTGCCAAACAGTTGCGATGTAAACGTATAAAAAACTCGCCAAATTCTTGCTCTAGATGATTCAGCGCTTCTTCTATTAGATACTCTTTTTCGGCGGTACGCACCGTGGTGTACTTTTGATCAGCACGAAAATAAATCACATCAGCCACTGGAATTAATAAAATACGACTAGCCGTTGCAATGCTTAGGTGTGTTCTTATGCTGTTAAGTGGGGTTAGCGCAACCAATTGCTTAGGTCGTAAGGTTTGTGCCTTATATATGGCGGCCTGCAAGCGTTCTAGTCGTATAGGCTTTAATAGGTAATCTACGGCATTTAAATCAAACGCCTGTATGGCATAGCGGTCAAAAGCGGTAGTAAAAATCACCACTGGCGCGGACGCCATTTTTTGCAAATGTTGCGCGACTTCTATGCCAGTCATCTGCGGCATACGTATGTCTAGCAGCACAATATCGGGTTGATGCTCATTGATAAGATGGACCGCTTCTTGGCCATTTTTGGCTTCTGCTACGATATTGACATGATGAATATCGCCTAGCAGTTCACGAAGACGATTGCGCGCAGGCGCTTCGTCATCGGCAATGATAAGTTTGAGTTGCGCTGTCATCTTGTACTGTACGGCAAAATAATATGTACTTGGTATTCACCATTGGACTGCGTGCTTTTTAAAGCTGCTTCAAGATCAAAATGTAAATTTAAGCGCTCTTTAATATTGTTAAGTGCAATTTTGTTGCCAATGTGACGCGGTTTTGCAGGTTGATACGGGTTAGTCAATACTATGTGCACTTGCTTACCTTGGGTGTAGATTTGTATGGTTATTATACCGCCAGTGGCCAGTGGTTCTATGCCGTGGTAGACGGCGTTTTCTATCAGCGGTTGCAGCACAAGTGGCGGTATTAAGGCGTCTGGTGGCATGTCGTCTATTAGCCATTGAATAGTCAGCCGCTCTTCTAAGCGCAGTTTTTCTAGTGCTAAATACTTGCGACATAAGGCGATTTCTTCTGCCAGCCCTACTAATTCAAGGTTGTCAGCCATTAACACACGAAATAAATCTGCCATATCTTCTAATGCCGTTTCTGCTTGCTTGGGCTGGCTACGCATGATGGATAGCACGGCATTGATGCAGTTAAACAAAAAATGTGGCCGTATGCGTGCTTGCAAGGCTTGCAGTCTGGCTTCATCAATCGCTGGTGAGAGGGCGCGTTGCTGTAAATCAAAATAGCATAAGCTGATAACCACCACCATCACCACGAACAAAAGCGCACGTGGGTAACTTGGCAAGTCAGGGAATATTAATAATCGTGAAATCAGCCCATAGCCAGCACTAGAGGCGAATAATGTGATCAGCAAGATGGCTAAAACGCCTAGCCAATAGTTTAGCTTACAAAGTAGTGAGTAGGTGGTATATAACAGCAAGAGACTTAACAGCAGCATAGGCAGCGCCAGTACATAGACGTTGGCGATAGTGTTAGAAAATTCGCTAAGATTTTTACTTAAGACTAGTGCCGCCAAGGCCAGTAAACTATTAACGATCACTAATATTCTTAAGTTAACGCCCAAATTATGCAAATTAGGCAATCTATTCGATTTTATCATCGCTGGTTTTCGGTTTGAGTGGCAACGTGGCTTTTCTGTTTTGCATTATAATGACGGCATAAGTATATTATTAAACAATATTTAGCTATTTATGTAAAAAATAGTTAAATAAGCTACCTAAATAAACTTAAGTCAAATGATAGATTGATATGTTGTCTATTTAATTAACCTTGACCTGTAAATGAGACCAGTAAAGTGACACAAAAGATAAGCGCACTCAACAATAAAAATAGCAGCTGGTCAGGCCGTTTTAATGAGCCAGTGGCCGAGCTGGTAAAAAAATATACGGCATCCGTTGGGTTTGATTATCGGCTAGCAGAATATGATATTCAAGGCTCGATAGCCCATGCCCAAATGTTGGGCGCACAAAAAATTATTAGCCTAGATGACGTCAAAGCGATAGAAGCTGGGCTGACAGAAATAGGCCTAGAAATTCAAGCTGGCCAGTTTGACTGGCTGCTAGATTTAGAAGACGTACATTTAAATATAGAAAAGCGTCTTACCGATAAAATAGGCGATGCAGGCAAGCGCTTACATACTGGCAGAAGCCGTAACGACCAAGTGGCAACCGATGTTAGGTTGTGGCTGCGAGCAAGCACAGACCAAGTGCTTGCGGCCTTAAAAAAACTACAGTTGAGCTTATTAGATTTGGCAGAAGCTCATTTTGATACCGTCATGCCAGGTTTTACCCACCTGCAAGTGGCCCAACCTGTGACCTTTGGCCACCATATAATGGCCTACGTTGAAATGTTAAGTCGGGATGCGCAGCGCTTTACTGATTGCCGCCGCCGCATTAATCGTTTGCCATTGGGTGCGGCCGCCTTGGCGGGTACTAGCTACCCAATTGACCGTGCGTTAGTGGCCAAAAAATTAGGCTTTGATGGCGTCTGTGAAAACTCACTAGACGCTGTTTCTGACCGTGATTTTGCGATTGAATTTACCTTTGCCGCCTCTTTGGTGATGACGCATTTATCCAGATTGTCAGAAGAGCTTATTTTATGGAGCTCACCAAGATTTGCCTTCATAGACATTGCAGATCGTTTTTGTACGGGCTCATCTATCATGCCGCAAAAAAAGAACCCCGATGTGCCAGAGCTGGTGCGTGGCAAAACAGGGCGGGTTTACGGGCACTTAACTGCCTTGTTAACCTTGATGAAAGCTCAGCCTTTAGCTTACAACAAAGATAATCAAGAAGACAAAGAACCCTTATTTGACACGGTGGATACCATATTGGTGACGCTAGAAATTTATGCCGATATGATGCGTGGCATCACCGTGAACAAAGAAAATATGCGTCAAGCCGCCAGTGAAGGCTATGCCACTGCGACAGACCTTGCCGACTATTTAGCGAAAAAAGGCATGCCGTTTAGAGACGCCCATGAGGTTGTGGCACTTGCGGTGCGCTACGCCGTGGATAAAAAACTAGAGTTAAGTGAGTTGCCGTTAGCGACATTGCAGCAATTTGCCCCCGAAATCAGCGACGATGTTTATGCCGTATTAACGCTAGAAGGCTCGCTCAATAGCCGTAATCATATTGGCGGCACAGCGCCAGTTCAAGTTAAAGCGGCCATTCTTAGGGCCAGAGCGGCAATCAATTTATAAGAAAATATAAACAAAAATCCAATATAAACAAAAGCCAAATTTCACCTGACCAAATAAGACCTTACTTAGTTACAACCAGGCAATTAAGCGATACCGCGCTGAAATATTGGTTATCAATCAGGCGTTCGGCCACCTTGGCTTCAGCCTTAACTAAGGTGCTGCCATTTTCAAAAAATTCATGCGATAAATAGACTTCCGCCTCAACTTTGCCGCTGATGTAGTGAAATACCACTCGTTGCGGCTCTGGCAGGCCTTCAAGCAAGGGCGCAAGGTGAACCAATAGGCTTTCACGGCCCAGCATACGCTGAGCATTGTTGTCATGATCAATATCATCTTCGGGGTCAACGTGGACTAACACATCAGACACGGTAAGATGGCTTTTAAGTACCCGTTTGCGGGCATGTTCGGCGATGCTGTGCCCCTCAGAAACACTGATGCGTGGGTTCACTAAAATATGCGCATCGACCAAGGCTCGGTGCGCCATTCTGCGGGTACGCAGCTCATGCAGGCTTTCTACCCCTTCAGTATCTATCAGGGTTTGCCTTATGCTATCGACTTCTTCAATAGCAAGCCCCGCATCAATCAGCTCTTGAAAAGCATCCCAAGCAAACACGATGCCCATGCGCACAATCATAAAGCCGACTAAGATCGCCGCCACAGAGTCTGCATAAATAAAGCCCAATAGGTTAGCGCCTATACCGATGGCGACAACTAATGAAGATGCGGCATCAGAGCGGGCATGCCAAGCATTTGCAATCAGCATAGGTGAACGCAGTTTTTCGCCTACGCCCAGCATATAGCGAAATAATAGTTCTTTGGTCACCAGCGCGATCAGCGCAACCCATAAGGCCAAGGGGGCAACCGTGGGTAGGTGTTCTAGGTGTTGCAATTTGATCGCCGCAGCGACCATGATGGCACCCCCGGTTGCCACCAGAATTGCGCCTAGTACAAACGAAGCGGCAGTTTCTACTCTACCGTGTCCATAAGGGTGACCTTCATCGGCGGGGTTTTTGCTGTGATGGCTGGCAATCAGCACTAAAAAATCGCAGACCAAGTCAGATAATGAGTGCATGCCATCGGCGATTAAACTTTGCGAATGTGCAAAAAAGCCAGCGGCAATTTGGGCCAATGTTAATAAAGTATTGACTGCCACACTGACCCAAGTGGAGCGGTTGGCTAGGCTATGTCGCTTAGGGTCATCGAAAGAAATTTCCGGGTTATCTTGATTGGTCATGATATGTGCTTTATGAGTGATATTTATCAGATTATACGGTTATTTGTAGATTTTTTTATGGCTACAATATATTGATCAGTGCGATTGCTGAATATCTGCATTGTCGCTTACTTAACTTAAGAATATCTTAAGTTAAGTAAGCGACAATCATAATCGTCATCAAAATTTATAACATGATAAGGCGTTAAATTAGAATGAAATTACATACAAAATTATTTGTTATTAGTGCAACACTAATAACATTCAACCTAATGTCAGGTTGTGGTCAATCTTCGGAATTACCAAGCGCCATAAAAATAAAAGGCGTTGTTGCGGCTGAAGTTAAAGACGGTGAAGTGACTGCAAGGGTTAAGAAAGTCTTGTTACTTGATGATAAAATTAAGCACTTGAATATTGCTGTTGCAACGCTTAAAGGTGACGTTAAACTTATGGGCTTTGTTGATAGTCAAAGCCAAGTAGCATATGTAGATAAATTAGTTCGTAATGTCGAAGGTGTGCATACTATACATAGCGAACTAAGCATTAAAGAATAGGTATGGTAAATTTATTTAGTTCAGATATTTTTCGTTAAGAATCATTTAAGAAATTTTCAATATGCTTAACAATAGTTTGTATTATTTCACCCATTTAGGATATTTAAGTCATGAAACAAAAGTTAATTAAACAATTTTCTGCAACGATGTTGCTTGCCTTTGGCGTTTTAACTGTTACATCTTCGATGGCGGCAGATAAAGGTCTAGCTTATGTATCTAATCAGGATGGCGGAGTGATTGTGATTGACCTAGCCACCATGGAAACTAAAGGTAGCCTTGATATTGGCGCTAAAGGACCGCGTGGCATAGGCGTGACGGCAGATGGCAAATTGCTGGTGACGGCCAATAAAGATGACGGCAATATCTCGCTGGTGGATACTACGGGTAATACTAGCCCGACTTTTGTGAATATCGGTAAAAACCCTGAATTTGTCCGCGTGTTGGGTAATCGAGCTTACGTGACTTATGAACCTAGCGCTAAGTCTGGGCCGCCCGCTAAACCAGGCGCTGAGGCGAGTAAAGATGACGATAATGAAGAAAAAATACCAGGCCGTATTGCTATTGTCGATCTAAAAACAGGCAAGATGATTAGTGAAATCATTGGTAAACCAGAAACAGAGGGGGTGGAGTTTTCAAAAAATGGCAAGCAAATGCTGGTCACCAACGAATCTGATAATTCCATTACTGTTCACGATATGCAATCTGGCAAGCTGCTAAAAAGCATCTCGGTGGGTAAATACGGCGAACGTCCGCGCGGCATTAAGACTTCACCAGACGGTAAAACGCTAGTGACTACGCTAGAATATGCCGACAAAATGCTGGTACTCAATGATAAGTTTGAAGTGATTAAAGAAGTGGCTACTGGCAAATCGCCGTATGGCGTTTCTTTTGACCGCGCGGGTAATCGTATATTTGTAGCGTCTAACAAAGAAAAAGCTTTGCAGGTGTTTGATGCTAAGACTTATGAGAAGATTAAAGACATCACAACCGGCGACCGTTGCTGGCATTTTAGTTTTACTCCAGATGACCAGCAAATATTGCTCGCCTGCGGCAAGTCAAATGAAGTAATTGTGATTGATGCCAATAAGTTAGAAGTGACTAAACGCATTACCGTCAAAGATATGCCTTGGGGCATAGTGACTTATCCAAAATCTATGGGCAGTTTAGATAGGCCTTAATTGCCCTAATTTAAGTCTGATAAGTTTGGGGCCAGACTATTGAGTTTGGGGCCAGGCTAAGGCCTCAAACTAAAAACAATGCGAGCAATTCATTTAAAAAACGTTGCCCCAATAAACTGGGTTTAATAAAGCCGTGCTCAATCACCAGTAGGCCTTTGTCTTGCGCTTTTTTAATAGCGTCTTGCAGTGTGTGTATATGCAAACCGCAGCGTTGCTCAAATAAATCCAGCGGAACGCCGTCTATCAGGCGCAGTGCGTTCATCATAAATTCAAAGCCCAGTTCGTCTTTAGCGATGTGCCATACTCTTTCTACTGCATTAGCTTGCAAGGCTTGCTCCATATAGGCTTTTGGGTGCTTAGGCCTCACTTCGCGGGTGATTTTATCGTGGTAGCTAAGCTTGCTGTGCGCCCCAGCCCCTATGCCTAAATAATCGCCAAACTGCCAGTAGTTTAGATTATGCTTAGCTTGTTTAGCTTTTTTAGCAAATGCTGAGGTTTCGTAATGCTGGTAACCATGCTGGGCTAATAGGGTTTCAATGGCAATTTGCATATCGCAACTAGTGTCCTCGTCAGGCAAGCTAGGCGGCGTGCGATAAAACGGCGTATTAGGTTCTAAAGTTAAGTGGTAAAAAGATAAATGCGCAGGCTGAAACTGCACGGCAGTTTGTGCATCCTCTAATGCGTCGTTGAGTGTCTGCTCAGGCAAACCATACATCATATCTAAATTCACTTGTTCAAAAGTATTCATCGCCAGCGCGATGGCTTGCTTGGCTTGTTCGCTATCGTGTATGCGGCCTAGTGCTTTTAAATGCGCGTTATTAAAACTTTGTATGCCTAAAGAGAGTCGATTTACCCCTGCTTGTTGGTAGCCCAAAAAATGCGCGGCATCCACTGTACCTGGGTTGGCTTCTAAGGTAATTTCTGCATCAAATTCTAAGGCGGTGAGCATACACACTTGGCTTAAAATTCGGTCTATAGATGCGGCTGAAAATAAACTGGGTGTGCCACCGCCAAAAAATACACTTTTTATTTTACGCCCCCATATTTTGGGCGTGGCGAGTTCAAGGTCTGCAATCAGCGCGTCGATATAAGCGCTTTCAGGTAGCTCACTATTATTGCGGTTTTCATGCGAATTAAAGTCGCAATAAGGACATTTTTTAACGCACCAAGGAATGTGTATATATAAAGACAGTGGGGGTGGCTGAGTCAGGCCTGAAATAGTCGGTTGGCCTAGTACTGGTACAGCAGCGTTAGCCGGCCTAGGGCCTAGCTTATCCGCAGCAATAATATCAATGATTTTTTTGATAGTCACTTACCTTTTGTAAGGATTGATGAGGGCGTCAACCAGTTCATGTAGGGCTGCTCGCATTTGCGATTCACTGACTTCCATCAACAATCCATCTTCAAGTGCATCTTGCGCGATTTGTTTAAGCTCATCAAAATTTTCGTTCATGACTTTTACTTTTTCAGTACAAGCCACCACACTATTGTCATCACGTAGCCATTTAGGCCAAGTTATATGGGTCTTACTCATGGCGCAGTCTTTCCAGTTGCAGTAGTAATTTACTCATGGCATGGCCACGGTGGCTGATGCGACTTTTAATTTCTAATGGTAATTCAGCCACGGTTTTAGCGGTTTTCGCATCCAGAAAAAGCGGGTCGTAGCCAAAGCCGTCATTGCCACGATACTCAGTTAAAATTTCACCCGCCCAGCGCCCTTCGGCGATAAGCGGCTCAGGGTCGTATTCATGCCGTACTAACACCATGACGCAATAGAAATGCGCATGACGATTTTGCTCAGTCGCCAATACCGCTAGCAATTTTGCATTGTTTTTTTGGTCAGATTTTGGTTCGCCAGCATAGCGCGCAGAAAGTACGCCAGGAGCGCCTTGCAGGGCATCTACACATAAGCCAGAATCATCGGCTAGAGCAGGCAAGCCAGTGTGTTTGCTTGCATGACGCGCTTTGGCCAGTGCGTTTTCTAAAAAGGTAAAGTAGGGTTCTTCGCACTCAGGCACAGCCAACATAGATTGTGGAATGATTTCGATGTTCAGTGGCAAGAGTAAGTGTTGGATTTCACGTAACTTACCTTGATTGCCTGAGGCAATCACCAGCTTAGTTAGCACTTAGCACCTCATTTTGTTTTTTGATGAGTTGTGTAATGCCAAGTGAGGCTAAATCTAACATGGCATTCATGGCTTCGCGGCTAAATGGCTGGCCTTCAGCAGTGCCTTGCACCTCAACAAAACCACCATCGGCTGTCATGACAACATTCATGTCGGTATCGCAGTCAGAATCTTCAATATAGTCTAAATCAAGCACGGGCTGGCCTTGGTAAATGCCCACTGAAATAGCAGCGATGCTTTGTATCAGCGGGCTTTGTGTGATTTTGCCGCTGGCTAATAAGGTGGATATAGCATCATGCAAAGCCACATAAGCGCCAGTAATACTTGCAGTTCGAGTGCCGCCATCGGCTTGAATCACGTCACAATCAATTTGAATGCTGCGTTCTCCCAGTTTTTCTAAGTCAATAATTGCCCGTAATGAGCGGCCTATCAGCCGTTGGATTTCTTGAGTACGGCCAGATTGTTTGCCTTTAGCAGCTTCTCTGTCCATGCGACTGCCAGTCGAGCGCGGTAGCATGCCATATTCTGCGGTTACCCAGCCTTGGCCTTTACCTTTTAAAAAGCCAGGGACGCGATCTTCTACGCTGGCGGTGCATAATACCTGGGTATCGCCAAACTTCACTAGCACTGAACCTTCAGCGTGTTTGGTGTAATGGCGAATAATTTCTACATGACGCAGTTCATTAAGCTGGCGTTGACTTGGGCGGTGAGGGTTTTGCATGGTTAAATTCCTGATGAAGTGCTTTATTTTGGCATGAAATCATGAGTATTTGATAACATGACACTAATTTTATTCCTATTTCATGAGAAAGTACCCGTATGATTTTTAGCATGACAGGCTACGCCGCGCTGGAACACCCCATAGAAAACGCTACCTTGCTACTGGAATTACGCGCAGTCAATAGCCGTTATTTGGATGTGCATTTTAAGCTAGATGAAAATTTAAGAAGCTTAGAACCCGCTATTCGTGAGCTTATTAGCGCCCAATTGAGTCGCGGTAAAATTGAATGCAAGCTG
The DNA here is from genome assembly GCA_903876765.1 of uncultured Pseudomonadota bacterium. GTDB lineage: Bacteria > Pseudomonadota > Gammaproteobacteria > Burkholderiales > Methylophilaceae > Methylotenera. Next base: position 24,067 of record CAIRBH010000044.1, on the reverse strand, counting down.
AATTTAATGCAAGCAACCTCAGCCCATCAAACTGAGCAATTGGATGAAGCTGCACTGCAACAGCTAGTCATCATGCAGGCTAAAGCGCGGCTACATTTTCCTCAAAGCCGTGAGCTCAGTGTGGCCGATATACTGCGCTGGCCAGGCGTGCTGTTAAATGATTTTGCAAGTGATGACACGCTCGTGGAGGATGTAAAAAAATTAGTGCAACAAGGTTTGCAAGCGCTCAATGATTCTCGTGCCAGAGAGGGTGAAAAGCTGAAAAATTTAGTACTGGAGCGATTGACGCAAATTGAGCAGTTGGTCGAAAAAGTTAAACCGCTATTGCCTGAACTCACTAAAGCCTATCAAGCTAAGTTAGAGGCTAAATTATATGAGAGCCTAAAAAATATAGACCAAGAGCGTATCGCTCAAGAGCTGGTGTTATTTGCTCAGCGTATTGATGTGGATGAAGAGCTAAGTCGATTGACGGCGCATATCAGTGAAGTTAAACGTATTTTGAATAGCAGTGCCCCAGCGGGTAAGCGCTTAGACTTTTTGATGCAAGAGCTAAATCGAGAGGCCAACACTTTGGGGTCTAAATCTGTGTCTGTGCAGACGACGCAAGTATCCATGGAGCTCAAGGTCCTGATAGAGCAAATACGAGAACAAATCCAGAATATTGAGTGATGTCGCGTTTTCAACCATCCCGCTAGGGGGAGTTTGCTATGGCCAGATGCCAGATGCCCCAACTTTTACACTCATGATGCCGCCAAATTTTTGCACTTAAATATGGCATAGAGGTTAGCTGGCTTAACCTCTATGCACGGATTACGTGCATTAAAGCGCCGCGCCGATTTTTTTATGATGTAACTTATTGATTTTTATAATAAATAGTTTGGTATGAGTTTTGCTTATTCATTCATATATATAAGAAAGAATAAGATTATGAAAAATTCCGCCATAGCATTTTTTGATGAAATGCAAATCAATAGCGCCAGTGGCGACGAGGCTGGCGTGCGTGAAATCTATGCCGCTTATAAGCATTGGCTTAAAGGCGTGCCACATCATCAGCTCAATAGTAAACGTCAAGAGGCAGAATTGCTGTTTCGTCGGGTGGGGATCACCTTTAATGTGTATGGCGATGATGACGGGGCTGAACGTCTGATACCGTTTGATATTGTGCCGCGGATATTGGCGGCTAAAGAATGGGCAAAATTATCTGCTGGGGCGATACAACGAGTTCGTGCACTCAATATGTTTTTGCACGATATTTATCATAAGCAAGACATCATTCAAGCGGGGCTAGTGCCAGCAAGTGTGCTGGGCAATAGTCAATACCGACCTGAGATGTTTGGCGTGGATGTGCCTAATCAAATTTACGCACATATTGCTGGTATAGATTTAGTGCGTACCAGCGAATCACAATTTTATGTGTTAGAAGACAATTTACGCACCCCTTCTGGCGTCTCATATATGCTGGAAGATCGCAAAATGATGATGCGACTTTTCCCCGAATTATTCCGCCGCTACTCTATTGCGCCAGTTGACCATTACCCACAAGTACTGCTGAAAAATTTACGTGCGGTAGCACAAGCTGGGGTGCATGAGCCTACCGTCGTGGTATTAACGCCAGGGGCGTATAACAGTGCCTATTTTGAACATGCATTTTTGGCGCAGCAAATGGGGGTAGAGCTGGTAGAGGGATCTGATTTATTTGTGCGCAACAATGCGGTGTATATGCGCACTACTGAAGGGCCGCAACGGGTGGATGTGATTTACCGCCGCATAGATGATGATTACTTAGATCCGTTGGTGTTTAATGCCGACTCTATGCTAGGCGTACCAGGCTTGCTATCGGTGTATCGTGATGGCGGCGTGACCCTCGCCAATGCGGTGGGCACTGGGGTGGCCGATGACAAGGCTACTTACATTCATGTGCCAGCGATGATCAAATTTTATTTAGGTGAAGAGCCTCTGTTAGAGAACGTACCGACTTATGAATTAAGTAAAGCAGATGATTTAGCTTATACCTTGGCCCATTTAGCAGAGCTGGTGGTTAAAGAAGTGCAAGGCTCAGGCGGTTATGGCATGTTGGTAGGCCCTGCTGCGTCTAAAAAAGAGTTAGCAGACTTTAAAGAGCGGATTATTGCAAACCCTGCTAATTATATTGCCCAACCCACATTGGCGCTTTCCACCTGCCCTACCCTAGTGGAGCAGGGTATTGCCCCTAGGCATGTGGATTTGCGACCTTTTGTTTTATCCGGAAAAACCGTCAGCTTAGTGCCAGGGGCATTGTGTAGAGTGGCGATGAAAGAAGGTTCGCTAGTGGTGAATTCATCGCAAGGGGGTGGCACTAAAGATACTTGGGTGCTGCAAGAAGCAGCGGGCGAGGCAATGCATAGTGCCAGCCCAACAGACGCAACACAAGAGGTGAGCACATGTTAAGTCGTACAGCAGATCATCTTTATTGGATGGCGCGATATATAGAGCGTGCAGAAAATATGGCAAGAGTATTGGATGTGACGTATAACATGTCCTTAGTGCCCAATGCCGCAGAAAGTGAAGCCGCGTTATGGGTAACAGCACTAGAAATATCTGGCAATGTAGAGGCCTACGAGCGCGACTACTTTAAATATGAAGATGATGAATATACCGCCGCTGGCGTGATTCATTATTTAGCCATGGATAGCAATAACCCCTCTAGCATTTATAATTCCTTACGAAGTGCCCGCGAAAATGCCCATGCAGTGCGGGTAACCATGACGTCAGAAACTTGGGAAAACATCAATTCACTTTGGCTAGAATTTAGCCAATTTATTGATCAAGATTTAGCCAAGACTGGCTTACGTGAATTTTGCGATTGGGTAAAAGCCCGCTCACATTTATTTAGAGGGGTGTGCTTTGGCACCATGCTAAGGGATGATGCCTTTAGTTTTGTGCGTTTAGGTACGTTTATAGAACGCGCAGACAATACCGCCAGATTGCTAGATGTGAAATATCACTTATTACTGCCAGAACAAGAAGAAATAGGCGGCGCGGTCGATTACTACGAATGGAGCGCTATTTTGCGCTCGGTATCAGCTTTTCAGGCCTATCAGAAAATTTATAGCGACACCATAGAGCCTTGGCGGGTGGCGGAGTTGCTGGTTTTAAGGCGTGATATGCCGCGATCATTACACGCTTGTTTTGATGAAATTACCCTTATTTTAGAGCAGCTGTCAGGCGCTAGACAGACCGAATGTAAGCGCTTGGCTGGGGAGCTACACGCTAAATTACGTTTTGGCAAAATGCGCAGTATTTTTCAGCACGGCCTGCATGAATTTTTAGAAGACTTTGTGCAAGCCAACAACAAACTAGGTACAGAAATACATAAGACTTTTTTCAGCATAGTGGCGAGTTAATATGCTGCTTAGCATAGAGCATCACACTCGCTATGTGTATAGCGAGCCAGTGAATTACACCATACAGCAATTACGACTAACACCGCAAAATGGCTTTGGTCAGCAGGTTAAACGTTGGGATATTAAAGTACTAGGCGCACTCAACCCCACAGCAGATGCTTATGGCAATAGCACACACACGCTAGTGATTGATAGCCCGCACCAAGCAATTACTATCGTGGCCATGGGTGAGATTGAAACAGGTTTGGCCGTGACATCGGTACAGCAAAACTTACCTTTAGCTATTTATCTTAGAGATACCCCGCTTACCCAAAGTAGCGAGGCCATACGCACATTTGCGACACAGTTTAAAGCAGCAGAGCAAGGCCAGCTGGCGGCGCTAGAGGCAATGATGCATGCTTTACTTCTGCGTGTGCATTACCTCACTGGGGTTACGCAAGTCACTACTTCAGCCATAGACGCTTATGCGCTTGGCCAAGGGGTATGCCAAGATCATACCCATATTTTTATTTCGTGCTGCCGAAGCATGGGTTTGCCAGCACGCTATGTCAGCGGCTATTTATTTACCGCCGACGGCAGTTTGATGCAAACGCACGCTTGGGCAGACGTTTATTTAACTGACCTAGGCTGGCAAAGTTTTGATGTTGCTAACGGTTGCCGTGCGGGCGAAGGCCATGTGCGACTGGCGACTGGCTTAGACTATCGCAGCGCAAACCCAGTCAGCGGCTTGCGTTCTGGCGGCGGCGTAGAGGGCATGGCCACTAGCGTGCTGGTTAATCAATCTGGCACAGCGTCAGCTCAGCAACGCAGCATTGATATTGCCGCACTTGCCCAAAAGGCCGAGTCGATGCGGCAGATGCAGCAAATACAGCAGTAAGTTTTTTATTATTGTGACTGGCTGACTAGCCTAAACCATATCTAGATTAAGCTGAATTTTATGATCATTAACTCTCCTTCCGATATCCGTGATGTGTCTCTAGCCATTCATGACGCAGTCGCGCCAGTTTTTTTATTAACTGGCATCGGCTCTATTCTTGGTGTACTGGTTAATCGACTGGGCCGCGCGATAGATAGAGCCAGAAACTTAAATGCATTTAATCTGGAGCAGCGCAAATTGTTCTTAGATGAGCTAGATATTATTGCAGTCAGAACTTCTTGGATGCGCTGGTCAGTAGGCTTGTTTATCTTTGCTGGATTGTGCGTATCTTTAGCGATTGCCTCCATATTTATTGGCGTTGCTATTAATATTCACTTATCAGGTTTTGTGTTAATGACGTTTATCACCGCCATGTTTTCCTTAATTTTTGGCCTATTATGTTTTTTGCGAGAGATTATTCTTGCCTCACAAGAGGTGATTACACGCCATCGCCAAGATTTAAATGCCAAGATTGAATTACCCAGATAGAAACACCCAGATAGCACAATATTAAGCCAGCTTGGCCATGCCTAAGACATTAGGCACTAACTGATATTAAGAATTTCTGTTAAGTTAGGCCATGGCTAATGGTATGATTTGGGCTAGATTATAGAAGAGTGAGTTATGACTTATTGCGTAGGACTATTGTTAAAACAAGGCTTGGTATTTGCTTCTGATACGCGCACCAACGCTGGGGTAGATCAAGTTGCCATTTCCCCTAAGATGCACGTGTTTGAAGTTAAAAATGACCGTGTCATCGTCTTAATGACGGCGGGTAATTTAGCGATTACGCAGTCTGTCATCGGCCATTTAAAGGCCGCCATAGAAAGCAATAAAAAAGCTAGCAAGCATTTACATAATGTAGATAGTTTATTTGAAGCGGCAGGTTTAGTCGGCTCCGAGCTAAGAGCAGCCTTTGAGCGAGATGCCGAATACCTTAAAAATCATCACATAGAATTTAATGCCAGTATTTTGCTCGGCGGGCAAATTAAAGGTGAAAAACCGAGATTGTTTAATGTCTATGCAGCGGGAAACTTTATAGAAACTTGTAGTGAAACCCCTTATTTTCAAATAGGTGAAACCAAGTACGGTAAGCCTATTATCGACCGTGTGGTTAAATACAATACAGAAATGATGGATGCGGTAAAATGCTTATTGATTTCATTTGACTCTACTATACGCAGTAACGTCAGTGTGGCAGCGCCTATTGATTTGTTGCTATATAGAGTAGATACCTTACATGCCGATTGCCAGCAAAGAATTACCGAGAACGACCCTTATTATTTACAGGTTAGGCAAGGTTGGGCTGAGGGATTGAAGTCAGTATTTAGCGCATTGCCCAACCCAGATTGGTGCTAATTGAGCGCAGTTCAAGGGTGGATTAAATGATAAGTAACGGTAAATGATGACTAACGGCAATCTTTTTATTATCACCGCAGCTTCAGGGGCGGGCAAAACCAGCTTAATTAAAGCCTTATTAGCCGATGATGCACAGTTAAAACTTTCTATTTCTCACACCACACGTCAGCCTAGGCCTAGCGAGGTGAATGGCCTGGACTATCACTTTGTTGATGATGCAACATTTCTGGCCATGCTAGGCCAAGCCCAGTTTTTAGAAAGTGCAGAAGTGCATGGGGCGCGTTATGGCACGGCTCAGTCTGCGGTGCAGACATTGTTAAAACAAGCTTATGATGTTGTACTAGAGATAGATTGGCAGGGGGCGGCGCAAGTCAGACGGCTCTACCCGCAAGCCATTAGTATTTTTATATTGCCGCCCTCGATAGATGCACTAGCGCAGAGGCTCAATAGTCGTGGTCAAGACAGTGCCGAGGTAATCGCCAAGCGAGTCGCAGCAGCCCGAACAGAAATGCGTCACGTAGCTGAGTTCGATTATGTTACAATCAACGATGACTTTGATGTTGCCTTGCAAGATATTCGAGCCATTGTGCGTTCGCATCGTTTGGCAGTCTTAGTTCAGATGCAGCGTCACGCTGGCTTAATTCAAACACTCACGTAATTAGTCATTTAAGTAGCTACTTAAACGCTGATGTGATCAATCTTTAAAATTTTAGCTAAGACTTTTATTTAGCGCATAACAGGAAAAACCATCATGGCACGTATTACGGTAGATGACTGCTTAGAGCAAATCCCCAATAGATTTCAATTAACTTTAGTGGCAGCGTATCGCGCTCGTCAGCTACATAATGGCGCAGAGCCTTTAATTAACGTACAAGGCTTGCGCGATAAATCAACTGTGCTCGCCTTACGTGAAATTGCAGCGGGTAAAGTGGGCGTGGAAATCTTATTACGCAGTTAAGCACCGATAGATAGTTTGTGACAACGCCATGCCTAAACCGGCAACACCCCATACCGCGGAATCATCAAAGCCTAATGCTATTAATCTAGCTACATCAAAATTAGGCGCAGCTCCGCTTTTACCAGCAGACATTGTGGGTTCAGCCTTAACTTTGCGCTTGCAGCAATACCTCAAACAGCAAGATATTAGCCAGATTTGGAATGCCTATCGCTATGCCGATGAGGCGCATCAGGGCGTGGTGCGCAAAACAGGCGAACCCTATATCACCCACCCAGTATCGGTGGCTTGTATATTGGCTGAACTGCACATGGATGTGCCGACAATTTCTGCTGCGCTACTGCATGATGTTGTCGAAGATACCGACATTAGCACATTGGATATTAAAGAAAAGTTTGGTCAGCAAGTGGCCGAGCTAGTCGATGGCGTGACCAAGTTAGATAAAATTGAGTTTCAAAGTGCTAGTGTGGCGCAGGCAGAAAACTTTCGCAAAATGCTACTGGCAATGTCACAAGATGTACGGGTGATTTTAGTGAAACTGGCCGATAGATTGCATAATATGCAGACGCTAGAGGCAATGCGGCCAGAGAAGCAAAAGCTGATTGCTAAAGAAACGCTGGATATTTATGCGCCTATTGCCAATCGCCTAGGCTTGAATGCGATTTATCAAGAGCTAGAAGATTTAAGTTTTCAGTATCTACACCCCATGCGCTATCAGGCCATTTCTAATGCGGTAAAAGCGGCACGTGGTAATCGCAAAGAAGTAGTGAGCAAGATACTAGAATCCATCAAGCACCAGCTAGTGACCATGAACGTTGATGCAGAAGTATCAGGCCGCGAAAAACATCTCTACAGTATTTATAAGAAAATGACTGGCAAGATGACGGCGTTTTCACAAATTTATGATATTTACGGATTTCGTGTCGTCGTCAAAGATTTAACCAGCTGCTATGTTGCCTTAGGCGCGCTGCATACTTTATATAAGCCTATCGCGAGCAAATTTAAAGACTACATTGCCATTCCTAAGGCGAATGGCTATCAGTCTTTACACACCACTTTATTTGGTCCGTTTGGCACGCCAATAGAAGTGCAAATTCGTAGTATAGAGATGCACAATATTGCAGACGCTGGGGTGGCGGCGCATTGGCTTTATAAGGCTAATGATGCGCAGCTCACGGCATTGCAGCAAAAAACTCATCAATGGTTGCAGCGCTTACTAGAAATTCAAAGTGACAGTGCCGATTCTTTAGATTTTCTTGAACATCTTAAAATTGATTTGTTTCCCGATGAAGTCTATGTATTTACGCCCAAAGGTAAAATATTAGCTTTGCCAAAAGGCGCAACAGCGGTAGATTTTGCCTATGCCGTGCATTCTGGCATAGGCAATAGTTGCGTGGCTGTGCGGATTAATCAAGACTTAGCGCCACTGCGAACAGAACTGCACAACGGCGATCATGTAGAAATTATTACAGGCGCACTTGCTAAACCTAATCCTGCTTGGCTCAATTACGTGGTGACGGGTCGCGCCCGCGCACATATTCGACAATTTTTAAAGTCACAGCAATCGACAGAGTCAGCACATTTAGGTGAACGTATGCTCAATCAGGCTTTGCGTGCTTTGCACGTTGAACCTAGCCACATTACCGAAGCGCATTGGCAAAAGCTGGTACGCGACTATGGTCTTAAAAAGAAATCTGAAATTTTGACGGATATAGGCTTAGGCAAACGTCAAAATTTGATGGTGGCCCATCAATTATTAGCCATGACCGATGAAAACTTAGCAAAACATACCAAGTTGCCCGCTAAATCTTTAGATACGATTACCATACACGGCACTGAAGGCATGGCGGTGCAATTTGCCCAATGTTGCAGACCCATCCCTGGCGACCCCATTCTAGGCTTTATCAATAAAGATAAAGGTTTGGTCATACATACGCATGATTGTCCTAGCGTTAGAAAATTTAAGTTAGACCCCGATAAATGGCTGGACGTAGAGTGGGAGCCAGAAAGTGAGCGCTTATTCAAAACCAACCTAAATCTTACTGTGGCCAATCAACCAGGCATGTTGGCTAAAATTGCTTCAGGCATCGCTGATGCTGGTTCTAATATTGACAATGTCAGTGTGGAAGAGGCTGACGGTAGCGCCTATGCTAATCTTTACTTTACCGTTCAAGTGAAAAACCGCGTTCACTTAGCCGATTTAATGCGTGGTTTACGCAAAATACCCGATGTGGTGAGAATCAATCGAGCCAAAGGCAATGTGGCGAGCGTTGTTAAAAAGCCAAGCCTATAGTTTTGCATGATGAACTAGCATGACCAAGCTTTGCGAGATCCACAGCTTCAGCAAGCCGCTGATTGCCAATTTAAACAAGCTAGGGATTGGTAATCTTCAAGCCTTATTGCTCCATTTGCCGCTGCGCTATATTGATGAAACGCACCTGACGGCGGTGCGCGATTTACGGCTAGGCGAATCGGCCCAGGTTGAAGGCGAAATAGTACACGCTGAGCTCACTTACAAGCCCCGCAAGGCATTAATTGCCAGATTAGAAGACGCCAGCGGCCAGTTTACCTTAAGATTTTTACATTTTTACCATAGCCAAATTGCTGCCTTAAAAGTGGGTAATAAGCTCAGGGTCTATGGTGAAGTGCGTAGCGGATTTTTTGGCTATGAAATGGTGCACCCCACCTGTAAAGCGGTGGGTGCAAGCAGCTTTGTTGCAGAAACCTTAACGCCAGTTTACCCAACCGTGGCAGGGCTGACACAAGGCGCTTTGCGCAAAGCCATAGGCATAGCATTAAAGCACGCCGATTTATCTGAGACTTTGCCAGCTTATATTTACCAAACATTTCAGTTTCCTAGTTTTTCAGACAGCTTGCAGGCTCTGCATCACCCAGCACCGCAGGCGGATAGACAGGCTTTAGAAAACAAAACCACAGCAGAATGGCAGCGTTTGGCCTTTGATGAGCTGCTGGCGCAACAGCTTTCTATGCGAAAACATTATGCGCGTCGCCGCAGCGTGGATGCGCCACAATTTAGTCCATCTAAAAATTTAGTTTCGGCTTTGCTAAAAAGCCTGCCTTTTGCCTTGACGCAAGCACAACAAAAAGTAGCGCTAGAAATCGAGCATGATTTGACCAATGCTCACCCTATGCAGCGGCTTTTGCAGGGGGATGTGGGCAGTGGTAAAACAATAGTCGCTTGTATGGCCGCCTTGCAAAGCATAGAAAGTGGCTGGCAAGTGGCGTTTATGGCGCCGACAGAAATTTTAGCCGAGCAACATTATCAAAAAATGCTGCTATGGCTGACCCCGCTGAACATTCAAATTGCTTGGTTGACTGGTAGTCAATCTAAAAAAGACCGTGAATTAGCCATGCACAGCATTGCCAATGGCAGTGCGCAGTTAATCGTAGGCACGCATGCTTTGTTTCAAGAGGCGGTGCAGTTTAAGCAATTAGGCTTAGCGATGATAGATGAGCAACACCGTTTTGGCGTACAGCAGCGTTTAGCTTTGCGCCAAAAAGGCCAGCCAGAGCCGCACCAGCTGATGATGACAGCCACGCCTATTCCACGTACTTTGTCTATGAGCTATTACGCCGATTTGGACGTCTCGGTGATTAATGAGTTGCCACCAGGGCGCACACCAATTGTCACTAAGTTGGTGTCAGACGTGCGTCGCGATGAAATTTTACAACGGGTGCGAGAATCTTGCGCAGAAGGGCATCAGGCTTATTGGGTATGCCCTTTGATTGAGGATTCGGAGACCTTGCAGTTAGTCACGGCAAACGATACTTATGCCTTGATGCAAGAAGCCTTTCCTGAATTGCAAGTCGGCTTGATACACGGCCGTATGAAAGCGGCAGAAAAACAAGCGGTGATGGCTGCTTTTAGTCGCGGTGATTTGCAATTGCTGGTGGCAACTACGGTAATAGAAGTCGGTGTAGATGTGCCTAATGCTAGTTTAATGGTGATAGAGCACGCCGAACGCATGGGCCTGAGTCAATTGCATCAGTTGCGTGGCCGCGTCGGTCGTGGGGCGGCAAAAAGCACTTGCATCTTACTTTATCAAAATAAACTATCTGAAACGGCGCGCGCCCGTTTGAAAGTCATCTATGAAAGCAATGATGGTTTTGCCATAGCGCAGGCAGACCTTAATTTACGTGGCCCCGGCGAGTTTTTAGGGGTGCGCCAAAGTGGTGTGCCTATGTTAAAAATTGCCGATTTAAATAGAGACTTGGCCTTATTACAAACCGCTAAAACGCTGGCCGATCAGTTATTGCACGATTATCCGCAAGCAGTGGAGCAGCATTTAGCTAGGTGGATGGCAGACGTGAGCCAATTAGTAAAAGTTTAATGTAAGCGTTGCGGCTTAGTATTTGCTAAATAAAGCATCAGAAATTAATTCACTAGGTTTATGTGGCATAATTTTCCAGGTGAAAAAAACTTCTTTAAATGACTTTCAGCCAAATCACAGCAATCGAGCTAATTGGTTAAAAAACCCTATGCAAAGCGGCAAGTATCATCATTGGCTAATCGATAAAGGCTCTTTGACGGCACGATTAAAGAAAAAATATGCGGATTTTTTAGTGCAGCCTGTGCAAGTAATGAGCGCAAAAGCTTTTTTGGATGAAGCGTCCTTATTAAAAATGCCAGTACGCCAAAAAGCGCTGATACGAGAAGTGATGTTGATGGGCAATCAACAAGCCTTAGTATTTGCCCACAGCGTATTACCCGCTAGCAGTTTGCGTGGCCCATGGGCAGGCTTGCGCCGCTTAGGCAGCCAGCCTTTAGGCGCTAGCTTATTTGCTAATCCGCAAGTTAAACGCACACCTTTAACTTATAAAAAGTTATCACCCCAGCATTTGCTTTATCAGCATGCGACACAAACGATGCAAGTCAAACCTTTATACTTATGGGCGCGCCGTTCAGTGTTTAGTTTGCATGACGCACGCATTATGGTCACCGAAGTATTTTTACCACAACTACTTAGTGTTATTAAAGTTTGATGATGAAAAGATTGATTGAAAAATTAGATGCTTATGAACGCTTAATGCGATTAGATAAGCCTATCGGCATTTTATTGCTATTGTGGCCTACTTTGTGGGCCTTGGTCATTGCGGGGCAGGGTAAACCTGATTGGGCAATCGTGCTGATTTTTGTCACAGGCACGGTATTAATGCGTAGCGCTGGTTGTGTGATGAACGATATTGCAGACAGCCAATATGATGGCTTAGTAGCCCGTACCCAACATCGACCTCTAGTCAATCATGAAGTGACAAAAAAAGAAGCCTATGGCTTGGCGTTAGGCCTAGTATTAAGCGCATTTTTGCTGGTGTGTTTACTCAATACGCTAACTATTAAACTATCTATCGTCGCCATGCTGCTGGCGGCGACTTACCCGTTTACTAAGCGTTTTTTTGCCATACCACAAGCCTATCTAGGCATTGCCTTTGGTTGGGGTATTCCCATGGCTTTTTCTGCCATATTGGGCTACATCCCCAGTATTGCATGGTTGCTACTGCTGGCTAATATATGTTGGGCGGTGGCCTATGATACCGAGTACGCCATGGTTGATCGTGAAGATGATGTCAAGATTGGCATACTATCATCCGCTATTACCTTTGGCCGCTTTGACGTGTTGGCAGTGATGATTTCTTATACTTTAATGATATTACTGTTAATGCTTGCAGGGCACTGGTTGATGCTTGGGGCAGCCTATTATCTGGGTTTGGCCATGGCTGCTACTGTTGCCGTATATCACTATTATTTGATTAGAACCCGCGAAACAGCGCTATGCTTCAAGGCGTTTTTACACAACAATTGGCTGGGTTTATTGGTGTTTGTTGGCTTGTATAGCCATTATTTGCTTCACTAGACTGGGCTGCTTAGCTAAGGCTAAATTTAGTCAGGCTTTTTTATAGTGGCTTGTGGTGTCCCTGACATAGCATTTTCCTCAAGCTCAAAAGTTGGCAGTATTACTTCTGCTGTTGATGCAAAGAGGTCTATTTTTTCTGCCTCATCCGTCGCTGCACTAGCGCTGTTATTAGCGATTTCAGTAAAATCTATGCTTTCCAGCAAGTCATCTTTTTGCGTTTCTTCGAGGGGGGCGGACGGGGGATGTTGCTCAAGATCAAAAGTCGGCAACGCTACTGCTGAAGTTTTTGGTAAATCATTTTCTGTAGATGCCGCTTGAACCGCCTGTGATTGAATATTACGCTCGCTTAATTGCACATTAAAATTAGCATCGGCAAAAGCTGGTTTTTTGCCAACAGCGGAATTTTCTCTAAGTGCAGCAATAGCCTCAGTATCAAACCACTTAGGGCCAGCAATTTTCTTACGCCTAGTCAAAAGCTTTCTGCGTAACCATGTGATGCCTGTAAGCCCAATAATAACGAGTAGGGCAGTTAGAAAAATTTGTTGCCAGTGGCTAACCCAAATAATTTTTTTTGCTTCAGCCGACTCAGCGATTAGTTCTAGGTTACGTTTTTGCAAGCGGGTAATTTGATCTTCTAAGTGCTTGAGGCGATTAGTCATCATAGTCGCTTCATCTAGGCTGTCCGTCTCAGTACTTACCATGGTCACTGGTGCGGGTCTGTTCACATCAATCTCTTTAGTTAAGCGCAGCGATAAGGCAGGTAAATCGTTAGCCTCATCCCCAGAAATTACCAAAAAAGGCTGATTGGACGATGTGGCCTGACTGACTTGAGATGGTTGCTCTACGAGATTTTTTGTTTTGGCAGCAGCTCTGATGCGGCCAATGTGCTGACCAGTGTAAGCAGCATTTAATTGATCTTCGACTTTAGTGGCGGCGTGAATTTTTTTGATGGCCAATCTCTTAGGCCTTGTTACCGCAGCCGTGTTAGCGCTATTGGGGGGGTCGTGAGCCAAAGTTGCAGGCATACTAAGTACTGAGTTTGTAGCAGAATTTACATTCTCAGCCAAGATAGGTGCTGTATCTTTTATTGGTATTTGCCCAATGCCGTTCACTGGCATGAGGTCTAGCAGCAATACATATTCACGCCTAACACTGGGTTGACAGATAAAACTAAGACTAAGATTGATGATAGGTTCTGTGACCATCTCATTGCTGCTGATGGTGAGCTCATAGCCATCATGGTTAGCTTGCAATACTAGGCTAGTGTTTTTAAATGCAGGCGGCTCACTGTTGTCCTGCACAGCAAAGCAGTTGGCATCTGCTTGTGGGTCAATATCACTGACAGTGACTGTAGCTAAAAGCCGCTCACCCAGTTGAGATTTGAGTGCTATATCACCTAAACCTAGCGCAATGCCAAAGTTGGTATAAACAAGCAAAGATAAAAATGTAAATAATCTCAATTTGTCGATAGTTCTAAAATGAGTGTGAGTTAGAGCTAAAATTCATTCCCAAAATTACCTGAAGAGCTAAGCATAAGTGTTACTATAGCTGAGCAGCGTTTATCCTAGCATAAACTAGTTGGCACTAAATAGTGATCAAGCACACTTATTTATTTAAGCTTGAGTTTTTAATTCAAGTAATTTGCAATAATTCGCATTTAAGCTGAACATAATGTTTGACAAACAGCCTCGCTTCAGCATAAAATCCGCCTCTTAATTTTTTTAGCTCATAGTATTGATAAGACAATGAAAACCTTCTCAGCAAAATCTCATGAAGTGAAGCGCGATTGGTTTGTGGTTGATGCCACAGACCTAGTGCTAGGCCGTTTAGCCAGTGCAGTTGCGCACCGTTTACGTGGTAAACATAAAACGATTTATACGCCACACGTTGATACAGGTGACTATATTGTCGTGATTAATGCGGATAAATTAAAAGTGACAGGTAACAAGGCCGAAGGCAAGCTTTACCATAGTCACTCAGGTTATCCTGGTGGTATCAGCACCACTACTTTTGCAAAAATGCAAGATCGTTTTCCAGGTCGTGCTTTAGAAAAGGCAGTAAAAGGCATGTTACCTAAAGGTCCTTTAGGTTACGCAATGATTAAAAAAATGAAGGTTTATGCGGGCAGTTCGCATGAGCACGCGGCACAACAACCGCAAGAATTGAAAATCTAAGGGTATATAAAGATGATCGGTAAATATAATTATGGTACAGGCCGCCGCAAAAGCTCAGTAGCGCGCGTGTTTTTGAAAACAGGTAAAGGTAATATTATTGTCAATGACAAGCCTGTTGATGAATATTTTTCACGTGTAACAGCACGTATGATTTTACGTCAACCACTTGAATTGACTAACAATTTAGCCAGCTTTGATATTATGGTTAATGTCATTGGTGGCGGTGAATCTGGTCAAGCGGGTGCCGTGCGTCATGGTATTACACGCGCCTTGATAGACTTTGATGCAAATTTAAAAAGTGCATTATCACAAGCTGGCTTTGTGACTCGCGATGCACGTGAAGTTGAGCGTAAAAAAGTCGGTTTCCGCAAAGCGCGTCGTCGTAAACAATTCTCTAAACGTTAATACTTCAGATGCTGTTGTTTGGCGCTTGAAGAACGAAAAGGTCGCTTACGCGGCCTTTTTTATTTTTAGCGATGGCGTACACGAATAAATTTTTTAGGCATTTTTTGTTATGATGACGTCATGGGGTAATTAAAAATTGATGAATAAAAAACTAAAAGTTGGCATAGTAGGTGGCACGGGTTACACGGGCGTAGAGTTGTTACGTCTATTGGCGCTGCACCCCAATGTCGCGCTGACGACGATTACTTCAAGAGGTGAAGCTGGCTTGCCAGTGGCAGACATGTTTCCTAGTTTGCGTGGCTATGTAGACTTAGCTTTTACTGACCCAGCACTAGCCAATTTGCAAGACTGCGATGTGGTATTTTTTGCCACTCCGCATGGTGTGGCAATGAGCCAAGCGCAGGCATTATTGGATGCCCAGGTAAAAGTGATTGATCTTGCCGCAGATTTTCGTTTGCAAGATGTCGCCGTGTTTGAAACTTGGTACAAAATGCCCCATAGCTGCCCAGCGGTTTTGGCTGAAGCGGTGTACGGTATTCCAGAGTTGTATCGCGAGCAAATTAAAGCTGCAAAAATTATCGGCAATCCAGGCTGTTACCCAACCACCGTATTATTAGGATTAGCCCCTTTACTAGAGCAAGGCTTGATAGATCTTGCTGCACCCATCATCGCGGATGCTAAATCTGGCGTGTCTGGCGCAGGAAGAAAAGCTGAAGTAGCCACTTTGTTTGCAGAATCCAGTGACAATATGAAAGCCTATGGGGTGGCAGGACATAGGCATCATCCAGAAATTCATGCTCAGCTGACACAATTGGCAGGCAAACCGCTGCAATTTATTTTTGTGCCACATTTAATTCCTATGATACGTGGCATGCTGACCACGATATACGTTAAACTATCAGCGTCAGCCCAATCCCTTGATTTGCAGGCATTGTTTGAACAACGCTACCAGCATGAACGGTTTGTCGATGTATTGCCTGCTGGGGTTTTTCCTGAAACACGTTCGGTGCGCGGCTCTAATCAAATCCGTATTGCGCTGCATCAACATGCGCAAACAGGCTATTTGACGCTAGTGGTGGTGCAAGATAACTTGGTCAAAGGCGCTGCTGGTCAGGCTGTGCAAAACATGAATATTATGTTTGATTTAGCAGAGAACACTGGCCTAGAAGTGGTGCCACTTTTACCTTAACTGCCAGACCCAATATAAGGTAGTGCATGAAACCAGTTAGAAGAAGAATTCGCCGGCATTTTGGTTTAACTGCCAAACAAGTGGCGGTGCGCTCACAGCGTCCTTGGTATTTTCAGTGGGGAGTCGCGAGCTTATTTATCCTGCTAGGCTACGCGATTGCCAGCTGGCAATTTTCTGATTATGCCAATATCGCTGAAAAATTAAAACTGGCAACGGCAGAAAGTCAAAGTTTACAGACTAAAATTATTCAACTAGAGCGGCAATTACAAGTTGAGCAAGCGGCACAAAGTAATCTCGGACGAGAGCTCAATGTGGTACAAGATGAGAATATAAAAATCAAAGAAGATTTATTGTTTTATAAAAATATGTTGGGCAATAAAAGGCTGGCAAAGTAAACCTGATTGAAACTTGGCCTGATAGCTAGCTAAGTTTGATTGAACTTTATAGTAAAATATGACGCTAACGAACCGAATGGGAATCAGTATGTTTTTTAAGAAAAGTAGTAAAAGCCTAGACAACATAGACACGCTAGTAGGTATAGAGACACAGATTAACGGCGATGTAAATTTTACTGGCGGTTTGCGTGTAGATGGCACAATTCATGGCAATGTCAGTGAACCCAATGCGACGCCAAGCACGCTCATTTTAAGTGAGCATGGCTCTATTGAAGGGGCAGTTACTGCCTCTAAAGTTATCATCAACGGCAAAGTGATCGGTACAGTTAAGGCTGGGCAGTTCATAGAGTTGCAATCTAAAGCGCACATTACTGGCGATTTGCATTACAAATCTCTAGAAATGCACACGGGCGCAGTCATAGAAGGCAAGCTGGTTTTTCTGGCAGATCATCTACAAACGCTAGTCGATGCGAATAATTAGACACTTAAGTTAGAGACTTTGAAACTGGCCGACAGAGACTGGCTGATTGACCTTGCTAACTTACTGTAGCATAATGATTTTATTAAGAAATTTAGGAGTACATAATGAATGCTGTCACTGAAATACAAAATGCTGATATACAAGCTATGCCAGCGCCGTTGGTGTTTACAGATAACGCTGCAAAAAAAGTAAAAGAGTTGATAGATGAGGAAGGCTCACCTGATTTAAAGCTGCGCGTATTTGTCAGTGGCGGTGGCTGTTCTGGGTTTCAGTATGGTTTTACCTTTGAAGAAGAAGTCAATGACGACGATACGCAAGTACAAAAAGACAGTGTAACCTTGCTGATAGACCCCATGAGTTTGCAGTATTTAATGGGTGCTGAAATTGATTATCAAGATAGTTTGCAAGGTTCGCAATTTGTTATTCGCAACCCACAAGCGACCACGACCTGCGGTTGTGGCTCTTCTTTTTCAGTATAAAGGCAATTAAATCGCTATTTTGGGTGATGCTCAAACGCGGTAAAATACAAGGGCTGGAATGAATTCCAGCCCTTTTTATTAAATGACGTATCATGATAAGCCAGATAATTAACTGCCGATGACAGTGGGTTTTTTAAGTTATTGTGATAATTTTATATAGGCGTAAACGCTAAGCTTAGCCCTGATTTGCCTAGGCTAGCAGTGTAGTTTAAGCAAAAAGTGATTATATTTTTTGGGTCTAATCAGCTGTTTGTAGCCAGTTTCTTTGGTTAAAATGCAAGCTGCTATAATATAAGTACTAATTTTTAGTCAAAAACTCATTACTTAAACCATTAAAATCAGCAGGTTATGTATATATTAAATATAAAAAATATCGCCATAATTGATACTAACAAACATATTCTTTAACTCACCATATGCTCGCCAATCATTCCTTTAAACCAAAGTCTGCATTGATTACGCTGCTATTATTAGGGCATAGCCAAGGTATTTGGGCGGCAGATGCTGGGCAGCAACTCAACCAAATTGAGCGCATACTAGATCAAAAACAGCCGCTTAGAACACCGCCCACGATAGAGCAAGAAAAGCCAGTAGAGAAGCCATCTCAAGAGGGTTTTCGCTTCAGCGTTAAGCATTTTGTGTTTGAGGGCAACCATCTGTTTAGCGCTAATCAGTTAGAAGCTTACTTAAAAGATTATCTTAATAGAGAAATTACCTTTGACGAGTTAAAACTGGCGGTTGATAGCATTAGTCTGTACTACAAAGATCGCGCTTACTTAGCCACCGCAAGCTTGCCTAAGCAAGATATTAGCGAGGGTGAGGTTAAGGTGCAGATAGTCGAAGCGCAGTATGGCGGCGCTAAGATAGACGGCGAGGCAGGTGTTACTTATCAGGTGGATCCAGAGATCATTAAGCGTTTTATTGAAGCCAATAACCCGCCAGATCAAGTATTGAAACTCGATACGCTAGACCGTGCAATATTAATTGCCAATGAATTACCTGGCGTTGCGGTCAGTCAGTCATTACGTGCAGGCGATAAAGAAGGTCAGGCCGAATCGCTAGTCAAGATTAGCAACACGGCGGCTTATGCTGCCAGCATTTCATCTGATAACTATGGCTTCCTCTCGACTGGGCGTCAGCGTTATTTGGCCGCTGCCTCGTTATTTAGCCCGCTCAATATAGGCGATCGCATTGATTTTTCCTATATGCACACCACTGGCAACGACTACGCTAGAGCTGGATTTAACCGTCCTATAGGCTACTCAGGATTAAGTCTAGGCATCAACGCCAGCGCATTAAAATATGACGTTATTGAAGGTGCTGGGCTGTCGCTTAAACCTGCGGGCAACGCGCAAACCATATCTTTAGCGGCGAGCTATCCTAGTTTACGCGGCAGAAATTTGAATATCACCAGCAATGCCGCACTAGAAATAAAACATTATAAAAACACCAGCAGCAATGGCCTAGAAAGTGATTATAAAGTCGATTTGTTCACGATAGGCAGCTCGCTTGGGCATCGCAATAGCCTGACGCTTGCTGGGCAAACATCTGCTTCGCTTGATCTTGACCTAGGCTACGCCGACTACGGTAATTCGCCTGCCAGCTTTAGAGCGGGCAAAATTAGCCAAGAAGTAGAAGGCCGATTTGCCCGTTTAAGATGGAACCTCAACAACACGCAGTTTTATACGCAAACCATCAGTAGCGTGATTAAATTCAATGGTCAGTTAGCAGATAGCAATTTAGATTCTTCACAAAAATTTTACCTCGGCGGTGCCACTGGTGTTCGCGCATATCCTTCTAGTGAGGGCGGTGGCAGTGATGGCTTATTAGTTAATCTAGAGCTACATAAAGAGCTGCCAGCAGACCTTAGCTTAGTCGGTTTTTATGACTATGGACTCGCCAAAGAATATGTGAACAACACCAATAAATTGACTCATCTGCCCAACGCCACAGGTCAAAATGGCTTCAATATGAATGGCTATGGTGCGTCACTAGAATGGAAGCCTAGCTTCTTAAAACTGCATTCCAGCATCTCACTGGTTTGGTCAAAACGCATAGGCGATAACCCCAAGCCTCAGGCCGACGGCACAGATTCTGACGGCACGCGCCATGACAATTTTTATTGGATTAATGCCAGTATCAACTTGCCATAAATTGCTAGTCGTCATATAGATAGACAGGGCAATTTTATAAGCTGGTTTTACTATTTTTAAGCTTATTTTGTAAGCTAGCATAAGACCAGTTTTAGTGTTTTCTCAGGCCAACATTTCCGCATCAACTTTGCGCAAAAATCTTTTTCAAAGTTGTTCCATTCGTTTTTTAGCATCTTTTTTCATGTTTTTTTACTAGGATTTTTTTATCCTTTTTTGTCACTTCGGCTAAATTTTCAGCTCGCCTTTAGCCATTTTTTCGCGCCTGTATCACCATCTTTTTTAATCCCCACAGCATGGTTTTAGCCCTCAAATAAGTCATAAATTAGCCAGTTTTTAATGCCATGCCATGGGCTGTTAGCCCTTCAATGCCAGGCTATATAAATGATAAAAAGTATCAAATAACTTATAAATAATAAAAAATTTAAAAAAATTTAAAAAAACATTTAAGTTTTTCAGAAAGCTGCCGTAAGAGGCAGACGAACCTGTTTTAGGTGTAATTTCTAAAAAGATTAAATGTTGTGTTGAATTTAAGGCAAACCAATAGGTATTTATTACGGTTAATACTCTGTGCCCCTATGTTGTTGATAGGGGCGTATGGTATTGCCTACGCCGAGCCTGCCGCCAACGCCCTGCCAACTGGGGGGCAAGTGGTGTCTGGAAATGCCTCCATATCCAGCACTGGCGAGACTTTGAACGTCAATCAAACCTCGCAACGCGCCATTGTAAATTGGGAGTCATTTAACGTCGGCAAAGACGCTACGGTCAACTTCAAGCAACCCAATAGCAGCGCCTCAACCCTGAACAAAATCGGTAGTGCCAGCCCATCACAAGTCTATGGCAAAATCAACGCACCTGGCGAAGTGATTTTACAAAATACTGCTGGGGTATATTTCAGCCCATCGGCCAGCTTGGATGTAGGCTCACTCACAGCCACCACGCACAGCATCAGCAATGACGATTACAACAACGGCAAATACCATTTTGACCGCAACGGCTCTAGCGGTAGTGTTGTGAATGATGGCAGCATTAAAGCTGGCCTAAAAGGCTATGTGGCATTGCTAGCGCCTGAGGTTAGAAACGGTGGTGTGATCGTGGCACAAATGGGTACCGTGGTGATGGCTTCAGGTGAGCGCATCACCCTAAATTTTGATAGCAACAGTCACCTCGCTTCAATCACTACAACCGCGGCAAGCATCAACACCCTGGTAGAAAATAAATCAGCAATCACCGTCAGCGGCGGTACTATTATCCTCTCAGCAAAAGCCATGAACGCATTAGTCGCTGGGGTGATTAAACAAAGCGGCACTTTAGACGCCAGCAATGTGGGCACCAAACTTGTCAGCGTAGGTGGTCGCATTATGATTGACGGCGACAACGTCACTCTAGCTGCTGGTTCACAAACCTTGGCTAAAGGTTCAGCTGCTGGTGGTGAAGTGACAATTACAGCTAGCAAGACTTTGGTGACAGAAGCCGCTTCAGTGATCAATGTGTCAGCGGTAGATGCAGGTCAAGGTGGTGTGATTAAAACCACAGCGCCTATCAGCAAATTAGCTGGCGCTATGCTTGCAACTGGTGGTGCTGTTTCAGGTAAAGGTGGTGTTGTGCAAACCAATGCAGAAAAATTGGAACTAGCACCGACTGCCCTTGTAAATACCAACAACCAAGATGGCATCAGCGCAAAAGGTAACTGGACAATTAACATGCCTAGCATCACCATGGACGCAGGCATGGCAAAAGTGATTTCAAACACACTCAATAGCAGCCATGTTTCTTTAAACGCTTTGAGCGGTTCATTCAATTTGCTAAAAGACCAAGTGATAGAAAAAACAGCTGGTGACACTAGCAATTTAGAAATCAACGCAAACACAGACATCAACATTGCAGGTAGCATAATCAGCGATACTAGCGCACCACTGAATATTAATTTAGTTGCAGGCAACTCAGTAGTGCTTGAATTATTGGCCGCGGCTAAAGCAGCAAAAATTGCTGCCGCAGCACCCACTATTTCAGTTGCAGGTGATTTATTTGCTTATGGTCAATCAGGTGAAAGCTCACCATTATTCATGGCATTGTTTGCGTCACGCTTAAGCATCACTGGCAGAGTTCGTGCACGCAGCAACCAAAATACAGATCGCGTTTTATTATCAGGTTCAGACGAAGTGGCCATCGGTGCAACGGCAACAATAGACATGAGCGGTGACCAAGGTGGATCAGTAGAGATGGTTTCTGCTAATGGCAAAGTGAGCATTGCCGGCACAGTCATGACCAATGGCGAAAATGGCCGAGGCGGTACGATTGCAATTGACGCTTATCAATCTATCACAATCGCAAATACAAGTTTAATCTCTAACGCCAAACAAGATGGCGGCACTATCAAAATCATCGCCAACCACGGTGATGTCAATTTACAAAACAGTTTAATTCAAACAAATGGTGGTTCAGGTTTAGGTGGCACTGTACTAATTTCAGGATTGCATCAAACCCTCATCTCAAATACCAACATCCAAGCCACAGGTTTTACCAATGGCGGCACCATCAAAATCGGCTATGACGACATTCATCAAAGCCTACCATTTTCAGCTAACACTGTGCTTGATGAAAGCACCATCATCAATGCCGCACAACAAGATAACAGCACAAGCAATATTAACGGTGGCTATATAGAAACTTCAGGCGGCATACTGAGCACCTTAGCAACTATTAATGCTGGCCATGCCGGTATGTGGTTACTAGATCCTTATGATGTAACGATAGCTGGTTCAGGTGCTACTGGTACTACTTATGCGGCAAACTACACCCCAACTCAAACAAGCACCATACTAGCGGCTTCAATTGTTACATCACTCAATGCAGGCACCAGTGTAACGATTAATACTGCTACCAACGCTAGCCTTGGCAATGGATTAGGCACCATTACGGTTAGCAGTGCCATCACTAAAACAGGCACCACAGGAACGCCCACCCTCACCCTAAACGCAGACAATAATATTGTGATCAGTGCTGGGATTAGTAATAGTGCGGGCACATTAGCGCTGGTACTTAATTCTGGAATCACCACTACCACTGGCTCAATCAGTGGTAGCGGAACCTTGGCCGTGACGGGTGGGGTGACTTTTAATGTCAAAGACGCAGATGCAACTGGAACTTTACTTGGTGTTATCAGTGGGGCAGGCACTGTCACTAAAACAGGTTCCGGCACCTTAGTCTTATCTGGCGCCAATACCTACACTGGTGGCACCACCATATCAGGCGGTATTTTATCCATTAGCGCAGACGCTAATTTGGGCACGGCACCAGGCACAGTGACCGCCTCTGCTATTACTTTAAACGGTGGCACACTGCAATCAACCGCCACCTTTACCTTAGTGACCAATAGAGGCATTACCTTAGGTGCCTCTGGCGGCGGCCTCGCTGCCACCAGCTCATACATACTGACTTATGCTGGAGTGATAGCAGGTAGCACCGCATTAAGTATCAATAGTGCTAGCCAAACGGGTAATGTTTACTTATCTGGCCAAAGCACATACAGTGGTGGCACCACCATCAATGGGGGAAGTGTTGGTTCGTTATATGATCCAAATTGCGGTGTAACTTGCACAACAGGCAGTACAATTAGCACTGCTCCACTGGGTAAGGGCTCTGTTACGATTAACTCTGGTTTTATACGCTTTTCGGGATTATACGACTTAGCAAACCCAGTTACTTTTAGCGCTGGGTGTACTGCTAGTGCTTGTAGTCTTCTAAACGCAGTGAACGTTTATGGCACAATTACCCTAGATGGCAGTGCAACTATAAATACAGGAAGTATTACAACTACCATCCCCAACACCATCTCTGGTGCTGGCGCATTAACTATCAGCACGGGCAGTAGTTACTCAGTTATCCTAACCGCTGCTAACACCTACACAGGCGGCACCACGGTATCAGCAGGGACTTTAACTTTAGGCCATGCCAATGCAGTAGGCACAGGCGTGCTGACCAATAATGCCACTGTCAATGTGGCTTCTGGCATCAGTGCGGTAACGGTCTATGGTTTAGCGGGTTCTGGCACTACTGCCACTTTTAGCCTATCTAATTTAGCCACCACTCCCGCTGCTGTTACATTGATCATTAGAGGATCCTCAAGCAATACTTATGCAGGCACCCTCACTGGGGTAGGCTCACTTAACAAGATTGGTGGTGCTACGCAAACCCTTTCTGGCACTAACACCTACACTGGCACGACTACTATCAGTGCGGGTACCCTTAAAGCAGGTAATGCTAAAGCCTTTGGTACAGGCACTATATCAGTTACCTCAGGGGCGA
>CAIRBH010000043.1 GCA_903876765.1 uncultured Pseudomonadota bacterium | reverse complement strand
GTGGTGATAAGACTATTGGTAATGGTGATGTGCGATTAGGTGCAGCATTTGCTTATGCGTCAACGGGTATTGATGGCAAAGGCACCACTTCTGCCAATAGAACCGATATTGATAGCTACCAAGGTACGGTATATGGCTCTTATAACGCAGGGGCATGGTATGTGGATGCGGCGCTTGGTTATGGCCAACATCAATACGATACTAAGCGTTATGTAGCATTAGCCGGTGCATCTATTACTGGCAAGCACGATGCTAACCAATACCTAGCAAAAGTGGGTGTAGGTTATCCATTAGCATTTGGTAGAGCGACCTTTACGCCATTGGCTTCATTAGCTTATGTGAATTTAGATCAAGATGGCTATACAGAAACAGACCCTACTGCATCTGGTGCGGCGTTAACTGTGGGCAGCACTAAAACAGATTCTCTCCGCTCTGGTTTGGGCGCTAAAGTTTCAGTGCCTTTATCAACAGGTAAGTTAAATACAGCGCTTGAAGCACGTGCAGTTTGGAACCATGAATTTGCTGATACTCAGCAAGATATTGCGTCTAGTTTTGTTGGCGGTACTAGCTTTACGACTAATGGCGTTGCTCAAGCACGCGATTCTGCTAACCTTGGTTTAGGGGTAAGTTTAAATAGTGCTAATGGTCAAACATTATCAGTGAACTATGATGCTGAAGTGAAGAGCGACTATGTAAGCCATACTGCGGCATTGAAATTTAGATATGATTTTTAATGAATAGCAGGATGTTCATGTAGTTAGTAAAATACAGCCGAGCTTGTCTCGGCTGTATTTTTTTATTGGGATTCATTTTGAGTATTTTTAGGCTGAAAATAATTTGCACCGTTTTATTTGGATAAGTGTTATTTTTTTGGTTGGCTGTGCGACGTTGGATAGGCATGAAAATGCCCAACAGATTGCCCTCAGTGGCGCTTTAATCCCCTCTAGCATTAAGGCTAATGGTTTTGTTCTGACCAGCTATTCACGTCTGCAAGACTTAAACCAACCGATTAATGTTTATATTGAAGGCGATGGTCTAGCTTGGCTGTCACGGCACCAAGCATCTCCAGACCCTACGCCAAAGCAGGCGATGGCTTTATCATTAGCCGCGCTAGACCCAGCTAAAAATGTGGTGTATTTGGCTAGGCCTTGCCAATTTAATGATTTTAATCAAACACCCTGTGATAGCGCTTATTGGACTAAGCTAAGATATTCAGAAAAAGTGATTGATGCGATGAATCAAACCTTAGAAGCCTTTGTGAGTAAAGCGAATCATCAACCAGTAAATTTAATAGGCTATTCTGGTGGGGCGGCAGTGGCAGTTTTATTGGCGGCAAGACGCCATGACATTGCTAGCATAAGAACAGTGGCCGGTAATTTAGACCATGCCTATGTAAACCAAATTCACCAAGTCGATTTAATGCCTGAATCGCTCAATGCTATAGATGTAAGCGCAAGCATTAGTGGTGTGCCGCAAATTCATTATGTGGGGATTGATGACAAAGTAATTCCAAAACAACTGGCATTGCGCTTTATGGCACAACAAAAAAATAGTCGTTGTGCAGTAATGCGTGAGGTAAAGGCCGACCATCAATTAGGCTGGGTTGCCCAATGGCCAACGCTTCTACACCAGTCACTGCCTTGCTAATAGATTATTTTAAGCCAGCTTTTTTGGCGTCTGCATCCATGTGGCGTTTAATAAACACGGAAAAGAAAACTACCATACCTAATACGAAGGCAATGACGGCTACACTTTGTAGTCCATAGTCTGTTGAAAGTAAATCGCTTAACAATTTCATGATGAAAGTCCCTCTATCAAATGCAACTGCATCATTGCAATTACATTTGATAATATGAACTTTTCATCGACAATGCGTATTGATATAAGTCAAACAGATGCGATATTTTTTGTATTATTTTTGATTACTCTACACCTTGGCTGGCTAAGTAGTCTTCGTAATTACCAGTAAAGTCGACGATGCCATCTGCTTTAATTTCGATAATACGTGTCGCAATCGAACTTACAAACTCGCGGTCATGGCTGACAAAAAATAGTGTGCCTTTATATTTATCTAGTGCCGTATTGAGCGCTTCAATTGATTCCATGTCCATGTGATTGGTGGGTTCATCCATCAGCATCACGTTGGTTCTGGCCAGCATCATTTTGCCATAAAGCATGCGGCCTTTTTCGCCACCAGATAACACTTTGACAGATTTCTTAGTATCGTCACCACCAAATAACAAGCGGCCTAACATGCTACGTACCACTTGGTCATCATCGCCCACTTGTCTAAAGCGTGACATCCATTCAAACAAATCTTCACCTTGTTCAAACTCGTATTCGTGATCTTGCGCAAAGTAGCCGATATTGGCTTTTTCTGCCCATTTCACTTCGCCGTGCTTAGGCTGCAAATCGCCCGCTAAGCAGCGTAAAAAGGTGGTTTTACCAACGCCGTTTTCGCCAATAATGGCTACTTTTTCGCCCGCTTCAAACATCATGCTCACGTCGTTAAACAAGGGTTTATCAAAACCATGGCTGAGTTTTTTTAATTCAACGGCATTGCGGTAAAGTTTTTCACGTTCGTCGTATTCAAATCGTATGAAAGGATATTGCCTAGAAGAGGGTTTAAATTCTTCAATTTTGATTTTATCAATTTGTTTGGCGCGGCTGGTAGCCTGTTTGGCCTTAGACGCATTGGCAGAGAAGCGTCGCACAAAGTCTTGTAAATCAGCGACTTGTTGTTTGGCTTTAGCATTGTCTTTGGCTTGCTGGGCGCGGGCAGCGGTGCTGGCTTCCATGTAATCATCGTAATTACCAGGGTAAACAGCAATCTTGCCGTAGTCCATATCGCAAGTATGCGTACAGACTTGGTTTAAAAAGTGGCGGTCATGCGAAATAATAATCATCGTACAATCGCGATTATTTAATACGTCTTCTAACCAGCGTATGGTGTTGATGTCCAAGTTATTGGTCGGCTCATCTAATAGCAAAATATCAGGGTTAGAGAACAGTGCTTGTACTAGCAATACTCGTAATTTCCAACCAGGCGCCACTGCGCTCATTAAGCCATTGTGTTGCTCAATAGGAATACCTACCCCTAACAATAACTCGCCTGCACGCGCTTCAGCGGTGTAGCCATCGTATTCGGCAAATACGCCCTCTAATTCGGCGGCACGCATGTAATCGTCTTCAGTGGCTTCTAAATTAGCGTAGATAGCATTTTTTTCTACATTAGCATTCCACATTTGCTCGTGGCCCATCATCACCACGTCTAGTACGCGCTGGTCTTCATAGGCAAATTGGTCTTGGCGTAAAAATGCCATACGCTCATGGCTATCAATGGCAATATTGCCTGCGCTAGGGGTTAAAACGCCAGCCAGCACTTTCATGTAAGTGGATTTGCCGCAGCCGTTGGCACCGATCAAACCATAACGATTGTTGTCGCCAAATTTAACAGAAACGTTTTCAAACAGCGGCTTTGCGCCAAATTGCACGGTAATATTGTTGCTAATTAACATTGTTACTTTCTCTTAGGATTTAGGGGGCTAGAAATCAGGGGCTAGGGTTAGAAATCAGGGACTAGGGTTAGAAATCAGGGACTAGGGTTCAGGGCTAAGGCTGGCTTAGCTTTGAAATTGGTTGTAAACCACAACTTCATCCATCGCCAGTTGACCGCTACGTGGTGCTGCTTGTTTGAGTGCCTTACCTACCACCACAAACATACTGGGTGTATGGTCTGCGGGTAGATTAAGTAATTTGGCTACTGCGTCAAAATCAAAACCATCCATAGGGCAAGTGTCATAGCCCATTTCTTTAGCGGCTAACATAATCGCCATGGCCGCCATACCGCAAGAGCGCATGCCTTCATCGCGCTGTAGTTGCGGCTTGTTTTCGTAATAATGGCCTATCATGGGTACTAAGATATCAGCAGCGGCTTTAGGTGCAAGCCGCCAATAGCGTTCAGGCTGTTTTGCCCATGCGTTTAAATCGGCAGTCAGCACAATGAGCAACGAAGCGTCTTCCACCTGCGCTTGGTTCCAGCTCACAGCGCGTATTTGTTGCCGCAATACGGGGTCTGTCACTAGCACAAAGCGCCAGTTTTGGATATTAAAGGCAGTGGGCGAGAGCATGGCCAAAGACATGAGCTGAGATATTTCTTGCGCCGTCATTTGGTGGTGCGGGTCGTATGCCTTGACGGAGCGGCGTTCTACTATAGCTTGAGTTACGTTCATGATGGGTAGTGAATATCCAAAATTTCTAAATTAATATTACCAGCAGGGCGCTGCCAAGTGACGGTATCGCCCACTTTTTGGCCAATTAAAGACTTGGCTAATGGTGAAACCCAGCTGACTTTGTTGATGCTGGCGTCAGCTTCATCTTCACCAACAATATGAAAGATATGCTGCTTGCCATCGCTATCTTCAACTTCAACGCTGGCTCCAAACAGAACTTTCTCTTGGTTTTGTATGTTTGGGTCTACCAGTATGGCAGAATCTAGCCTAGCCCTTACATAGCGCAAGTCACGCTCTATTTCAGCGATTTTATCTTTGTTAAATGTCTCATCGGCTGACTTTTTTAAAGGGGCGAGCTGTGCGAGTAATGATTCCTCAAGGGTTTGCAACGCCAGCGCACCGTTAGGCGTGACATAGTTGGCAAATTCGCTAATAGGGCGATCTACCAGTTCTTCGCCGCCAGCTTGCTCAAATCTTTCTTCATTAACAAATGCACGGCTCATATTTGTACCTCCATTATTCCCACTCTATGGTTGCTGGCGGCTTACCAGAGATGTCGTACACCACGCGGTTAATCCCACGCACTTCATTAATGATACGGTTAGATACTTTACCCAGTAAATCGTAGGGTAGTTGCGCCCAATGTGCAGTCATAAAGTCGCTAGTGACTACTGCGCGCAGTGCCACCACGTAATCGTAAGTGCGGCCATCGCCCATCACACCTACCGATTTTACTGGTAAGAATACGGCAAAGGCTTGGCTAGTCAGGGCGTACCAGGATTTACTGGTTTTTTCATCAATAGTATTACGCAGTTCTTCAATAAAAATAGCGTCGGCACGGCGTAACAAGTCGGCAAAGTCTTGCTTGACTTCGCCCAATATCCGCACGCCTAAACCTGGCCCAGGAAAAGGGTGGCGATACACCATGTCATGCGGCAAGCCAAGCGCTACGCCTAGCTCACGCACTTCATCTTTAAATAAGTCACGTAGCGGCTCTAGCAATTTTAAACCCAAGCTTGCGGGTAGGCCGCCAACGTTGTGATGGCTTTTAATGGTGACGGCTTTTTTAGATTTTGCGCCGCCAGACTCAATCACATCGGGGTAAATTGTGCCCTGCGCCAAGAAAGTTGCGCCTTTATGCCCGCCATTGCCCGCTTTTAGTTTGGCCGCTTCGGCCTTAAATACTTCTACAAACTCACGGCCAATAATTTTGCGTTTAGCCTCGGGCTCGCTTATGCCAGCTAAATGCCCCATAAATTGATCTGTGGCATCTACGCGTATGACCTTGACGTGCAGGCGACCGGCAAACATATCCATCACCATGTCGCCTTCGTTCAGGCGTAATAAACCATGGTCAACAAAGACGCAAGTGAGTTGGTCGCCAATCGCGCGGTGAATAAGCGCAGCTGCAACGCTTGAATCTACGCCGCCTGACAGCCCTAAGATGACCTCTTCATCGCCTACCTGCGCTTTAATTTTTGCGACAGCTTCTGTGATGTAGTCGCCCATAATCCAATCGGGCTTAGCACCGCAGATTTCTAGCACAAAGCGTTCTAACATTGCTTGGCCTAGTTTGGTGTGGGTGACTTCTGGATGAAACTGTACGCCATAAAACTGGCGTGCTTCATCAGCAAAAGCGGCGATAGGCGTGGTGTCGTTGCTGGCAATGATTTTAAAGTTAGGCGGCAATGCTGTTACTTTATCGCCATGGCTCATCCATACGTCAATCAGGCCGTGGCCTTCTGCATTAGTGCGATCTTGAATGTCTTTAAAGAGGGCAGAGTGACCGCGCGCGCGGATTTCTGCATAACCAAACTCTCGCTTATGGCCAGCTTCTACCTTGCCACCAAGCTGTTGCGCCATGGTTTGCATGCCATAGCAAATACCCAATACAGGCACGCCGATATCAAACACGGCTGGTGGCGCTTGGTCTGTTTCTTCTTCATAGACGCTGGCGTGGCTGCCAGACAGAATAATGCCACTAGCGCCAAATTGACGTACAAATTCATCTGATACGTCACATGGGTGAATTTCGCAATAAACATGCGCCTCGCGCACACGGCGAGCAATCAGTTGTGTGACTTGTGAACCGAAATCTAGGATGAGTATTTTTGAGTGGGTTGTCATTAGTTGCTAGTCGTCAGTTGGTGGTCGTTTTTCGTTAGTTGCTGGTCATTAGTCGTTAGTTGACTTAAGTGACTTTTGTAAACCTTTAAGCATTTTGCCGTTTCATCCTTAGCCTTTAGTACATTGGCTAGCTGAGCTTCTTCTATATATTTAAGTCTTTCCGAAAGTAATAGTTGGGTTTCTAATTCAGTTAAAGAGCCCAGTGCAATTCCTAAAAAATGATTAAATTCTTTCGGTGAATTGCGACCGTGCCCTTCAGCAATATTAGATGACACGGAAACGGCCGCTCGTCTGGATTGGCTGGTCAAATCAAACACTTCCTGCTGAGGAAAATGCTCGGCAAGGTGATAAGCATCTTCAGCTATTTGCATAGCAGATTGCCAAACTAATAAATCTCGGTAACCTGCCATAAATTTTAAATTCTTTTTTAGCTATTGACCAAGGTCTATTAACTAAGGTCTAACGAATAATTTAATCAATCCTATAGTTCGGCGCTTCTTTGGTAATTTGCACGTCATGCACATGCGATTCACGCATACCAGCTGAAGTAATTTGCACAAATTCAGCTTTTTCGCGCATCTCCGTAATGTTGCTTGCGCCCACATAGCCCATAGAAGCTCTTAAACCGCCCATCAGTTGATGTATCACGGCGAGCACGCTGCCTTTGTAAGGCACGCGGCCTTCTATGCCTTCAGGGACTAATTTATCTGCGCCGCTGTTGGTATCTTGAAAATAACGGTCACTAGAGCCTTTTTCCATTGCGCCAATAGAGCCCATGCCGCGGTAAGATTTGTATGAACGACCTTGGAATAATTCGATTTCGCCAGGCGCTTCTTCAGTGCCAGCAAACAACCCGCCTAGCATCACGCTGTATGCGCCCGCTGCAATTGCTTTAGAGATGTCGCCAGAAAAGCGAATGCCACCATCGGCAATAAAGGGTACGCCAGAGCTGGCGAGGGCTTTTTCTACATTAGCAATTGCGCTTACTTGTGGCACGCCTACGCCAGCTACAATGCGAGTGGTGCAAATAGAGCCTGGGCCTATGCCCACTTTAACGCCATCAGCGCCTGCATCAACTAAAGCCAAGGCGGCGCTGGCGGTGGCAATATTGCCACCAATTACTTCAATGTGTGGAAAGTGTTTTTTAACCCAAGTAACGCGATTTAACACGCCTTGCGAATGGCCGTGCGCCGTATCGACTACAATCACATCAACGCCCGCTTCAGCCAAAGCCGCAACGCGCTCTTCAGTGCCTTCGCCCACACCAACCGCTGCCCCAACGCGCAGTCTACCTTGAGCATCTTTGCAAGCGTAAGGGTGATCGGTAGATTTTTGAATATCTTTTACGGTAATTAAGCCCTTGAGGGTATCGTTAGCATCTATGACCAATACGCGCTCTAAGCGGTGTTGATGCAATAGGCGGATAACATCATCTTTTGCCGCACCTTCACGCACAGTGACCAGCCTGTCACGCGGTGTCATAATGTTTTTAATAGGTTGATCAAGATTAGTTTCAAAGCGTAAATCGCGGTTAGTGACAATGCCAACAATTTTGCCGTTATCAACGACAGGAATGCCCGATATTTTGTGCATGCGGGTCAGCTCTAGTACATCGCGCACTGTTAAATGGCTTTGAATGGTAATCGGGTCATTGACCACGCCAGATTCAAAGCGCTTAACGCGAGCCACATGGGCTGCTTGCTTCATGGCCGTCATATTCTTGTGAATAAAGCCCAATCCGCCTTCTTGTGCCAAGGCAATGGCCAGTGGCGCTTCAGTCACTGTGTCCATAGCGGCAGATAGCAGTGGGATGTTTAGTTGTATATTGCGAGTGAGTTGTGTTGCGAGTGAGACTTCGCGTGGCAGTACGTTAGAGTAGGCTGGCACTAATAAAACATCATCGAATGTGAGGGCTTGTTGCAATAAACGCATGCTAAATCCTTGTACGCAAAACGAAATTATACAGATTTCAAGCCCAACGCGCGAGTGCTAGCCAGATAAAATTTCTAATAACATGGATATTTCTCACTGATGATGGTTTATATAAAGCATAGGCCTGATTAAATTGAGCAAAGTTGAGAAAATACCTTGCCTGAATTTGATGCTGGCAATATGATTTATTTTATTGATGCCTAGAAAAGTTTGCCTTAAAAAACCTAAGGATTAGCCATGAAATTAGTTGTTATACTCGTTTGTAGCCTGTTGTTGTCTAGCCCAGTGCTGGCCGACATTTATAAATGGCGAGATAGCAATGGTTCGGTGCATTACAGTGATGTAGCGCCACCTTCTAACATTAAGCAAGAAGCCATGTATGGGCATAAAGTCCCCCAGCTGAATGGATTTGAAGCTGCGCCTGCCCTTAAAGGTGAGGTGAATAGTGAAGCTAATCAAGATAAAAGCGCTGCTAATAAAGCTAAATCGGCGCCAGATAAACCTGCAATAGATAAGACGACGATAGATAAAGTCGCCAGCGAAAAAAAAGTCGACAGCAAAAAAACGGATAAAGCCCAGCCAAGCAAAGAAGAGGCGGCAACAAAAAGCAAAGAAGATGAGCTAAAAAGCCAAGCAGAATTAAAAATTAAGCAAGAAAACTGCAAGTCTGCCAAGTCACATTTAGCTATTTACAACCTTGGTGGCAAAATTGCCAATATCAATGAAAAAGGTGAAAAATACTATTTGAAAGACGCCGACATCAGCCAAGCTAAGGCTGACGCACAAAGTAAAGTGGATGAATATTGCCAGTAAAACTAATTAAGATATGAGCTTGTATTTAGGCTTCATCTGTGGCGTCGCCCCCGCCTTTTTTCATCACTTTGCCGTCGGCAACACGTTGTTTACGCACTTCTTTAGGGTCGGCAATTAGCGGGCGGTAAATTTCAATTCGATCTAAATGTCGCAATGGCATATCCAATTTGGTCAGCTTGCCAAAAATGCCAATTTTATTGATGGCTAAATCAATTTCGGCATACTTATTCATTATGCCAGATGCCAGTATCGCCTCTTGTGCGCTGCTGCCAGATTTTACTTTAACTGGCACAATCAGCTGCTCATGAGGCAATGCGTAAGCCACTTCTACCATGATTTCGCCGCTATTCATTTTAAATCCTATTCATTCTTTAAGTAGTTAAAGTTCAGTTGGGCTTGTGCGCCTCATTTGCATACACCACATCTGCACGGGCGACAAAGCCATCGACAAAAGTATTAGCAATATGGCTAAACACGGGCGAGATGATTTTTTCTAAAAAACTATTAGCAAACTCATAATTGAGTCTAAATTCAATTTTACAGGCATGTTCATTGAGTGCTATAAAACGCCAAACGCCATCTAAGTGCTTAAAAGGCCCATCTCTAAGGGTGATATCCATCGAGCTAGGGTAAGTTTTATGGTTTTCAGTGGTAAATTTTTGATGTATGCCGTGATAGGCAATATGTAAGGTAGCGATGGTTGATAGTTCATCTTGATTGACTAAATCTACTCCACCGCACCAAGGCAAAAACTCTGGGTACTTAGTGACATCGTCCACCAAGGCATACATGCGGCTTGCCGAATGGTTGATCAGAACGGATTTTTGAACCTGTGCCATGTGCGCCTTTTATAACGACAAATTAAATCTACACCCGTGTTAAAAGCGAACAAGTGCAGAAGTCATGTAAAATGCTATTTTAAGACATTCGCCAAGAAATATTTCGTTTTATGAGCATTGCACAAAATAAAAAAGCTTTTTTTGACTACTTTATAGAAGATAAGTATGAGGCTGGCGTTGTTTTAGAGGGCTGGGAAGTTAAAGCCATTCGCGATAATCGCGTTAATATCAAAGAAGCCTATGTCATTATTCAACGGGGTGAGATTTATTTAATTGGCTGCCATGTCACGCCATTAGGCGCGGCATCCACCCACATTCGGCCCGATGCCATACGAACACGTAAGCTATTGTTGCATAATGAAGAAATACTTAAATTAATCGCTAAAGTTGAGCGTTCAGGCTACACCATAGTGCCCTTAGATTTACATTTTTCAAAAGGCCGCGTTAAAGTGCAAATTGGCCTAGCCAAAGGTAAAAAGCAGCACGATAAACGCGATACTGAAAAAGAGCGTGATTGGGAACGTGAAAAAGGCCGTATCATGCGGTCGCATAATAAGTAATAGTAAAAGTCCTTGGTTTATTAATGTGCCGCTATGCACGGCGGCAACCAGCCCCTTGTTTATTATCAAGATGCCCCCACTAACAACTAGCGAAGCTGGCATGTTCGCTGACAATTTAATTCAATGAGGAACGCATGAGAAAATTTTTAATAATATTGGTGCTCGCCTTAACTTGTATGAGCTTATTATCCACAGTGGCAGAAGCCAAGCGTTTTGGCGGTGGTAGCAGCTTTGGCAAAAGCCGTTCTATGCCACAAAGACAAGCGCAGCGTGCGCCAACTGCCGCGCCAGCACCAGCGCCTGCCTCAACTGGCAATAAATGGATGGGCCCATTAGCTGGCTTAGCTATAGGCGCAGGCTTAGCCACCATGTTTGCGGGTGGCGGCATGGGTGGCTTTGGTGGTGGTATGAGCTCAATTTTAATGATGTTGCTTGTTGCAGGCGCCATTATGTTTTTAATATCTAAATTTAAACAATCGCAGCAAAACACTATGCAATACGCTGGTGGCGGTGCGTCTTATGGCAGGCCTCAACCAATGCCTGAGCAAGCATTTAGTAGCGGCGCAGCGCTGCCCAATCTGGGTAATATTCCGCAAGACTTTCCGGTAGAAAGTTTTTTACGCAACGCCAAAATGTCTTTCATACGTTTGCAAGCCGCTAACGACCGTAAAGATATTAACGACGTGCGTGAATACACCACGCCAGAAGTATTTGCCGAAATCGCCATGCAAATGCAAGAGCGGGGCAGTGCGGTACAAAAAACTGAGGTCATAACTATTGATGCAGAGTTGTTAGAAGTGGCGACTGACGGCGACTATACAATTGCTAGCGTGCGCTTTACTGGTCAGCTCAGCGAAAATAATGGCGCGCCAGACAATATAGATGAAATTTGGCATATACAGAAAAACCGCCAAAATGTGGATGACGCTTGGTTGTTAGCGGGTATTCAGCAAACGAACATTCAATAGCCTATACAAGCAACAGTATTGCATCAACCCTAAAGCCTAGTCAGCAATGGCTAGGCTTTAGTTTTAAGTGGCTAGCTTAAGCGCCCATATCAAACAATAAATGCTCTGCATCTTCTGCATCATTTATCAGCAGGGCGCTGACATCACTTATTTTTAGCGCGTCACCTGCTAACAGCCTGACGCCATTCACGCAAAGTGCACCTCTTGCTAGGTGTAAATAAACCAATCTGCCTGGCGCAATCTCGTAGCTCATGCGGTCAGATTCGCCCAATATACCCGCATAGATTAAAGCGTCTTGATGAATGGTGACCGAACCATCACGCCCATTGGGCGAGGCAATTAAGCGCAGCTGATGTTGTTTTGAGGCTAGGTCAAAGTGCTTTTCTTCATAACTAGGCTCAATGCCAATGGTATGAGGTGTAAGCCAAATTTGTAGCAAATGTACGGGTGTTGTTGCATCGTGATTGTATTCGCTATGTCTTACGCCTTTGCCTGCGCTCATGCGCTGCACATCACCATAATGCAACACAGAAGTATTGCCCATGCTATCTTGATGTTCAAGCGCACCTGCTAATACATAGGTGACAATCTCCATGTCTTTGTGCCCATGCGTGCCAAAGCCCTTGCCGCCACTCACCACATCTTCGTTAATTACCCGCAATGCAGCAAACCCCATATGGGCGGGGTCATAATAATCTGCAAAAGAAAACGAATGACGCGCCACTAGCCAGCCGTGGTTGGCATAACCTCTATCACTACTTTTACGAACTTCTAACATGGCTTGCACACTCTCTTTAGATTAAAACAAGGCATTAAAGTTACATTGATGCACATGCTAGCATGATTGTGTTAGCCAGCAAGTAAAGCGATTGTGCGTAAGTTGTCATTAGCGCGTATAATTCGCGCTCTGACAGAACTTAACAAAAGTTTTGTTAGTCTTAGTAATACTGATTTGGGGCTGACCAGGTTTCGACGTGGGTTACAAAGCAGTGCAGGGCATACCGAGGCTCAGATTACCTCGTAAATACAGCTGAAAAAAGTATAGTCGCAAACGACGAAACTTACTCTCTAGCAGCTTAATCCTGCTAGACGCTACACCAGCTCTCCCGTGGGTTGGATTGGGGTAACCCATACGTAGTGTCATATACACGGGATACGTGTTGTATTGGGTGACTTAGTACATCATTAACCTTAAGGTCGCTCGTCTGCACGCCGCTTGTCTGTTGGTGTGGTGCAGATTAAATTAAACAACAAGGCTAAGTATGTAGAACTGTCTGTAGAGGATTTGCGGACGGGGGTTCGATTCCCCCCAGCTCCACCAAATAAAATAACCACCCTTGCGGTGGTTATTTTATTTGTGGATTTAGGCGTATCGAACCCACGGGACGGGGGGTGAGCAGGGAATTCGAGCCGCATGTGGCGAGCCTGCGAACGACAGGGCGCATGCAGGCGCACTGGCTGGCCAGCATGGCCGATTCCCAGCACTATTTTAGAGCCTGTAAAAAAATCTGTGTAAATGATATTTTACCAATGACATTTAAAGGAAATTATCATGGTCACAAACAACAAGTCTGTAAAAGACTTTCCG
>CAIRBH010000042.1 GCA_903876765.1 uncultured Pseudomonadota bacterium | reverse complement strand
ATTAGCCAGCACGGCAGGCAGCAACGGTTACGGCAAGTTCACCATGACCACGGCAGGCGTCTGGACCTACACCATGAATACTGCCCACGATGAATTTGTAGCGGGCACGACGTACACTGACAGCGTCACGGTAACAGCAGCAGACGGTACGACCCAAGTGATTAAGGTCAAAATTGCGGGGAGCAATGATGCCGCAGTTACCGCTGTAGATAATATTATCTATTTCGGTACTGCTTGTAATAATAATATATTAACTATTAATGATGAATGGTTGTTGTGGAACGATACTGACGTAGATAGCGCTTCTTCTTCTTTATATATTTCTAGTTTTAGTAAAACCCTCGGTGCTAACGCTACTCATTCTAATCAAACAATAGCCTATTCCATACCTCTATATACTGCAAGCGCGTTTACATATAAGGTTTCAGATGGCATCTCAATTAGCAATACATCCCTAGCTGTTGGCCTCACTAGATCTAGTAATCTTTCAGAAACTGAATTATCAGGTACGACTCTTGATGATATTCTTATCGGAGGTATTAATGACGATAAGATATTAGGTGATGCTGGTAATGACGTTTTGGTTGGGGGTAATGGCAACGATAATCTAAGCGCTGACCTAGGCAATGATTTACTCATTGGTGGTGTGGGCAATGATACATTAGCAGGCGGTCTAGGTAGTGATACTTACCAGTTTAGCCGAGGTGACGGTGTTGATGTGATTCTTGAAAACGACACTAGCGCGAATAGTGATACGCTAAAACTAAGTACTGGCATCACTTATGACCAACTGTGGTTCAGTAAAAATGGTGATAATCTGGATGTTAGCGTGATAGGTAGCACGGATAAAGTCAGCATTCAGAACTGGTATTTAGGCAATAAGTATCATGTAGAGCGCTTTCAAGCTGGGGACGGTAAGGTCTTGCTAGATACACAAGTTGCGGCTTTGGTGCAGGCCATGGCTGCTTTTGCTCTGCCCGCATCTGGAGAGACAGTATTGCCCGCTAATTATCAGACGGTATTGGCACCCACATTGGTGGCTAACTGGCAATAGATTTAGCGCTAGTTGTGCTTTTATTTATCAGAAAAACTAAGGCACTGGCCTGTGGCCAGTGCCTTAGTTTTAGGCAAGTTTTAAAATAGTAGAGAATAAAATGGATACAGGACTTGAATGCCTACTCATGATGGCCGCGTTTCACGGCATTGCAGCTGACGAGGCTAAGTTGTTGCATGAGTTTGGGCATCAAGTATTTAGCACTAACACAATTTTATTGGCAGCCAAGCAGCTTGGTATGTCAGCCAAATTGGTGCGGCAGCCGCAAGACCGGCTAAATCGTGCGCCTTTGCCTGCTATTGGCATAGATATGGCGGGCAATTACTTTATTGCTGCAAAATATGATGCCAATGGTAACAACCTAGTAAGGATGCTAATTCAGAGGCCAGGCGAGTCGCCCCAGGTGCTAAATCTGGAGGACTTTTTATTGCTTTGGTCTGGTCAACTGATATTCTTTACTTCTAAAGCCAGCTATGCAGGCGAGGTGGCTAAGTTTGATTTCAGCTGGTTTATCCCAGCTATTATTAAATACCGTAAATTGTTTGGCGAAGTTTTAGTGATTTCTTTTGTGTTACAAATCATTGGGTTGGTTACCCCCATGTTCTTTCAAGTAGTCATGGATAAGGTACTGGTCAATCATGCAATGAAAACTCTAAATGTCATTGCGATAGGCTTAGTCACTGCAATTATTTTTGATGCATTGCTAACAGGTATACGCACTTATGTGTTTTCACATACTAGCAGCAAGATTGATGTTGAGTTAGGTGCGCGCCTATTTAGACATTTGCTGGCTTTACCAATAGCCTATTTTCAGGCGCGTAGAGTAGGAGACTCGGTTGCTCGTATCCGTGAACTAGAGAATATTCGCTCATTTTTGACTGGCAATGCCATTACATTGGTATTGGATTTGTTATTTTCAGTGGTATTTTTTGCTGTTATGTTTTGCTACAGCGTGCCGCTGACGTTCATCGTACTTGGCTCTATTCCAATCTATGTGCTATTGAGTTTATTTTTTACGCCCATGTTGCGAGCTCGCTTAAATGACAAGTTTAACCGTGGCGCGGAGAACCAGTCATTTTTAGTTGAAACTATTAGTGGTGTAGATACGGTAAAAACCATGGCGGTAGAGCCAGGTTGGGTGCATAAATGGGAGACGCAATTAGCCGCCTATGTGGCAGCAGGACTGAGTGTCAATAACATTGCAATGGTCGCTGGCGGCGGCGTCACGCTGGTGAGTAAGCTGGTGACTGCCATTATTATGTGGATGGGGGCATCTTTGGTGGTGGATGGTAAGTTGTCGGTAGGAGAGTTGGTTGCTTTTAATATGCTGGCAGGGCAAGTATCTTCACCTATTTTGCGCTTAGCAAATTTGTGGAATGACTTTCAGCAAGTGGGTATTTCCATGCAACGTCTTGGCGATATTCTTA
Organism: uncultured Pseudomonadota bacterium; assembly: GCA_903876765.1. Classification (GTDB taxonomy): domain Bacteria; phylum Pseudomonadota; class Gammaproteobacteria; order Burkholderiales; family Methylophilaceae; genus Methylotenera. Next base: position 27,752 of record CAIRBH010000042.1, on the reverse strand, counting down.
ATACACGCACTGAAATTGTCGGAGAAAAGACGCGCATTCCTCGTTTAGCGGGTGCAATAGAATTTGACCAAGTTTCTTTCCGCTATCGTCCCGATGCGCCAGACGTTATTCGATCAATGAATCTTAAAATATCGCCTGGCGAAGTGATCGGTATTGTAGGGCGTTCTGGCTCAGGAAAAAGTACCCTGACCAAGCTGGTGCAGCGCCTTTATGTGCCAGATAGAGGGCGTGTATTGGTTGATGGGCAAGATATTTCTATTATTGATGTCACTTCTCTGCGTCATCAGATAGGGGTAGTTTTACAGGAAAATAACTTGTTTAACCGCTCTATTCGCGACAACATCGCCCTAGTGAATTCAGCATTACCTATAGAAGCGGTGATTGAGGCTGCTAAATTGGCGGGTGCACATGAATTTATTTGTGAGCTGCCCGAAGGTTACGACACGCAAGTAGGTGAGCATGGTACTGGGCTGTCGGGCGGGCAACGGCAACGTATTGCTATTGCTCGTGCCCTGATTACTAACCCTAGGGTGTTGATATTGGATGAGGCGACCAGTGCCCTAGATTATGAATCAGAGAAAATTATTCAGGATAATATGCGCCTGATCTGTCAAGGTCGTACCGTGTTAATTATTGCTCACCGCTTGTCTGCGGTAAGAGACGCTAACCGTATTATTGTCATAGAAAGAGGCCAAATAGTAGAGCAAGGCAGTCATGCTGAGCTGTTAACTAATCCTGATGGTATTTATACCCACCTTAATCAATTGCAGCATGGTTCAGCTAAGGCCTAGTTTATGAGTATCAGACACAGAATAGCTAGTTACATGGACTTATTGCGACATTATCGAGTTACTTTTCGTTACTATTGGGCACAACGCAAAGAGCTACAAAGTGGCTTATTTAACCAACAAGAAGCTGAATTTTTGCCTGCGGTCATGTCGTTGCAGGAGAGGCCGATTTCTCCGGTTGCAAGATTGTTGGCATGGACCTTGGTGACGCTTGTTGCAGCGCTTATTATTTGGTCTATTGTTGGTCAAGTTGATATTGTGGTGAATGCAACAGGTAAGATTATCCCTAATCAGCGCAGTAAGACTATCGGCTCGGTAGATGTGGCCAGTGTCAAGGCACTTTATGTGGAAGAAGGTCAAAGTGTGAGGGCTGGAGATGTGCTGATTGAGTTAGATACTGGTATGCCAGATGCCGAAAGAGATAAGGCCGAAGCTGATATTGCTGTAGCGAGATTGCAAATGGCGCGTTCTAATGCGCTGATTACAGCAGTTGGTTACCTTAAGCCTCCGCAGCTGCCAGCCGTGATTGGGGTTTCAACAGATAAATGGCAAGCGGCAAAACTGCATCTTGAAGGGCAATATCAAGATTTTCTGACTAAACTGAATAAAATCGACGATGACATCAAAAAGTTTGCCCAAGCCTTACCGCTGGCCAGCCAGCAGGCCAAAGATTTTAAAGTCTTGTCAGATGACCATGATGTTTCTACCCATGCTTATTTGGAAAAAGAACAAGCTAGGATAGAGCTTGAGCGGCAATGGATAGATGTCAGCAATCAACGGGCTGCATTAATTGCTGAGACACGTCGTCAAGCTTATGACATGCTCACCGAGGCTAGTCGCATCGTAGAGACATCAACACAGGATTCGATAAAGGCTACTTCACACAGCAGACTGCTTAAACTTAAAGCCCCCGTAGATGGCACGGTGCAGCAATTGATGGTGCATACAGTGGGTGGCGTGGTGCCTGCTGCGCAGCCTTTGATGACTATCGTGCCACAGGAGAATTTCACCGAGGTAGAAGCTTTTATGGATAATAAAGATGTTGGTTTCGTGGTTGAAGGCCAGCACGCTGAAGTTAAAGTGGATGCTTTTGAGTACACTAAGTACGGCACTATATCTGCACATGTCAGCCATGTTTCGCACGATGCTATTCAAGATGAAAAGAAAGGCCTGATTTATTCAGTCAAAGTGACGATGGGCAAATCTAGCCTCATGGTGGATGGTCAAAATAGACCACTCACGGCAGGGATGTCGGTCAATGTTGAGATTAAAACAGGTAGCCGTAGGGTCATTGAATATGTATTGAGTCCATTGTTAAAACATAAGCATGAGAGCTTAAATGAACGCTAATCAAACCAAATGTCCTTTAGGTATGGTATTTTTAAACATAGCATTGTTATGCTTGATGGCGGTTGCGCCAACCTTCGCCATTGCGCAATGGAGCTGGGATGACCCTTTGATGGCTGTGCCTAAAGAGTTGGAAACGCCGCCACTCTTGCCGGGTGACCAGTCTGCGGTGTCATGCCCTATAGAAGAAGATTACACCAAACCACTGGTGCTGGAAGCAGCAATAGATATCGCGCTATGCAGCAATCCACAATTACAGCAAACATGGGCAAATATCAAGGTGGAGGCTAACGCGCTAGGTGAGGCAAGCGCCGCTTATTTACCCACCTTATCTGGATCAATGAGCCGTATTAAAGACATAACTAGTCACCCAGATAGCAAACTTGCCACCACCGTGGTCAATAGCAACACTATATACGGCACTGGTAGTTGGAGGTTATTTGATTTTGGCACACGTGCGGCTAACCAAAATGCCGCAGCGAATTTACTCGCTGCAGCACTTGCCAACCATGATGCTAATTTGCAAAAAACACTCTATGCGGTGATTGAGAGTTATTTTGAAGTTTATACAACGCGCGCGGCCTTATCTGCCCGATTACGCAGTGAGGATATTGCTAATAGCACGCTGATGACTACCAAAAAGCTCGAAGCCAGAGGTGCAAGTTCACAAAGCGATACCTTGCAGGCCATGACGGCCTTAGCCAAAGCCCAATTAGAAAAAAATCGTGCACAGAGTGATTATAAGAAAGCTTTATCAATGTTGGTTTATTGGCTGGGTATACCTGCTACTAGTAAAATTAGCTTGCCTGATAGCTTAGATGATAATGCCGAGCATGATGAACGAGACCTTAATGACTGGTTGACGGATGTACAAAAAAGTCATCCAGCCATTTTGGCAGCACGCGCCGAATTAGATGCAGCGCGGCATAAAGTAGATGCAACACGTGCAGAAGGCCTGCCGACCCTAGATTTGACTGGTAATTATTACGAGAATGGTCGGCCGGGACAATCTTTAACTCCAAGTAAGACGAGAGAGGCCACGCTAGGGCTGGTTGTATCTATGCCGCTATTTGAGGGTTTTGCCAGAACTTACAAAATTCAGGGTGCGAAGGCTCAGTTAGAAGTTAAAGAAGCCAGTTTGGCTGAAACAGAACATCAAATAATGATGGAAGTGGCCAAATTATATGCCGATGCTAGCACAACACTACAGAGTCTAAAGGCTTCAGAAGCGCTACTTAAAGCAGCACAAAATTCATTTGCTGTATCTAAGCGTAAATTTGATAAAGGTGCGGTGGGTATTCTAGAATTATTTAGCACCCAGTCTGCGCTTGCAGATGCCGAGCAAGAGCGTATTCGTTGCGTCTCAGAATGGCGTAGTGCCCGCTTAAAGTTATTTGCTAGCGCAGGGCAGATGGGTCGCGCTTTAGCTAGTCGGTAGTTAAATTGCGTGCTTATAATTTTATCGCTCCCTAGTGTGATAATAGCCAAGTAGCAATACATGTTGCCATACATGTTGCCATAGATAAGGTTATTTAAAAATAGCTGTTATTGCTTTGCTATGACGACTACGCACTAAAAGCGAACTTGTTAATTTATTCAATTTATCTGCATCAATTTAACTACAGCAGTTAAGTAGGCCGTTGTTAAGTAAAAAAGAGGCAATCGCCTCTTTTTTATGGTTAATTTTATGACTGGTCGCACACGCTTATTCTATAAGCAGGTCACGCTTGCCTGGCACGCCGTTCATGGCTTCGGCGTCTTCAAGCGAGGGTTTGCGTGAGGTAATAGCAGGCCATAATTCGGCTAAGCGGGCATTGAGTGCGATAAATTCTTGCTGGTCTGCTGGCACGTCATCTTCGGCAAAAATAGCTTCAGCTGGGCATTCTGCCACGCATAATGTGCAATCTATACATTCGTCAGGGTTGATGGCTAAGAAGTTAGGGCCTTCTACAAAGCAATCTACAGGGCATACATCTACGCAATCGGTGAATTTGCATTGTATGCAGTTTTCGGTAACGACATAGGTCATTTTTCTTCCTTTATAGCTTTAAAGCTAAAGCGTTATTTTACTTGATTTAAAAAAACATTCAAAACTAAACTGTACTTTTTAATGTTATACAATCATGCCCGCACCAACGGTGTTGTTGCTGCTTTCGTCTATGATGATAAATGCACCAGTGGCACGATTGGCAGCGTAGCTATCGATCATGAGTGGTTGCGCTAATTTAAAGTTGATGCGAGCAATATCATTCATTTTGAGGTCGGTGCTGGCTAATTGCTCTAGCGTATTCACATCAACTTTGTAGTCGATAGTGTTCACTTTTGCTTTTGATTCGCGCGTGGTGTGCCGTATCACATAAGTTCTTGCGGTGCTCATGGGCGTTTCAGATAGCCAACAGACAAAAGCGTCAATTTGTTTAACGGGTTCATTGGCTTCGGCGGTTTTGACTATCATATCGCCACGCGAGGTGTCGATTTCGTCTTCTAATAGCAGTGTCACGCTTTGCTCGGTGCTGGCAGATGCTAGTTGCGCATCGCCTAACTGAATTGCTTTTACTTTTGATTGATAGCCGTTAGGCAATACGGTCACGGCATCGCCTACGGCAATTTCACCCGATTCAATACGCCCCATAAAGCCGCGGAAGTCATGTAAATCATGGTTGTCAGACGCGTGGGGTCTACAGACAAACTGCACAGGAAAGCGAAATGGCTCGGCATGTTCTGTGTGGGCGGGTGGGGTGGCTTCTAGTATGTCTATCATGGTATTGCCAGTGTACCAAGGCATGTTGTCTAGCCTGTCAACCAGCATGTCGCCATTCAGCGCTGACATGGGGATAAAGCTAATATCATGGCCAGCGGCCACTTTAGTTTGCGCTAAGCCAATTTCATGGGCAAAAGCTAGGTAATCTGCGCAAATTTTGTTGTAAGTCGCCTCGTCGTAATCGACTAGGTCCATTTTATTGACAGCCACCACAATGTGCGGAATGCCTACTAAATGCGCTAAGTAAGAATGTCGGCGGGTTTGTGTTAAAACGCCTTTACGCGCATCAATCAGAATAATGGCCAAATGGGCGGTAGAGGCGGCGGTGACCATATTACGCGTGTATTGCTCGTGGCCTGGTGCATCGGCAATAATGTATTTACGCGTGCCAGTTGAAAAGTAGCGATAGGCGACATCAATCGTAATGCCTTGTTCACGCTCGGCCTGAAGACCATCGGTTAAGAGTGATAAATCAACCGCGGTTAAGCCCCGTTTTTCTGAGGTGCGTGTCATTTGCGTTAAGGTATCGGCTAATATGGTTTTGGTGTCAAATAGCAGGCGACCGATGAGGGTGCTTTTGCCGTCATCTACGCTGCCGCAGGTCATAAAACGCAATAGGCTATCGTGGTGTGGTGTGGTGACATTGCTCATTAGAAATAGCCTTCTTTCTTACGTTGTTCCATAGATGCGTCTGAGGTTTGGTCGTCTAAGCGGGTTGCGCCACGCTCAGTAATGGTTGAGGTTGCAGTTTCTAACACAATTTTGGCTACGGTATCTGCGTCTGAAATCACTGGGGCGGTGCAGCTAATGTCGCCCACCGTTCTAAAGCGCACTTGCATATTGATAATCGCTTCACCAGTTTTAACGGGGTTTGCTAGTTCACCAGACACCAGCGGCACATTGACTGGTACGATTGAGCCAGCACGCATGACTACGTCACGTTGATGGGCAAAGTAGATGCTAGGCAAGGCTAAGTTTTCACGCTCAATATATTGCCAAACGTCCATTTCTGTCCAATTAGAGATAGGAAAAGCGCGGATATTTTCCCCTTTATGTGAGCGTGCGTTATACAAACTCCATAATTCTGGGCGTTGGTTTTTTGGGTCCCATTGGCCAAATTCATCACGAAAACTCATGATGCGTTCTTTTGCACGGGCTTTTTCTTCATCACGACGTGCGCCACCTATGCAGCAGTCAAAGCCAAATTCTTCAATCGCCTCTAAGAGGGTGACAGATTGATGCTTGTTGCGCGATTCATCGGCCGATTTTAGCACTACAGTGCCGCGCTGCATGGAGTCCTCTACCGAGCGCACAATTAAGCGTTCGCCTAGTTCTGCGGCGCGTTGATCGCGAAAATCAATCACTTCTTGATAATTATGGCCAGTATCAATATGCATTAATGGAAAAGGAAAGCGACCAGGCCTAAAGGCTTTTTCTGCGAGTCGCAAAATACAGAGCGAGTCTTTGCCGCCTGAAAATAGCAGTACGGGGTTGCTACATTGCCCAGCGACTTCGCGCAGAATATAAATCGCTTCAGATTCTAGCCAATCTAGGTGCGAAAGGGGTTGTTTAGTGGTTGTCATAGTGTGGTGTGTTTAGTTCTAAATAATTAATTTTTGACATGCAGGCCGCACTCTTTATTGAGTGGGTCTTCCCACCACCAGCGGCCAGCACGCACATCTTCACCCATGGCAATGGCTCTTGTACAGGGCGCACAGCCAATACTGGGGTAAAACTGCTCGTGCAATTTGTTGTATGGCACCTCATGCATACGAATATAAGCCCATACTTCTTGTTCAGTCCAATCGCTTAAAGGGTTGAACTTTTCTAGTTGATTGGCTTGGTCGAATTCTCGTACTGGCAAACTGGCTCGGGTTGTGGCTTGCGCTGCACGCATCCCGGTAATCCAAGCGGTTTTGCCTGTTAAAGCGCGTTGTAATGGCTCTACTTTGCGCATATAGCAGCAGCTTTTACGCAGGTCTATGCTGGCATAAAATGCGTTAATACCGTGGTTTTGTACGTATTGCTCTACCGTCTCATTTTTTGGAAAATAGACCTTGAGTTTGGTTGAATAATGCTGCTCAACCAAGGCCATCAGGTCGTAAGTTTCACTTGGCAATCGGCCTGTATCTAATGAAAAGATCTCAATCGGCAATTGATTTTTTAAGATAAGGTCGGTGAGCAGCATGTCTTCTGCACCAAAACTATTGGCAAAAGTGATGCTAGGCAGTTCGCTGACAGCATTTTTTAATAAGGTTAGTAATTGACTAATTTTGCTGCGAACGCTAGCTGCTAGCGCCTCAGTCAGCTCAGGCGTGATGGCTGGGTTAGCGGTTGGGTTAGTGCTACTAGTGTTTAACATTGAAACGTCATTGACCATTTAGACTGCCCTGTGATAACGCCTAAACGCTGGCTGGGCTTCATCAGCGGCACCTTGGTAGGGTGTGCTAAAGTCATTTAAGCTGATCATGGCTTGTGTTGCGTTTCTATCGGCACGAATAGCAAAGCTGCTAAAACCGCTACGTTTTAAGAAAAACAGTTGATCGCGCAGCACATCGCCTATGGCGCGCAAGTCGTTTTTAAAGCCATAGCGCGTGCGAAGTAGGGTGCCTAGACTAAAAATACGGCCATCAGCAAAGCGTTCTACATGAACCGCGATGATAGGCAGTGCGTTTAAGTCGGCTTGATTTTCAATCAAGGTGTGCAACACTTCATGCGTATCTAACCAAACCCCTAGTTCATTTTTACTCAGGCGTGTTTGTAGCTCGGCTTTACGTGCAATAAATACGGTTAAGGGCAAGATAATCTTGCCATGCGCTGGAATGACAGTATTAGCGATTTGCTCATCACTGACGGTTTTTTCGCCAGTGAGCTTAAATAGTACGATTTTGCCGGCTTGTTTACGTGCCTCAACTTGCGAGGCAGGCAATTTGACTAGCTGCCAATCATCATCGCTGATATGCGCTTTGCCGTTTGTGAGTTGAATTAAATTGCTCATGCAGCCACCTCATTTTTGGCTAAGGCCTTATCTGCATAAACGTGGGCTTTAAAAGGCGTGATGCCTAAGCGACGTACGGTGTCGATAAATCGCTCTTCAGCGTTGCGCTCTTGCAGGTAAACATCTATCAATTTTTGCACCACATTTGGCATTTCATCGGCAGAGAAGGCTGGGCCTATCACGCTGCCTATGCTGGCATCATTGCCCTGACTGCCACCTATGGTCACTTGATACCACTCTGAGCCATCTTTATCTATGCCTAAAATGCCAATATGGCCGACATGGTGATGGCCGCAGGCGTTCATGCAGCCAGAAATGTTAAGTTCAATATCCCCGATATCATGCAAGTAATCTAAATTATCAAATTGCATTTGTATGGCTATGGCGATAGGGATGCTTTTAGCATTGGCAAGGCTGCAAAAGTCACCCCCTGGGCAACAAATAATGTCGCTGAGCAAGCCTACATTGGGCGATGCTAGGCCGTGTGCCCGAGCTTTTTGCCAGACGGCAAATAAATCACTTATTTTCACATCAGCTAAAATTAAATTTTGCTCATGAGATACACGTAATTCACCAAAACTGTATTGCTCGGCTAAATCAGCAACCACCTGCATTTGCAAGCTGGTGGCGTCGCCAGGCGCTTGGCCGTGCGGTTTTAATGACAGCGTCACTGCGCGATAGCCGGCGACTTTATGTGCATGTAAGCTGCGTTTGGCCCATGCCGCGAAGGCGACATTGCTGACGATTGCCGCATCAAAGCTGGCGTCATGCGCTGGCAATGTTTCATAAGGCATAGGCTCAAAATGTGTTGCCACGCGGGCTAATTCTGCCTCGGTAATGGTGTTAGGTGCGTCTTTTAAGTGCGACCATTCTGCTTCTACTTGGCGTTTGAATTCATCTATGCCTAAGGCTTTGACTAAGATTTTAATACGCGCTTTATAGGCGTTATCGCGGCGGCCATGTAGGTTGTAGACGCGGACTATGGCTTCACAATAGGTGAGGGCGTGTTGCCATTCTAAGTGTTCACGTATGACTGAGCCTAGAATAGGCGTGCGACCTAAACCACCACCTACCCATACTTTAATGGCTACTTGTTGATTGCTGTCTAGGTAGAATTCCATGCCAATATCATGCGCTTGCACCACAGCGCGGTCATTTTTTGTGCCAGAAACAGCAATTTTGAATTTACGCGGTAGCAGCGCAAATTCTGGGTGGAACGTGCTCCATTGGCGTATGATTTCAGCCATTGCCCGTGGGTCTATGACTTCATCAGGGGCGACCCCAGCAAATTGGTCTGTGGTGATGTTTCTGATGCAATTACCAGAAGTTTGAATGGCGTGCATTTGCACAGTAGCCAGTTCTGCCAAAATATCTGGCACATTTTCTAGTTTAGGCCAATTAAGCTGCATATTTTGTCGCGTAGTAAAATGGCCGTAAGCTTTATCGTACTGATTGGCGATATCGCCTAATTTGCGTAATTGCTGACTAGAAAGCAAGCCATAAGGCACGGCAATTCTTAGCATAGGGGCATGGCGTTGGATATATAAGCCGTTTTGCAAGCGCAGAGGGCGAAATTCATCTTCGCTAAGCTCACCAGCTAAATAGCGACGCGTTTGGTCGCGATATTGCGCAACGCGCTCATCAACTATGGTTTGATCTATTTCATCGTACTTATACATGGTGTGCTTTTCTTTAGTTCAAATATTTAATAAACGATAGGTCAGAGTATAGCTTGAGTCAGGCAACCCGATATTTTAATGGAAAATAAGCTTTAAGCCCACAAAAATTAGTATTAATGCCAGTGCAACTCTTACCCAGTGTTCAGCTACCTTGGCGCTTAAGTGGCTACCTATCCAAATGCCAGGTATAGAGCCGATTAACAGCGTACCCAATAAACTGTAATCCACCGTACCTATGCTAGCGTGGCCAAGGCCAGCTACCAGTGTGAGTGGTACGGCATGTGCAATGTCTGAGCCAATAATGGTGTTAATCGCCCTTTTTGGGTAAATAATCAGTAGTGCCGTCACCCCTAAAGCGCCAGCACCTACCGAGGTGAGCGTGACCAGTGCACCTAAAATTAGCCCTAAGAAAACCGTTAAAAAAGGCGTCCATTGGGCGCTGACTAAGTGCTCTTTTTTAGAAAATTGAGCAAGTTGATTGCGAAACAGTACCGAAAGTGAAGTCACTAATAATGCAACACCCAGCCAAAATTTAATGGTGTTGACGGCTGCGTCTGAAGCAATATCCATGTGCTTTAAATTTAGCGTGGTCAAAATTGAAGCGGGTACGCTGCCTAAAGCCAGTAATCGAACAATTTTCCAGTCAATGTTGCCTAACTTGCCGTGTGCAAAAATGCCTACGCTTTTGGTAACAGAGGCGTACAACAAATCAGTGCCGACAGCTAATGCAGGTTTAATGTGAAAAAACAGCACCAGTATCGGCGTCATCAGTGAACCGCCACCTACACCTGTTAAGCCCACCAGTAAGCCAACCACAAAGCCAGCAACTATATAACCAAATTCCATATGGAGTATCCGTTAAATATAAAGTTAATTTGTATTTCTGCTGCGCACTATATCAGCTATAAAATACTTACTTTAGAATATGTTATTCTATACGTATAATTTTTAGTTATATTAAACTGGCAGGCTGATTGAGATTGGGCAGAATATGAAGTTACAACAATTACGCTATCTTAACGAGGTGGCAAGACAAGACTTAAATATTACCAATGCAGCAGAAGTGCTGTTTACCTCGCAGCCTGGGGTCAGCAAGCAAATTCAACTGTTTGAAGAAGAAATAGGTTTGCAGATTTTTCAGCGTAATGGCAAGCGCTTAACTGGTATTACAGAGCCTGGGGCAAAGATATTATCATTAGCCGCCAAAGTCATGCAGCAAGTAGATAATATTAGACGTGTAGGCGATGAGTTTTCTAATGTAGAAACTGGCACTTTGACCATCGCCACCACCCACACACAAGCCCGTTACACCTTGCCAGCAGCAGTTAAAACCTTTATGACTAAGTATCCGCAAGTGAAGCTGAATATTCACCAAGGTAACCCTAAGCAAGTGGCAGAGCAGGTGGCTGCTGGCGATGCCGATATTGGTATTGCCACAGAATACATCAGTGATTTTGAAAATTTACTTTGTTTGCCCTGTTATAAATGGAATCGCTGTGTGGTGGTGCCGCATGGCCACCCGCTACTTTTAGAAGATAAACTTAGCCTTAAAAAATTAGCCTCTTACCCTTTAATTACCTACGACTTTGGTTTTACTGGCGGTACGCTGGTATCTAAAACCTTTAGTGATGCTGGCTTGCAGCCTAATGTGGTGCTGACCGCGATTGATGCCGATGTGATTAAAACTTATGTGACACTGGGCCTAGGCGTAGGTTTACTAGCCAATATGGCCTATGACCATGAGCGCGATGCGAATTTAGTCAAAGTAGATGTAAGTCATTTATTTGCAGATAGCACCACTTACTTGGGCGTGCGTAAAGATGCCTTTTTGCGCGCTTATATGTATGGTTTCATTGAGTTAATTGCCCCACATTTTAATCAGCAAGCGGTCAATGCTGCACTTAAAATCAGCACATAATGGTGAGTGGCTAAGATAAAAAAGGTGCTGTAGAAATTAAACATTAGAAATTCAATATTAGAAATTGAGCGAATTTGATGAAGGAAAATAAAATATGAAGCCTGCCATAGCTAAATTTACGCTCATTTACTTGTTGTTATGTGCGCTATCAGCCTGTACTTTGGCGCCACCTGCCTCGGTCAAGCATGAACTCATAGGCCAAGTGTCTGAGGGTATGCCGCCGATTGATCGCAATACGGCGATTTATGAGCTAGCAGTGCGTGATGGCGTGACTTACCAAGACTTGACGGATAGTTTGAAAAGCATTGCCGTCGGTATGAATTTTGTCAATCCAGCTAATTTCCCTATCGCTGAGCATATTAAAAATCGTGGCATAGACCCGCAAGGCGTCAAAGAAGTGCAAAGTTTTTGCAATTTAAGTTTAGGCACTGATATTTTTTTAGATCATCCTGAGTTCTTGGTATTTGCCCCTTGTAGGATTGCGATTTATGAAAAGCCTAACGCCATGCACAAGCTAAAATTATTTATCGCCTTAGCGCGGCCTAGTTACGATTTAAGAAGCATTAAAAATCCTACGCTGCGGGCGCAAAAAGCGGCACAAGAGTTAGAAACTAGTTTGCTAAAAATCATTTATAAGGCCAGTCAGGGTGATATCTAAAATTAGCGAGCGGCAGGGTCTATATAGATCAAGTAAGCCGCTAGGATGATAGGGTTAACTTAATTGTTGGCGATAGTGCAAGCTGGGTTTGCCGAGCAAACCATTACAAAATCACGTTTTATAGCCATGGCCGTGCCTTGTGCAGATGAGCGAGAAGTGACCGCAGCTTTGCGTGCCTTTGCCGCACAACATCCTACGGCACATCATTTAGCTTATGCTTTTCGCCTAAAAACTGAACAGGGTATAGTGCCGCGCTTTTCAGATGCGGGTGAGCCGTCAGGTACAGCGGGTATGCCAGTGTTAAAGCTGATCGAAGGCCGTGATTTAATTAATGTATGCGTGGCGGTGATTCGCTACTATGGCGGTATTAACTTAGGGACTGGCGGTTTGGCGCGTGCCTACGGCGGCACCGCTAAACAGGCGCTAGAAGCAACAAAAACCATGCCGTTTGTTGAAATGAAAAGCTACCCAATCACCATCACTTATAAACAAATGGACATGGTAATCAACGCCTTAGCCAAGTGTAATGGTAATATTGTCACTAAGGCATTTAACGAGCAGATAGATTTAGTGCTGAGTTTGCCTGTAGATGAAGCGCAGAATTTTTTAAATAGGTTTAGGCCTGATGCTGGCAATGCTTAAGCTGCTATTATTCTTGCATAAGTAAAATTTTTGGGATTTAACTTTTGAACTATGACTAAAACTTCTAAAACATCAGCGCCTAGCGTCTATCAGCTTGCGGCTTGGGTGATTACGGCATTTGCTTTGCTTTTTATACTCAAATTTAGCTTATTACCTGCTTTGCTGGCGGGTTTATTTGTCTATGAGTTAGTGCATATTATTACGCCTTTTATTGAGCACAGGCTGCCAACTAAGCGGCCTAGCCATATTTCTAAATTATGGGCAGTGGCATTTTTAGTGGTTGTAATTGTCAGCTTACTCGCCTTTGCTGGCGCTGGTTTGATTGCGTTTTTTAGGTCTGAATCTGGCAGCGTCACGGTGCTGCTGTCTAAAATGGCGCAAATTATTGAAGATTCACGCAAAATTTTACCTAGCTGGCTACTCGAACATTTGCCTGCCGATGCTATTGCTTTTAGAGAGCAAGCTTCAGATTGGCTGCGCATCCATGCTAATGAGCTGCAAGTAGTTGGCAAAGAAGCTGGTCGGGCGATCGCACATATACTCATTGGCATGATTATTGGTGGTATTTTGGCGGTGCGCGACGTGGTGGCCATGGATAATTTTAAGCCATTTGCGCGAGCCTTGGCATGTCGTGGCGAGTTGTTTAGTGATGCTTTTAGACGCGTAGTATTTGCTCAGATTCGTATTTCTGCCATTAATACTATTTTTACTGCCAGTTATTTGGCTATCGTTTTGCCGCTAATGGGCATACATTTGCCCCTGATTAAAACCATGGTAGCCATCACTTTTGTGCTTGGTTTGATTCCTGTCATAGGCAATTTAATCTCTAATTCTATGATTGTGATTGTCAGTCTGAGTCAATCCTTAAGCGTAGCTATTGCCTCGCTAGTGTATTTGGTCTTAATACATAAATTGGAATATTTCTTAAACGCTAGAATAGTCGGCAGCCAAATTCGTGCTAATGCTTGGGAGCTATTAATCGCTATGCTGTGTATGGAAGCGGCTTTTGGCCTAGCGGGTATAGTTGCCGCGCCGATTTATTATGCCTATGTAAAAGCTGAACTGCGCGCCAGAGACTTGGTCTAGTCAGCTCGCCTAATTATTCTAAAAATTAGCCTAGCGGCATCAGGTATAATTTAACCCTATGATACAAATTTTAATTTTAGTAGCGATTATTGCCGTGCTATTGCTGTTAGTTAGGCAAAATTTACGCGGCGGTCAAGCCGACCAAAGTGCCATCATTGCTCAGCAGTTTGAAGACAAACATCGGGCCATGTTGCTAGATGTGAACGATGGTCTGAATAAATTGGGTGATCGCTTAAGTGCATCCTCTAGCGAATCCAGTGAGCGATTGCGTGCTAGTGTTGCCGCTGAGTTGCAAGCCACGCGTGACGCCATGCAGGCTTTGCAATTAGCGCAGAATAATAGCCTATCGCAAACGCGTGAAACAGTATTAGAAAAGCTGCATACCACCTTGAGCGAACAGGGCAAGTCTCAACAAGCGCTTATCAATGACACCATGCTCAAAGCTACCACCACCCTCACGCAAAGTATAGAAAGTCTTACCAAAGCAGTCGATGGCCGTTTAGAGCAAATAGGCGGCAAGGTCTCTGAGCGCTTGGATGAAGGCTTTAAAAAGACTAATCAAACTTTTGTTGATGTGATGGCGCGCCTTGCAACCATAGATGAGGCGCAAAAGAAAATTGATGGCTTAACGACCAATGTGGTGAGCTTGCAAGAGCTGCTGGGTGATAAACGTAGTCGTGGTGCATTTGGCGAAGTGCAGCTGGAGGCCTTGGTGCGTAATGTATTGCCGGTTAATACCTTTGCCATGCAACACACTTTTGAAAACGGCACGCGAGCAGATTGTGCCTTATTTTTGCCAGAACCGACCGGTACTGTGGCAGTAGATAGCAAGTTTCCACTAGAAAATTATCATCGTATGTTTGATAGCAAATTGACTGAAGCTGAGCAATTGCTGGCAGAAAAGCAATTTAAGCTAGACGTCAAAAAGCATGTGGATGATATTGCTAAAAAATACATTATTTCTAATGTGACTTCAGATGGCGCGGTGATGTTTATCCCTGCTGAGGCGGTGTTTGCAGAGCTACACGCTTACCATCAAGATGTGATTGAATACGCCATGAATAAGCGTGTTTGGGTGGTTTCACCCACCACTTTAATGGCGGTACTCAACACGGCACGCGCGGTATTAAAAGATGTGGAAACGCGTAAGCAAGTGCATGTAATTAAAGAAGAGCTGGGCAAGTTAAGTAAAGATTTTGGCCGCTTTGACCAACGTATGAAAAAGTTAGCCGATAACATTCGCCAGGCGCACGAAAATGCTCAAGACGTGCATATCTCTAGCCAAAAAATCACACAACGTTTTGCAAAAATTGAGCGGGTTGAATTGGTTAATCAGCCTACCGATGTGCTGGATGTAATAGATGATGTAGAAGATTAATAAAATTATATAACCTTATGAAAATTAAAATATTTTATTTTGCAAGACTGAAAGAAACGCTGAAATTTTCGAGTGAAGATTTAGAGCTGCCAGATGACTTAGACGGCTTAAGCTTGCTTAAGCTAAAAGCGCACCTAGCAAACCGTAGTGATGTTTGGCGGCAAATGTTAATGGGCAAGTTGAAGGTCAGAGGCGCGATTAATCATGCTTTAGTCGATGATAAGGCCTTGATTAACGATGGTGATGAAGTGGCTTTTTTCCCGCCAGTAACTGGTGGCTAACCGCTGATATTTAACTATGGCAGTTAGGATACAAACAGAAGATTTTAATGCAGGTTTAGAAATAAGCCAGCTTAGTGCTAAGCGCCGCGATATTGGTGCGCTGGTCAGTTTTGTCGGGTTAGTGCGTGATTTAAATGATGGCGATGCCGTGTCACAATTGACTTTAGAGCATTATCCTGGCATGACAGAAAAAGCCTTAGAGGCGATAGTCAGCCAAGCGCAGCAGCGTTGGGATATTGTTGATGCACTTATCATTCATCGTGTTGGCGTGTTACAGGCTACTGAGCAAATTGTATTAGTGGCGGTGACCAGTGCGCATAGAGGCCAAGCCTTTTTAGCCTGTGAATTTGTTATGGACAGCCTTAAAACAGAAGCGCCATTTTGGAAAAAAGAACGTACCGCAGCCGGAGAGCGCTGGCTAGAGGCAAAAGCCAGCGATGATGAGGCGCGTCAACGCTGGAATCCATCATGACCCAAATTATGTTGGCATCGTGTAAGGTGTCAATAGCAGTTAAAATCAACGTTCAACTCAATTAGTCAGGCACTATGTCACAACACTTAACACCACAGCAGTTAACCCTTAGCCTTACTGCCCAGCAATTTAATTTTGCTGACACCTCAGAATTGCTTGGCGACCAACAACTAAGCGCTCAACATCAAGCTTGGTTTGCTCAATCAGAAGCTAAAAAAGCCGCAGAATTTGGCTTAAATATTCAGCAGCCAGGATTTAATTTGCTGGCACTGGGTGAGCCTGGCACAGGCCGCACTACGTTAATGTTAAGCGCCATGCACGAAGCCGCCGCTAAGCAGCAGGCTGCGTGCGACTTGGTAGCCTTATACCAGTTCGATAGCACGGGTAAGCCTTTGTTTTTAAAGCTGCCCTGCGGGCTAGGCACTCAGCTAAAGCAAGTCTTAGATCATTTTGTTCGCCAACTAGCAAAAGAACTTCCTAGCCTGCTTGAAGCGCGCATCAAAGATCAAGCTTCTACGGTGATTATTCAATTTTTAACTAAACAATTAACCGACATTAAGAGCCATCTGCCGCAGGTCGCCAGCAACAAAGCGCTCCTGCTTTATTTTGACTTGTTGCAAAAAGACGTTGTAGATTACTTAGAAGCCTGGCAACCCAGCGCGCTGGGTGAAAATGACAGCAATTTAGATGCGCTACTGAGTGAGAGCTTTTTTGGCCGATATCGGGTGAATGTCTTGGTAGAGCATAGTCTAGGCTTGATTGCAGACCATACAACTCGCCAAACTGCGCCAGTTATTTATGATAATGACCCTAGTTTACAATCTCTGTTTGGCGGCATAGAAAGTGCTGGGGATGCCAGTAGCACGCCAGATTTTATGCGTTTGCGAGCGGGTAATTTATTACGCGCCGATGGTGGTAGTTTGTTGCTAAACTTACGTGACATTTTAGCTGATGAAGCCAATGGTTCGCAGCTACTAGAAAAACTACACCGTTTTTTGCGTAACGGCACTTTGCAGATAGAAGATTTGTCCAGTAGCAGTAGTCAAGGGGGCAGCTTTGCCAGCGCACAAGCAGCCATTGCGGTGTCTGTGAAGTTGGTGCTGGTGGCCACACGTGAAGATTATTATCTACTCATTGATGAGAAATATGATTTCTTTAATTATTTTCCTATCAAAATTGAGTTTGCCGAAAAAGTAAAAGCCAGCGCAGAAAACTACACGGCCTATGCTGGTTTTATTGCACAAAAATGTCGACAATTTAAATGTAGTCATTTTACTGCGGCGGCAGTGGTGCGCTTGCTGCACGCCATGCATAGGCTAGAAGAAGACCAAATGCGCATTAGCACGCAGTTTGCTGTGCTAGAAAAACTCATGCTAGAAAGTGCCGCCGTGGCAGACATGCGCAACGCACAACTAGTAGATATTGAAGACGTAAAAGCCGCTATCAGCCGGCGATACGCGCGGCATGGCTATATTGAAGGTCATATACGCGACTCTATTGTAGATAATGAGCTAATGATTGCCGTTGAGGGCGAGGCGATAGGGCAAATTAATGGCCTCACGCATATTGATTTGGCTGATGCCAGCTTTGGCTCGCCTATACGCATCTCGGCCAACTGCTATGCCGGCCGTCGCGATGTGCTGACCATAGACCGAGAAGTGCTGATGAGTGGCCCCACGCATGACAAAGGCGTAATGATATTGCAAAGTTGGCTGCATACTAATTTTGCTAAACTCAATCCGCTGAATATGACGGCCTCATTGGTATTTGAGCAAGAATACAACGGTGTCGATGGCGATTCAGCCTCATGCGCCGAACTATTCGTCTTGTTATCGTCTTTATCTAAACTACCGATTAAGCAAGGCATCGCAGTCACTGGCGCGCTCAATCAGCATGGTGAAGTGCTACCCGTTGGCGGTTTGAACGAAAAAATCGAAGGTTATTTTAGGGTGTGTAAAGACATAGGCCTAGACGGCAAGCAGGGCGTGCTCATTCCTGGTCGTAATAAGCGTCATTTGGTATTAGCCGATGAAGTGATAGAGGCGGTGGCCAATGGCCAGTTTCATATCACCACCATGGACAATGTTGCTGAAGGTATATTGCACCTCACTGGCCATAGCTTGGCAGAAGTCAGTCGTATTGCCGCCAAAACACTACATTCATTCAAACTGGTGTTGGAGCAAAATTTACCTAAAACCGTTTTATTAGAATCGCCCAACTGAGTTTTTTATGAAGCATGATGGCTGAACTGGATGTTAATTGTAGGTTAGATAAATGGCTGTGGGCGGCGCGTTTTTTTAAAACACGCAGCTTGGCGACCACGGCGATAGATACTGGCAAAGTGCATGTGGACGCTGATCGCGTTAAACCCGCCAAAGAAGTGCGTATAGGGCAAATTATCCATATACGTCACCGAGACTTTGAAGTCGAAGTCAAGGTACTTGGCTTAAGCAATATCCGTAAAGGCGCGCCAGAAGCAGCACTGTTATACAGCGAAACGCCAGCTAGCATCACTAAGCGCGAAAATGCTAAAGCCACTGGTCAAGCTGAACATGCTCTGCGTGATAGAGGAGCGGGGCGCCCCACTAAGCGCCAGTTGAGAGATATTAAGAAGTTTACTGGGGGTACTTACGGCTGAAGATTTGTCAGCTAAGTATTTTATTTGGCAGTAAACCCTGTCAATTGGTAAGCCAATGATATGCCCGCCACGTTGGCTTGAAAGTCACCTTTTAGTGCACTTATGCGCCCAATAGACGCCATAATGGCAAGGTCGTCAGACAAGCGATAGCCTAATGAGGCATTTGCTTGAGCAACTAGGCCACCACCCACGGCTAAGCCACCACCGCCAGCCGCACCGACTAAGCCTTCGCCTTCAATGAACCAGCTTTTGCTTAAATCCCAGTGTGTGCCTAGGCCCACTTCACCAGTCATGTATGCACCAGCATCGCCAGCGTAAGCAGCTAGACCTTGACCCGTCATAAACCAGTGAGGTGATATAAAGTAGTCCACTTGCACGCCTAAATTACTGACTTCTTGATTGATAGAACGGTTGCGCCAGTTCGGATCAGCTTTAAAGTAGGTTTGGTTGGCCAAACGCATGCGTAATTGTTCAGTGTCAAAATCGCCTAGCGCATTCCATGAGACGGCGGTGGATGTGACGTCAGGTAAGCCAAATTGGTAATTCAGTTTTAAGCCAAGACTAAGCGCCTCAAAGCTGTGGGAGGGAGCGGTGACCGCGCCTAGCGACAATTCCAGCGCCATATTTTTGCTCATATTTTGTTGTAGGCCTAGGCCAGCATCAAGCAATAAGCCGCCACCAGTATCTGCACCGCCACCGCCAGCAGGCCCAGCAGCTGCGTGCATTTTCAGGCTAGTGCTGCGAGTAATTGGTAGTCGGTAGCCGCCACCTAACAGAATTTGCATATAGCCGTTGTTTTCGCCACCCATAGCGCCCTCAGATTCAACTTTAACAAACCAGCGATCGTTGAGGTAAGACAGCCATTCCACACCAACTAATTGCATACTGCTAGATTGTGGCTTGCCATCATCACGCAGTGCAGATGAGGAAAATTGATAATTACGGCCTACCAGGGCAAATTCATTGGCGCTGGCTTGCACCGGGTCTAGCCTTATCTGACTGTCTAAGCTAGGAGTATCAGCCCAGCCTGATGCCAGCAGACTATTAAACGGGTATTCATACTGTATATAGGGTTGTGTGCTGGTAATGATGCCAGAAGGAAAACGCACATGGCTAACACCAAAGCCAATATTGCCATAGCTCTTGCTTTCATAAGTGATGCCCATGTCACCGCGTAGCATTAGCCCGCCCCCAGAGAGGGTATAGCCGCCACGGCCACCACCTGCGCCGACAAATAAACCTGCATGACTCAACCAAGCTTGGTTGATGCGCTGTTGCAGCTCACCCTCAACGCCTAAGGTAATAAAGCCGCCTCGTTCCCCAGTTAGCGCGCCATAAGTGCCCACACCTAAACGCAGATGATCATTGACGTTGATTAATAAATCGCCGCCTAGCATACCCATTTTTTCACCCGCTGGCAGGCTGAGCGATTCATAGGTCATGCGTATTGCAGTTGGGCTGGGTTGTATGGTGGGGTTTGCTGCAATATAAGTCGGTGGATGAGCCATGGCATGGCTCATCTGTAGTTTGGTTGGGGTATGCTCGGGTCCGAGTGGGAAAGTATATTCATCTTCAGCTAGGCTGATGGCCGGCCAGCACATTGCCAGCACAGCAAGCACGGCGTAAGGGCACAGTGCTTGCCTTGTAGGGGGGGGTAGGGTAATTGGCGCAGTCATGAATCAGGCTTAATCGGTATGCTAGAAATCAGGCAATGAGACTAACTTAAAGTACACCAGCACATAGAGCGCGCAGCCGATTATTGATAAAGGCAATAAAATTGAGGTATTGTTCCAGAAGCACGCCACCAAGATGGCATTGAGGCCAGTGGGTAACCATATAAATGGCGCAACACGGCTATTAGTAAGCGTTAATTGCCCGCTTTTAATCGGCAAGTGGCCCTGCAACAGTTTGATAAAAATGAGTTGGTGTAAATGCCTTGCATCAGGTTGGCCTGTTTTGGCTTTGTGGATAAATTTACGTCTAAACATAGAAAATACTGTTTCAAATACTGGATAGGCGAGCAAGCTGAAAGCCGCCCAAGGCGACACGCTAGGGTTGCGATAGATCAGCAACACCGCAAGCTCTGCCAAGGTAAAACCTAGCAGATAAGCGCCACCATCGCCCATAAATATTTTGCCATGCGGCCAATTCCATCTTAAAAAGCCTAGCAAGCTTCCCAGCGTGGCAAAGCTAATGATTGCAACCAAGTGGTCGTTGACTAAAAAAGCGATGTAAGCGATGACGGCGACGGCAATAGCTGCGTAACCACTGGCTAAGCCATTATAACCATCAATAATATTGACTGCATTGCATGCGCCACTAATGGCAAATATGGTGAGCGCTATGGCAAAAGGCAACCAGAGCAAAGCATGGTCTATGCTGGCAATATCTACGCTATTGATTACTGCCCCTAGTAGCCATATAGCAATACTGGCAGACAACATAGAAAATAGCAGACGTTGTGCCACGCCTACATTTTTTGTTACATCTTCGATAATGCCGCCAAAAAATACTGGCAGGCTGGCAATAATAAAATAGCTAAAGCTATTACTACCTGGCGGGCTGATGCTATGAAATATTGTCTCTACGGCGGCTGCCGCTAATAGTGCGGCTAATAGGGCAATGCCGCCTACGCGCGGTGTAGGCAGGCTATGAAATTTTTGTGGGCCGGCATCGGTATGGTCGTGACTAAAATGCGCATGTAAGTTTTCGTAACGTATGATGAGGTAACAAATAAACCAGCTGGCTATCGCTGCAACAACGAACATCAGATCCATTTCTAGCATGTCTTGCCAAAAATTATCATCCATTGCAGGCGTGATAGGTCTTGGCATTAGGCTAGGGGTGCATTCGAGCTGGTGGCCGAAGTTTGTGCTATGGGCTTGTGCATATAAGCAAGCACTAATTGCTAAGCGTTGGTCTGCGGCATGATAGCTGGCAACGCCATCATGTAAACGTATAGTAGGAAAAGGCGCTGGCGCTTCAGATAACAACACTTGCTGCTCTGTAGAGAGTTGGCTCAAACAGGCTTGTTTGGTTATTCTGCAACTGGGGCAAGTTGCAAATAAGTCTTCATCTAAGCTGGCAAGGCTTAGTTTACAAGCTTCTTTGTTGATGGCAGCTTTAAATAAATGCTTAATTTGCACATTATTCGCGCTGGTAAATTCTATACTTGGATAGTAAGGCACAGGCTTAAAGTAAAGTGCTAGCAAGCCAGTAACAATGAAGCTAATCACAAGAATGGGATAAGAAAGTTTAGATTTACTGCTGAGCATAGATATGCACTTTCTAAATTGGCTGCTGGGTTAGGTGAATTGACTAGATCATTCACACTCTGGGGTCACAATATATGGTCAAACTACATATATAGTCACATCGTATTTGGCATAAATTATACTGTTACAAAATGATAAAATCCACTTTTAAAATCAGGTTAATCAATCGTAATATGCAAAGCTTGATTAAAATCAATTGGCCGTAACACGAACTATAGTAGAATATTAAGCAATATTGAATAATTTTTAGCAATTAAATAGACGAATGGTAGCGATGATGAATATGGGTAAAAAAGCGCTAGGCTTAAAATTGGGCAGATTGATATTGGGCAGTTTTTTGATGCTTAACTTTTCAATTGCTTGGGCTGAAGATGAAGCGCCCATCATTAAAAGTGATTCTGGGCTATCTATGTCACCTACCTTGTCAGGCGCGGGCAGTCAAGCAGCGATACAGACCAACATGCCTGCAAAATCAGACTTTGAACTGATTGCTAAGCCTCAAGACCAAGAGGTAAAAATAGAAAATACGCAAAATCAAGAGCTGCTTAAGAATATAGATCCATCAAAATTTAAAAGTGAATTCCAAACTTTTGTAACGCAATCGATAGGCCGGGTTTTACCTATGTTTGGCTATGACTTGTTTCGCAAAGCGCCTAATACTTTTGCACCTGTTGACCATATTCCAGTAACGCCAGACTACACTATAGGCCCTGGTGATGAGTTGCTAGTGCATATCTGGGGGCAGGTTGAAGCCAATCAAAGCGTGATGGTTGACCGTAACGGTATGATTAATTTGCCTAAAGTGGGGCAGGTGAGTGTAGTTGGCGTGCGTTATCAAAACTTATCCTCACACTTAAAGGCCGCTATAGGCCGCATGTTTAAGAATTTTGAATTAGATGTGTCGCTAGGTAAATTGCGCTCCATTCAGGTGTTCGTGGTCGGTCAAGCAGCGCGACCTGGCAATTACACCGTGAGTTCTCTGAGCACTTTAGTGAATGCTCTATTTGCCTCTGGCGGCCCATCTGCTAAGGGTTCTATGCGCCACATACAATTAAAGCGTGCTGGCAAAATACTGACAGAATTTGACATGTATGACTTATTGCAAAAAGGCGATAAGTCTAAAGACATACAGCTGTTGTCTGGTGACGTGATTTATATCCCTACTGTAGGCGCCATGGTGGCAGTAGCAGGCAGTGTGAATACTCCCGCTATTTTTGAATTAAAAGACAACGAAACCCTAGCCAGTGTGCTCAATTTGGCCGGCGGCTTAACCAATGTGGCGGCAGGGCAAAAAGTCACGCTAGAGCGTATTCATGAACGTGAAGTGCGTAAAATGGATGAGTTTCAATTGGACAGCATTGGCCTGGCTAAGCCCGTGCAAGATGGCGATTTGGTGACAGTACGCACTATTTCTGCGGGCTTTGATAATGCGGTTACCTTGCGTGGCAATGTGGCGGGTTTGTATGCGGGCCGTCATCCTTGGAAAGAGGGTTTGCGTATCACCGATATTATTCCCAATAAGGCGGCGTTACTGACAGACAGCTATTGGGTCAAGCAAAATCAATCCATACAGACCAATGACTTGGCTTGGCTTAAACAAAATCAAAACCAAAACCAATTGATAGTAACTGCGGATGAACAGACTTTGCGTGACCATGTGCAAGCTAAGATTGCAGAGATTAACTGGGATTATGCGGCGATAGAGCGCTTGGATAGAAAAGAGCTAACGACCAAGCTTATTCCGTTTAATTTAGGTAAGGCCATGTTGAACGATGCTGAGCAAAATGTAGTATTGCAAGCGGGCGATGTTATTACCTTATTCTCTAAAGACGACATTCAGGCCCCTATTGCTAAGCGTAGTAGCTATGTTATTTTAGAAGGCGAGCTGGCCAGCCCTGGCCTATATCAAACCATGCCAGGCGAGACTTTACGCCAATTAGTCGAGCGCGTTGGCGGTCTTTCGCCGCAGGCATTCTTAATAGGCAGCGAATTTACTCGCGAAGCGACCCGCAAATTTCAGCAAAAGCGTTTGGACGAGATGGTCACGCAAATGGAAGCCGAAGTACAGCGAACGGCGACAAGACGGTCTTCTGCGGCTTTATCTAAAGAAGCCTCAGATACGGCGATTTCAGAAGCTATAGCTCAGGCAGCGCTGATAGAAAAAATGAAAAAAGTCAAAGCCTCGGGTAGGATAGTGTTAGAAATGCCCGAATACGCAGTAGAGCTTAAAAACCTACCAGATTTACCCTTAGAAGATGGCGATAGACTGTATGTACCGTCTATGCCGTCGACCGTGAGTGTCATGGGTACCGTCTATAACCAAAATGCCTTTATTTATAAAAAAGGTCAAACCGTCAGCGAGTATTTGGATAAAGCGGGTGGCCCTACCCGTGATGGCGATGAATCAGAAGTCTATCTGGTGCGTGCTGATGGCTTGGTATTTAGTAAGCGCCAAGGCAGCTCTCTATTTAGTGCTGGTAGTTTCGCTAGCCGCAAAACCATGCCTGGTGACACCATTATTGTGCCTGAGAAGTTAGAGCGTTATAACCTGACCAAAGATCTTAAAGAATGGTCACAAATCTTCTACCAGTTTGCTATTGGCGTGGCCAGTATGAAAACTATAGGCGTGTTTTAACGCACTAAAATAAAAAGCATACTAATTTGTCATTGCGCTCGCAATGACAAATTAGTGAATTGAATACGGGCTATTTTAAAAAGGCTAACGATGCAAAATCAAGAAATACAAACACCGGCAGCTGGCCAAGCACCCATGGATGACGACGAAATTAATCTGATCGACTTGCTTTTAGTCATCGCCAAGCATAATCGCTTCATCATCAAGCTTACACTCTCAGTGGCGGTGCTATCTGTGGTTTATGCTTTATTGCAGCCTAATATTTATACGGCTAAAGTGGTTATTATGCCACCCCAAAAAAGCCAATCGTCTGCCGCCAGTATGCTGATGGCCCAAGTAGATGCATTTGGTGGTTTAGGAGGGGCTGATAAGAGTGCTGGTGGACTTTATATTGGTATGCTCAAAAGTCGCAGTGTAGCAGATACCTTGATTGATCGATTTAAACTGCTACCTCCTTCAACACCCGTTGCATATGAACCTACCCGTAAACGCTTAGCGGGTGCCGTCACCATGATCGCCGGCAAAGAAGGCATGATTACCATAGAGTATGACGATAAAGATCCTAAGCGTGCAGCTGATATTGCTAACGGCTATGTGGATGCCTTAGATGGTTTGCTGCGGCGAATTGCCGTAACAGAAGCGGGTCGACGTCGTTTATTTTTTGAGGGTGAGCTTAAAAAGACTCAAGAAAAGTTAGACAACGCCGAGTTGGCAATGAAGACCTTACAAGAAAAAACTGGCGTGATTTCAATTGAAGGGCAAAGTAGCGCTATTCTATCCGCTGAAGCAAGTCTTCGCGCTCAAATTGCATCTAAAGAGATTGAGCTTTCAGCCATGCGCGGTTTTGCCACCACACAAAACCCAGATGTTCGCCGTACCGAACAAATGTTGGCTAGTTTACGTGCTCAGTTAAATAAGTTGGAGCATCAAGGGCAGGCGAGTGAAGTTGAAATGCCAGCTAAGAATAAAATCCCCAGCATGGCAATTGACTATGTACACCGTATGCGTGATTTGAAGTACAACGAGACCCTGTTTGCCTTTGTCTCGCAACAATTGGCCTCAGCCAAATTGGACGAAGCTAAAGATGCACCAGTGATTCAAGTGGTGGATAAAGCCTTGATCCCTGAGAAAAAATCCAAGCCTAAGCGTAGTTTAATAGTCATATTAGCCACCCTAATAGCCTTCTTTATCAGCATACTATTGGCCTTCTTTAAAGAAGCCTCTGAGCGAGCTAATTTAGACCCAGTTTCAGCAGAACGCATGAGCTTGTTACGCCGCTACCTTCGACGCGGCGCCTAAATGGCAGGTAGTGTGCAAGGTGATGCAATGGCTGATCATCCGTCCAGTATCAGCTGGTACGTAATACACACCAAACCCCGCCAAGAGCAACGTGCGCTGACTAATTTACTACAGCAAGGCTACCAATGCTACTTACCCATGATTACGCTAGAGAAGTTGGGCAGGGGCCGCTTAAATTTGGTTCAAGAACCGTTATTTCCTCGCTATCTATTCATCTGTCTAGACAACAGTCGCCATGGACAAAACTGGGCACCGATACGCTCCACTATAGGGGTCTCCGGTTTGGTTACGTTTGGCAGCACCCCCGCTAAAATCGATGCTGGTTTAATCGAGCTACTTTACAATCAACAAGCCGTACTCACGGCGGCACCTGAACGGCTGTTTCATGAAGGGGAATTGTTGCTGGTGGCTGACGGCCCATTTGCAGGCCTTGAAGCTATCTACCAAATGCAAAGCGGCGACAATCGCGCTATGGTCCTCATCGAGCTCATGGGTAAATCTGCACAGATGCAAATTGCGCCAGCGAGTTTACGTAAGGTTGATTAATAAACCAGCTTGCCAAAAGATCTGTTTAGAATGATTGTTAAAATGCGGCTATGATTAGAATAAGTTAAATGGATCGCCACGCTGCGCTCGCGATGACAAATGACGAGAATAGGTTGCCACGTTGCGCTGACGTTGAAGATTACGAAAATAGATCGCCACGCTGACGTTGAAGATTACGAAAATGGATCGCCACGCTGCGCTCGCGATGACAAATGACGAGAATGGGTTGCCACGCTGCGCTGACGTTGAAGATTACGAAAATGGATCGCCACGCTGCGCTATTGCGCCCTCTGTAAGCGCTTCTTGCATCCCGTCATTGCGAACTTAGTGAAGCAATCCTCACCATCCCCGTCATTGCGAACGTAGTGAAGCAATCCATTTTAAGCTTTAGTTAAAATACGGCTATGATTAGAATGGGCTAAATAGATCGCCACGCTGCGCTGACGTTGAATATTATGAAAATGGATCGCCACGCTGCGCTATTGCCCCTTTGTCAGCGTTTCTTGCATCCCGTCATTGCGAACTTAGTGAAGCAATCCTCACCATCCCCGTCATTGCGAACGCAGTGAAGCAATCCATTTTGCAGTAAAATTGATTTTTGCTATTCATAATTCACGATTTTAGAAAGTAAATAAGCAATGCAACCCGCTATCTATATTATGGCTAGCTCAATGCGAGGTACACTTTATGTAGGTGTAACTTCCAATTTAATTGGACGTGTTTGGCAACATAAAAATAATATTGCTGATGGTTTTACTAAAAAATACCTGATTCACACACTGGTTTACTTTGAGATATACGAAACAATGTACGAGGCGATTAGCCGAGAAAAACAACTCAAAGCTGGATCTCGTGCAAAGAAAATAGCCTTAATTGAAGGAGTTAATCCACAATGGCGAGATTTTTATCCAGATTTGCTTTAGCAGAAGATAATCCTCTAAGAAAATAGATCGCCACGCTGCGCTCGTGATGACGAACGAACAGAATGGATCGCCACGCTGCGCTGACGTTGAAGATTATGAAAATGGATCGCCACGCTGCGCTCGCGATGACGAACGAACAGAATGGGTTGCCACGCTGAGCTATTGCGCCCTCTGTCAGCGTTTCTTGCATCCCGTCATTAAGTCACACCAGCGCATTCCCTTATTTCCTGTCATTGGGACTAGTGTTAAGCCATCCTCACTATACACTCCTGTCATTGCGAACGTAGTGAAGCAATCCCCCCATCAATTGTCAATTGCGATCCCGCCAAGCGGGAGAAACAATCCTTCGAAAAGTTGCCGTAGTATAGAAAAATATTCACCCCAAAACCATAAGTGTTTCTTCAAACAGTGCTAATATTTAAGCATGT
>CAIRBH010000041.1 GCA_903876765.1 uncultured Pseudomonadota bacterium | reverse complement strand
TGGTGAAGTGCTTAAGTTATTGCAGCGCGGATTGGTCAACGCCAAGCGCACCAGCCAGATAGATGAAATTCAAGGTGAATTTTTAGCCATAGATACGGCGCTATGCCGCTTGCAAACTGGCGACTTGTGCCTGATTTTGATAGACCAAGTCGATGCAGCCTTAGCGCATATTGCGCAGCGGGTTGCCAGTTAGTACATCATTTTAGCGGTAGTTAAAAGGACAAAAGGCTTACAGATATTAATCTATAAGCCTTTGTTTTTATTGGTGCGCCCGGAGCGATTCGAACGCCCGGGAATAGATGGGGTCAGTCTCGATTGATTTTCTGTTTTTTTGATGAATTCACATTGTAAAAGCCCCCCATTGTTAAAATGTGGGGCTTTTGTTTGAGGCGGTTAATCTTACCTAAGATTTAGTTGGTTTATCGTCTGTTGCTTTCGTTACGCTAGGTTTAACCGCAGTTGCTGGTTTAACTTTTACAACACGTAACCCGTAATAGCTAGGGCGACAATAAGCGAAGCGCATTGCGCCGAATGACGTGTTTAGCGGATTCAACCACGAAGTGCGACACCTGACTGATAAATGAATACCTCATTTGGGGTTAACCAACCAAGGCATTTTCTGGGTCTGTTGTTAAGTAAGTTCATCCCATTCTCTATCTACTCATGCGTGAGACTATTAAAATCACGCTGCTTTGGAAAGAACTGTCTTACCACCAAGCCTGTTTTTAAGCGGATGCAGATTACCGTTCTTACCTAGAATGGCAAAAGACAGGGCAACCGAAACTCACAACCAATTAGAATGTACATTAAAGTGCGCAATTATATAATTTGTGGTGTATTATGGGCATTATGACGCGCAAAAATTTAATTACACAGCCGATTACCAATGTGGAACGACTTGCTACGGCACTTCGCCAACAGCGGCGTGTGCGTAAACTTAACCAGCAAGAACTTTCTGTACTTGCGAATGTTGCGCGGCGTACTATTACCAACGCTGAAGGTGCTGAAAATGTGGGTTTGAAAGAGTGGTGTCGTATTGCCAGTGCGCTAGGCTTTGAGCTGACTTTACGCCCCAAAGATACAGTAGTATTTGAAGAACTTGCGACGGTATTTAAGGATGAGGTGTAGCCATGGTTGAGCCGTTTGATTTAGAAAAATGGTTTAATCAAATTCATCAACTTGAGATACACACACCGCAAGGTTTAAGTGGTACTTTGACGAAAGAAAGTCGCTATGTCTTTAATTATAATCAGGTAGCTGATGAAGCAGCCATTTCACTGGTGATGCCAGTACGCCAAGAAAGTTATACGCATGGTGATTTAATGAGCGTATTTGCCATGAATCGCCCTGAGGGGTATTTGCGCTATATTATTGAAGAGCGATTACGGCGCATGGGTGCGCCCAGTGATATGTTTTTGTTGTATTTAGCGGGGAGCAACCAAATTGGGCGTTTACAATATGTATTGCCAGGTGAAATGCCACCACAAAATAGTGGAGAACAATTAGAAGCTTTGTTGTCGCAGCCATCGGCAGCAGTGTTTAAGCGTTTGGTTGATCAATATGCGCTTGGTTCTGGTATTTCTGGTGTGCAACCTAAAGCCTTAGTGCCTATAGCACGTTCAGCTAACAATACACACACAAACTTTACAGAACAATTGCTTGAGCTGCCAGCAGAGCATGCGGCGGTGCCACTTAAAACCGTGATTGTAAAAGCAGAGGGCGACGATTATCCTGGGCTTGCTTGTAATGAGTTTTTTTGCATGTCTGTTGCCAAAGAAGCTGGTTTTACCGTACCAGATTTTTGGCTTTCTGACGATGGCTTATTGTTTATTATGTCGCGCTTTGATCGTAAACCAGATGGAGCCGCTTTAGGTTTTGAAGATATGGCGGTATTAACAGGCCGTACGGCGAACCAAAAATACGAAGGCAGCTATGAAATGATTGCAAAAGCGGTTGAAGTATTTGCGGGCGAAAATAGCGTATTAGCGCTAAGAAAGTTGTTCGAGCGCGTTGCACTCTCTTGCTTTTTACGAGATGGTGATGCACATCTTAAAAACTTTGGCATGGTGTACGAAAATCCAGCATTAGCAAGGTCATTGGCACCTGTTTACGATGTGGTGTGTACAGATATTTATCCCGAATTAGATGGTAAGATGGCTTTAAAATTAAATCGCAGTAAGAGCTACCCCACCACTATAGAATTGATTGACTATGCGCAGCGTTTAGGCGTGGCGAAAGCCGATGCTATGCAGGTGCTGCAGCGCATTGAAAATGCGTATTATAAAGTGGTGGATGTTTGTAAAAGTGACATTCGATTTCAACGAAACAATTTATTGACTAGAATTCAAGAGGCAGTTAAAGCTACACCATGCCGTTAGTATTGGTGATAAATGGGGTATAGGGTAATGAAAAAAAATGCTGGATTTACGTTTTATTATGGCACGTCCACCTCGCTTTAAAAATCAATCGAGACTGACGCCATTGATTTCTGCCTCGCTTTGAAAATCAATCGAGACTGACCCCATTGATTGCTAATGGTTTAACAAAGGGAAATAAAATGTTTAACATTGATTATGAAAAAACTACCAACTATCTAATATCGCCATATAAGTTGTGGAAAAATACTAGTAGCAATGCAACTCGGCATGAGTTTTGGCTAGGGGTTATATCGTTATTAACATTAACTGGATTAGTTTTATATCCCTTATACCTACTACAAAGTAATTTGAATGATACTGGTAAATTTACTCTTGGCATATTGTTCTTACTGTTTTTTTTATACACGCAAATTTGTTTATGGACATTGGCTGCAAGAAGATTAAATGATAGGGGAACAAAAAAGATTTGGTTGCTTTTAATTATTATTTCACTTTTTCTTCCAATTATTACTGTATTTATTAACCCAAGTCTAGTTGCAGCTAGCTTTTTAACTAAATGGGGTATGCAAGTATATTTTCTATATCTAATGTGTACAAATAGAGTTTAATTTTATTAATCATTAAAGCTAATATGAAAAAACTAATTACTGCATTACTTACTACAGCATTATTAATTACTAATAGTGTACATGCAGGTATGCTCGAAGACGCTGATAAACCAATCAAAGGGGTCAGTCTCGATTGATTCTCACTAAGCAAGCTGCTATGCTAACAAATCAATGGGGTCAGTCTCGATTGATTCTCACTAAGCAAGCTGCTATGCATGCTACTTCGTTTACTCAAAAAGCGGCTTATTATTATGGCACGTCTGCCTCGCTTTGTATTGGTTGGACATCCACAGCACATCATCATACGTGGCAACAACCGCGAACCAGTATTTAATGCCGATGAAGATTACCGCTTCTTTATAGATAAACTTACCGATGCAGCTAAAAAGCATCAATGCGATATCCACGCCTACGTACTGATGACCAACCATATTCACTTGCTTGCAACGCCGCACAAAATGGATGGCATCTCTAAAATGATGCAAATGCTGGGGCGTTATTATGTGCAATACTACAATTACACCAACAAACGCAGCGGCACCTTATGGGAGGGGCGCTATAAAGCCAGTTGAATCGAGTCTAACCCCGTTGATTGCCGTTGATTGGTGAAGTGCTTAAGTTATTGCAGCGCGGATTGGTCAACGCCAAGCGCACCAGCCAGATAGATGAAATTCAAGGTGAATTTTTAGCCATAGATACGGCGCTATGCCGCTTGCAAACTGGCGACTTGTGCCTGATTTTGAT
>CAIRBH010000040.1 GCA_903876765.1 uncultured Pseudomonadota bacterium | reverse complement strand
ATTGGCTTTTTGCCAGTTACCATACATACACGTGCCATGGTTAATCTCCAAACTTCTGCTTTTTTCGAAAGACCGCAATTATAGTATGAAAACTAATATTATCTCAAGGTAATTATCAATAATAATTAGACTTTATCCGCTAATTTTCACGTCTAAGACTAAGTCAGTCCATTTAATTGCTAAATAGTCCTAAATTAGTGTTTGCCAGTGCTGCCAAAGCCACCTTCACCACGCTCACTACTATCAAAATCACCCACTAAATGAAATTCAGCTTGCACTACGGGCACAATCACCAACTGGGCAATACGCTCCATCGGGTTTAGCTCAAATGCGGTGTTGCCACGATTCCAGCATGACACCATCAATTGGCCTTGGTAATCAGAATCAATTAGACCCACTAAGTTACCCAGCACAATGCCATGCTTATGACCTAAGCCTGAGCGCGGCAAAATCAACGCGGCATAATAAATATTATCTAAGTGTATTGCCATGCCAGTAGGAATTAGCGTGGTCTCACCTGGTTGCAAGGTGATAGGGGCATCAATGCAAGCACGTAAATCTAGCCCAGCTGAGCCAGTAGTGGCATAAGTAGGCATTTGTTGGTGTAGGCGATCATCTAGAATTTTTAAATCAACGATAATTTTCATGTAATTCTCAATTATTTAGGCGAATTAGTAGGGGTATTGCTTAACTTTAGCATTAAACACTAAATTTTCATGAAAATCACTATAGGACATAAATTGCTAACTAATTACACTTGCGCCTAAATTAGGAGAGAGCTAAATGAATCAAAATTTTAAAATTAAAAAACTATCTATTCAGCTGATATTAGCGGGCTTGGTCGGGGGGGCATTGCCTGTCATGGCAGAAGATGCATCACAAGAAGGCGCAATCGTAACGGCGCCAGTGGTTGTCACTGGTACGCGTATTGAACAAAATAGCTTTGATTTGCCGATGTCTATTGACTCCGTCGATGCAGAGAAAATCCAAGAGGGGCAGCTACAAGTAAGTATTTCAGAAAGTTTGGTTCGTGTGCCTGGTGTGGTTGCTATGGCTCGAGGCCACTATGCGCAAGATGTACAAATCTCCACGCGTGGTTTTGGCGCTCGATCAGCCTTTGGTGTGCGTGGCATTCGTCTTTATAGTGACGGCATCCCACTTACGATGCCTGATGGCCAAGGACAAGCGGGTACGTTTGATTTAAGCTCAGCAAAAAGCATAGAAGTGATGCGCGGACCATTTTCAGCGCTTTATGGTAACTCTTCTGGTGGTGTCGTACAAATATTTACTGCGGATGGCCCTGCAGATCCAACTGTAAGTACTTCATATACAACAGGTAGCTATGGTACTGATCGTGAATCTATTAAGGTAGGGGGTACTAATGGTAGTTTTAACTACAACGTAGATTATTCACACTTAGAAAGTGATGGCTACCGAGATCATAGTGCTGTCCGTAAGGATTTGCTCAACGCAAAATTAGGCTTACAACTGAATGAAGATACACGCCTTACTGTATTAGCAACTTATATGAATCAGCCACTAACTCAAGATCCACAGGGTTTGAGTTATAGCGCTTTTCAGGCGGATCCTACCCAGACTGTCACCAAGAGTAACACTTTTAATACGCGTGTTGAGCGTCGTCAGACTCAGGTTGGAGCAAAATTAGAACATGATTTTGATGACAATAATACCGCAACTTTGATGGCTTATAGTGGTATAAGACACAATTTACAGTTTCAATCGGCTGGCGCCAATGTGCCTACTGTTGCAACTAGGTTAGGAAACTCTAATATTGCTAACTCTGCTTCTTCGCTTGCTACTGGCACTGCGCTTACCCTGAAACCTAATAGTGCTTACTACTACACGCTTGAAAATGGTAATGCGGGTGGTGTTGTGCAAATTGATCGTGATTTTAGTGGCACTGATTTAAGGTTTACTAATAAAGGTACGTTTGCCAACGGTCCTTACAGTATTACTCTTGGCGCGAATTATGACACTATGACCGATGTAAGGACTGGCTATGATAATTTTATCTTTAATATAACGCCTATAGCGGATAACCTTTCACATACCTATGTGTGTGGTAGTGATGTGACCTGTGGCGTAAAAGGTCTTCAGCGTCGAGATGAAGACCAGACTGCTTGGGACTTTGATCAATACGCGCAAGCTGAATGGTCACCGACTTCACGTTTAAATCTAGTTGCGGGTCTACGCCACAATAGTGTACATATTTCAACAGACGATCATTTTATACGTACTGATCTAGGTGGTGCTATCACTAATGGAGATGGCAGTGGGAGTGCGACGTTCTCTAAAACCACGCCAGCTGTAGGCGCGCTATTTAAAGTAAATGAGATGGTCAATTTATATGTTAATGCTGGCAAGGCATTTGAAACACCCTCACTGGTTGAAGTGGCTTATCTACCAGGAGGTTTAGGTGGTTTTAATGCTGATTTGAAACCAGCAACCAGTAATAATTATGAAATTGGTACCAAGGCTTTTATTGGTAGCAATACTAGGGCAACATTTGCCGTTTTTAGAACCGACACTCAGAATGAAATTGTTGTAGCTGATAATACCAATGGTCGATCTTCATACCAAAATGTGGGCGGTACCAAGCGTAAAGGCTTTGAATTAACCATAGATTCTGATTTTGGCCATGGTTTTGCTGGGTACGCTGCTTATGCTTACCTTGATGCAAAGTACACAGACTCTTTTTGCTTGGGTGCAGTTAAAGCAACAATAGCTGCTTGCCAAGAAATTAATCCAGCTGTTTTTGGTGGTGCAACACCTTATGGTACTTGGGTTCAAGATGGTAAAGCCATTCCTGGGGCATATAAGAAAACGGCCTATGCTGAACTTAGCTGGAAACATTCTGCTAGTGGTTTCTCAACTGCCTTAGAGGCGCGTGCTGCAGGCAAAGTATATGTGGATGACAAAAAGACTGAAGCTGCACCTGGCTATGCCATTGCTAGTTGGCGTGGTGGTTTTGCACAAAATGTTAGTAATTGGAACTTTTCTGAGTTTGTCCGTGTTGAAAACCTATTTGACAAAAGTTATGTAGGTTCTGTCAAGGTTAACGACAGCAGCTCGCAGTACTATGAGCCAGCTAATGATCGAAACTATTTAATAGGGCTGAATGCTGCGTATAGGTTTAAATAAAATGTATTGATTAGAGCATGCTAAACACATGCGCTAATAGTAGCTTAGCAATAGTAGTCTTTGGGGCGCGTTCTAACGGATGCGCCCCATTTTTATCTAGCAGCGTTACGCTGTTCTCATCGCTACCCATGGCGTCATTGGCTAAATTGGCGACAATCAGGGGCAATTTTTTAGCCTTACGTTTGGCTTCGGCATAGGCTAATAAATTTTCAGTTTCCGCGGCAAACCCTACGCAGAAAGGCGCGTTGGGTAGGCTGGCCACTTCGGCTAAAATATCTTTGTTGGGTGTTAGTTCTAGGGTTAAAGAAGATGTATTTTTCTTGATTTTATCTTGATGTTGCACCACAGGGCGGTAATCGGCCACGGCGGCCACGCTGATAAAAATATCTTGGTTGAGTACATTGCTCATCACCGCGCTATACATCGCATCGGCACTTTCGGCCTTGATGGTATTAACGTTCTTTGGCGCATTCAATGCGCTAGCACCACTAACTAAGGTGACGATTGCGCCCATATCTGCTGCCGCTTGGGCAATGGCATAGCCCATTTTGCCGCTACTTAAATTGGTAATAGCTCGCACTGGGTCTATCATCTCTAGCGTAGCGCCAGCCGTAATTAGTACCCGCTTGCCAGCTAACAGTTTGGGGGTAAAGTGTGCGTTAACTAAAGCGAACAAGGCTTCAGCTTCTAACATTCTACCTAGGCCTATTTCACCACAGGCTTGTTCACCACTATCAGGCCCAAGCAGACTAATGCCATCGGCTTTAAGTTGAGTTATGTTGCGCTGAGTGGCTGGGTTTTCCCACATTTGCTTATTCATGGCGGGGGCGACTAATAGCGGGCAATCTCTAGCTAAGCATAGCGTAGAGAGCAAATCATCGGCACGGCCTTGTACCAATTTGGCTAAAAAGTCTGCGCTGGCTGGGGCAACTAAAATGACATCAGCATTTCTTGATAACTCTATATGAGGCATGCCATTACCCACGCTACTGTCCCACATCTCTATAAACACAGGTTTACCTGAGAGCGCTTGCATAGTCACTGGGGTGATAAATTGGCAGGCCGCAGAGGTCATGACAACTTGCACATCTATGCCTGCTTTGACTAACAAACGCACTAGCTCTGCCGCTTTGTAAGCGGCAATGCCACCGGTGATGCCGAGTAATAAAGATTTAGATTTTAGTGCGTTATTTTTTTGCATATTGATGAAATATTAAGGTTAATATTTAGGTAATTTGTTCATTTTAATACGAAAATCATAGCTAAAGCGCAATAATCCATTATTGCCGTTTGATAAAGGACTAAACCATGGCGATTACCGATTGGCCAGCAGCAGAGCGCCCACGTGAAAAACTGCTAGCACTTGGCGTTAGTGCACTATCTGATGCCGAACTATTGGCCATATTTTTGCGTGTGGGGGTGACTGGCAAAACGGCGGTAGATTTAGCCCGAGATTTATTAACCCGATTTGGCAGTTTAACGGGTATTTTTGCCGCATCGCAGGCTGATTTATCGCAAGTACATGGCATAGGCGCTAGTAAATACGTGCAGTTGCAAGCTATTTTTGAAATGTCTCACCGCGCTTTAACAGAGCAAATGCAGATCAAGGATATCCTTAGTTCGCCGCAGCAAGTGCGAGATTTTTTGTGCCTGAAATTGGCCGGATTAAGCCAAGAAGTGTTTGTCGTATTGTTTTTAGATGCACAAAACAGAATGTTAAATTGTGAAGAAATGTTCACTGGCACGCTGACACAAACTAGCGTTTATCCACGTGAAGTAGTCAAAAAAGCGCTAAAGCACAATGCCGCTAGCGTCATTTTTGCCCATAACCATCCCTCTGGCGTCGCAGTGCCTAGTCAGGCCGATGAACACATTACCCAACAATTAAAGCAGGCGCTCGCATTAGTCGATGTTAGGGTGCTAGATCACTTTATTGTGGCGGCCAATACAAGTTTTTCGTTTGCTGAACGTGGTTTGCTGTAAACTCAATTGATGGAAAATCTAGTCATATTAGACAATATACTTTGGCTTAATTTGGCGGTTGCCTTAGGCATAGGCTTATTAATTGGCACTGAACGCGAGCGCAGCAAGGGACCAGCCCCAGATACCATGCTAGCGGGTATTCGCACATTTACCATAGCCGCCTTGCTGGGCGCAGTGAGCACTCTGGTGAGTTTTTGGCTACTCGTTGTTGCAGTGATGTGTGTGACAGTGTTTGCCGCTTTGGCTTATCAGGCTAGGGTAAAAGAGCACCCAGGGCTTACCACCGAGATGACGCTAGTATTTACCGTTATTTTAGGGGGGCTGGCCATGTCGGCTCCATCATTAGCCGCTAGCTTGGCTGTGACTAGCGCCATATTGCTGGCAGCAAAAGAGCCTATTCATGGCTTTGTGCGGGGCACTGTAACTAAAGAAGAATTAAATGACTTTTTGATATTGGCCGCGGCAACCCTGATAGTGCTGCCCTTGGTGCCCAATGAATTCATTGGGCCATTTAGTGCCATTAACCCACGCAATCTTTGGCTCATTGTCATTTTGGTCATGTTTATTAGTGCGTTGGGGCACTTGGCGCTGCGACTTTTAGGCGGGCGCATAGGCTTGCCGCTGGTCGGCTTGGTTTCTGGCTTTATTTCTAGCATTGCCACGGTGGGTGCCATGGGCGAACGCGCTAAAGAAACGCCAGAGTTAATCGGCGCTGCGGTGTCTGGTGCATTGTTTTCTTGCCTTTCTACCATTTTACAGCTCACATTATTGCTGGCGGCAATTCATCCAGCCACTTTGCGCGCCATGTCAGCCCCATTGGTTTTTGGCGGCATTTCAATCGCCATTTATGGTTTGATTATTACCATTAGTTGTTTTCATAAAAACTGTCCTGAAATGGGCCAGCTCAGCCGATCTTTTAGCGTAAAAACGGCGCTAACCTTATCGGCGGTGATTGCTGTGGTATTGATTGCTTCAGCCGCGCTGAATGCTTGGTTTGGGCAGGCTGGACTGGTGTTTGTCTCTGGGGTGGCAGGTTTGGCTGATGTGCATGCGCCTACCATCTCAGTTGCCACGCTTGCGGCAACTGGTAACTTGAGTCCGGCTGATGCGGTTATTCCTATATTAGTGGCATTTTCTGTCAATGCGCTATCTAAAGCCGTGGCTGCGGTTGTCAGTGGTGGCAAAGCCTTTGCTAGTCAAGTCATACCTGGCTTGCTCATTCAGGTATCGGCTACCTGGCTAGCTTGGTGGTTATTTTAGCTAAGCCATAAGGCGCATTTAGGCTAATTGTAATGCTGCTAAGCGGGCATATAAGCCACCTTGCTCACGCAATTGTGCTGGGCTGCCAATTTCTACAATCTGCCCATTTTCTAGCACAATAATCCTATCAGCTTTTTGCACAGTACTCAGCCTATGGGCAATCATTAAAGTGGTGCGGCCTTGCATTGCGGCATTTAAGCCTTGCTGCACCAAAATCTCTGATTCGGCGTCCAGCGCACTGGTGGCTTCATCGAGTAATAATATCGGCGCATCTTTAAGAATGGCTCGTGCAATGGCGATACGTTGTCGTTGCCCACCCGATAAGCGCGTGCCACGTTCACCTAAAAAAGTCTGGTAGCCATCGGGTAGTTTGGCTACAAACTCATCTACCTGCGCCGCTTTGGCGGCAGATATTACTTCGGCATCGCTGGCCTCAGGCTTGCCATAGCGTATGTTTTCTAATGCGTTGGCTGAAAATATCACGGCATCTTGCGGCACGATAGCAATATTGCGCCTCAGGCTGTGTAAAGACAGGGTGTTGATGTTTTGCTGATTAATCGTAATTTGCCCAGCGTTGCCGTCATAAAATCTGAGTAAGCATTGAAATAATGTCGTTTTACCCGCGCCAGAAGGCCCGACCAAGGCAATGGTCTCGCCCGCTTTGATAGTTAAGGACACGTCATTTAATGCGGCAATTTGCGGCCTTGAGGGGTAATGAAATAGCACATTTTTAAACTCTATGGTGGCCTCTTCAGGGTGTTGGAGTATTTGCGCGTTTGGCGGCTCTTTAATTGTGGCCTCGGCATTTAATAAGGCGAGTAAACGTTCGGTAGCGCCAGCTGCCCGCATAACGTCACCCCATACTTCTGCCATCGTGCCTACCGCGCCAGCTACCATCATGGCGTATAAAACAAATGAGGCCAGTTCGCCGCCACTCATGCTGCCTGCGCTGACTTGGCGAGCACCTATCCATAGTACAAAAATAATCGTGCCTAAGGTGGCGGTGACTATTAGCATGGTCAGCATGGCGCGTACTCGCACTCTTTTTAACGCGGTGACAAAACTAATATCAGCACTTTTGCTAAAGCGTGCAATTTCTCGGTGTTCTTGCGTGTAAGACTGAACAGTAGGCATGGCGTTGAGTATTTCACCAGCCATTGCTGAGCTGTCGGCGATACGGTCTTGTGTTTCACGCGAGAGTTTTTTGACAGACCGACCTATGATAATGATAGGTAATATGAGTAGCAGCATTAAGCCTATATTGAGCGAAAATAAATAGGCGTTGGTGACCGCCAGCATAATCATGCCGCCAATAAATTGAAATAAACTGCGTAACCCCATAGAAATTGAACTGCCCACCACGGTTTGTATGAGGGTGGTGTCGCCAGTCAGGCGAGATAGCACCTCGCCAGTTTGTGTGGTTTCAAAAAACTGGGGAGATTGTGTCATGACGCGCGCATAAACCGCGCTGCGTAAATCTGCCGTGGCCCGCTCTCCTACCCAAGATACCGTGTAATAACGTGCGGCTATCATCAATGCCCAAAACACCGCTAGGGCGAACATCAACAAAAAGTGGCCGTTTAGGCTTAAGGCACCTATCAAGCCGTTGTGTGAGGTGTTGGCGGCATTGCTGATAAAACCAAAGTCGATTAAATCCCTAAAAGCCAGTGGCACTAATAGCAGTGTGGCAGAGCCCAAACACAGTAAGATAAAGGCCAGCCAAACCCGAGCGCGATAAGGCCTTAGAAACGGCCATAGACTGGCTAGAGATGATAATTTTTTAGCAGGAGATTTTGAACTGGTAGATATTGCGCTATTCGATTTGTTGCTATTGGCAGATTGCATGCTTTAACTGAGCTCGTTTAAATGAAATGACAGATAGTATAACTGGCAAGCTAGAAACGTTTAGGTTCATTCTGATTTATACTAATGTAACTTTAAAATTAGTCTATCTTTAACATTTGCTCAATCGTCATTATGCATAAATATCTCAAGAAAATAATCTGGTTCATGGTCTTGGCGCTAGGTATTGCGGCGGTGACTGCAATCGCGCAGCACCGTGGCGAAAGTATTAGCGCCATGTGGTTTATTGCGGCAGCAGGCTGCGTCTATACCATTGCCTACCGTTTTTATGCGGCTTGGATTGCCGCCTCGGTATTGGTCATAGATGAAACGCGCGCAACGCCAGCGGAGCGTTTAGATAATGGCCGTGATTTTATGCCTACCAATAAATGGGTAGTGTTTGGCCATCATTTTGCTGCCATCGCTGGGCCAGGCCCGCTAATCGGCCCGACATTGGCCGCGCAGTTTGGTTATTTGCCTGGCACTTTATGGATTTTGATTGGCGCAGTGTTGGGCGGTGCCGTGCAAGATATGGTGACGCTGTTTTTCTCTACCCGCCGTAATGCCCGCAGCTTAGGGCAAATGGCGCGTGATGAAATCGGCCCGATAGGCGGGGCAGCAGCGCTCATAGGTACGTTTTTAATCATGATTATTCTAATCGCGGTGCTGGGTTTGGTGGTGGTCAATGCCATGAAGCACAGCCCATGGGCGACCTCGACGGTGGCGGCAACCATTCCTATTGCCATGCTAGTTGGGGTTTATATGCGCAATTTTCGCCCGGGACGGGTACTGGAGGCATCGCTGCTGGGTGTGATGCTACTTATGTTGGCGGTGGTAGGCGGTGGCTGGATTAATCACCATGCTGTTTTACGCGGTTTGTTTGACTATGAAGGCTTATCATTAGCCTGGATGATTATCGCTTACGGCTTTGCCGCAGCAGTGATGCCAGTTTGGCTGCTGCTAGCGCCGCGTGATTATTTATCTACTTTTGTTAAATTAGGCACAGTAATGTTACTGGCCGTCGCCATTATTATTTTGCAACCACAAGTACACATGCCAGCATTGACGCAATTTACCGATGGTACAGGGCCTATTTTTGGCGGCAAATTGTTCCCGTTTGTCTTTATCACCATCGCTTGTGGCGCTATTTCAGGCTTTCATGCCTTGATCGCTTCAGGCACTACGCCTAAGCTGCTGGGCAATGAGCGTGATATTCGTATGATAGGCTATGGCACGATGTTGCTAGAGAGCTTTGTGGCGATCATGGCCATGATCGCCGCCACGGTATTAGA
Source organism: uncultured Pseudomonadota bacterium (assembly GCA_903876765.1). Lineage (GTDB taxonomy): Bacteria > Pseudomonadota > Gammaproteobacteria > Burkholderiales > Methylophilaceae > Methylotenera. The sequence continues at coordinate 41,568 of CAIRBH010000040.1, read as the reverse complement.
GCCTGGCATATTCTTTGCCATTAACAGCCCTGCGGGCGTCGTGGGTAAGGAGGCGGTGGATGCTATTGCTAAAATTAATAGCTGGGGTTTTGCCGTAACGGTTGAACAGATGAAGCAGCTGGCACAAGACATGGGCGAAACTAGCCTATTTGCCAGAACGGGGGGCGCGCCAAGCTTGGCGGTGGGTATGGCGAGCATTTTTGGCAACGCCTTTGGTAAAGCCATGCTAGCTATTTGGTACCATTTTGCCATTATGTTTGAGGCCATTTTTATACTGACCACGCTAGATGCAGGTACTCGAGTAGGTCGTTTTATGCTGCAAGACATGCTGGGTAATATTTGGCCAAAAATTGGGCATACGTCTTGGATGCCCTCAGTCATTTTAACCAGCGCGCTAGTGGTGGCAGGTTGGGGTTATTTTTTATATATAGGCGTGATAGACCCTAATGGCGGCGTGAACATCTTGTGGCCATTATTTGGCATTGCCAACCAGATGCTGGCAGCGATTGCCTTATGCGTTGCCACAGGTATTTTAGTAAAATCTGGCAAACTTAAATACGCTTGGATTACTGGCCTACCTTTAGTTTGGCTGATTATTGTCACTACCACTGCCGCTTGGCAAAAAATATTCAGCGAAGATATACGCGTAGGCTTTTTTGCCGCGGCCAACGATTTAGCAGCAAAATTAGCCGCAGGCGCATTGCCGCCAGAAAAAGCCAATGTCGCTCCGCAATTGATATTCAACCAGCAATTAGATGCTTATTTAACCATGTTTTTTGTTGTAGTGTTATGGGTAGTCATTCTGGATACGCTGTATCTGGCTTTCAAGTTTTTAGCAGGTAAGCCGGTATTGCCATTGACTGAAGTTGCGCATCAACCTAGCCGTTTGCTTGATAACTGGGTGAGAGATTAATAGTGTTGTTCGCCATCAAGCACAGCGCTTAAGCCATGATAAAAACAATAAAACACCTATGGCATATTGTGCGGCGGCTGACTGGCGATGATGCCTACGAGGTCTATTTAAAGCATCATTTAGCGTTTCATGCATCCACCCCAGATGCTCCGCCTGCCTTATCTCGTAAGGCGTTTTTTAAGCTTTGGCAAGACGGAAAATGGCAAGGTATTAAGCGCTGCTGTTAAATCACCCCTGTTATTTTTTTAAAACTGTACTGGACGCAAATTATCAACTAGACTAAACTTAGCCATTCTTTTTAAGGGCTCACTTTTCTTAGGGAAAATTCAAGATGCAAACTGTTAATATTCATGAGGCTAAAACTCAATTGTCTCGTTATATAGATCAAGCGACATTGGGCCAGGGCATTATTATTGCTCGTGCTGGTCGCCCTGTCGCTAGGCTTATGCCGCTAGAAGCAGAAAAAACAGCGCGCATATTGGGCTTAGGAAAAGGTATTTATCACCTGCCAGTTAACTTCGATTCTATCGCTAGCGATGAAGTAGCTCTGATGTTTAATCTAAGCTGAGTTTGCCGATGCGCAGCACTTTTTTACTTGATACTAACATTTTACTTTGTGCATTAATTGCACCAGAGCGCTTAAGTCCTGAAATACAAGGCCAATTAGGTAATTCAGATAACACGGTTTATTTTAGTGCGGCCAGTATTTGGGAGATTGCAATTAAAGCCAGCCTAAATAAAATGGATTTTAGTTTTTCACCAGAAGACATTTACAGCCTGGCCATTGCAACTGGTTTTACCGAACTCACCATACAGGCACAGCATACTATTCGAACGGAAAATATGCCTTGGCATCATCGCGATCCGTTTGATAGATTACTCATCGCACAGACATTAAGCTTACCTGCCTATTTGTTAACTAGTGATAAGGTATTGTTACAATATACTGAATTAGTGCAATTGATCGTATTAAAATAAATTTATTCAAAGTTAAAATTAGCATGAAAACCTTCGGTATTTATATTATTGGCGATGAAATCCTGTCAGGTAAACGGCAAGATGCGCATTTATCCTTTGTAGTTCAAGCCCTAAAAGCGCGTGGTTTGCAGCTGGCCTGGGCCAATTATTTAGGCGATATTCCTGAACAAATTACCAGCTCAATTAAAGCCAGTATGGCGCGTGCAGAGGTTGTATTTAGCTTTGGCGGCATAGGTGCTACGCCAGACGACTTTACCCGGCAATGCGCGGCAGACGCAGCGGGACTACCCATAGAGCGGCATTTGGCAGCGGTTGCCGAGATTGAAGCACAGTATGGTGAAACTGCTTACCCTAAGCGTGTGTTGATGGCTGATTTTCCGCAAGGCGCAACCTTAATACCTAATCCAATTAATCGTGTGGCCGGGTTTGCCATCAATGAGCATTATTTTTTGCCTGGCTTTCCTCAAATGGCACACCCTATGATCACTTGGGTGCTAGATACCTACTACCCGCATCTTTTTCATCAGCAAGATTATATTGAGTCTTCAATAATAGTGATGGAAGCTGGCGAAAGTAGACTAATAGATTTAATGAACCATATTCTGGCGCAATATCCTGACCTCAAGCTTTTTAGCCTACCTAAGTTAGATAAGCAGCGCAGCACTGAGCTAGGGGTGAAAGGCACGGCAGCTCGGGTAGAGGCGGCGATCAGCGATATTAAACATGGCGTCACGGCGCTTAATTTTCCATGGACGGAAATTTAATTGCAATGCAGGGTAGGTTGTGGGGCTTGTTGTATCGCCCCCTCTATCAATAGCCCTATTCCAGGCATGCCAGACGGCAAACCAGCTGGTGTGCGTTGCATACAGCTAAATGCTGATGATCAATGTATGATCTTTGGCCAGCCAGAGCGCCCAGCATTTTGTGCAAGTCTGCAAGCTAGCCAAGAAATGTGCGGGGATGCAGCGCCGCAAGCCATGCTATGGCTGACCAATTTAGAGCGGCTTACAGCGCCCAGCTAACTGTCATTAAAATCGATTTGTTTAGTTTCGTGCATGAGTAATACCGCTACAAAACTGATAAAAGCCATGGTCGATACGTAATAGCCCACCCAGACCAAGCCCCCTTTATCGACCAATATTTGTGAAATATAAGGGGCACTAGCCGCACCTAAAATACCGCCTATATTGTAACTGAGGCCAGCGCCAGTGTAACGCACCGCAACTGGAAACTGCTCAGGTAAAAAAGCCCCCATAGGGGCAAACGTCGCGCCCATTAATAATAAGGCGATAGATAAAAACAAGGTAATCAGCAAAGTGGAATGGCTGGCCAGCAAAGGGCTTAAGCTAAACCCTGCTAATATCGCCAAAAAACAGCCTGTGAGTAGCACTGGTTTACGTCCCCATTGATCGCTCAATTGGGCTGATAGCGGCGTAATTAGCGCCATAAAAACCACGGCAAAACATAGCATTTTTAAAAATTCTGCACGCGGAATAAGTAAGGTTTTAGTGCCATAACTTAAACAAAAAACGCTGGTGGTATAAAACAAGTTATAGCAAACCGTCACGGCCAAAGCGCCCAATATTAATGGCCGAAGATGTGTTTTTAATAAAGATTGTATAGGCGTTTTATGGGTATGGTGCGCTGCTAGTGCTTTGCTAAAAGCAGGTGTTTCTGCCAGTTTAAAGCGTATGTATAAACCGACCATTACCAATAAAGCGCTGGCAAAAAATGGCATACGCCAACCCCAAGCTTTAAATTCTGCTTCTGTTAAATACACACTAAGCACTAAAAAACTTAAGCTGGCGAGTAAAAAGCCTATAGATGGCCCCAATTGCGGAAACATGCCAAACCAAGCGCGCCTGCCAGTTGGCGCGTGTTCAGTAGCCAATAATGCGGCGCCTGCCCATTCACCACCTAGGCCTAAGCCTTGGCCTAACCTCAATAGGCATAAAATGACAGCAGCCCAAGGGCCTAAGCTGTTATACCCTGGCAAACAGCCTATCAATAAAGTGCAAATACCCATCAATAATAATGATGAGGCTAAAGTGGCCTTGCGACCGATGCGGTCACCAAAATGACCAAAAATAATCGCGCCTAGTGGCCGTGCAATAAAGGCAATGCCAAAGGTTAAAAATGCATTTAAGGCCTGCGTAGCAGGGGCACTCGCAGGAAAAAACACCGGACCTATCACCAAGGCCGAGGCCATGGCGTAAATATAAAAGTCGTAAAATTCTATGGTGGTGCCGATAAAGCTGGCAAAGGCAACGTGCCTAGCAGATGGCTTAGTAGATGGCTTGGCAGTTGGTGTATTTTGCTTCAAAGCAAGGCTCTTTATAGGCAGGAAAAATGGCTTAGTACAGTCATTATACAAACATTTAGTTTTAGGCAGAATTAACTGCAAATTTAAGTTTTCTGTCATCCCATTTGCGTATAAAATAGTCGGCCGGGCGTTAATAATGAAATGCCAAAATAATGATCAGCTAGATCATCAAAATAATAATTAAAAATATAAGAAAATAACAGTGCAAATCGGCCGTCACATTTTAAAAAACAACCTTATTGTCGCCCCCATGGCTGGGGTGACAGATAGACCTTTTCGCCAGTTATGTAAAAAAATGGGCGCAGGCTTAGCCGTGTCTGAAATGGTAACCTCTAACTCTTTACTTTACGGTAGCGAGAAAACCCTGCGCCGCGCCAACCATGAGGGTGAAGTCGACCCAATTTCTGTGCAAATTGCTGGTGCTGACCCAAAAATGATGGCAGAGGCGGCCAAACATAATGTGGATAACGGCGCGCAGATTATCGACATTAACATGGGCTGCCCTGCAAAAAAAATATGTAATGTCATGGCGGGCTCTGCCTTACTAAAAGACGAGCCGCTGGTGGCGCAAATTCTCAGAGCCGTGGTCAATGCGGTGGACGTGCCTGTTACCTTGAAGATTAGAACAGGCTGGGATAAAAATAACCGTAATGCGGTACAAATAGCCAAAATGGCCGAAGATATTGGCGTGCAGGCTTTAGCCATGCATGGCCGCACCCGCGCTTGTTTGTATACTGGTGATGCGGAGTACGACACGATAGCCATGGTGAAACAGGCGATTAACATACCCTTGATTGCCAACGGCGATATTACCAGCCCAGAAAAAGCTAAATTTGTGCTCGAATACACGGGGGCGGATGCAGTCATGATAGGCCGTGCCGCACAAGGGCGGCCTTGGATATTCCGAGAGATTGAGCACTTTATTAAGACTGGCGAACATCTACCAGCCCCCGAAGTGGCTGAAATTCGTAGTGTGATGTTGGCACATTTGCATGATTTATATGATTTTTATGGCGAATTAACCGGTATGCGTATGGCGCGTAAGCATATTTCTTGGTATACCAAGGGCTTAAAAGATTCGGCGAATTTTCGCCACAATATGAACACCTTGCAAACCATAGATTTGCAATTAGGTGCGATAGATGAATTTTTTGATCACTTGCAAAGTCGTGACCATCGCTTGCAGTATGATGAGCACGTTCAGACCGATAGCCTAGTACTTCTTAAGGTTGCATAATGAATAAATGTGAACTTTCTAACAGCGTCAAATCTTCGCTAGATCAGTACTTTAAAGATTTAGATGGTGAGCCGCCGCACGCCTTATATGACATGGTCTTGGGCTGTGTAGAAAAGCCCTTGTTGGAATACACCTTAGAGTATGCCGCTGGTAACCAAAGCAAGGCGGCAGAAATTCTAGGATTAAATCGCAATACCTTACGTAAAAAAATGCAGCAATACAAAATCGGCTAATAGCGCAGATTTTAGTTTTTTTAGTCATCAACCTTCTACAGAGTTTTCAACATGGCAACTATTAAACGTGCGCTAATCAGCGTTTCAGATAAATCGGGCATTTTAGAGTTAGCGCAAGCCTTAGCTCAATTTAAGGTAGAAATTTTATCTACAGGTGGCACGGCCAAACTGTTGCGTGACAACAATATAGCCGTGGTAGAAGTAAGCGACTATACGGGATTTAGCGAAATGTTAGATGGCCGCGTTAAAACCCTTCACCCTAAAGTGCATGGCGGAATTTTGGGTCGCCGTGATTTGCCTGACCATGTCTCAGCCATGAAGGCGGCTAACATTCCTAATATCGACATGGTGGTTGTTAATTTATACCCATTTGAAGCAACGGTAGCACAGCCCAACTGCACACTAGAAGAAGCCATTGAAAATATAGATATTGGCGGCCCAGCCATGGTGCGTTCTGCCGCAAAAAACTGGAAAGACGTCGCAGTACTGACCGATGCCAGCCAATATGCAGAGGTGATTGCTGAGCTAAAAAGCACGGGTGGTGCGGTGAGTTCTGCCACGCAATTTGCCTTGTCTGTTGCGGCGTTTAACCGCATTAGCAATTATGACGGGGCGATTAGCGATTACCTTTCATCATTTAATGCAGATGGCACGCGTAGTGCTTTTTCGGCACAAACCAATGGCCGTTTTATCAAGCTGCAAGACTTGCGTTACGGTGAAAACCCGCATCAGCAAGCGGCGTTTTATCGTGATTTAAATCCAGCGCCAGGCTCGCTAGTCACCGCAGTGCAATTGCAAGGCAAAGAACTAAGCTACAACAATATTGCCGATGGCGATGCCGCTTGGGAAGCCGTTAAATCGTTTAATAGCACCGCCTGCGTCATAGTAAAGCACGCTAATCCGTGTGGTGTGGCGCTAGGCAATTCTGCATTAGAGGCTTATAGCAAGGCTTTTCAGACCGACCCTAGCAGTGCGTTTGGCGGCATTATTGCGTTTAACAGCATAGTGGATAAAGCCGCCGCCGAAGCGGTGAGTAAACAGTTTGTCGAGGTGCTAATCGCCCCAGCATACACGTCAGAAGCCTTGGCGATTTTTTCTGCAAAAGCCAATGTACGCCTGCTTAAAATTGATTTACCCAAGGGTGGCAGCAGTGCCTGGGAGCAAGGTCGCAATTCGCACGATACTAAGCGCGTCGGCTCTGGCCTGCTAGTTCAAACCGCAGACAATCATGAAATTAGCGAATCTGACTTAAAAATAGTCAGCAAAAAACAACCAACCCCACAACAAATGGCCGACCTATTATTTGCGTGGCGAGTGGCTAAATATGTTAAATCTAACGCCATCGTATTTTGTGGTAATGGTATGACGCTAGGCGTGGGCGCTGGCCAAATGAGCCGCGTTGACAGCACTAGGATTGCCGCCATTAAAGCGCAACACGCGGGGCTTAGCCTTAAAGACGCGGTGGTGGCGTCTGATGCGTTTTTTCCATTCCGTGACGGCATTGATGTACTGGCAGAAGCTGGCGCCAGCTGTGTTATTCATCCAGGCGGTAGTATGCGTGATGAAGAAGTGATCGCGGCAGCCGATGAACACGGTTTGGTCATGGTTGTGACTGGCATACGCCATTTTAGACATTAAGGTAGTGCATGATATGAAAGTAATGGTCATAGGCAGTGGTGGTCGCGAACATGCGCTAGCTTGGAAAATCGCCCAAAATAAACAAGTGAGCCGCGTCTATGTGGCGCCGGGTAATGCTGGCACTGCCAGCAATCCTGACATGCTTAATGTGCCTATCACTAGTGTGCCAGATTTACTGGATTTTGCCCAAAAAGAGCAAATTCACCTGACTATCGTCGGACCTGAGGCGCCGCTTTCACAAGGCGTGGTTGATGCTTTTCGTGCGGCAGGGTTAAAAATTTTTGGCCCAACCAAAGCGGCAGCGCAATTAGAGTCTTCTAAAGATTATGCCAAGGCGTTTATGCTGCGCCACCATATTCCTACCGCGGCTTATGCCACGTTTACCGATGCTAAGCTAGCGCATGATTATGTGGCTGAGCAAGGCACACCGATAGTGATTAAAGCAGATGGTTTGGCGGCGGGTAAAGGCGTAGTGGTGGCTATGTCTGACCAAGAAGCGCATGAGGCGATAGATGCTATGCTATCTGACAACAAACTTGGCAGTGCTGGCGCTAGAGTGGTGATAGAAGAATTTTTAACCGGTGAAGAAGCCAGTTTTATTGTGATGGTGGATGGCAAAAATATTTTAGCGCTAGCCACCAGTCAAGACCACAAACGTCTGCAAGACCATGATCTAGGCCCTAATACGGGCGGTATGGGCGCTTATTCGCCAGCCCCTGTGGTGACGCCGCAAATCCATGCTAAAGTGATGCGCGAAATTATTCGGCCAACCGTGGATGGCATGGCCAAAGATGGTATTCCGTACACTGGCTTTTTATATGCAGGCTTGATGATTTCACCTGATGGTGGCGTTAAAACCCTAGAATTTAATTGCCGTATGGGCGACCCCGAAACGCAGCCAATCATGTTGCGGCTAAAAAGTGACTTTGTAGCCTTGGCTGAGCACGCTGTGAATGGCAGCTTAGACCAAGTGGAAGCCGAGTGGGATAGACGCACTGCGCTCGGCGTTGTGATGGCCTCGGCGAATTACCCTGATACACCGCGCTTGGGTGATGAAATTACTGGCTTACCGAGTGACTTGACTGATGCGCAGGTTTTTCATGCGGGGACGGTGCTTAAAGATGGCAAAGTACTCACCAGTGGCGGTCGGGTATTATGCGTCACTACGCTGGGCGAAACAGCCAAGTTTGCCCAAACCCAAGCCTACCAAATTTTAGCTGATATTAAATTTGATGGTGCACAATACCGCACGGATATTGGCTATCGCGCCATTAAAGGTTAATGATGGATACCCAAGCCGTACTCAATTATTTGCAAAACTTACAAGCTAAGATTGTGGAAGCTTTAGAGCTGGTTGATGGTAAAAACTTTTTACAAGACAGTTGGCAGCGACCCGAAGGCGGAGGCGGCACCTCATGCTTGCTAGAAGAAGGCCATGTATTTGAGCGGGCAGGAGTGGGCTTTTCACACGTACTGGGTAGCAAATTGCCCCCATCAGCCAGTGCTGCACATCCCGAAGCCGCTGGTCGTGCTTGGGAGGCCATGGGTGTTTCGCTGGTATTTCACCCACGTAATCCTTATATTCCTACCGTGCACATGAATGTACGTTTTTTTGTGGCTAAGTCACCAAACAGCACACAAGCCGATATTTGGTGGTTTGGTGGCGGTATGGATCTGACGCCTTATTATGGGTTTGCAGAAGATGCAGAGCATTTTCATCGCACCAATAAAACCGCTTTGGACGCGTTTAACCTTAGCTACTACCCTAAATTTAAAAAAGAATGTGACGAGTATTTTTACCTAAAACATCGTAAAGAGCCGCGTGGCATAGGCGGTATCTTTTTTGATGACTTTAACGAATTGGGTTTTGAAAAAAGCTTTGCTATGCAACGCGCTGTTGGCGATAGCTTTTTAAATGCCTATTTGCCTATAGTGCAGCGCCGTAAAGACACGCCTTACGGTGAGCGTGAGCGAGATTTTCAGGCCTATAGACGGGGGCGTTATGTAGAATTTAACTTGGTCTACGACCGCGGCACTTTGTTTGGTTTACAGTCAAATGGTCGTACCGAATCCATACTGCTTTCTATGCCGCCTATCGTTAAATGGCGCTACGACTGGAAGCCAGAAGCCAATAGCGCAGAAGCCAAACTTTATACTGATTTTTTGGTAGATAAAAATTGGCTAGACCTGGTTAATTAATCCCGGTTAATTAATCTCTGGCCAGTTAATCCCTAGCCAGTTAAATACAGCCCCAGCCAATAACTACTATCGTCAGCCATCAGGCGGAGTTATTCCCAACAATTCACCTTTTTAAATTCTTGCCTACAGCATTGCTATTCGGCTAGCTATGCCATGTACAGGGTAGCTGATTCATGCTGCCAGTCCACTTAATTTAGTCATTTTCTACCTTTTTTATGCTACTGAGAAAAAGCTACGCTATCAGTTTTTACTATCAATTAAATATTTTTATTATCAATTTTGTTGTATAAAACTACAAAATAACTAGTTCTGCTATAAGTTCATATAAAAACATAGCTATCTTCACTTCACTTGATTTAAATCAAATTGGATTTAAATTTAAAGAGTAAATTGACCATTAAATTATTATGGTCAATAGGAGATAGCGATGAAAATTCAACTACAAGTCAGTCAATTGTTTAAAGTCTTAGCAGTTTCAATCGGTTTAAGCCTGATATATTCCAGTAGTGCTTTAGCAGTAGATGCCGACGCTGCATTGTCTTTAGCCCGTCAAAACGGCTGCTTAAAATGCCACGCAGTCGATAAGCATAAAGATGGCCCTGCCTACCGCGATGTAGCAGCCAAGTACAAAGATAAAGATCATGCTGAAACGGTTAAAAAGTTAATTAACCACATCACTTCAGGCGAAAAAGCAAAATTCCCAGATGGTCATGAAGAAGAACACAAAATCATTAAGGTCAAAGACGTCGCTCAACAAACTAATTTGATTGAGTGGGTGCTGTCATTGCCTGGAGGTAAATGGCCAGAAACTGATTAGTGCAAATCTAGGGTAGCCAGTGTTGGTTGCCCTTATTCAAGATTAAACCGAGGGTAAATAAAATGAAATTGACAACAAAAATTGCGGCACTGTGCTTAATGTTCGGGGGGCTGCTAACGTCTTCGGGAATTTTTGCAGCAGAACTGCCTGATTTAGGTGAGTCTTCGGTGCGAACCGTCACGCAATCGGCAGTAACTGACTCTCTAAAAAAGGACGCTGTTTGTACCAAGTGTCATGATGAGAGTGAAGTAAAACCGGTATTGTCAATTTATCAAACTAAGCATGGTGTAAAAGCCGACTCTCGAACACCTAGTTGTCAATCTTGTCATGGTGACAGTGATGCGCACGTAAAAAATGCCGACGGTAAAGCAACACGTCCTTCACCAGACGTGTTGTTTGGTATGAAGAGTGGTAGTAACTCATCATTCCCTAGAACGGCTTCAAGCAAACAAAATGCTTCTTGCCAAACTTGCCATGCGAATGCCGCAGGTAAACGCAATCACTGGACTGGCAGTCAGCATGAAAGCCGTAATATAGTTTGTGCGGCCTGTCATGAAGTGCATGCTAGACAAGATAAAGTACTGGCTAAAACAACTCAGCCAGAGGTTTGTTTTAATTGCCATAAAACTCAACGTGCTGAAACACATCGTATTTCAACACACCCACTTGATGCAGGCAAAATGTCATGTTCTGACTGTCATAACCCACACGGAACCACTGGGCCAAAATTGCTCATCAAGGATTCTGTTAATGCAACGTGTTATACCTGCCATGCAGAGAAGCGCGGACCGTTGTTATTCGAACATCAGCCAGTGACTGATGATTGTACCAACTGCCACACACCTCATGGCTCAAACACTACGCCACTGTTAAAAGCGAGACCGCCGTTCTTATGTCAAGAGTGTCACAGCAACCAACACGCGAATGCTAAGTTCTCAGGTTCTAACATGACGCTATCAGGTAATGCAACCAACATTATCGTCAACGGTGTGACTTATCAGGCTCCTGGCAGCGCGACCCCAACCACCAATGGTGTTGGTCGAGCTTGTCTAAATTGCCACGCGCTCGTCCATGGATCTAACCATCCATCTGGCGCTAAGTTCAACAGATAAATAACAGAGATCAGGAAAATATCATGAACAACTATTTAGATAGCTTCTCTTTAAAATTATCGATTATCGCCCTTCGTGCTGCGCTGTTGAGCATGGCGGTAGTCTCCGTAGCTTATGCCGGTGAGGCGGCTGATGAAGCATCAGCAGCTGAGCTAGTTAAACCCATCAGTCAAATTGAAATTGGTGGCACTTACATCAACAACAAAAATTGGAAGTATGGTGAGTACAACGGCTTAGATGACAAAAGTACTTATGGCATCGCTAACATTGATGTGCGTGGAGGTGCTGCCTATGATTCTGGTGAGACCGGGCGCTGGAGTTTCAAAGCCAGTGATCTTGCCTTAGATACGCGAAAAATGTCTGCTGAGTTCGGTCGCCAGGGCAAGTTCCGCATTAATCTTGGTTATGATCAGTTTGTAAAAAATGGTAACGGCGATTACCAAACACCTTATATAACCAATGGCACCAATAATTTTGTGTTGCCTAGCGGTTGGGTCAAACCAATGCAGCTTAACGTCACTCCAATTACTGGTGGTGCTAATGTTCCTTTAGCTAGTTGGGTTGGTGGATCATCAACACCAGATGCCTATAACACGCGAGCGCTCTCTAGCAATTTTGTCAATAACGATTTGCTCTGGCGCTACAATAGTAGCGGTGTAAGTGCCATAGCAGCTTGTGTTGCAGGAACGCTGACCTATGCTAAATGCGGCCCTGTAGAGCGGCTATTGCCATCATCAGCTAGTGGATCCAACTATTTGCAAACCATGCTGAATGCTGCCGCAACTGATACGGCATTATTCCACAATGTGAAAATTGATACGCAACGTCGTAAATATGATGCTGGTATTGTTTTCAATATAGAAAATCAGTGGGACATTACAGGTAGTATCTCGCATGAAGACAAAACAGGCACACGATTACAAGAATTTGTGCCCAATGGTGAAAAAGATATCTTACTTCCCATTGATATGGATCAGTCACACGACCAGTTTAATCTCGCACTTAATTTCACTGGAGACCAGTCATTCTTCAAAGCGGCTTATTATGGGTCAGTGTTTACACAGAACAATAAAGTTGTTACTTTTGTAAATCCAGATCTTGGTCTTGTTAACGGTGCAGATATTACGCCACCAAGCAACCAGATGCATGAAGCACGTTTCACCGGGGGCTATAACTTCACCCCCTCGACTAAGCTGGTGGGAGAGTTTTCATATGGACGTAACACGCAAAATGATGCGTTCTTAAGAACGTCATTAATTGCATCGGGTTATTTACCTGAAAACTCACTCCATGGAGAAGTGATTAATAAAACTGCTTATCTGAAACTGACAGCCAAGCCTATTAAAGATCTTAATGTGTCAGCGGGCTACAAGTATGATGACCGTAATAATCAAACCCCTGTTAAAACTTTTGCGCAGATGGATATTGATACCGTCAATTCGGTGCTTACTACAAATACTGCAGCGGCTCTTTATAATAATGCGCTACACACTGCTGGCTTGATACCTTTGACTGACGTAATTAATACCGGTAGCACCGGTGTCAATATCTGGCAAAATCGCGCGTATAGCAAGACATCGCACCGCGTTAATTTAGATGCCGATTATTTAATTGTCCAAGGCAACGCCGTTAAAGTGGGCTATGATTTTGAAACGATTGATCGCCACTGTAATGATTCATGGGTTTCTTGTGCAGATGCTGAAAGAACCAATGAAAATACAGTACGTGCAGAATATCGTAATACGATGATTGATAATGTAACGGCTAAAATTGGCTATGCTTTTTCTGTTAGAAATGCGCAAGGGTACAACCCAGATGCGTTCTTAGCATTAACACCAACAGCAAACTTAGTACCTAATCAAGCCCTTGTCAATACAGGTGGGTACAGTCTTTACAGCTTCTTGCAATCCGTAAAAAGTTTAGGTATCACGGCCTATGGGCCATCGCTTGGTTGGCCAACAGGCCTTAGCAGTAGTGCAGCACCAATAGCTGCTGGGGTTGCTGCAGCAACTATTGATGGAGATCCAAATAATGCGTTGTATGCGGCTGTGAAATCTTGGAAAGCGATCTATCCAACGTTGACAACGAATCAAGCGATTGCTTTGACTACGTTTATGGGTCCTGGTGGTCAGATTACTGCGGCAACCTACTATGCTAACGGTCAAAATTTAATGCAAATGCCTGGCCAACAAATGCCTTATGTAGGCGATAGAGATCGCAACAAAGTCCGTGCAAGTACCAATTGGCAGGCAACAGATAGACTAACGCTAACTGGTGGAATTGATTTCAATCTCGATAACTTTAAAAAGACCACAGTGGGATTGCAAGACTCAAAAAGTTATGCAATCAACTTAGATAGCACTTTTGCCTTTAATGACAAGGTAAGTACCAGCGCCTACTATAGCTACAGTAGCCAACGTCAGAATATGACCTTTGATAACTATGGGACGAATGCTGGCACGGCTATCGCTGGAGGAACTGCAGCGAATACCAATACCGATTCAATGATAGGTGGTTGCTATGCAGATATAGTTGCACGCGCTCAAAGTGCAAAAATTGATCCATGTAATCAATGGGGCACGAGCATTCATGACCAGAATAACACTTTAGGCTTTAATTTATTAACCAAAGGGTTGTTAACACCTAAGTTAGATTTAGGTGGAGACCTTCTCTTTACTTGGGCTAAAACATCTCAAGACTTTACAGGTGTCATCGCGGTGACTTCTCCCTTAACTACTACTAATTCTGGCTCAAGTGGAGCGACCGCTTGGACAACGGCATACATTCCGATGCAAGCCTTGCCTGATGTTAATACTCGTATTGTGACACTCAAATTAAATGGGAAATACGCGGTTGATAAACGTTCTACTGTGCGTGTGGGTTATACCTATCAACACTTGACTTCATCTGACTGGTTCTACGAATCATTACAAGCTGGCAATACGCCAACTGGTATTTTGCCAACCAATGAGAAGGCGCCTTCTTATAATGTACATAGTGTCGGTGCTGCTTATATTTATAGCTTCTAATAAGTGGTGAAGTGCTTTTAAAAAATAACGAGGCTGAACACCGCCTCGTTATTGTTAAGTTTACACAGTGTGTATGCATTGTTTGTTGTTAAATTGAGGAAAAATCATGAAAAAATTATGGGCAACATTAAGACGGCCAAGTATTAAGTACTCATTGCTAAGCCTGCTATTGGTTGGCTTTGTCTCCGGCATTTTGTTCTGGGGTGGCTTTAATACGGCGCTTGAACAAACCAATAAGTTAGAGTTCTGTATTGGTTGCCATGAAATGCGTGATAACGTGTATGTGGAATACCAAGAAACCATACACTTCAAAAACCGCACTGGTGTACGCGCGATTTGTTCTGATTGCCATGTGCCTAAAGACTGGACGCATAAAATGATGCGTAAGATTAGTGCTAGCAAAGAAGTCTATGAAAAAATTGTAGGTTGGGTGGATACGCCAGCTAAGTTTGAAGCGCATCGTATGGAAATGGCGACTTCAGAGTGGAAGCGCATGAAGGCTTCTGGCTCACGTGAATGCAGAAACTGCCATAATTTTGATGCAATGGAAGCTAAAAAACAGAAACCTAAAGCACAAAAAATGCATGCACAAGCCAAAGTGGAAGGTAAAACCTGTATTGATTGCCACAAAGGCATTGCCCATCTGTTACCTAAAGAATACATAGACCCAGATGAGTAAACGATAGCCGCTAATCATTGAACGCTAAGCTAGATGTACTAATAAAAGGGAGCCAAAAGCTCCCTTTTTGTTTTTACACCATCCGCTTTTAAACATAGGCACTACATAAGTGAGCTGGGCAATGAGGTTTGGTATGATAAAATTTAAACTATCTAACCTAGACATGCAAAGAATCTACCAACAATATGCACAGCCAACCCCAGCCAAAACAACAAGCCCAAGCATTGCTTGATTTTATTGATGCCAGCCCTAGCCCTTGGCATGTGGTGGATACCGTTGCCCAGCGTTTATTGAAAGAGGGCTTTGTGCCGCTAACGGAAAGCCAAGCTTGGCAACTCAAAGCAGGGGAGCGCTATTACGTGGTGCGTGGCGGGGCTTCTATCATTGCCTTTACCATGGGCAAACAAGCCCTCACTACAACGGGTTTTCGCATGGTGGGGGCGCATACTGATTCGCCTGGCTTGCGACTTAAACCCCATGCCGCTTATGCAGGTGATGGCTTAGTGCGTATTGGCGTTGAGGTGTATGGCGGGCCGATTTTAGCCAGTTTTACAGACCGTGATTTGAGCCTAGCAGGCCGCGTCAGTGTGCGTACCGCGGCTGGCTTTGAAATGCGCTTAGTGAAGTTTAATGAAGCGCTGATGCGCTTGCCTAACTTAGCCATTCACATGAACCGTGAGGTGAATGACAAAGGTTTGCTGCTGAATAAACAAACCGAATTGCCGCTGATTTTTGGTGAAACCCAAGCAGGGGTTGAGGCCGAGCAACAATTTTTGGGCCATATTGCACAAGCGATTCATGCCGATGTGAAAGACATTTTAAGCTTTGAGCTTAACGTATTTGATACGCAAAAAGGCAGTTTTTGGGGCGCCAATCAAGAGTTTATCGCCAATAGTCAGTTGGATAATTTAGCCTCTTGCCATGCCGCTTTAACCGCTTTACTGGCGACCCTAACCTCTGAGGCTAGCTGCGTATGTGCTTTTTTTGACCACGAAGAAGTGGGTAGTGAAAGCGCGGCAGGGGCGAGTGGCAGCTTTTTAAATGATGTGATTAATCGCATTGCCAGTAGTCAACAGTTAGACGATGAAGCACGGCTGCGTGCCTTGGCGAATAGCTTTTTTATTAGTGCCGATATGGCGCACGCCTACCACCCCAATCACTCCTCAGCCTATGAGCCTAGCCACCATGTATTGGTAAATAAAGGCCCAGTGATTAAAACCAATGCCAACCAACGCTATGCCACCAATGCAGAAAGTGCTGCGCGCTTTATGACACTGTGTGAGCAGGCCAAGGTGCCTTACCAGCAATATGCACACCGCACCGACTTAGGCTGTGGCAGCACCATAGGGCCGCTAGTGGCGGCTAATTTAGGGCTGGCGAGTGTGGATGTGGGTTCACCGATGTGGGCCATGCATAGTCTGCGAGAAAGCGCTGGTGTGCTAGACCACAGCTACATGATTGCTGTTTTAACAACGATGTTCAATAGCTAAACATGGTCGACATTGTCGCTAAACTTAATCTTTAAACTAGCGTGACTAAAGTAGCGTGAATAGATTTAATTCGCTAGTATGTTCATAAGCTAACAAAAATAATGATGGGGAAAAGCAATGCATAGAAAGTTACTGCGTACAAAAGCGATTGTTGACCACTCAAATAGTGGCCTAAAAAAATGCCTGACTGCCTTTGATTTGGCGCTGTTAGGCATAGGTTGCGCCATAGGCACAGGGATATTTGTATTAACTGGCATTGCCGCCGCAACGCAATCTGGCCCAGCGGTGGTGCTGTCATTTATTATTGCGGGTGTGGCCTCGGCCTTTGCCGCACTGTCTTACGCTGAGCTGGCAGCCTCGGTGGGCGGTTCTGGCAGCGCTTACGGTTATAGCTATGTGGCTTTTGGCGAATTTATTGCCTGGGTCATGGGCTGGATACTCTTGCTAGAATACGGCGTAGGGGCAGCGGCAGTGGCCAATGGCTGGTCTGGCTATTTTATTAATACCTTAACTAATTTTAATATTGCACTACCTGAAACGCTGACGAAAGCCCCTATGATGGGCGGGCTGATTAACTTACCCGCATTCGCCATTATTTGGGTGCTGACTATTTTGCTGATGATAGGCGTGAAAGAGAGCGCACGCTTTAATAACATTATCGTGATTATCAAGCTCACCACGATCGCTATTTTTATAGGCTTAGCGTCTATGCACCTGAATGCTGATAATTGGCAGCCCTTTATGCCTTTTGGTTGGTTTAGTACTTTAGAAAATGGTAAAAATATTGGGGTGTTAGCAGGAGCCTCTTTGGTATTTTTCGCTTACTTTGGTTTTGATGCAGTTTCAACGGCGGCAGAAGAGGCTAAAAACCCACAACGTGATTTGCCGATAGGCCTCATCGCCTCGCTTTCATTTTGTACCATTATCTACATTATCGTATCGGCCTTGCTCACTGGTATCGTGCCTTATAATGAATTAAATGTGTCGTCCCCAGTAGCGTTCGCCTTAACTAAAATAGGCTACACTTGGGCGTCTACTTTGGTGGCTACAGGCGTATTGGCAGGGCTGATTACTGTGCTGTTGGTGTTGCTTTATGGCTTAACCCGTATACTGTTTGCCATGAGCCGTGATGGTTTGATTTCACCAATCTTTTCGCAAGTGAACCCTGATCGCCAAACTCCGACCAAAATCATTCTGATGTGCGGTGCGCTGGTCTCAATTGTGGCGGGATTTATCCCACTAGGTGAATTGGCTGAAACGGTGAATATTGGCACACTGGCCAGTTTTATTATGGTGTGTGTTGGGGTGATTGTGTTGCGTAAACGCCAACCCCATCTAAAACGCCCTTTCAAAAACCCATGGAACCCATTAATTCCGTCGTTAGGCATATTTTCTTGTGGTGCGCTGATGACCTTTTTGCCCGCGGTCACTTGGATGCGGTTTGGGGTTTGGATTTTAATAGGCGTGGTGATCTATTTTGTTTACTCTATGCATCACAGTAACTTAAACAAATAATGCTAGTGCAGGTTATTGAGTAGCAATAAAAAAGCCAGCTTATTAGCTGGCTTTTTTACTAGACCATCACTAAATTATAGTGACAAAATCCATTGTACGATTGCTGTAATGTCTGCATCTTTAACTTGTGGGCTGTTTGGTGGCATAGGCATAGGACCCCAAACGCCACTACCACCCGCTTTAACTTTGGCAACTAATTTAGCTTCAGCAGTTTTATCGCCTTTGTATTTTGCGGCAACATCTTTATATGCTGGGCCTAATACTTTTTTATCGATACTGTGACAAGCTAAGCAGCCACTTTTTTGCGCTAAGGCGGATGCGTCAGCGGCATTGACTTGAGCGGCAACTAACATAGAACTAGCTGCTGCAATTGCTAACAATAATGCTTTCATGTTATCTCCTTGAGTTTAGACTTCATCATTAATTTTTTATACCCTACAGATAGTAATGATACCTATATTTAGCGCGCCTAACAAGCAAGTTACCGCCTTACTATGCACTAAATATAACTCAGTAAGTCAGCCAGATGATGGATGCTAGGTGAGCAGACAACGCCCTTGCACACCCAAGCGTTGACATCTTGCCTGAGATCTTCTGGCAAAGGCCGCTCTAAGGCTTTTGGCAAGTTGCTAATACTGGCATCTAAATAGAAAAAAACATGATGCGGATAATATTGCTGGCACATTTGCACCCGCCATAGTGCAAGGTTTGTGGCATCGCCACGCAAAATGACTAGCGTGGCTGGCGTTAAGTATTCAGACAAAGCATGGCTTAAGCTGGCACAGCCAGCGGGATTACGTTTAATCAGGCTGTCAAATGCCCGCAAAACCCGCTCTGATGCTTGCAAATAGCGAGGATCGCCTAAAATATGGCCTAGTCTTTGCAATGCCACAGCGGCAATGCCGTTGCCATTTGGTGTGGCATTGTCGTAAGCCGATTTGGGCCTATGAATTAATTGCTCATGTTGATGAGAAGTAAAATAAAAGCCGCCATCAGTGGCCTCAAAATGATCCAGTAAAGCTTCAGCGATTTCTTCGGCAAATTGCATATCAGCGCTTCGGTAGTCTGCTTGCGTTAATTCAATGAGAGCGTCTAATAAAAATGCGTAATCATCCAAGTAAGCGTTGAGGTGTACTTTGTCATCTTTAGCGGTGGCGAATAATTGATAGTCACCCGCGGAGTTTTTAAGCCATAAATGTGCATGAATAAAATCCACAGCATTTTGTGCTAGCTTTATCCAATCAGCTCGGTTAAAAACTGCTCCAGCACGCGCTAAGCCTTTAATAGCCAAAGCGTTCCAAGCGGTGAGTATTTTATCGTCTAGGCCAGGGCGGTTACGTTCTTCGCGGGCAGCAAATAACTTTGCTATGGCGCTATTGAGCAAGGCTTGATCTTCTGCATCAGGCATGAGGGCGAGGTAAGCATGCCATGCCTGACCTTCAAAATTCGCGGCGCGGTCAAAGCCTAGGCAGCGCGTTGCGACAACAAACTCAGCAGGGGTGAGTAGGGTTTTAATTTCAGCGACCTGCCATACATAAAACGCTCCTTCTTCACTGTGGCCATGCGCATCGAGTGAATCGGCATCCAGCGATGAATAAAACGCCCCTTTGGGCGATAGCATTTCGCGCTGCAACCAAATGATGGTTTCTTCTATCACCTTATGGTATAGCGCTTTTTCTTCAGCATTTTGGCTAAGCTGCCAGCCGTCAGCATACAAAAATAATAACTGTCCGTTGTCGTAGAGCATTTTTTCAAAGTGAGGAATTTGCCAGCGTTCATCCACACTGTAGCGACAAAAACCGCCGCCAATTTGGTCGTAAATACCGCCTCTGGCCATGGCGGTCAACATTTGCAAGGCCATGCTTTGAGCTGTCTGGTTACCAGCCTGCGCTTGATGTAACAGCAAGGTGATGTCGGCAGGGTTAGGAAACTTAGGCGCCGAGCCAAAGCCGCCATTGTCAAAATCAAAGCTATCATGTAGTTGCTGAAAACCTAGCGTAAGCGTGGCTTGGTCTGCCGTAACAACAGGGTTAGCATGCGGAATAGTTCTTTTTAAGGCATCGGCTAGTTGTTGATTTTGGCTGGCGATATCGGCTTTGCGTTCATGATAATAAGCCGCAACCCGTGGGATTAAATCGGCAAAACCAGGCAGTTGATAGCGGGCAGTTTTAGGAAAATAAGTGCCAGTGAAAAAGGGGGCTTGGTCAGGTGTTAAAAATACCGTCAGTGGCCAGCCACCACTGGCTTTAGAGAGCATGCTATGCGCGGTTTGGTATATTTGGTCAATATCGGGGCGCTCTTCACGGTCCACTTTAATATTAATAAAGTGGCTGTTCATCAAGGCGGCGGTAGTATCATCTTCAAACGATTCATGCGCCATGACATGGCACCAATGGCAGGCAGAATAGCCTATAGACAGCAATATCGGCTTGTTTTGTTGGCGGGCTAAACTGAGCGCTTCTTCACCCCATGGATACCAGTGCACAGGGTTGTCTGCGTGTTGCAGAAGATAGGGGCTGGTCTCATGCTCTAATGCGTTAGGCATTAAAGCGTCTCGACTACATACTCCGCGCTAATCACATGGCTGCGCCCGGGATTAATCACCACCATATTTTCTAGCGCATTGGTCGTTTCTACACATATCGTTTTTCGCCATTCGTCAGGCTCGCCCATATCGGCCATTTGCACGGCTTTTTCGGCGCCTGGGCTCCAAACCACTGTGGTGTCACTGCCTGATTTTTGCACATGAATCAAGCGATTATAACCAGTATCAAGCACTGTGCAATCTGAGCTATGGTTGATAAACACACGGTCAAATTCGCCATCAAAGCGTAGCGCATTATGCTCAACTTGACGTTGGTATTTTTGTATTTTGTCGGCATATACGCAATCTTGTAGGCCGGTAATTTCGACATTGGCGATATCGCTAATATTTAAATAAGTGTGAAACGCCTCACCAATGACAAACGGGTGGTCAGCATGATTGGTGGTTGACATATCGACACGCAAACGTCGGCCAACGGTAATCGTCACTTTCAGCTTATACGGATAAGAAAGTTGACGTTTAGCTTCTGGCGTATCTACCATTTCTAAGATGATGCGAGTGGCGCCTGTCGGCGTGGCATCAATATCCATCACCCGCCAAGGAATGACGCGCGCAAAACCATGTGGGCAAAACGTGCTGTCGGTGGGGTGAGCGCCAAACCAAGGCCAGCAAATAGGCACGCCACCACGTATGGAGCGACCTTTAACAAAGCGCGCATTGCTTGATAACCACAAGACTGGATGCGCTAAAAATTTAGGGTGCCAATCCACTACATGCGCGCCTTGCAGGGCGATTTTTGCATGGGCCAGTGGGTTATCAACCTCAAGATACTGCATGCCATTTTCATCTTGCGTTTGCATGACGTGGGCATGCAGCTTTAAACGTTTTGTCGTTTTAAGCGGATGAGTCTCTGCGGGCTTAGTCGCTAATGCTGCTGTCGTCATATTATTTATATACTCGTATTCGTTGCATTAAAATTCGATTGCTTACTTTTCAATTTGCGCCACATCTCTCACTGCGCCGCGCGCCGCGCTGGTGGTCATGGCCGCATAAGCACGCAAAGCTGGTGAAACTGCACGTTGACGGTTGACGGGTTTCCAAGCATCTTTGCCTTTGGCATTCATTTTGGCGCGACGCGCGGTCATTTCTGCCTCGCTAATGGCTAAGTGTATGCTGCGATTTGGAATATCAATTTCTATGCTATCGCCTTCTTCTACCAAGCCTATCGCGCCGCCCTCAGCTGCTTCTGGCGAGGCATGGCCAATACTTAAGCCTGAAGTGCCACCAGAAAAACGACCATCGGTGAGTAAGGCGCACACTTTACCTAAGTCTTTAGATTTTAAGTAAGAAGTAGGATATAACATTTCTTGCATACCAGGGCCGCCACGCGGGCCTTCATAGCGTATCACCACCACATCACCTGCAACTATTTTATCGGCAAGAATTGCCTCAACTGTAGCATCTTGGCTTTCAAAAATACGCGCACGGCCAGTAAATTTTAAAATACTGTCATCAACGCCAGCGGTTTTCACAATGCAGCCATCTACAGCAATATTGCCGTACAGAACGGCTAAGCCGCCATCTTGAGAATAGGCATGGGCTTTATCACGAATACAGCCTTCGGCACGGTCATCATCTAAGGTGGGGTAGAGCATACTTTGTGAAAAAGCAATGGTGGTGCTAATGCCCCCTGGCGCGGCGCGGAAGAACTTTTTAACTGCCTCGTCCTTGGTAACCATGATGTCCCACTGATCTAAGGCATCGCCCAAGCTGGCACTATGCACGGTAGGCGTATCACGGTGCAATACCCCAGCACGATCCAATTCACCTAATATACCCATGACACCGCCTGCATGGTGCACGTCTTCCATGTGATACTTTTGCGTGGCAGGCGCTACTTTGCTCAAACACGGCACTTTGCGTGAAATTCGGTCAATATCAGCCATGGTGAAATCCACTTCGGCTTCATGCGCGGCAGCAAGCAAATGCAGTACAGTATTGGTCGATCCGCCCATGGATACGTCTAAACTCATGGCGTTTTCAAAAGCTTTGATATTGGCGATACTGCGCGGCAATATGCTGTAATCGTCTTGCTCATAATGGCGTTTTGCCAGTTCTACTATCAAGCGACCCGCTTTTAAGAACAGTTCTTTACGTGCGCCATGGGTGGCCAGCGCAGAGCCATTGCCTGGCAAACTTAAGCCTAGCGCTTCGGTTAAACAATTCATGGAGTTAGCGGTAAACATGCCAGAACAAGAGCCACAAGTGGGGCAGGCGGAACGCTCAATGGCTTCTGCCTTTGCGTCGCTCACTTTGCTGTCTGCCGCAGCTACCATGGCATCGACTAAATCTAACTTCATTGCCTCGCCTTGCCAATTGACTTTACCCGCTTCCATAGGCCCACCAGAAACGAAAACCACGGGAATATTTAAACGCAAGGCTGCCATGAGCATACCAGGGGTGATTTTGTCGCAATTTGAAATGCATACCATGGCGTCAGCGCAGTGAGCATTGACCATGTATTCCACGCTATCGGCAATTAAATCGCGGCTAGGCAAGCTATACAACATACCGCTGTGGCCCATAGCAATGCCGTCATCTACCGCAATGGTATTAAATTCTTTGGCGACGCCACCAGCACGCTCAATTTCGCGCGCGACCAATTGACCTAAATCTTTGAGGTGCACATGACCAGGTACAAATTGGGTAAACGAGTTGCACACAGCGATAATAGGTTTATCAAAATCACCATCTTTCATGCCTGTGGCACGCCAAAGCGCGCGTGCGCCTGCCATATTGCGGCCGTGTGTGGTGGTGCGTGAACGATAAACTGGCATAAGTAAAATCCGGAAGGTTAATAGAAGTTAATGAATACTACAGGCCTAATTTTAAATCAGCTAGCCTGAACAAGCCAAAGAAATATATGTAAATTGGCTTTACCTAGTTAAGCCAGTTTGTTGTGATAATAGTTTAATTTATTGGTGGTTTTAAGCTGTTGCTATAGGTTTAATCTCAAAATCATGGGTAATTGCTACGCTTTTGCTCAGCATGATAGAAGCTGAGCAATATTTTTCTGCGGATAATTTAACCGCGCGTTCGACTTGGGCTTCATTTAAATGATCGCCAGTCACCACAAAATGCACATGAATTTTAGTGAACACTTTGGGGATTTCATCGGCGCGCGTCGCATCAATTTCAGCCACACAGGCGGTAATGGGCTGCCTGGCTTTTTTTAATATAGCCACCACGTCAAACGAAGTGCAGCCGCCCATGCCCACTAGCAGCATTTCCATGGGGCGCATCCCTATGTTGCGGCCACCATTTTCTGGCGCACCATCTAATACTACGGCATGGCCAGATTCTGATTCGCCGACAAAGCTGACGCCATCTATCCACTTAACAAGTACTTTCATATTTTCTCCTAGGGGCCATATTTTGGCGGGCAATTTAACATGGCGCAAAGGCTAAGGCTCGTTAGTTCAGCATGGCCTTCGCGCAATCAATAGCGCTCCTACATTTTATTTAACGGCTAATTATTTAACGTCTAATAATTCAACATCAAAAACCAATGTCGCATTTGGCGGAATCACGCCACCTGCACCCCGTGCGCCATAGCCCATTTCTGATGGAATGATTAAGGTGCGTTTGCCGCCGATTTTCATGCCAGCAAAGCCTTCATCCCAGCCCTGTATCACTTGGCCGCCACCTAAAAAGAAGTTAAAAGGCTGCTTGCGGTCTACGCTGCTATCAAATTTCTTACCTTTATGGCCTTCTGCCGCTTCGTCGTATAACCAGCCCGTGTAGTGCACGGTGACGTTAAAGCCAGCTTCGGCCTCACGGCCTGTGCCCACTTGGGTGTCAATTTTTTGTAATGTGGTAATCGCGTTTTGTGTCATTGCTGGTTTTTCCTGAGTTGGTTGGTTGGTTTCGGCTTTGCAAGCATTGAGCGTAATTGCACACCCAGCTGCCAGCAATAAATTAAGTAGTTTCATGCGTTAAACCTCGATGATGATTTCGTTAGATAATTTGAAGCGATATGATACCGCAAACTCGCTAGGCTAATATAGTCGGCGGCAACTGATTGAGGCCTCATGGCTGCTGATAAACCCATGTAATGAGCGCATCTTGCGCGGCTTTGCTGGCGGCGGCTTTTTCATGATTGACTATCATGACGACGACCTGACATTTGTTCTGCTGGTCTAAAATGTAGCCCGCGATGGCGCTCACCCCGTCTAAAGAACCTGTTTTTAAATGGGCGCGCTGCGCTACGGGGCTATCTTTTAGCCGCTTCATGACCGTGCCATCTAATGCCAAAATTGGCAAGGCGCTAATGAATTCTGGCATGACGGGGCTATGGTAGGTGCTAATTAGCATTTGCGCTAACAACCCTGCACTAATGCGCTCGCTGCGAGATAGCCCTGAGCCGTTCTCAATCACCACATCACTGCGGTTGACTTTACTCGTATTGAATGATTTGCTAGCCAGCCAGTTGTTAATGGCGATGGCTCCATTCGCTTGATTGGCGGGGATGGCGACTTTTTCTGCGGCTATGGTCAGCAGTAATTGCCGCGCCATCAAATTATTGCTCCATTTATTCATGTCTCTTAGCAGCTCAGCCAGCGTGGCAGATTGCTGCTCCAGCAATTTTATTGCAGTGCGCGGTGTGTCTTGGGTCTTTAATTGGCCAGCAAACTTGCCGCCCAAGTCAGCCCACAATTTTTTAAAGGTGTAAAAAGCATATTGGTCATCATTAAACACACTGAGCTCAAGATATTTTTCAGCGCAATCGGGTGAAAAAGAACCGCTAAAAGTCACGCTTTTGCCTATTTCTTTGCCGTCTTTTTCTTCAACATTCACGCTATAACTCATGTGGTTGCGCCAGTCGTTACAGCTACTGGGGATGAGCCGCATATTATTGATGATCTCTATTTCTGGCAGAGCAAATTCTTGGCTGATATTCACCGTGCCGCTATTGCTGGCGGCTGCACTAAATTTAAAGCTGGTGCTGCGGCCGTTCACCAAAAACGCGCTGGGCGTGGCGTTATAGGCGCGCCAAATTTCGTTATCAAAGCTAGTTTTACCAGTAATGTTATTCGAAAAATAGCTTTTATCTATCACTAAATCGCCCTTGATTTCTTTAATGCCCACTTGCTGTAGGCTAGTCAGCAAGCGCCAAAAATCCTGTGCCTTAAAGTTAGGGTCGCCATAGGCTTTAATCACCAAATTACCGTTGAGCACGCCATTAGTGACTAGACCATCTTGATAAACCTCGGTTTTCCAGCGATAGGCAGGCGTGAGTAAATCAAGTGCAGCATTGCTAGTGACCAGCTTCATGAGCGATGCTGGATTAAGACTATTTGTCTCGTTAAGAATTAGCTTAGCGCTGACCTCATCTACACTTTGCACGACGATTGCGACATTCTCTTGTGGGATGCCTGCTTGCTTTAGTGCTTGTGCTACCGTGCTAGGCAGTTCGGCATGGGCAGTCAAGCTGATGTTGAGAGCCAAACCAGCTAGGCCAACAATCCAGTGAGTTAGACGTTTTTTCATAACAGCTGCCGCAACGCGCCTAAGGTCGCTTCTATCATAAAATCGATTTCAGATTCAGTGGTCGTGTAAGGTGGCATAAAATACACGGTGTTGCCGATAGGGCGCAATAACAGGCCTTGGCTTAAGGCGGCGGTATAACAAGCGCTGGCAAACTTAGTCTGCTTGCTTTGCACATCAAACGCTAAAATCATGCCCTGCTGGCGTAAATGCTTGATGGGCAGGTCGTTAAAAACGCTGGCTTGGCTAGCCAAATAAGCGGCTTTTTGCTTATTTTTTGCTATGACCTGATCCGTATCGAATATGGCTAATGTGGCTAATGCCGCGCTGCAAGCCAGAGGATTGCCGGTGTAGCTATGGCTATGCAAAAAGCCTTTTAGCGCGCTGTCATCATAAAACGCCTGATAGACTTTTTCTGTGGTCAATACCGCCGATAACGCTAAATAACCGCCAGTAATGCCTTTGGATAAACACATAAAATCTGGCTTAATATCGGCCTGCTCGCAGGCAAACATAGTACCAGTGCGGCCAAAGCCGACGGCTATTTCATCGGCAATTAAGTGCACCTCATATTGCGTGCAAATCTCTCTTGCGCGGCGTAAATAGCTGGGGTGATACATGGCCATGCCAGCTGCGCATTGCACCAATGGCTCTATAATAAAAGCGGCCAATTCATGATGATGTTCGCTGATATAAAGCTCTAAGGCTAGTGCGCAGCGCAAGGCAAAATCTTCTGCGCTTTCGCCCGCTGCACTTAACCTAAAATCAGGACTAGGCATTTGTGCAGACTGCATTAATAGCGGTGCGTAAGTGTCCTTAAAAATGGCGACATCAGTCACGCCAAGTGCGCCTAGGGTCTCACCGTGATAGCTATTTTTTAGGCTGATAAACTTAGTTTTTAGCGGCTTGGCCTTGGCGTCAGCATGTAGATTGCGCCAATAATGAAAACTCATCTTAAGTGCGATCTCAGTGGCACTAGCACCATCGGACGCATAAAAAGCGTGGCCTAGGCCAGTTAATTTAGCGAGCTTTTCAGATAAATTCACCACTGGTTCATGGGTAAAGCCGGCCAACATCACATGCTCTAAAGTATCTAGCTGTAACTTAATGGCGTCTTTAATGCGAGGGTTATTATGGCCAAATAAATTGACCCACCATGAGCTCAGCGCATCTAAGTAGCGTTTGCCATCAGCATCAATTAGCCACACACCATCGCCGCGCTCAATAGGAATGAGCGGAAAATGCTCATGATGCTTCATTTGCGTGCAGGGGTGCCAAACCGATTGCAGACTTCTGTTTAATAAGGTTTGATTGCTCATGCTTCAATTGTACGACGTTTTGCTTAGGCAAAAAAATCAAATGTCGTCATAAGCCATTGTTTAGTCTAAAATTCAGGCTCATTTAACACTTTAATGCTGCATCATGCAAAAAACGCGTCGCCATCTTGAACTGCTCGCTCCTGCCAAAAATCTCACGTTTGGCATAGAGGCCATTAATCACGGCGCAGATGCGGTGTATATTGGCGGGCCAGCGTTTGGTGCAAGAGCCAAAGCGCCAAATAGCGTGGCCGACATTGCGCAATTGGTCAAGCATGCACATCGCTATCATGCCGAAGTGTTTGTTGCGCTCAATACCATTTTTCATGATAACGAGCTGGCAGGCGCTAGAGAGCTGGTTCAGCAGCTTTATGAGGCTGAAGTTGACGCCCTGATAGTGCAAGATATGGGGCTGCTAGAAATGGATTTGCCGCCCATACAATTACATGCCAGCACGCAAACCGATATTCGTACCGTTGAAAAAGCGCTGTTTTTGGATCAGGTTGGCTTCTCGCAATTAGTATTAGCGCGCGAGCTAGATTTAGTCAGCATACAAAAAATTGCTGCGGCCACCACTTGCAACCTAGAGTATTTTATTCACGGCGCTTTGTGTGTGGCGTTTAGTGGCCAATGTTTTATCAGCCATGCCCATACTGGGCGCAGTGCAAATCGTGGCGAATGTTCGCAAGAGTGCCGTCTGCCTTTTACCTTAGAGGACCAAAAAGGTCGCATGATAGGCAAAGATAAACATTTTTTATCCATGAAAGATAACGACCAAAGTGCCAACCTGCGGGCTTTGATTGCTGCTGGAGTGAGCTCGTTTAAAATTGAAGGCCGCTATAAAGATTTGCCCTATGTGAAAAATGCCACTGCACATTATCGGCAATTGTTAGATGACATTTTGCACGAACAGCCAGAGTTGGCAAAATCATCGCATGGCCATTGTGCTTATACCTTTAAGCCGCAGCCAGAAAAAACCTTTAACCGCAGCGCGACAGATTATTTTGCCAATGGTCGCCAAGCCGATATAGGCGCGTTTGATACGCCTAAATTTTCTGGCGAAGCCTTAGGCAAAGTCAGCAAAGTCGGGCATGACTATTTTGTGGTAGATACCGAGGTGGAGCTGCATAATGGTGACGGCGTGTGTTTTTTTGACGTGCACAAAGAACTGGTTGGTGTGCGGGTGAATACCGTGGCGGGCAACAAACTTTACCCCAATGAAATGCCGCTGGATATGCGCCCTGGCATGATGGTTTATCGTAACCGTGACCATGTATTTATGCGCCTGTTAGAAAAAGACTCCGCACAGCGAAAAATCGCCTTAATGATGACTTTGACAGAAACCGACGCAGGTTTTGCTTTGACGCTGACTGATGAAGCGGGGTTGACTGCAAGCGCCGATTGCAACGCAGCAAAACAGCGGGCCGACAATATTGAAAAATCTCAGGCCAGCTTACATGAAAACCTAGCCAAACTGGGTAATACAGAGTTTGTGGCAGAGGCCATAGTGCTTAACATCGCACAGCCATGGTTTGTGCCAGCTTCTATTATCAATGGCCTTAGGCGTGATGCTCTAGCAAAATTACAAGTTGTGCGCGCTACAGCTTATGAGCGGCCAGCGCTTCGCGCTGCTGCTCAGCCATGGGCGATTTACCCTGAAGATACCTTGAGTTATTTAGCCAATGTTTATAATAAAAAAGCCAGACAGTTTTACCAAAAACATGGCGTAAAGGTCATAGCGCTAGCCTATGAAGCCAATGAAGAATTAGGCGAAGTGCCCTTGATGATTACCAAGCACTGTTTACGCTTTAGCCACGGTTTATGCCCAAAAGAAGCAAAAGGCGTCATAGGCGTGCAAGGCACGGTGACGGCAGAACCCATGACCTTAATTAATGGCAACGATAGGTTCACACTCAAGTTCGACTGTAAACCCTGTGAAATGCATGTGATGGGCAAGATACGTAAACCTGTACTCAATCTGTCGCAGCCGCAAGCTATCCACTTTGTGGATAAGCGTTAGCCAGTTCAGCGGCTGGCGCAAGCGTCCCCAGACTATCTAAACTTTCTTCACAAACTCTGATTTTAGCTTCATCGCCCCTATGCCGTCGATTTTGCAGTCTATGTCGTGGTCGCCTTCTACCAGTCGAATATTTTTCACTTTGGTGCCCACTTTTACTACCAATGAAGAGCCTTTGACCTTGAGGTCTTTAATCACGCTAATGGTGTCACCATCTTGCAGAATATTGCCGTTGGCGTCACGGATTACTTTGGCAACATCGGCAGTCTCGCTGGCCGCCTGTTTAGGCCATTCATGCGCACACTCTGGACAAATGAACAGATCGCCATCTTCGTAAGTGTATGCAGAACTGCATTGTGGGCATGGAGGTAATTGGGTCATAGTGCGATCTCTTAGAATGTGGCAAGGACTTAGCCTGTGGGCTTAGTGTAGGGTTTGTGTGGCTGTGAACATACTGACTGGCGTATTCTCGTTAGTGCTTAGTAAATCCCAGCCAGCTTCACGGCTGGTTAATTGCAGCATGCTGCTAAGTGCCTGGACCAACTCATGGGTGAGTGCCATTTTAACAGATTGGCCGTTGCTGCATTGCAGCTCTATATAGGGTGGTAGATTGTCTATGCTAACTATGAGGCATTGTAGGGCGAGCAAAGGCAGTGCTGAGCGCGCTTGCCTATCGCTGATATATTCGGACTTAAAATCTAACTGGGCTATCTTTTGTTCAGTCTCTGATTCGCGCACAAAACTATCAATGGCCTGCTTCTTGTCTTTTGGCGTGCTGACCGTAGGGGCTGAAAATGGCGTGCTAGTGGGCATTAATGTGCTGGCAGCGCTTTGTAACGAACCATAGATGGACTTACATACACGCCGTGTAATCCACACCGCCACTTCGGTTTTATCAGCCAGGCCTACCCTAAGTAATAAGCGATCTTCTTGCTCATTGAAGCCTAGGTTAATTTGTTCAATTGCTGATTCGTTTTGCGTCATAGCCTTATTTTAAATGTTAAACACTGGGTAGCATATTAATTTTTTTTAAATTTTATTCAGTTTAATCTTGAAATATCGTTGAGTGACCCAATAACTAGCACTCTAGGGGTTTGAGTGCTAAAATCGCACTCGCTCTGTATTATTTAGCTTGATAAGATTGGTTTTATCAGTCCCTTAGCATTTAATTTTTTGATTTAATTTTGGAGAAATGGTATGAAAATTCGTCCTTTACACGACCGTGTCATCGTAAAACGCTCAGAAGAAGAACGCACAACAGCCTCTGGCATTGTGATTCCAGATAGTGCAACAGAAAAACCAGATCAAGGCGTTATCCAAGCGGTAGGTTCAGGTAAACGCGATGAAAGCGGCAAAGTAATCGCTTTAGACGTTAAAGTTGGCGATAAAGTATTGTTCGGTAAATACGCAGGTCAAACTGTAAAAGTTGATGGCGAAGAGCTATTGGTAATGCGTGAAGAAGACATCATGGCAATCGTAGAATAATCTGAGGGCTTACAACAGTTTATCGCGGTGTTGCTCAAGATTTTTTAGCTGGCCGTACTCACTTGTACTGTCTGCGCAAAAAAATCTTTCTCGCCTAGCGCTAAATCTGTTTCACCACCTCAGACCCAAGTATTAACAAAATTATTTAGGAGATTTATAACATGGCAGCAAAAGACGTAAGATTTGGTGATGAAGTTCGCCATAAAATGGTAGCAGGCGTGAATGTTCTTGCTAATGCAGTTAAAGTGACATTAGGCCCTAAAGGTCGTAACGTAGTTTTAGAGCGCTCATTTGGCGCACCTACCATCACTAAAGATGGTGTTTCAGTGGCTAAAGAAATCGAATTAAAAGATAAGTTTGAAAACATGGGCGCACAAATGGTTAAAGAAGTGGCTTCAAAAACTTCTGATATCGCCGGTGACGGCACAACCACTGCAACTGTATTAGCCCAAGCGATCATTCGCGAAGGCATGAAATCAGTAGCTGCTGGTATGAACCCTATGGATTTAAAACGCGGTATTGATAAAGCGGTTGCCGCGGCTATTGCCGACTTAAAAGCACAATCAAAACCATGTACTACCAGTAAAGAAATCGCTCAAGTTGGCTCAATCTCAGCTAACTCAGATGAAACTATCGGCAAAATTATTGCGGATGCCATGGATAAAGTGGGTAAAGAAGGCGTGATTACTGTTGAAGATGGTTCAGGTCTAGAAAGTGAATTAGACGTTGTAGAAGGGATGCAGTTTGACCGTGGTTATTTGTCACCTTACTTCATCAACAACCAAGAACGTCAAATTGCCTTGTTAGATAATCCATTTGTGTTATTGCACGACAAAAAAATCTCAAACATCCGTGATTTATTGCCTACTTTAGAGCAAGTGGCTAAATCTGGCCGCCCATTATTGATTATTGCGGAAGACGTTGATGGTGAAGCCTTAGCCACATTAGTGGTCAACAACATCCGTGGTATTTTAAAAACAACGGCAGTTAAAGCGCCTGGTTTTGGTGATAGACGTAAAGCCATGCTAGAAGATATCGCCATGTTAACTGGCGGTACCGTGATTGCTGAAGAAGTAGGCTTGAAACTTGAAAATGTAACGCTAGAAAACTTAGGTCAAGCAAAACGCATTGAAGTGGGTAAAGAAAACACCATCATCATTGATGGTCATGGCGTTGAGGCTAACATCAAATCACGTATAGCTCAAATCAAAACACAAATCGAAGAAGCGACCAGCGACTACGATCGTGAAAAACTACAAGAACGCGTAGCTAAATTAGCTGGCGGTGTTGCAGTCATCAAGGTTGGCGCAACCACTGAAATCGAAATGAAAGAGAAAAAAGCCCGTGTTGAGGATGCACTGCACGCAACACGTGCAGCGGTTGAAGAAGGCATAGTGGCAGGTGGTGGTGTGGCGTTAATTCGCGCACGTGCCGCCATTGCTAAAGTAAAAGGCGATAACCATGACCAAGATGCAGGCGTGAAAATTGTCTTGCGCGCGGTTGAAGAGCCATTACGTCAAATCGTTCAAAATGCTGGTGTTGAGCCATCTGTAGTTGTGAATAATGTAGAAGCTGGTAAAGGCAACTATGGTTACAACGCTGCAAACGAAACATACGGCGATATGATTGAGATGGGTATCCTTGACCCAACTAAAGTCACACGTTCTGCATTGCAAAATGCGGCTTCAGTGGCTGGCTTAATGCTAACAACTGACTGTATGGTAGCTGAATTGCCTAAAGACGACGCACCAGCAATGGGTGGCGGTGATATGGGCGGTATGGGTGGCATGGGCGGTATGATGTAAGGTTCTTTGATTACGCATCAACTTTTTATTTGAAAAGCTGATGTCATCAAAAGCTTTAAACTAAAGGCTTACAGAGCAATCTGTAAGCCTTTTTAATTATATGGTTATGATGCTTAATGTTAGGTAATAGTCCCCAAAATGGGCGCTCAGTTTCTCAACTACCGACCCTTTTAGGCCCTCAACAGGGTGCGCAATTAGCCTCCCACCCAATTTGCAAGGATAGGAGCAACTACAAAAACCTATCTAATAGTCTGCGGCTGTGTTTATCTCACTGGTCAATATGACGCAGCAAAAAGTTAACGCCATGGCTATCGGTAATCAATAAGCTAGTGTGGGTTAAGCGCCTTATATGGTCTTAAGCCTAACCTTTTGTAGGTTTGGTTTGTGTGGCATCTTTGTGGCAATAAATAAAAGTTATTTTTGAATACTTAAAGTGAAACTTAAAAACTTAAATCATCATATAAGTTTCTTAATAATTTCATAAATGACAGCGATACTACTATTAATCAATTTCCAGCCGTGTAAGTTATATTTTTAGGAGAGACTCATGATTAAAATAGCGAAAATATTGATTGAATGCTTTTGTCTAATAGCTTTGATGTTTGATTCATATATGAAAGTTTCTTTCTCACATTAACACTTTCGCTTTCTGCCTTGAAAGCTTATATGGCTGGGCCTATTTTGTAGGTGTTGAATATTAAATTTATTGCTGAAAACTCTCTATTTAGTTTCTTAAATTGCATTAATAAACTAATATTTCTCGTCTTGACTGTGGGAACATTGTCCGCATGCAATACCATCCAAGGCCTTGGCAAAGATATTGAAAAAGGTGGAGAAATCATTCAGAAGTCAGCTAAATGACACGAACACCATTGACTCATTCTTGCTCACTATGGCCGAATTACCTCTAAATAGCACCGCCGCAAAGTGGCCATTAAGCTGGCCGCTACAAAAATCTATCTAATAGTCTGCGGCTGTGTTTATCTAACTGGTCAATATGACGCAGCAAAAAGTTAATGCCATGGCTATCGGTAATCAATAAGCTAGTGTGGGTTAAGCGCCGTATATGGTCCTCAGCCTTAAGCACCAGTTCGGCATGGCCACGGTTGGTTGCTATTTGCCAGGTGCTGGGGGTGGCGAAGCTAGAAACGCTGAGTATCTGTAAAATTTCTGGCATGAATTCACGTTGGCTGAGCTCTGCCATGAGTAGTTGCTGCTTATCGTCAGTAAGATTGGCTAAACAGGCTATCCATAGCAACTCATGGCCTTCAGCGCTGACGAGAGATAAGCCGTCATCCGCCGCGCTAATCGGAAAAGCCCGCACTGGATATACACCCAGATGAGTGCTGCCGTCTTCTGTCACGAGTGCTAGCTGACCAGCGGCATTGCGACTGAGGGTAAATGGAGTATGCTTAGTTTGCTGGTCCATAGCTATATGTCGACTTCTTTATGGCTGGTGTCATCGTCATGTTTGAGGTCATCTAAGTCTGTATCTACATTGCGTGCTTGAGCTTGATACAAGCGGTAATAAGCCCCCTCGCGCGCCATTAAATCATCATGGTTGCCTACTTCGACGATTTGGCCTTGATCTAACACCACTAGGCGATTAGCTTTGTGCAAAGTGGATAGTCGATGCGCAATGGCAATGGTGGTGCGGCCATGCACTAAATTATCCAGTGCTTTTTGGATTTCTTTTTCGGTTTCGGTATCAACTGATGCCGTCGCTTCATCCAAAATCAGAATGCGTGGGTCAATTAATAGCGCTCTGGCAATCGAGATGCGTTGGCGTTCGCCACCCGATAGGCCATGACCACGTTCGCCCACTAGCGAGTCATAGCCATGCGGTAAGCGCAAGATAAACTCATGGGCATGTGCAGCGCGAGCCGCCGCAACTATTTCGGCACGGCTGGCGTCAGGTTTGCCGTAGGCAATATTTTCGGCAATGCTACCAAAAAACAAAAACGGCTCTTGCAAGACTAGGCCGATATTGCGCCTGTATTCAGAAATAGGCAGCGCACGAATGTTGACGCCATCTAAGCTAATAGCACCTGTTGATACGTCATAAAAGCGGCACATTAAATTAACCAGCGTGCTTTTACCTGAGCCACTATGGCCGACTAGGCCTATCATTTCGCCTGGGGCGATGGTGAGGTTAATATCTTTAATCACCGCACGATTGCCGTAGCGAAAGCCTGCGTTGCGTATTTCAATTTGGCCGCGCACCGCTTCAAGATGCACGGGGTTAGTCGGTTCTGGCACGCTAGAAACATGGTCAAGAATGTCGAAAATACGTTTTGCCCCAGAAGCGGCTTTTTGCGTCACCGATACAATCCGGCTCATGGAATCTAGCCTAGTGTAAAAGCGGCTGATATACGCCAGAAAGGCCGTTAATACCCCCACACTAATTTCATTATGGGATATTTGCCAAATGCCAAATGCCCATACCATGAGCAAGCCCACCTCAGTCAGTAAGGTGACGCTGGGTGAGAATAGTGACCAAATTTTATTGATTCGGTCATTGACGGCCAAGTTGTGCTGGTTGGCCTCACGAAAGCGGTTGGATTCGCGGTTTTCTTGGGCAAACGCTTTCACAACGCGAATACCAGGGATGGTGTCGGCTAATACATTGCTCACTTGTGACCAAACGCGGTCAATTTTTTCAAAGCCAGTACGCAGTTTGTCGCGCACCAAATGTATCATCCAAGCAATAAACGGTAGTGGTAGTAAAGTGACTAGTGCTAATTTAGCGTTGATAGAGATGAGAATGGTGGCCGTCATGATAATCATCAGCACGTCGGTGGCAAAATCTAATAAATGTAGTGATAAAAACACACAGATTCGGTCAGATTCTGAGCCTATGCGCGCCATTAAATCGCCAGTACGTTTACCACCAAAATACTCCAGTGAGAGTTTTAGTAAATGTTCGTAGGTGATGGTACGCAAATCTGCGCCTATACGTTCACTGACCAGTGCCAATATGTAAGTTTTAGCCCAGCCTAAGCCCCAAGCCAACAGTGCCGAGCCAAATAAACCTGTGAGTAGCAATGCCACCATCTTGATGTCAATCGGCGCGCCATTTTGATAGGGAATTAGCACTTTATCCATGAGCGGAATAGTCAGATAGGGCGGCACTAGCGTGGCTGCCGTGGATGCCAGCATGAGTAAAAACCCTGCTAATAATTGCCATTGGTAGGGTTTGGCAAAACGCCATAACCTGAATAAGGTCCAAGTCGAGGGTGGGCTATCTATGGTGCTGTTGCATTGTGGGCATTCGTCATCTTCTATACTCAGCCTAGTTTGGCAATTTGGGCAGATTTCTCCAGCCTCAATCGGCACTGGCAGGCCAGTATTAAAGCTAATTAATTGTTGCTTAAATTGCTTGCTAAAACGCGCGGCGGCAATATCATGTGCCAGTGTATAAAACCACACAGCCAGCCGTGCTTCGCCATTAAATAATTCTATTTTGCCAACTCCTGCATGGTCATGGCGCTGCAGTGTTAAATCTGCGTGATAGTGATAGGCGGTTAAATTTTCTGCCACGGGATTGTGCATATCAGCAAAACACAACAGGCGCTGATTGGTCATCACCAGTAGCTGCTTGCTAAAGTGCAGTTGCTGGCTGAGGTTAATTTCTAGGCTAGCCTGAATTTGTTCGGCAGCTAGTAGCGGGCTTAAGGCTAGTTGTGCATGGACTATAGCCTGCCAAGTGCTGGGTAACAGCGGGCTTGCCGAAATGGGGGGGGATATTTGATTGTTCACAGCGGCTAAGTGTACTACAATCGGCTAGGCGCATAAATATAGAAAAAGCATTTGTCTGATAAATACGCCAATAGTCTATGTTTAATACTGGCGCTGTGAGTGTTAAGCTAAATCACCGCACTATAAATTAATAGCTCCATAAAAACTTAAGAGCGCTATGAAAACTTAACAGTACAAGCATTACCTCCCACTTTAAATATATTTGGATAGATTGATGGAGTTCCTCAAATTTTTACCACTGCGTGGCCCTAATATCTGGACTTATCGTCCTGTGCTGGAAGTTTGGCTAGATATAGGCGCTTTAGAAGATTCTCCGTCTAATACCATCCCTGGTTTTTATGAACGCTTGACCGCTTGGATGCCATCATTAGCCGAGCACCGTTGTGGCATAGGTGAGCCTGGCGGGTTTTTAGAGCGCCTACGTGAAGGCACTTGGCCTGGGCATATTTTAGAGCACGTCACGCTAGAATTACAAAGCATGGCTGGTATGCAGGGCGGCTTTGGCAAAGCGCGCAGCACCAATGTGCGAGGCGTATATAAAGTGGTTGTTCGCTCACGTAATGAAGAAGTCAGTCGTGCAGCATTTATTGCTGGCCGTGACTTAGTCATGGCGGCTATTGAAGACCGCCCGTTTGATGTAGCCGCGACGCTGGCCGAGCTGCGCGATATGGTTGATTCTTTGTGTTTGGGGCCTAGCACCGCCTGTATTGTTGATGCGGCCACTGAGCGACAAATTCCTGCTATTCGATTGACCGATGGCAATTTAGTACAGCTAGGTTATGGTGCCCGTCAGCATAGGGTTTGGACGGCTGAAACAGACCAGACCAGTGCGATTGCTGAAGGTATTTCGCGCGACAAAGATTTAACCAAAAGCTTATTGCAAACTTGTGGCGTGCCTGTGCCTGAAGGCAGGATAGTCGATAACCCAGCAGACGCTTGGGAAGCCGCTGAAGACATTGGCTTGCCCGTGGTGGTGAAACCCAGTGACGGCAATCATGGGCGCGGCGTTTCTACCGAGCTGATGAAGCGCGCCGAGGTTGAAGCGGCATTCAAATTGGCCGATGCTGAGGGTAGCGAAGTGATTGTGGAGCGCTTTGTGCGCGGTAATGAGCATCGCTTGTTGGTGATTGGCGGTCGACTTGCTGCCGCGGCGAGAGGCGAGTCGGTCTCTGTGCTAGGTGATGGCCAATCTACGATTGCGCAGCTAATTGATTTGCAAATTAATAGTGATCCGCGCCGCGGTGAAGCCGAGGAGTTCCCGCTGGATTTGCTGTCCATCGCGCAAAACCCCTCTGTGGTTTTTGAAATTGAGCGGCAGGGCTATACGGCAGATTCAATTTTGCCTAAAAATACCGCAGTGATTATTCAGCGCAACGGCAATATCGCGCTTGATGTCACCGACCTAGTACACCCTGAAGTGGCTGCTGCTGCTGTTTTAGCGGCAAAGATAGTCGGGCTGGATATTGCTGGCATAGACATGGTGGCTGAGGATATTTCACAGCCTCTGGATGTGCAGCGTGGCGCCATCGTAGAGGTCAATGCGGGCCCAGGCTTGCTGATGCATCTTAAGCCTGCTGAGGGTCAGCCGCGCCCAGTGGGCCGCGCTATTGTGGATAGCCTTTTTGCAGAAAATGACAGTGGTCGTATTCCGGTGATTGGTATTGCTGGTAGCCGTGGTAAAACTTTGGTGGCAAAAATTATCGCGCGCTTGCTGCATTTAAGCGGCCAGTATGTAGGGTTGGCATGCAGTGACGGCTTGTATTTTGATCAACGTTTGATTGAAAAACAAGATTGCGCCACATGGGCGGCGGGGCAAAAATTACTCATCAACCGTAGGGTAGATGCCGCAGTGATAGAAAATAGCATGAGCAGCATTTTGACTGAGGGCCTAGCTTATGACCGTTGTCAGGTTGGACTGGTGACTAATCTGCAAGCTGAGCTGCATTACGGCGCGAGTTATATTGAAACACCAGAACAGGTTTATAACGTGTTACGCACGCAAGTCGATGTGGTGCTCTCTAGTGGTACCGCCGTGCTAAATGCCAATGACCCGCAAGTCGCGCAAATGGCCGAATTATCTGATGGGGCGGTGATTTTCTTTACGCGGGTGGCCAATTTGCCCATGGTAGTGGCGCACTTAGCAGCTAATGGCCAAGCCGTGATATTGCATGATGACCGCATACTCTTGGTGACAGGCAGTGCAAAAATAGTCTTAACTAAGCTGACATCTATTCCTTTATTGGGTGCAGATTGCCATGGTGAAAAGCTCGATTATGTGCTGGCGGCAATCGCTGCCGCATGGGCCTTAGGCATTTCTCCAGCACTGATACGCGCTGGTATTGAGACTTTTTCAGTGATGCCAGCCGATGTTGAATTCGATATTACAAGGAAAATTGTTTAATGCAAGTATCACGAGTTCGTGCACTACGCGGGCCTAATTTATGGAGTCGTCATACCTCCATTGAGGCGATAGTCACTTGTACTGAAGAAGAAAACAGCATCGCCAATATCAGTGGTTTTGAGGCCAGATTACGCGCTCTATTCCCCGCCATAGGCTCGCTAAAACTGAGCGGTCATAGCGAGAGTATTTCTATGGCGCAGGTTTTAGGGCTGGCGGCGCTTGCCTTGCAGGCAGAATCAGGCTGTCAGGTATCATTTAGCCGCACGGAGGCTACCTTAGAAACCAGTATTTATCAGGTGGTGTTTGAATATAGCGAAGAAGCGGTAGGGCGGCTAGCACTAGCGTTGGCCGAAACTTTGTGTCAAGCGGCTTTAAACGATACATTTTTTGATTTAGACGCAGCCCTATTTCAGCTAAAAGATTTAGATGAAGATGTGCGCTTAGGCCCCAGCACTGGTGCTATTGTTGATGCGGCTACCGCGCGGGGTGTGCCGTATAGACGTCTCACTGAAGGCAGTTTGGTGCAATTTGGCTGGGGTAGTCGGCAGCGGCGCATACAAGCGGCAGAGACCGACCGCAGTAGTGCGATTGCCGAATCTATAGCGCAAGACAAAGAGCTGACTAAGCGTTTACTCGAATCGGCAGGGGTTTCTGTACCCAATGGCCGTGAAGTCTCTAGCGCTGAAGACGCATGGCAGGCCATGCAAGACCTTGGTGGTGCGGTGGTGCTAAAACCTAAAGATGGTAATCAAGGCAAGGGTGTTACCGTGAATATCACCAGCCGCGAGCAATTGCATGCCGCCTATCAGGCCGCTGCCGCCATCAGTGACAATATTTTAGTAGAAAGATTTTTGCCAGGCAGTGACTTTCGCTTGCTGGTGGTGGGTAATCAATTGGTGGCAGCCGCAAGGCGCGAGCCACCGCTGGTCATAGGCAATGGCATACATAGCATCAGAGCCTTAGTAGAGCAGGTAAATAGCGACCCAAGACGCGGCCTAGGCCATGCCACTTCACTGACTAAAATTCGCATAGATGATATTGCTTTAGCCAGTTTAGACGCCCAAAACTTTACCCCAGAATCCATACCGCCTAAGGGTAGTCGTGTGATTTTGCGCAACAACGCAAACCTCAGCACAGGCGGCACCGCTACCGATGTGACCGATGATGTGCATCCTGAGCTAGCTGCCTCAGCCGTTGCCGCCGCGCAAATGATAGGCCTAGACGTATGTGGCGTAGATGTGGTGTGTGACACCGTAAGTAAACCCCTGACAGAACAAGGCGGCGGTGTGGTAGAAGTCAATGCCGCACCAGGGCTGCGTATGCACTTACAACCCTCATTTGGCAAGGCGCGTGCAGTAGGTGAGGCGATAGTCGCTAGCATGTTTGGCCTAGGTGAAAATGGCCGCATTCCCTTGGTGGCGGTTGCAGGCACCAATGGTAAAACCACCACCGTACGCTTGATTGCACATATTATGGGCGGCCAAGGTTTGCGGGTTGGTATGACCAATTCTGACGGCGTTTATATTCAGGGCAAGCGCATAGATACTGGCGATTGCAGTGGGCCAAAAAGTGCCCGCAATGTGCTGTTTCATCCTGAGGTTGATGCGGCCGTGTTTGAAACGGCGCGAGGCGGGGTACTGCGCGAGGGCTTGGCGTTCGACCGCTGCAATGTAGCGGTGGTAACCAATATCGGCATGGGTGACCACCTAGGCTTAAGCTACATTACTACAGTAGAAGATTTGGCCGTGGTGAAGCGGGTGATCGTGCAAAATGTCTCGCCAGATGGCGTAGCGGTGCTCAATGCGGCTGACCCCATGACCGCTAGTATGGCTGATAGCTGTCCAGGCACAGTGACGTTTTTTACGCAAGATCCACATCACCCAGTGATGGCAACCCATTATGCTCGTGGTCGGCGCATCGTCTATTGCGAGGGCGGTTTTATCGTAGCCGCGCAATTGCTAGCTGGCCAATCCGAATTCGAAGAACGTATTGCCTTGGCGCAAATCCCCATTACCAGAAATGGCACGATAGGTTTTCAGGTAGAAAATGTTATGGCGTCTGTGGCGGCTGCATGGGCCCTAAAAATAGATTGGCCAACCATCAGAGCTGGCCTAGCAAGCTTTGTCAATGACGCGCAGACTGCCCCTGGCCGCTTTAACTTTTTTGATTATCGCGGTGCAAGTGTGATTGCCGATTATGGTCATAACCCAGACGCCATGTTAGCGCTAGTTGCTGCCGTACAAACCATGCCAGCCAAAAAGCGCGTTGTGGTAATTAGCGGCGCAGGCGATAGGCGCGATGTTGATATCAGCCGCCAGACAGAGATTTTAGGCGATGTTTTTGATGAGATTATTTTGTATCAAGACCAATGTCAGCGCGGCCGTGCCGATGGTGAAGTGCTTAAGTTATTGCAGCGCGGATTGGTCAACGCCAAGCGCACCAGCCAGATAGATGAAATTCAAGGTGAATTTTTAGCCATAGATACGGCGCTATGCCGCTTGCAAACTGGCGACTTGTGCCTGATTTTGAT
>CAIRBH010000039.1 GCA_903876765.1 uncultured Pseudomonadota bacterium | reverse complement strand
CGCTCCTACAAAAACCATAGGCCTGCTCAATTAACGGTCACAGCTCCTACAAAAACCATAGGCCTGCTCAATTAACGGTCACAGCTCCTACAAAAACCATAGGCCTGCTCAATTCGCGGTCACAGACCGCTCCTACAACTACGTTGCTCTTGCTGCATTGTTTGCAGCACTTAACATGCTAATTCATTTTATAAATGTGGGTTCTCATTTATAATGCTTTGTAGTTCTAATTATTCCTCATACATTCAGAGTCCTGGAGAAAGAAAAAATGAAAAAAATCTTAGCTTTAATCGCGCTTAGCCTAGGCATCAGCCTACTGCCTTACAGCGCTAATGCCCACGGCCCTGCCCCACAAAAAGTAGAAAAAACCATCAATATCAAAGCGGATCCTGCCAAAGTATGGGCTATCGTTAAAGATTTTGGCAATATTCATCAATGGCATCCTGGTGTTGCCAGCACCAAGTTAGAACAAAAGAAAGATGACAATGGCGACATGGCAACTTACAGAACACTGAGCTTTAAATCAGGTGGTGGTGTTTACGAAAAACTGCGCAGCATAGATGATGCCAGCATGAAGATTAAATATGAGATTATCTCTGGCACACTGCCGCTTACCGACTATAACGCCACCATGACCGTGACGCCAGGCGCAAATGCTGGCGAGGCCACGGTTACTTGGGTAGGGCGTTTTTACCGCTTATACAAACTCAACCCACCTATCCCTGAAGGCCAAGATGATGCAACCGCCGTTAAAGCTATCACCGATATTTTTGATTCTGGTTTAGCTAATCTGCAAAAAGTAGCAGAAGCAGCAAAATAAGCCCTCTAAA
Source organism: uncultured Pseudomonadota bacterium (assembly GCA_903876765.1). Lineage (GTDB taxonomy): Bacteria > Pseudomonadota > Gammaproteobacteria > Burkholderiales > Methylophilaceae > Methylotenera. Next base: position 36,053 of record CAIRBH010000039.1, on the reverse strand, counting down.
TTAAGCCTAAGTATAAAAGCCACCACTAAATTACGGCATTAGAACCAAGACTTTAGCTTAGCAATACTGACCAAAATTGTCAGCATTCCATTAAAGCTGACAATTTTTTGCCATCCTCATGTCATGAAATATAACTAAGGAATAAAAAGCAGAACCTAGGGTTCTGCTTTTTTACGTCTACTCATCAATTAATTAGCAGCAAAAGCTCATTAATTAACCTTATCCCCGTTTTTAGCGACTAAATTAGCCTTTACAAAAAACCTGGCACAGAGTTTGCATCTTAGAACTTGCCATTAAATTGATTAGTGCTTTTGCATGCCTAAGTAAAGCAATAGTTAATCTTCACTTTAACCTATAAATTTTATATACCGAAATTCTTTACAAAGGAAATAACAATGAAACAACTACAAAAAGGTTTTACTTTAATTGAACTGATGATTGTGGTAGCAATTATTGGTATTTTAGCAGCAGTTGCATTGCCAGCTTATCAAGACTACACAGTTAAGGCTAAGGTTCAAGAAGCTGTTAGTTTGGCTTCTCCAGCAATGGCCGCAATCGGCGTAGCTTGTAGTGAAGGGTCTCTTTCTTCTTCAACAACTAACTCATCATTAGGTTTAGGTACAAACACTGATATTGCTGGGAAATATGTAACTTCCGTTACTGCCGTAGGCACCTCTACTTCAGCTGGGACAGTTACTATTGTAATGAAAGCGATTGGCTCTTCTGTAACTGCTGGCAACACAATTATATATACTGCAGCCTGCAGCGCAGATGCAGGAACTTCGTGGACAGTTAGCGGCACTATCAATAGTAAATTCTATCCAAAAGTTTAGTACATTAGCATAGCCCCGATGTAATAGAATCGGGTTATCAAACAAAAAAACGCCCCTCGTTTAGGGGTGTTTTTTATGGGCGCTGCTTTTAGTGGCTACTTGTATAGCTCGGGTTTTTTAAAGCGCTGGCCTAGGCGCTGGCATTTATGCCATAATAAGAATGGTTATCAATTAAACAGCATCCATTAACCTAATGCTATATATACAAAAAATACACGCTATGCCGCTTTTATCTGAATCATCCTTATGTCAATCGACCTTATGTGAATTGCCGCTATGTCAATTAGCCATAGGTCAGCGCGCCGTGATTTTAGCAATAGAGGCAGAGCCCTTGCTGTTTCATCGCTTATCTGCCTTGGGCTTTAGAGTGGGTAAGCCGCTTAGCGTTATTCGGCGGGCTAATTTTAACGGCCCGCTGCATGTGCGCTTAGGCACTACCGATGTGATTTTACGCAACAGTGTGGCATCGCATATTCACATTCATGCATTATCTGCTTAAATTTAGCCAAAACAACCGCCCATGAAACGTATTGCATTATTAGGCATGCCCAATACGGGTAAATCTACCTTATTTAACCGCATCAGTGGTGCTTCAGCGCGTGTAGGTAATTGGCCGGGCATTACCGTAGATTTAATGAGTGCCAAAATACTCATCGGTGGCCATATTGCAGCGTTAATTGATTTGCCTGGTATTTATGACTTACATGGCTTTTCTGAAGATGAGCAAGTGGTGCGGCATTTTTTAGCAAATAACGCGTTAGATTTAGTCATTGTGTTGCTCAATAGCGCGCAGATAGACCGTCAGCTGTCACTGGTATTACAACTTAAAAAGTTGAATATTCCTATGCTCTTAGCGTTAAATATGGCGGATGAGGCCAAGCAATCTGGCATTACCATAGATGCCGATAACTTAGCGCAAGCACTTCAGATGCCAGTGTTGCAAATGAGCGCAAAATATGGCGACGGCTTGCCCAAAGCGCTGCAAGTGGCGGCCAGTATCATCCAGCAAAATATAGCCGCGAGTCAACCCGCAGTGATTAGCCAATTATTACAAGCAGACCATCAAATTGAACAAGAAATGGCACGGCTGATTGATCAGCATGTGCAGATTCCTACCACTTTAGCCAACAGCACCACCGATAAGATAGATAAACTTTTATTGCACAAATGGCTAGGGCTACCTTTATTCTTTTTAGCCATGTTTGTGCTGTTTCAGTTTATTTTTACCATAGGCAAGCCCCTGCAAGATGGCTTGGCTTGGTTGTTACAACTGCTACGCAGCAGCGCATTAGAGCCACTATTGGCTAGCAGCCCACATTGGCTAAGCGGACTTATGTTAGATGGCGTTTATAACGGCGTTGCCACCGTGGCGGCGTTTGTGCCGATTATCGTATTATTCTTTTTAGTGATGTCTATGGTGGAAGACAGCGGCTATTTATCGCGCGCGGCGTTTTTAATGGATACGCTGATGGCAAAAATGGGCTTGGATGGCCGCGGTTTTGTCATGATGCTAATGGGCTTTGGCTGTAATGTGCCAGCCCTGATGGGAACGCGAATTATGCGCTCTAGGCCTATGCGCTTATTAACCATGCTGGTCATTCCACTTTCTCTTTGCTCGGCTAGACTGCAAGTGTTTATTTTTATGATTACCGCATTATTCACCGCGCAGCAAGCACCACTGGTGTTATTTGCCTTGTATGTGATGAGCTTTTTAACCATGTTTTTAACTGCCGTACTTTTTCAAGGCCAGTATAAAAATGCTGAGCCATTTATTTTAGAACTGCCGCCTTACCGCTTTCCGACACTACGGCAAATTGTTTTACGCGGCTGGCTTGAAGTTAAACATTTTCTGGTACGCGCGAGTAAGTTTATTGTGATTGGCGTGATTATGGTTTGGGCGTTAACTAATTTTCCTAGTAACGTTGCGCCTGCCAGCATAGGCACATTTGCTGGTCAAATTGGCGCCTTGTTTGCCCCAATATTAGACCCGCTAGGCATCAACAACCAATTAGCAATTGCTTTAATTTTTGGCTTTGTGGCAAAAGAGATCGTGATAGGCGCACTGGCGGTAATTTATGGCTTACAGGGTGATGCGCTGATGGCACAAATGGCCACGCAAATTGATTGGGTGCAGGCCATGAGCTTTATGCTATTTGCGCTGATTTACACGCCTTGCTTATCGACCATTGCTACGCTAAAAAGCGAATCTAAAAGTAGCGCCTTTATGTGGCTATCTATTGCTTGGTCGCTAGGGCTGGCTTGGCTGGTGAGTTTTGTGTTTTATCAAGGCGCGCGCTGGCTGGGCTTTTAATCGGCCATGATTAGGCGCTATACCGCCAACGCGCCTAAATAACTTGGGCTAGGTAGCTGAAGCTAGGATAGGTAGGAGTGGGGCGAGGGTCAGCTAAACTAGCCTTTCTAGACGGCCGCTTCGCCAGTTTCACCAGTACGAATACGCACCACTTGCTCGACTGAAGTCACAAAAATCTTACCATCGCCAATTTTACCAGTGTGGGCCGCTTTAATAATGGCATCCATGGCAGATTCTACAATGTCGTCAGACACCACTAGCTCTAATTTGATTTTAGGTAAAAAATCGACCACGTACTCAGCGCCACGATAAAGCTCAGTATGGCCTTTTTGACGGCCAAAGCCTTTTACTTCAGTGACGGTTAAACCATTCACCCCTATGCTTGATAAGGATTCACGCACTTCATCTAATTTAAAGGGTTTAATAATTGCTTCAATTTTTTTCATGCTGGCCGAGCTCCTAAAATGTATCGCAAAAACGTTTAATCAGTATAGTGTGTTTTCTGTCAGTATAGTGGTTCAGTGCTGACTTATATCTAGCCATTTATCTAACTATTTATCTAAACATATTGGCTCAATATGACTGAGCGGTTATTTAAAAATCTAGCTTCACCGTAATTGGGTAGCGACGGTCTTTGCCAAAGCCTTTATGGCTAATCCTCACGCCAACTGGTGCTTGTCGGCGTTTATATTCATTGCGATCTATCAGACTGACCACACGATTCACGTCAGCTAGCTTATAGCCCATGGCGACAATATCGGCACGGCCTAAATCATTTTCTACATAGGCTTCTACTATGGCGTCTAGCACCGCATAAGGTGGCAAGCTATCTTGGTCAGTTTGATCTGCGCGTAATTCGGCGGACGGTGCACGATTGATAATGCGTTGCGGAATGACTTCAGATAAACCATTGCGGTAAGCACAAAGTTGATAAACCAAAGTTTTGGGCACGTCTTTTAATAGAGCAAAACCACCTGCCATATCGCCATACAAGGTGCAATAACCGACCGCCATCTCACTTTTATTGCCAGTTGTGACGACGATGCTGCCGAATTTATTAGACAATGCCATCAGCAGCATACCTCGTATGCGTGCTTGCAAGTTCTCCTCGGTGGTATCTACCGGCAAACCAGCAAACTCAGTCGCCAGCGCTTGCCTAAAACTTGCAAACAGACTATGAATAGGCATCACACTGTATTTAACGCCTAAGCTATGAACCATCGCCAAGGCATCATCTACACTCATGCTGGCGGTGAATTCTGACGCCATCAACACGGCATGTACGTTATTCGCCCCTAAGGCATCCACCGCTATGGCTAGCGTCAGTGCTGAATCTACCCCGCCTGATAGGCCTAGCACCACCCCAGGAAAACCATTTTTATGCACATAATCGGCAAGGCCTAATTTTAAGGCCTGGTAAACTGAGGCTTCTAGTGTCAATTGTGGCGTAATGCTACTGGCGACAGGCTGCAAGCCAGCAAACTGAACAGCAGTCAATGCCGTTTCAAACGCGGGCAATTGCTGAGTAAGATTGCCTGCAGCATCGAGTACAAATGAACCACCATCAAACACCAATTCATCTTGCCCACCGACCATATTGGCATAAATAATTGGCAACTGCGTTTCTGCCACACGTTCACGCAAAATCGCCAAACGGGTAGCTTGCTTTTGCATGTGAAAAGGCGAGGCATTCAACACTAGTAAGATTTCAGCCCCCGCAGCTTTAGCCAACAAGGCCGGCTGCGGCTCCCAAACGTCGGCGCAAATCAGCACGCCGAGCTGGCGGCCTTGATGCTCAAATACCAGCGCTTGATCACCAGCTTTAAAGTAGCGCTTTTCATCAAACACACTGTGATTAGGCAAAGCGTGCTTATGGTAGCTGGCTAGAATTTTGCCGTCTTGCAGCACTGAAGCGGCGTTATAACAGGCGGCACCCACTTGCTGGGCATGGCCAACAACCAGCGTGATGCCGCTTATGCTGGCTGATAATTGTTGCAATGCCGCATCACAGGCTTGCAAAAAATCTGCGCGTAATAATAAATCTTCAGGGGGGTAGCCACATAGGGCAAGTTCAGGCGTGAGCAACAAACTGGCGCCCTGTGCTTGGGCTTGCTTGGCACTGGCAATAATTTTTTCTACATTGCCAGCTATATCGCCGACCATGCAATTGATTTGCGCGATGGCGACTATCAATAAGCACCCCCAGCGTCTTTGATGCGCTTTATGATTTCTGCCTGCTGACCTTTTAAGGCGTAAACCAAAGCAGTAAGGCCATATTGGTCTTTGGCTTTAACTTTAGCATCGTTCGCTAGCAGCAGCGTTACCATGTTAAGGTCGGCATTATGCACGGCAATATGTAGCAAGGGCGTACCCTCAGCGTCTAAATTATTCACGTCGGCACCCGCTGCAAGCAGTGCTTTGGCCGCATCATATTTTGATTTTTTAACCGCCCAAGTCAACGCAGTCCATTTTGAGCTGTCTTTTTGATTAAGTAATGCGCCGCGCTTAATCATTAAGTCTACGGCTGGCGCATGGCCTTCGCGGGCGGCTATCATCAATGCTGTGATGCCTAATTTGTCAGAAGTCAGGCTATTGGCTTGATGGTCTAAGAGTGTCGTCAACGTCGCTATATCACCACTTTTTGCCGCGTACATCAAGATGCTACTGCCGCTATCAGATTGTGTATTCACGTCCACGCCATGCTTAATCAGCAAATCCACTATAGGCGCAAAACCAGCTGCCGCTGCGAGGCCTAATGCGCTCCAGCCTGAGGGGTCACGCACTTTGGCGTCTGCCCCCTTCTCTAACAAGACCTTGACACTAGCTACATTATCTTTTTTGACAGCAAACATTAGAGCCGTCCAACCACCTGCATCTATGGCATTGATGGCGGCACCTTTGTCTATTAAAGTGGCCACGACCTCAGCTTGATTTTTGCGCGCCGCATACATCAACACTGTTATACCGTCTTCATCTTGCACATTGGCGTTTGCACCACTGACCAAGAGCGCATTGACTGTGGCCAGATCGCCTTTTGCGGCGGCAGTCAGTAGATAGCTCACGTCCTCATTAGCCAGTGCTGAGAGTGAGCCAGCCACCAGTAGTACGGTGAATAATATCGTCACTGCGCTGAAAAAACGTGGATGCATAGTCGTCATATTGTGCTTACACAGCCTTGTTAAAGGTAGCCTTACTAAAGCTAGCCTTACTAAAGCTAGCCTTACTAAAGATAGTCTTATTTAAAAATAACCCAGGCTAAATACAATTTAGCCCACTTTTTGCAGCATGGCGGCCAGTACGGCCTCGCCTAAACCCGCTGGTGAGCTAGCCACTACCGCACCAGCTAATTCTAGGGCGCGCATTTTATCTGAGGCTTTACCGCTACCACCAGAAATAATTGCCCCAGCATGACCCATGCGTTTACCCGCTGGGGCTGTTTGCCCAGCTATATAAGCGGCTACTGGCTTGGTGACATGACTTTTAATATACTCAGCTGCGGCCTCTTCATCTGAGCCGCCAATTTCACCCACCATAATAATGGCTTGGGTTTCATCGTCGGCCTCAAACATTTGCAAACATTCAATAAAATTAAGCCCTTTAATCGGGTCGCCGCCTATGCCTACGCATGTACTTTGGCCTAGTTTTAAAGCGGTGGTCTGGTGCACAGCCTCATAAGTCAAGGTGCCTGAACGCGATACGATGCCGATTTTGCCGCGCAAATGTATGCTGCCTGGCATGATGCCGATTTTACATTCGTCAGGGGTAATCACCCCTGGACAATTGGGGCCTATAAAGCGCGTGCCGTTGGCTTTTAATGCGGCTTTGACATTGAGCATATCTAATACTGGGATGCCTTCCGTAATACAGATAATCAGGTCTATACCAGCATCGCAGGCTTCCAAAATAGAGTCTGCGGCAAAGGCTGGCGGCACGTAAATCACACTGGCACTGGCGCCAGTTTGGCGCACTGCCTCGCGCATGGTATTAAATACTGGCAAGCCTAAATGCAGCGCACCGCCTTTACCTGGGGTGACGCCACCTACCATTTTGGTGCCATAGGCCAGCGCTTGTTCAGAGTGAAAACTGCCTTGCTTACCAGTAAAGCCTTGGCATAGCACTTTGGTGTTTTGATTGACTAATATACTCATAAGACAGCCTTTACTGCTTGTACAGCCGCGTCGGTTAAACCGTCTGCGGAGATAATATTCAGCCCACTAGATTTCAACATTTCTTTTCCTAAGGCTACATTGGTACCTTCTAGCCGTACTACCACAGGAATTTGCATGCCCACATCTTTAACCGCGCTGATAATGCCTTCTGCAATAATATCGCAGCGCATAATGCCACCAAAAATATTCACTAAAATCGCTTTAACGTGGGTATCTGCCAAGATGATTTTAAATGCCTTGGTTACCGTTTCTGCCGTGGCACCGCCGCCTACGTCTAAAAAGTTAGCTGGCGTGCCGCCGTGTAATTTAATCAGATCCATGGTTGCCATAGCCAAGCCCGCACCATTAACCATGCAGCCTATATTACCGTTAAGGGCAATGTAATTTAAGCCCGCATGATGGGCGACTGCTTCTTTACTGTCTTCTTGCGACCAATCGCGCTGTTCAGCCAAAGCTTTTTGCCGATATAGCGCATTGTCATCGACGCTCATTTTGCAATCTAATGCAAACAGCTTGCCGTCTGTGGTCACCACCAACGGGTTAATTTCTAATAATGCCAAATCATTTTCTTTAAACAAGCGATATAAGCCTTTTAACATACGGCTAAATGCATTAATTTGGTCGCCCACCAAATTTAATTTAAAGGCTAGATTACGCGCCTGATAATCCACCAAGCCATTCAAAGGACTACAGACTTCTTGCAAAATTTTCTCTGGGCTAGTTTGGGCTATTTCTTCAATATCCATGCCACCCGCTGATGAGGCAACCACCACCACACGCTCTAAAGTTCTATCTACCAACATCGATAAATAAAGCTCACGGGCAATCGGCAAGGTCTCTTCTATCAACACTTGATTGACTGGCTGACCATCGGGCGCATTTTGATAGGTGACCAAGGTTTTGCCTAATAGCTCACTGGCCACGCTTTGCGCTTCTGAGGCGGATTTAACCATGCGTACGCCACCAGCTTTGCCACGGCCACCTGCATGTACTTGGGCTTTAACTACCCAAGCATGGCTATCTATTTCAGAAGTTACCGTAGGCGTTTGCTTGGCCACAGAAATAACTTGGCCGCGCGGCACAGGAATGCCGTATTTTTGCAGCAAAGTTTTGGCTTGATATTCATGCAAATTCATAAAAGTTTTAGTCTAAATAAATGTTATGCACATTTTCGCCCAATTCAGGCAAATGTGCCAGCGCTGGCTTGATATTCTATGCCTTTGCCGCAACATTAAGCTGGCTATTGTGATGCCAAGTGTATAATTATTATTTTTAGTCTAAGCTATTTTTATGCGTTTAGTTGTTCAAGGTTCTGCCATCCGTCATCCCCATTTAGTGCATATACATCAATTATGCGGCACTAGCGTTCAATTTGTACAAATTGGCCAGCACGCTTATTACCTAGCCAATCAGGCGCAGCCTTTGCCAGTCGTGCAAGCATTTTGTCTGCAACAACAAATAGATTGCAGTTATGTGCAAGATAGCCAATTGCTTAAAAAATTTGGCTTATGCGTCATGGATATGGATTCGACGCTGATCAGCATTGAATGTATAGATGAAATAGCTGACATGGTGGGCATAAAACCGCAAGTAGCCGCCATTACTGAGCGCGCCATGTTGGGCGAACTGGATTTTGCACAAAGTTTGCGTGAGCGGGTAGCGCTACTCAAAGGCCTAAAAGAAGCTGATTTACTGCGCGTGCGCAATGAGCGGCTGACGCTAAACCCAGGCGCAGTTGAGTGGGTGAATTGCTGCAAAAAAAATAATATTACTACGCTGCTGGTGTCTGGCGGCTTTAGCTTTTTTGCTGATAGCGTCAAGGCTATGCTAGGCCTAGATTACGCTGTGTCTAATGACTTAGAAATCATAGACGGCATAGTCACTGGCCATGTGTTAGGTGGCATCGTGGACGCACAAACTAAAGCCGATGAATTAGTCAAATTACGCCATCAATTAGGCCTCACATCTGCACAAACCATAGCCATAGGCGATGGCGCGAATGATTTAAAAATGATGGCTGATGCAGGCATAGGCATAGCCTATCATGCCAAGCCTATCGTTCAGGCACAGGCAACTTACGCGTTAAATTATGTGGGATTAGACGGCGTCATCAATTTATTAACGACTTAAGCTAAAGCAGTGCTAATTCGGCCTCTGTAAAGCCAGCTTGGCGTCTGGCCTCTAGGTTAAATGGTTTACGCAAGCTGGGGGCCTGATATTGCAAAGCCAGTGCACTATAACTTGCAATCGGCGCTAAACCTCGCTGCTGGCAAAGCCAATTAAACCAAGTATTGCCTATCGCCACATGGCCGATTTCATCGCGCAAAATAATATCTAAAATAGCTACTGCTTCAATATCAGCAATTTGCGCAAACTTGCTGCGCAGCGCTGGACTGGCATCTAAGCCTCGCGCTTCCATGGTTCTAGGCACTAAAGCCATGCGCGCTAATACATCATCTTGGGTGCGCTCTGCCATTTCCCATAAGCTGTTATGCCCAGAAAAATCTCCGTATTGGTAGCCTGTCGCCTGCAAATAAGCATTTAATAAATTGAAATGATAAGCCTCTTCGGCGGCCACTTTAAGCCAATCGGCATAATAATCAGACGGCATATTAGCAAAGCGCCAGACGGCATCTAAAGCTAAATTAATGGCATTAAATTCTATATGCGCTAAGGCATGAATCAATACAGCGCGCCCTTCTACCGTGCGCATTGAGCGCTTGGCAACCGCTAACGGTGAGACCAATTGCGGCCGCTCTGGACGCCCTGGAACAACTAGGGGGGTGGTGAGTATTTGCTGAGTATCTAGACTGACTTTGTTTGATTGCCAAGCTTGGAGTAACAGATTAAGCCCATCAACTTTTTCGTGCACGCTAGATGCTGCTAATAAATGCAAGGCCTGCTGCCTGAGTTCCATTTGATTATTACCTTAAACTCATCCATTTAAACCCTTCAATCTAAACCGTAGCCCGCAGGGAGCAACGCGGAGTGCGGAATTGCATGAGCGCCGTATCGGGGGTTTAAATTAACCCCGTATTGCGCTGCGCTGCTTACGGGCTACTTAATTGATAGGGGCTACTTAGCTACCGTGCCAATCGCAATAAAATCTAACTCACCCGCCTTCATATCAGGCACCATGAGATAGGCTTGGTCTTGGCTGAGCGCAATGTCAGCGGCAGCCTGATAGCCTGATTTAATCTCTTGCACGACCCCAGTGAGACTTAAACTAAATACTTTGCCGTTTTTCCAATCACTCAAATACATGGTGCCATTAGTATGGCGCACTAGGCCATCCCCGCCGCCAAAGCCACTGGCAATGTCGGCCACTGCGCCTGATTTAATATTCAACTGATACAATACGCCAGAAGTAAAATCAACGCACAGCAGCACTTCGCCTGCATCATCAATCAATAAGCCGTTAGGTGCTTTTATACGGGCATCTTGTAATGCGCTGATTAACAAAGTCACCTTGCCCTCTGGGCTGATTTTATAAATAGCTCCGCCTTTGCCAGTGTTAAACAAGTCGCCACTATCGCTCACGTACAAGTTACCTTGCGGGTCAGCTGTTATATCATTTAAAAAGAGGGGCAGCGTGGGAAAGCTGGCGGCAGGCACAAAAACACTGGTTTTTCCATCGGCACTGACTTTGATAATATTAGTTTTATCTGCCACATAAAAATTGCTGCCTATCATGGCCAAGCCTTTAGGGTCATCTAAACCCGTCGCAAAAACAGCCAATTTGCCTTGACTATCAATCACACTAATTTGCCCATCTCCATCTTTACCAAAGCCATTGATTTCAGAGACAAAAATTCTGCCATCTTTTGCCTGCAATACGGATTCTGGGGTTTTTAAACCAGTGACTTTTTGCGGCACATAATGCACAGACTGGCTAGGCGTTTGACAAGCTAGCATAAGCAAGCTGGCGGTCAACACACTGGTAATTTTTAAGCATTTTTTTAACATTATTTTCTCCTAAAAAGACATGACACGGATTTTGGGGATAGGCAACAAACTTACCATGCTGCAAGGTGTAGCATCAGCAACGCTTGGGCTGACGTTCGCCAGCATAGCTTGCAAAGCGCTATCTGCTTGCATCTGGGCTAATACAACATCAATTGACTGCGCATAAGTTTTGCTCAAACTGTCGTCTGTTGTTGAATCTAACAGGCCTTGCAGGCTGGCTTCGCCTACATAACTGGCGACAAAATGGCCCATGCCATTATAGACATTGGCCGTTACTTTGCCATAAAACCGCTGCACTTGCGGGTTATAAAAAATTCCCGGTTGCATCCAGATTAGGGCTTTACCAGACTGATAGCCCTCGCAAAGGCCAACATCAGGGTACACTTGGCTAAATTTAGCCATAGCCTGCGCCTCTAACAAAGGACCTTGCAGCACCCAGCGGCCATCATACGGCTGCCATAAATAAATCGGATTGTTATATTCTATGGCTTGAATATACACCAACATTTTTGCCGCAGTGCTTGCTTGACTGGCGGGCTCAGCTCTCAAGCTAATCACCATGCATAAGCTTAATAATAGGCAAATTTTTACTAAATGAATTTTCATATGTTTGATCAACCCTTAAGCGTGACTGTTAAGTGAGTGTATCCGCCCAAATATTCTGTGCCCAGGCCGCCGCATACAAGCCTTCTTGCTCAGTTGGGCTAGCAGAAACACCACCCCCCTCAGCTGCTATCATGATTTTTTTATTTGCATCATAGCGGTAAACATTAGCCACGTGCATCGCAGTGCTGTCTGTCACGTAACTATAGCAAGTGTTAGCAAATACGGGTAGCGGGTCTGGCGCTTGCCCTGCCATGAGTTGCACGATGGCGTTAGCGCAAACTTTAGCTTGATTGGTCGCCATGTGGGCAGATTTGGGTAATCCTGCCGCCACACTATCCCCTAGCACATGCACATACTGGACTATTTTTGATTCGTAAGTTAAAAAATCAACCTCACACCAAGGGTAATCTTTTTCTGTCAATGCTGCCAATTGAGCTATTTTGCCAGCGCGCTGCGGCGGAATGACATTCAGCACATCAGCACGGATTTGATCAAAATCGGTACTAACGGTTTTTGTCGCCAAATCTAAGCCTTTAATGCTGTGATCTGGCCGATAGTCTATGATGCCTGCATAGGTTTCTTTAAACACTTTAGTGAATAGGCCTTTTTTAGAAATAATTTCTGCATTGGCATCTAACACGATAACTTTACTTTTAGGTTTGTGCGCTTTTAGGTAGCTCGCCACTTGGCAAGCACGTTCATAAGGCCCTGGCGGGCAGCGATAAGGCGCTTTCGGTATGGTCATGACAAACACCCCACCATCAGGCATCGCCTCTAGTTGATTGCGCAAATTAACGGTTTGCCAGCCTGCCTTCCAAGCATGTGGCACTTGTTGTTGAGCTTGTGCAGTTGCCAACACGGGCAGCTCATCGTAGTTAAAATCAACGCCGGGCGCGACTATCAGCCTATCGTAACTAAGCTCGCCACGCGCCATGCTGACTTTTTTTGCACTACTATCTATAGCAACCACCTTGTCTTGCAGCCATTTGATACCATGGTTGGCCTGCAAAGCAGTATAGCCAAAGGTCAGATCGTTGATGGTTTTACTGCCGCCCAATACCAAATTACTTAGCGGGCAAGACACAAACTGCCCATTAGGCTCTACCACAATCACTTCTATCGCCCCTAAGCTCCACATGCGTAAATACTTAGCTGCCGTAGCCCCCGCGTAGCCGCCGCCTATAATCACCACACGACCCAAGGGCGGCTTGCTAGCAAGGGCAAACGCGCTTGCGCTGAGCAACAGTGCGCCAGATGCGCCTGCGGCTTTAATAAAGTCACGGCGATTAAAGTGGCTCATGTTCAGCCTGTAATGTTTGTGGTTTAAGTGGGCTAGTCACAACGGGCTTTTGTTGCGAAAAATGCACGGCCAGTTGATTGATTTCATCTAAGCTTAGGCCTTTGGCATGATGATGCATCACCGTAGCTTTTTCACTGCCATCTCTAAAGCCTAGCATTTTACTGGTAAACGCACTGACCGCCATGCCAGCTAATACGGCATTAGCCTGACCGACCTTGCTGCCTACATTAGGAAGAAGAACCGCATTACCCAAAGTGCCATGGCAGGCTGCACATGAGGCGGCAAGTGCCCGTATATGATTATTTTGCTGTGCTGTAGCAGTTAAAAGCTCATCGGCATTGCCGATAACTGGCAGCACCGATGAGCTTATAAGTAATACTAGACAAAACCAAATTGCTAGCGTTTTTTTCATGCTTTAGTAGGCCGAAAGCAAAATATCATTTTAACAATATTCGCTGTATGGCCAAGATTTTATTCGCAAGCTTGATGAGCTGATTAGAAGCATCTTTCTTCTTGGCATCCGTCATTCTTAACCCCTAAGCTGGTCAGCAATGCGGCCATGTGCGTGTCCCCTGCATCTTGAACTGCGCGCAATATTGACACCTCAGCTTTGAGCTTAATATTCACATCTGCGCCATTGGCTGCTAATAGCTTGACCATATCATCAAAGCCATTAAAAGCGGCTAAATGAAAAGCTGTGTTATGAGATAAAGGGTGGATGTAATTAAGGTCTGCACCTTTGCTAATCAAATATTTCACAGTTTCGATTTGGTTTTTATTCGCGGCCATTTGTACTGGCGACCAAGCAAATGATTTCTCATTGGCCAATTTCTTATCTGCCTCTATATATTTTTTAACGATTTTCATGTTGCCACTGGTAATTGCCTCGGTAAACTCTAAGGAATCATCATCTGACAATGCCATGGCATTGATAGAAAAACTTAAAACGAGGGCCGCCAATAAGGTACTGATTAATTTCATGTTACTTTTCTCCAAGGTTATTTTTAATTTAATTTACCACTTAAAACTCTAATTGATATGGCGTCTTGCGTTACGGAACATTCTCATCCAAGCACTATCTTCTTCATCACCACAGCGTTGCCAAGTGTTTTGCACCTGACGAATTACCCGTTCAGGATGTGGCATCATAATACTAAAGCGGCCATCTGTGCTGGTTAATCCAGTAATCCCTTGTGGCGAACCGTTAGGGTTATACGGATAAACTGTGGTTGGCGCTGAGGCATGATCAATAAAACGCATGGTCACCAAATTATTCGCTAACAACTCATTGACCATGTGTTTGGCATAAGGTTCTTTAGAAAATTCTGCATAGCCTTCGCCGTGCGCTACGGCGATAGGCATTTTGCTACCCGCCATGCCATTAAAAAATAAAGACGGCGATTGTAAAATCTCTACCATGGCCAGTCTGGCCTCAAACTGCTCAGATTGATTACGCACAAAATGCGGCCAATGCGCCGCACCTGGAATCAACTCACGCAGATTACTCATCATTTGGCAGCCGTTACACACGCCCAAGGCAAAACTATCAGCGCGAGCAAAAAAGGCCGAAAACTCATCGCGCGCACGGACATTAAATAAAATCGACTTAGCCCAACCCTCGCCCGCCCCCAGCACGTCGCCATAAGAGAAGCCACCACAAGCAACAACCCCTGCATAGTCTTTAAGCGTGACCCGACCTGCAATAATGTCGCTCATGTGCACATCAAAGGTGGCAAAGCCGGCACGGTCGAATGAGGCGGCCATTTCCACATGACCATTGACGCCTTGCTCACGTAAAATCGCCATTTTTGGGCGAACGCCAGTGTTGATATAGGGTGCTGCGATGTTCTGGCTGGGTTCAAAAGTTAGCGCTGTAAATAAACCAGGATTGTCTTGGTCTAAAATGCGGTCGTATTCTTGCTGGGCACATAAGGGGTTGTCGCGCAGCATTTGCATTTGATAAGTGGTCTCTGACCAGATACGATGCAAAGCCGTGCGAGAGTCCGCAAATACCAGTTTGCCATGCTGTTTAATTTCAATCTGATCACCTAGCACAACCTCAGCAATGACGTGCGCCAAGCCATTAAATTGGGCAGCAATTGCCGCTGCCTCCTGCGCGGCCACTTGAATGACCGCCCCTAGCTCTTCGTTATACAAAGCACTGACAATATCGCCCGCCAAGCTAGAAATATCGACCTGTAAGCCACAATGACCAGCAAAACTCATTTCTAGCAAAGTGGTGAATAAACCGCCATCAGATCTGTCATGGTAAGCCAGCAACTTGCCTGCTAGATTAAGCTGCTGTATGCAGTTAAAGAAATGCTTAAGCTGCGCGGCATCATCCACATCAGGCGCCACATCCCCCAGCGCACCATACACTTGCGCCAAGCTAGAGCCGCCCATACGGTTTTTACCCGCGCCTAAATCTATCAAAATCAACTGACTAGGCACATCAGTTTGCAATTGCGGCGTTAAGGTTTTACGTGCATCTGGCGTGGCAGAAAAAGCAGTGACCACCAGCGAAATAGGTGAAGTCACGGCTTTATTCTCGCCAGCATCCTGCCAAACTGTTTTCATGCTCATAGAATCTTTGCCGACTGGAATACTGATACCCAGTTGCGGACATAGCGCCATACCCACTGCTTTAACAGTTGCATACAGCGCGGCATCTTCGCCCGCATGGCCAGCGGGAGCCATCCAATTGGCAGAGAGTTTTAAGTCTGATATATCCTCAATCAAGCAGGCGGCAATATTGGTAATCGCCTCACCTATGGCCATACGGCCTGAAGCAGGCGCATCAACCAAGGCTAGCGGCGCTTTTTCGCCGATGGCAAAGGCTTCACCGCAGTAGGTTTCATAGCCAGCCAAGGTCACCGCCACGTCTGCCACAGGCACTTGCCAAGGGCCTACCATTTGCTCGCGCGCCACTAAACCTGTCACTGAACGGTCACCTATGGTAATCAAGAAGGTTTTATCAGCCACGCCAGGCAGCCTAAGCACGCGGGCTGCCGCCTCTTTTAAATCAATATGACTGGTGCTAAAAGCGCTTAATTGACGTACGGCGCTAGTCACATCACGCGTCATTTTTGGTGGTTTACCCAATAATACCGACAATTCCATATCCACTGGTTTGTTTGCAAAATGGCTGTCTGCTACCGTTAAGTGACGCTCGGCAGTGGCAATGCCAACCACCGCGTATGGGCAGCGTTCCCGTTCACAGATTGCCTTAAATCGTGGCAAGTCAGCTTGTGCAATGGCCATGACATAGCGCTCTTGCGCCTCGTTGCTCCATAGTTCGCGCGGCGACATACCAGGCTCTTCATTGTGCACATCACGCAATTGAAAAATCGCCCCCACCCCCGCATCATTGACCAGCTCTGGAAAGGCGTTTGAAATACCGCCAGCGCCGACATCGTGTATGCTCAAAATGGGATTGGCATCGCCTAGTTGCCAACAACGGTCTATCACTTCTTGGGCGCGCCGTTCCAACTCAGGGTTGCCACGTTGCACCGAATCAAAATCTAAATTCTCTACATTACTGCCAGTATCCATACTAGATGCCGCGCTACCACCCAAGCCTATCAACATGGCCGGGCCGCCCAGCTGTATGAGCGCTGCGCCTGCTGGAATCGGGTTCTTTTTTGCATGTTTAGCCGAAATATTGCCGATACCGCCAGCCAACATAATCGGTTTATGGTAGCCGCGCATTTCGGGCTGGCCATTTGCATCGACAGACGCTTGCTCAAAAGTACGAAAATAACCCGCAATATTCGGCCGGCCAAACTCATTGCTGTAAGCCGCGCCGCCAAGTGGCCCATCGACCATAATCTGCAAAGCTGAAGCGATGCGGCTAGGTTTGCCATAGGCCTCTCGCTCCCAAGGTTGCTGAAAATTTGGAATGTTTAAATTAGACACCGAAAACCCGCTTAACCCTGCTTTGGGCTTAGACCCGCTGCCCGTTGCACCCTCATCGCGAATCTCGCCGCCTGCACCAGTCGCAGCGCCAGCAAATGGCGAGATTGCCGTCGGGTGATTATGCGTTTCTACCTTCATCAAATAATGCATTTCTTCGTCAATATAGCGGTAAGCGCCATCGGCGCTAGGGTAAAAACGCTTGGTCGTGACGCCTGCTGCCTGCCCTGCCACTATAGAAGAATTATCCGAATAAGCCACCACCGTACCCCCAGGATTAAGCTGATGTGTGTTGCGTATCATGGCAAACAAAGACCTGTCTTGCACTTGACCATCAATCACCCAATCCGCATTAAATATTTTATGGCGGCAATGCTCAGAATTTGCCTGAGCAAACATCATCAACTCTACATCGGTGGGGTTGCGCTTAATTTTGGAGAAATTTTCATACAAATAATCGACTTCATCGGCCGATAGCGCCAAGCCCAGCTCGGCGTTGGCCGTCTGTAATGCGGCTTTTCCACCTTGCAAAATATCTACCGTGCACAATGGCGCAGGGCTATCAGTGTGATAAAGCTTTTCGGCATCTTGCAGCTGCGCAAACACGCCCTCTGTCATACGGTCATGAATCACTGGCAAAACGGCTAAACGTTCGGTCTCAGTTAAGGGCTGGCCATTTTTTGTTTGCAGGTAATAAGCCACGCCACGTTCTACCCGCTGCACTTGTGGCAAACCACAATGCCGCACAATATCGGTGGCGCGTGATGCCCAAGGTGAAATCGTGCCAATTCTCGGCAATACTAAAAAATAGCTGCCTGTGGGCGCCTCTGTTTGCAAGCTTGGGCCGTAGGTGAGAATTTGCTTAAGCGTCTCTTGCTGCAATGCGCTGAGCGAGTCAGATTGATTGAGCCAAACAAAATGCCAAAACTGGGCATATAAATGCGTAATATTCGGGCAAACTTCACTTAAGGTTTTTTGAATTTTTTCAATACGAAATGGCGATAAAGCGGCGCTACCAGGCAGACTGAGCATTTGAAAGTTGGCGTTAGATTGAGTCATGAAAATTCAGCTAAAATTAAGTGCAATTGCGAAAGCTGAATTCTATCAGATAGCAGACCGCTAACGCGATTTTAGCAAGACAAAAACCTAGACCGCCTGCGGCCTAATGTTTTTTTGTAGGCAAGGCACCGTGCCTATATTAAGGCCATAAATCATAAGATTCTTGCTATCGCTGTGGAACGCCGCTGCTACATGCATCCATAAGACCGCAGATATTGACTATACAAGGGGCTACGCCTCTGTAAGCTCATAAGCTGGTGCAAACATCAACTTAAACGCTGACTTCTAGCCGCGGGGTCAGGTAGCGCTCAAGCTGCACGCTAGGCCTAGAAGCCAGGCCGTAATCCAGCCCTCTGGGCTCAACGCAGGCTTGCACGGCAAAGACTTTTAACAATGCCTGCATACCACATTTGACTTCCTGTCTAGCCAGCTTCATGCCAGCGCAGGCTCTAGGGCCGCTTAAAAATGGGATATAAGCATGGCGCGCATAGCTGGCGTTGACAAACTCCTCGCGCTTAGGCTTGAATAATAGCGGCTCATGCCAGTGCTTTGGGTCACTATGCACGCCGACTATAGAAATAATAATCGCTTCATTTTCAGCAAAGGCTTGGCCATTAATGACACTTGCCTTGGTGCAGACGCGGCTGACATAGGGCACTGGGGTAAAAATTCTAAGCACCTCATCCAGAAAGAAACCTATCTCTGCTGGGTGTAGTTCGGGGTGCATGATAGCGGGCAATGTTGCATATCTAGTCATACATTCTATCGCCCATAACATACCAGATGCGGCAGTTTCTGTGGCGGCGAATAAACTTTGCAATAGCTCGCCCGCCGCACTGAAATCTGCCAACCCTTGTGCACGGGCATTAAACTGATCGAGCAACTGCATCAGCTCAGGGTCTGCCTGCCAAAGCGAGCTAAATTCAGCAAAAATAAGTCTTAATTCTCGCTGACTTTGTTCTGCTAGTTTGGGCGATGATCCTAGCCAAGCAATGGCTTGCTGATCCACCAGCGCCGCCCTTGCCCGACTGACCAATTCAGCTGGCCAGGCAATGTTATTGGATAAGCCGAACATGCGCGAAATGGCCTCTAAAGCCGCATTAATAAAAGTTTCACTGAGCTTAGGCTGGCTGCTATGCAAGTAAAGCTGTATATGCTTGGCATAGATCGCCTCAAGCGCCTGCTCGTCTAATACTGTAGTGGCTTGGCTATAAAATGGCTGGGTAATCGCCGCCCGCCTTTTCCAATCCTCACCATTAGCTGAGAAGCGACCTTTAGACAGACTTTCTAAAAAGAAATAATTTTTTACAAAAGTATCAGGCGCCAAAAAAATCGCTTTTGCTAAGTCAGGCGTATCTATCAGCCTAATAGCTAGCGGAAACTCAAAACTAGGGTTAATGGCTTTTTTGTACAAATTTACCACCAGCCCCGATAAAATATCTCGGCTGTCCATGCCATTAATTTTCATCTGCAAGCCTCAGGGGTACTGCTGCACTGTTTTATTTGCATGATGGCTCATGATGAAAAATTTGTACTCTGGCATCTATGGTTTGCCGTTTAGTTTCAGCTCGGCCATCTTGATATGCCCGCATGGCATAGCCTTTTTTACCCGCACAACTATGCGATACTGCTCGCATTAAGGGCAGTAAATAGCGCTTATGCTCGGTCACTATCATGGTGATAATGGCGGCATCACCAGTTTGCCAGTTTGGCACAGGAATTTCACCGCCGACTTTTAACCAACGCTGAGCATCGGCATCATTAACCACTATCCAACCAGCATAAGCGACTATCTTGCCATTTTGCATGGCCGTCACATTAGCTTTATATTTCAGCTGATCTATCAATTTCATCAGCATGAGGCGGAATGAATAATTCACAAAAGGTGGGTGGCGAGAAACGATAAGCGAAACCCCCACCAAAGCTGTGTCATTGAGGCCGCTGCTGACTAATTGTAGGTCTTTAAGCTGGGGCTTAGACGTATCTTGAATGCTCACGTTGGCGCTCCTAGGCTTTGCTATTTTTTCTTTTGCGGGTAATAGGTTTGGTAAAACCAAGCGTAGGCTGTCTCAATTTGCTTTTGTATGCGCGGCGGGATTAAGTGCGGCTTGGGCTGACGGATGCTAGTTGATTGTTGATGGGTATATTTCATGTGGTAGTGGCTGTCACTTTCACGTAGGCCTGTTTCAATCTTCTCAGGATTAATTGCATAGGCTGACACCCCTAACCAAGCGTAGATATGACTCATGCAGGCCACAGGATTGCTCATCATGTCTTCAAAACGCACAAAGTACAGTCGCTCTTGCACATGTTTCGGCAAGTCAGGTACTGCATGTAATGAGGTCAGCGGCGCACCTATGGCTTTATCTTTAGCAAATAAAATATCCGCCCGACCAAAGCGGTCGTAATCAGCCAGATGATCAATAAAATCCAATAATATGGTTTTTTGATGTTGCGCTTCTATAGAGCCATAAATCTGCCCTAATTCGCGCACACAAACAATCAGCTTAGCCTCTGGCTGTATGTGGAGCAGTAGCTCAATGGCATGCAACCAAGCGCGATTTTTATCGACCACCAGCGGCTCTTCTGCGCCTTGATACCAGCCCTGCAAAAAGCCCTGCATGGCGGTACGTAAATGTGTATAGCTAGATTCAAAGCTACTGTCCAGCTGTGCTAAAAAAAAGCTGTCATCACTTATCATGCGGCGTATGCCCAGCAAAGTATTGCACAAGGGCGAGCTATGGCCTTCACAATTAATTTCAGGGTGCTGCGCTAGTAACTGGCAAAGTAGGGTAGATCCTGCACGCGGCAGCCCTGTCACCCCTACAAATTTAGGTAGTTTAGTCGTCATGGTTTATTGGTTATGGTTTATTGGTTATAGTTTATTAATGGTGAGCTTTAGCCTGTGCACGGTTGCACCGCAGCATATAGGCCAACCTAGGCCATCTTAGGTCATCGATGGCATCATTCATCCCTTAAAAAATTGCTGCTACAAAAAGGCTATTGATTAAAAAGTACTGCTCATCTGCATCCATAATCGTGGGTTGGTATCTTCGCTAATCGGCTCAGACAAGGCTGGCCCACCATGCAAACGCCAGGCCAAGGCGCTTTTAAATTGCAAGGCTTTATATGAGGCATTTAAGCCAAACCCCGCACCAGTGATGCTGCGGTTATTGGCCGTATTGGCAATGTAGGCATCTTGATTAATGCGTACCGTGCCTGCGTCAAAAAAAGCAATCGCTTGCAACTTGTCGCTAAAACTGTGGCGCAGCTCTGCGTTTAACATCAAGCCTTGGTCACCACCTCCTTCGCCAGGCGGATAGGCACGCACCCCATTTGAACCAGCTAGGTAGAATTTTTCTGATGAATTTAAGTTTTTATTGGCCCATTGCCCAGACACGGCAATAGATAATAAATTGCTATCGGTAATGCGCTGTAAGCGGCTTAAATTAAGGTTGAGTTTAGCAAAGCCGCCATGACTGTTTGCCGAGGCTTGATCTATCGCCAAACTGGCAGCATCCATAGACAAATTGCCAGTCACAAACGAGGTTTCAAATGAATTCACGCCGCCACCAAATAGATTATCGGGCTGACTACCAGTTAGGCCAAAATTAAGTAGCCTTACCTTTTTATCGACCGTGTCGACTTGTGTGTCTTTGCTGTCTTTTTGCTCTAAGGTCAGTGTCGTATAGACATTGAGTGTTTGGCTACGAACAATCGGGTAGCTGACATAAGCGCTCATACTAGTAGCATCACCGTGTGCATTCAGATCGGTATACTGCCTGCCCAAGGTGTATTTCATATCAGAATAAGCTGCGCCCAGCTTAAAGCCTTGGCCGCCTATAGGCAATTGGTAAGCAATACGGGCATAGGTCATATCTTGATCACTAGTCAGTGCCCGCACAGTAAGCTGATCACCCAAATGCAAGGGGCTATTTAAGGCCACCGCCGCGCCTAAACGATTTTCACCCGTGTAGTGACTGCCATAATTATCCAGCTCAACATTGGCGGTATAAGCTTGACTAGGGTCAAGCTCAAAAATTAAATCCGATGTGCCTACGCTGGCCCCAGGCTGCAAAGTAGCTCTGGCGCCACCCACCCCAGGCGTATCGCTCAATAGCAATATGGCACGATAAACCGATTTGCTCTGCAAAGGCGCGCCAGTTTCCACCTCTTTAAAGTGCTGATTCACCTTAGCGTCAGCAATGCGTGAGCGGTTGCTGATGTGCGGCTCACCCAGCAAGCCTTCTAATACCTTAATTTCAACCAGACCATCTTTTAAGTCTTGTGCTGGCAAATAAGCCCGCGCCACCAAATAACCTTGCTGGCGATACCAATTGGTGATTCTTGCCACTCCCGCATTAATTTCAGCAAAATTATGCGACTGCCCTAGCAAGTCGGCCACCATGGCTTCTAGGGCTTCACTCGTGGTCACAGTACTGCCAGAGACTTTAATTTTATTCACCGTCATACGAATGTCGTCAGCAGCATCCGCTGAACCTTCCTTAGTGCTAGGAATATTCAATAACTCCACTGGATTAGACGGATTAAGATTAGGTTGCTTTTTAAGCTCTTGCGAAAACTGCCCCGCATCTGGCGTAGCAGCCTGCGCAGTAAGCCCCGCGCTTAGGGCAAAAATAAAGGCCGTCAACAGCTGCGGCCGCTTGTATTGTGAATATGTACTGAGCATATTCAGTTAATCTCTAACGCTAACATGCAATGAGGTCATTCTATTTTCCGGTAAATTGATGCTATCTTCATTTAAAATATCTGCCTGATCCGCATGAACATCGCCTGACTCTTGCTCACCCGCTTTATTCAAGCCGTTGAGTGTAGCATTAATCGCTGATAAGAATGCACTGGTGCTGGGTTTTTCTATAGTTAAAATACCCTCAATAAAACTTAAGTCATAATTAGCCGCCGTACCACTGGCGATTACCGCATAATCGCCCGCCTCAACCCCGCTGCCCAATGCCGTTACTGCATTTAATACACTCACCGTTTCATCATGCACCAAACCACTGAAACTAAAGCCAGTAATACTTTGGCTGGCGCCGTTATAATTGACTATGGCAGAATTTGCAGTGACCCGCGCATGTGCTTGGCTGATACTGGCCGCCGCATCGGCATGTGCTGTGAGGCTGTAGTTGCCTGCATCTGTGCCGCTTAAACTTAAACCGCTAAAGCTTACCGTGTTGGCATCGGCAACATCTTTGCTGTTGTAGATTGCCGTCGCCGTGCCTGTGAGGCTAAGCACATCGTCTGTGTAAGCTTGGCCGTCTAGGCTGTTACCTGTACCAGTGTTTTCTGTGGCGATGCTTGCTGCACCTAAGGCTAACGCGTCTCGTGTACCGTCATACACTTTGCTGCCCGCGACGCTTAAGCCTGTCTGGTTAAGGGCTTTTTGCGTGATGGTAACGCTCTGCGTACCGCCACTAAAGCTGTAATTGCTGGCTAGGCCAGCGCAGCCGACTTCGGTGCAATCGCCCAGAGCCAGCGTACCCACACGTACCGTTTTATCTACGCCCACATGTCTATCATCCATATAAGCACTACCAGTGAGCGTAAGCGATTCGCCATCCAACACCCCGTACAAATTAAAAATACTGGCCGCCAAATCAACGGTACCGTCGTAGACGCGTGTGCCGTTTAGACTAATGGCGATTAAGGCGATAGGGTCAATAATCAGGTTGCCACCGAAAATGTTATAACCTTGCTGATCAGAGTAACTGCCATAACTGCCCGCATTAGTGCCGCTAGCGGCAGTGCCAGACCGCCCATTTGCCGTTGGCACCGCTGTACCAGATTGACTAGCACCGTTATAAGATAAGTGCGTATCTACCAAGCTGATGTTTTGCATAAAACTGGTTAGCAATGGGCCAGTGTGGCCTTCGTAAATACGCCAAACCGCGCCAGTTTCGCCCGTATTATTAATGTCGGCTCCCCAGCGACTAAAGCTAGCAACTTGCGTCATCTGTTCAGCATCAAGGCCCGTCACACCGCTTTGGTCTGATCCTATACGGCCTATGCCAACGGCTTGAGTTGTAGTATCAATATTCCAAAAACTATCAGCGACGGTAGAACTCATCTGATTACTACCCACTAGACCGCCTAAACTTACATATCCAGACACAGCACCCATCGCATAACTATTGCTAATGCTAGCGTTCCCCTCGTTGCTACCCACTAAGCCGCCCACAAACTCATAGCCAAACACAGCACCCATCGCATAACTATTGCTGATGCTAGCGTTGTTACTATTGACTCCCACCAGACCGCCAATGGTGCTATCCGCATGAATGTCGCTCGTGGCATAGCTATTGGCGATGGCTCCACTATTCCAACCAACCAGACCGCCTATATAGTTAGCACCATATACCGCGCCTGTAGCGTAGCTATTGGCGATGGCTCCATTATTCCAACCAACCAGACCGCCAACAGCATATAGCCCCTGCACGCGACCTTTAGCATAGCTACTGCTGATATCGCCGTTGTTATAACCCACCAAACCGCCAATGTTGTAGCCGCCGCCCGTCACGCTGCCTATCGCATAACTATTGATGATAGAGCCACTGTTGTTACCGATTAAACCGCCGATAGACCCAGCGCCAGTAATGTCAACATTCAGCAAACCAACATTGCTAGCGCCTTGACCATAGCCAAACAAGCCCACACCAATTAATGTAGGCCGATAGATGGTTAAGCCGCTGATGGTGTGACCCTGCCCGTCAAAGCTGCCAGTAAAATTGGCTGTGTCCGTTCCCACTGGCACGAAGCCAGCGCCGGTTGCTGCGCCAATATCGGTACCCCACATGCTGCTGGCATTGTTAAAGTCTGCCGTCATATCTATATTATTAGCCAGCGTGTAGTTGGCGTTTAAGTCCATGGCCATAAGCTGTAATTGATGGCTATTACTAATGTTGGTGCTGTATTCCATTTGCAGGAAGGGCCGCGTTTCGCCATCCACCATAAACCAAGTGCCTGAATTTGGCGTTGAGCCAACATTCCAACTGGCATAGGTGCTAGCACTCAAGAGTTCTAGCGTGGTTTTTCCCTCTGCGCCAGCGCTTACACCGCCGCCTATGCCTGCAACCGCCCCTGAAATATCGGCATCCCAAAAACTTTGGCTAACCGTACCAGAATTGTTACCAACTAGGCTGCCTTGTGTGCCAAATCCGCCCCCTACATGACCGCTGGCATAACTTTGTTCTATGGTGCCGCCATTGCCCCCGACCAATCCACCGATATTATCTTGCCTACCAGCAACACTCATGGTGCTGTAAGTATTGCTAATCAAGCCATTATTAATGCCCACCAAGCCGCCTATTCGATTCCATGCTTGCAAGCTACCACTGCTGTAACTATTGAGGATGTTGCCAGCGTTATCACCGACCAAACCGCCAACATGCGAGAGCCCTACAACCTGCCCTGAGAAGTAAGTGTTTTCAATGGTGCCATGATTTAAGCCAACCAGCCCGCCAGTATAGTTATAGCCAATAACGCTAGCATTAATCAAACCAACATCATGGATATCAGTAAAATCATTGGTGTAACCAAACAGGCCACCGTAACTTTCTGCTCGATTAATGCTCAACCCGGTAATCACATGATTTTGCCCATCAAAGCTAGCTCTAAACCCGTCACCATAGCTGCCCACTGGTACAAAGCCACGACCTGCGCTAGCATTGGTGCCCCACATGCCGCTGGTATTGTTAAAGTCTGCCGTCATATCTATATTATTAGCCAGCGTGTAGTTGGCGCCTAAATCCATAGCCATCAGCTGTAATTGATGGCTATTACTAATGTTGGTGCTGTATTCCATTTGCAGGAAGGGCCGCGTTTCGCCATCCACTATAAACCAGATGCCTGAATCTGGCGTTGAGCTAACATTCCAACTGGCATAGGTGCTAGCACTCAAGAGTTCTGCCGTGGTTTTGCCTGTACCACCAGCCGAACTTAATTGACCTGTGGTGTCTGTATCCCAAAAACTATCACTGATGTTGCTGTAAATACCCCTAGCTCCTACCAAACCACCAGCAGCGCTATTTCCAGTCACTGCACCCGTAGCGTAAGCATTGGTAATAGTGCTACTATAATTCATCCCAACCAAGCCGCCCACATTAGCAATTCCACTCACGACCCCAGTGGCGTAGCTATTATCAATGTTGCTGGCGTAGTTGAACCCCACCAGACCGCCCACATCGCTTGCACCCGATACCGTAGCCGTGGCATAGCTGTTCCTGATGTTAGCAAAGCTGCTTACCCCAACTAGGCCACCTACTTCATTATTGCCGCTGACGCTACCAGTGACATAACTATTAGTGACATAACTACTGCTGATGCTGCGATAGCTATTACCGACTAAACCACCGACAAAATTCTCACCAGTAATATTGACATCTATCAAGCCAACATGATTAATATCCTGCCCATAGCCAAATAGGCCCACACCGTCTAACTTAGGGCGATTGATGGTTAAACCAGTAATGGTATGGCCTAGGCCGTCAAACGTACCAGTAAAATTGTCTGCGTTCGTTCCCACTGGCACAAAACCACTACCCGTAGCTAAGCCAATATTGGTGGCCCACATGCCGCTGGTATTATTAAAATCCGCCGTCATGGCTATGTTATTGGCCAAGGTATAACGCGCGGTTAGATCCATGGCCATCAGTTGCAATTGATGGGCGTTAGTGATGCTGGTGCTGTACTCCATTTGCAGGAAGGGGCGAGTTTCACCTTGGATTAAGAACCAATCGCTAACAAAGTCAAAGCCTGTGTAATTCTCGGCATGTAATAGTGCCGTGCTTGTTAAGCCCACACCACCAGCAGAGCTTAATTGGCCGCTGCTAGTCGTATCCCAGTAGCTATTCATCACGTTGTTAGCATTCCCGTCACCCACCAAGCCACCTAATCGTGCATTGCCTGTCACCGCGCCCGTGGCATAACTGGTGTCTATCGTGCCGAGGTTAAAGCCAACCAAACCGCCAGCATAACTGCCACCTCTTACCCGACCAGTCGCATAGCTAGTGCTAATATCGCCGCTGTTGTAACCGACTAAGCCACCCGCATCATCAGGACCACTCACATTGCCAGTTGCGAAACTATTACTAATGCTGCCGAACTCGTTACTCCCGGCCAAACCACCTACATACTGGCCTTTACCAGTCGCATCACCAGTGGCGTAGCTATTAATAATAGCGCCGCCCTCTTCATAGCCCACTAAGCCACCTATGAAATCAAAGCCACTGACCTTACCCGTTGCATAACTATTTTCAATCAGGCCATAATTGGCGCCGACCAAGCCGCCTGCTGAATAAGTAACAACATCTAACATGGCAACGTTGCCAGTGGCGTGACTATTGCTGATGCTGGCGCTGGTAGTGCTATCGATGATAGGCGGGGCATCGTCGTAAGAAATAGAGCTAATATCGTCATTATTAGTGCCGACTAAGCCGCCCACCTGATAGCCACCCGTGACCGCACCAGTGGCATAACTATCAGCAACACTGGCACTAGCGCTGCTGGTGTCTATAGTGCCACCATCGTTAGTGATTATGCTTTGATTGAGACCGACCAAGCCACCCACATGATGATCGCCTGTTACACTGCCTGTAGCATAACTATTAGCGATGCTGACGTCAGCACTGATGTGGTCAATATGCGCATTCACCACATGAATAGCGCTTTCATTTAAACCGACCAAACCACCTACCTGATAGCTACCCGTGACCTGACCTGTGGCATAGCTATCGGTAATACTGGCCGACACAATGCCATTGCTAAAAATATAATTGTCGTAATATGAGTCAACAGCATTTTTGCCCACCAAGCCGCCTACATTATTCACGCCAGACACCAGCCCAAAAGCCTCACTGTGACTGATACTAGCATTACGATAAGTAGCACTACTCAAGCCAACCAAACCACCGACATCATCCCGGCTAGCCGTGACGTTACCATAGCCATAACCATAGGCGATGCTGCCTCCCTGGTTGCTACCCACCAGACCGCCTACTTGGCTGCTGCCCGTCACATTGCCATAAGCATACACATTGCTTAAATTGCCATAATTTTTACCTACTAAGCCGCCTACCGCATTGCCGTAAGTGCCGCCATTGTCGGCATATACATGGCTATAGGCATTGGCATTGCTGATATCGCCATCGTTGTAGCCTACTAAACCACCTATATTATTGGCTACCGCACCACCATTTATCACAACATAGGCATCAACATCATTAATGTGACCCTCGTTATAACCCACTAAACCGCCCGCATTTTGGCCATAACTCATCACCTGCCCCGTGGCAATACTGCTTAACACTGACGAACCGTAGGCCACTCGGCCAACCAAACCACCGACGTTGGTACCGCCTGTGACATCAACATTGATCGCGTTGGTATAGATCAAGCTACCACGTAAATCACCAAATAGGCCTATATTAGAATTACCCGATAAATCAAGCACCGCATTATAAATACTAAGGTTTTGGCCATTGTAGTTACCAGCAAAATAAGGCATGTACAAGCCAGCATTAGCCAACAAGTTAATATCTGCTGTCTGTATAAAATAGTAGCTATTGGTTTCCGCAAAACCCAGCATGTCTTTAAAATTTTGCACACTGCTAATTTGGTAGCTACCATCGCTCATAGTCAAGTAATCGCTGATATTCAGCGTGTTATTGTTCAGTCTCCATGCCTCATATTGACCGCTGTAAATACCCCCTGCCGTCAACTGATGTGTGCCGTTAATTGTTACCTCATCTAGATTGTAAAAACTATTACTCAGCGTGCCATCGTTGTAGCCAACTAAACCACCAATATCAAAAGTCCCTAGTACATTACTACTGGCGTAACTATTACTAATCTCGCCTTCATTCCAGCCGACTAAGCCAGCCACATTACTAGTGCCATTGATGTTGCCGCTGGCATAGCTATTGTTGACGACTGAGAAATTCTCACCCACCAAGCCGCCTACTTTATTCTCACCAGTGACATCGGCAGTGCTATAGCTATTGCTAATAATGCCGCCATTTGTACCCACCAAGCCACCCACACTGTTATAGGCTACTACCGTGCCAGTCACATAGCTATTGCTGATCCTACCGTAGTTGTCAGACACTAAGCCACCCACATAACTGTCAGCGGTAATACTGACGTTAAGCAAGCCCACATTGCTGATACTGCCGTGGTTATAGCCAAATAACGCTACATCGTATTCTGTTGGCCGATTAATGGTTAAACCGCTAATGGTATGGCCTAGGCCATCAAAACTACCGGTGAAATCAAACACTTGGCCTATGGTGACAAAACCTTGACCAGTATGTGTGGCGATATCTGTCACCCACATACCACCCACATTATTAAAGGCTGAGCTCATGTCTATATTATTGGCCAGCGTGTAGTTGGCCGTTAAATCCATGGCCATCAGTTGTAATTGATGGCTATTGCTGATGCTGGTGCTGTATTCAGATTGCAAGAACGGACGAGTTTGGCCTTCTAACATGAACCAAGTGCCAGAGTTGGGTGCATTGCCAAAACTCCAGCCTGCATCGGTATAAGTGCTAAGGGTGAGTAGCTGTGCCGTGATTTTGCCATCGCTATCGGCTGAGCCTGCTGATGTTGACTGACCTGTGGTCTGGCTATCCCACAAACTATTAGTGACTGAATTGCTGTTAAGGCCTATCAAACCACCAAGTTGACTAACACCACTGACCGCGCCGCTGGCATAGCTAGTGTCTACGTTGCCATAGTTAGCCCCCACTAAACCACCGACTTTACTAGTCCCAGTGCTGCTAGCTACGGCATAGCTAGTGTCTACGTTGCCATAGTTAGCCCCCACTAAACCTCCCACTTTTCTAGTACCAGTGGCACTGCCTTCGGCATAGCTAGTGTCTATACTAGCTTTATTTGCGCCAACCAAACCACCGACTTTATTAGTTCCAGTGACCGTTTCATTGGCATAGCTATTGTTTATTTTGCCATAGTTAGCTCCCACCAAACCACCCACGTTGTTAGTACCAGTCACGGTGCCTGTGGCATAGCTGTGACTGATTACACCATTCCAGTTCACTAATCCGACCAAACCGCCGATACGTTGGTTGCCAATCAAAGTGGTACTGGCATTGCTATTGATAATGTCGCCATCCGTGTAACCAGCTAAGCCGCCTACATAATATAGTCCAGTAATATTCCCTGTCACATAACTATTTTGTATGTCGCCTATAGTGAAGCCAACTAGCCCGCCCACTAAATACTGTCCTGTAATCTCTGCATTAATCAAGCCAACATTACTAATATCTTGGCCGTAACCAAACAGACCCACGCCATTTATGAACGGGCGATTTATGGTTAAGCCGCTAATGGTGTGACCTAGACCATCAAAACTGCCAGTAAAATAGCCACCATTACTACCGACT
This sequence comes from uncultured Pseudomonadota bacterium, assembly GCA_903876765.1. Classification (GTDB taxonomy): domain Bacteria; phylum Pseudomonadota; class Gammaproteobacteria; order Burkholderiales; family Methylophilaceae; genus Methylotenera. The sequence goes on along the minus strand of CAIRBH010000039.1, from coordinate 5,478 downwards.
GGCACAAAACCACCTGCGTCAGCCCAAACATCATGCAGACTTGCGGTTTTACTGGCGTCTATATTTTGCGCTAGGCTGTAATGGGCTGTTAAATCCATAGCCATTAACTGCAATTGGTGGGCATTGTCTATGCTGCCAGCATATTCTGAGGCCAGCATAGGTGTGGTTGCACCAGCCACACCGCCCGCATTATTTAAATGACCATTGATATTGACCAACACCCAGTTATTGCCTGTGGCACCCGCTGTGTTAGTAAAATTAAAACCGCTAAAATTGGCGCTATCGCGCATTTGGCTAGCGCTCAGGCCAGTGCCGTTGCCATTGTCTGTATTGATTGTATTCCAGTAACTATTAACTACAGCACCACTATCGTTTTGGCCTACCAGGCCACCCACATTTATGCCCGTACTGGTCACCAAACCTGTGGCATAAGTTTGTGCCACTGTCGCTTGGCTGTAGCCTATCAGGCCGCCCACCCAGTCTGCATTGCTTGTGCTAGTGACGTCACCCGTGGCGTAACTGTTGCTAATATTGCCAGAGTTAATGTGGCCAACCAAGCCGCCAAGATGGCCATCACCCGTCACACTGCCCGTAGCATAGCTGCTGCTAATACTGGTGCCGCCTTCAGCAAAACCTACCAAACCACCCACACTATTACCCGTGCTTTGCACATCACTACTGGCATAGCTGTTGCTAATGCTAGTGTATGCGTCAGTCAAGCCCACCAAACCGCCGACATTATCGCCAGTAGCAGTAACGCTGCCTAAGGCATAAGCGTTGCTAACTGTTGCGGCATAGTCATTGTTGCCGATTAAACCGCCCACATTATCAGTACCAAGCACCTCAACGTCCGCATGGCTGTGACTGACGCTACCGTAGTTGCTGCTGACCAAACCACCCACAAAACCACCAAGACCAGTAACTGTGCCTGTCACATAACTATTACTAATACTGCCGAAGTTATCTGCCACCAAGCCGCCGACAAAACCATTGGCCGTGATATTGACATTCAGCAAGCCCACATTGCTGATATTGGCATCGCCATAACCAAACAGCGCCACATCGGATTCCAGTGGTCGATTGATGGTTAAACCGCTGATAGTATGGCCTAGGCCGTCAAAGTTACCAGTAAACTCATGGCCCTCATCCGTACCAATTTGCACAAACCCTTTACCAGTTAAGGCAGCACCATTGGTCGCCCACATGCCGCTAACGTTGTTAAAATCGGCCGTCATGTTGATGTTATTGGCTAGCGTGTAGTTGGCGGTTAGATCCATGGCCATCAGTTGTAATTGATGGCTATTGCTAATCGTGGTGCTGTATTCAGATTGCAAGAACGGACGGGTTTCGCCCTCTAACATGAACCAAGTGCCAGAGTTGGGCGCGACGCCAAAGCTCCAGCCCGCATAGGTGCTTAAAGTCAGCAGCTCGGCGGTAGTTTTGCCTGCGCCGCCATCTGAGCTTAATTGGCCAGTGCTATTGGTATCCCAAAAACTATAGATAATATCACCACCATAGTTCTGGCCAATCAAACCACCCGTATGACTGCCACCCATGACACGACCACTGGCAAAAGAGGTGCTTACGTCGCCACTATTACCACCGACTAGACCACCCACGTAGCTATTGCCGGTCACGGCACCTGTAGCGTAAACCTCACTAATCGTCCCGCCATAATTACCACCGACTAGACCACCCACGTAGCTATTGCCTGTCACGGCACCTGTAGCATTGCTGGTGCTGATACTACTAGAGTAGCCAATATGAGCACCGACTAGACCACCCACGTAGCTATCGCCTGTCACTGCCCCTGTGGCATAACTGGTGCTAATGTTGCTATAGTTTCTACCGACCAACCCCCCCACATAGTCAGAGCTGCCTGTCACCGTGCCAGTCGCATGACTGTTGCTAATGTGGCCATCATTATTACCGACTAAACCACCGACTAAATTTTGCGAATAATTAGTATCGCCTATGACGTTGCCAGTGGCGTAACTAGCACTGATTTCGCCATAGTTATTACCCACCAAACCACCCACACGCTGATCACCCGTGACATTGCCGCTGGCATAGCTAGTGCTAATCAAGTTACAACTTAGCCCAACCAAACCACCCACATGCTGGTCACCCGTGACATTGCCGCTGGCATAGCTAGTGCTAATCAAGCTGTAACTTAGTCCAACCAAGCCCCCTACATAAGAGCTGCCATCAGGTGAGCCAGTCACATCGACATTGGCATGACTGCCGCTAATCGTGCCAAAGGAATGCTCTCCAACTAAGCCACCTACATTGCTATTACCTGATACTGTGCCAGTGGCAGAGCTGTTGCTAATGTTGCCGTAGTTTCTGCCGACCAAACCACCCACATAATTACCACCCATGATACTGCCTGTGACATAGCTATTGCGAATAGTGCCGCCATAGTTGCCCCCAATCAAACCACCGACGTAAGCTTGGCCAGTAATATTCACTGCCAACAAGCCTAAATTGCTGATACTGCCAGTGCTATCGCCATACCCAAATAAGCCAACGTAATTATCCGCAGGCCGATTAATATACAAGCCAGTAATGCTGTGGCCTAAGCCATTTAAACTACCGGTAAAACTATCCTCATTATGCTGGGCTAAGCTTGCAAAGCCTTGGCCTTGCGCCGCTGTAATATCGGTGGCCCACATGCCGCTGACGTTGTTGAAATCCGCCGTCATGTTGAGGTTATTGGCCAGCGTGTAACGGGCAGTCATATCCATAGCCATCAGTTGCAATTGGTGGTTATTGCTAATGTTGGTGCTGTATTCAGATTGCAAGAAGGGGCGGGTTTGTCCCTCTATCATGAACCATGTGCCGGTGTTGGGCGTTGGTCCAAAACTCCAGAAAAGAAAGCGATTGGCATTTAAGAAATCAGCAGTGCTTAAACCTGTGACATCTATAGAACCTATAGAACCAGTGCCACTATCCCAAGCAATACCCGATGAGGTAGCTGAGCTGTCGGTATCCCAATAGCTACCAGTTATGGTGCCACCATCGTTCTCGCCAACCAAACCACCAAAACTAGGGCTAATACCGCCCGCGCCAGTGGCATAAGTGGTGTTGATAATACCTGTGCTGCTGTTATAGCCCACTAGGCCGCCAACCGCGCTATTGCCAGAGACGTCTCCCAGCGCATAACTGCTGATAACAAAGCCATAGTTATTACCCACCAAACCACCCACACGCTGATCACCCGTGACATTGCCGCTGGCATAGCTATTGCTGATGGTAGAACCATAAGTAGCGCCTGAACTGCCAATTAAACCGCCAACGTGTAGCTTGCCTAGCACAGCGCCGCTGGCGTAGCTATTGGTAATATTGCCGTCGCTCAGCCCGATTAAGCCACCGACATCACTGCCGCCCAAGCCAATATCGGCGGTCACATTGCCAGTCGCGTAGCTATTGCTCACGCTGCCACCATAGTTGCCACCAACTAAGCCGCCGACCGCATCAATACCATGGACGCTACCTGTGGCAAAACTAGCAGTCACGTCGCCACTATTACTGCCGACCAAACCGCCGACTGCTGTAGTGCCACTGACGTTGCCAGTGGCGTAACTGATATCTATAATGCCATAGATTGCGTTATAGCCCACCAAGCCGCCCACTGAGCCGGCACCGCTTGAATTAACCACATCACCCGTCGCGTCACTAGCAGTAATATCACCACTATTACTACCCACCAAACCGCCGACTTGATCATTGCCTTCCACTAAAGCGTTGGCATAACTATGGCTAATTGAGCCTGCCATGTAAGTGTAGTCATCATTGCTGTTCATGCCAACTAGACCGCCCACATAGAGACTCCCCAGCACACTGCCAGTAAAATAACTATTGCTGATGTCGGCACCGTAGCTCTTGCCTATCAAGCCACCTACATAATCACTGCCTGTAACATAGCCAGTGGCATAACTGTTACGAATACTGCCGCCATGATTAGTGCCTATCAAGCCACCTACATAATCACCGCCAGTGATACTAACGCCTATCAAACCAACATTGCTAATGCTGCCTACGTTAACGCCAAACAAACCTAGTTGATTGCTATTGCGACTAATATACAAGCCCGTAATGCTATGGCCTAGGCCATCCAAGCTGCCAGTAAACTGGTGTGCATCCGAACCCACTGGCACAAAGCCGCTGCCCGTTATGCTATCAGTCGCCCACATACCGCTGACGTTGTTGAAATCCGCCGTCATGTTGAGGTTATTGGCCAGCGTATAGTTGGCGGTTAGATCCATGGCCATCAGTTGTAATTGATGGCTATTGCTAATCGTGGTGCTATATTCAGATTGCAAGAAGGGGCGGGTTTCGCCAGCTAACATAAACCAAGTGCCAGAGTTGGGCGCGTCGCCAAAACTCCAGCCCGCATAGGTGCTTAAACTCAGTAGCTCGGCGGTAGTTTTGCCATCACCATCGAGCGATCCCGCCGATGTTAACTGGCCTGTGGTTTGTCTATCCCAAAAACTGCTAGTGACCACACCACCGTTATAACCGACTAAGCCGCCATAAGAATTGGTTCCTGTTACCGCACCTGTAGCATAACTATTACTAATGTTGCCATCGTTGTAAATGTTGCCATCGTTGTAACCCACTAGACCGCCGACATATTCCACGCCTATCACACTGCCAATGGCATAACTATTAGCAATCTCGTCACCGTTGTAACCCACCAAACCACCAATAGAGTTAGCTAGCCCCGTAACACTACCTGAGGCATAGCTGTTGCTGATAATGCCAAACGCTGATCCAAGCTCACCATTATGCCCCACCAAGCCACCAACATCGCCGCTACCAGAAACATTACCAGTGGCATAGCTATTGGTAATTGTAGAATATCTATTTTGGCCAACCAGACCGCCAGCATTTTGATCGTCAACATGCACATTGCCAGTGGCATAACTATCAACGATATCTCCCCAAAAATTAAAACCAAGCAAACCGCCCGCATTACTATTGCTAGCACTGACCGCACCCGTAGCATAACTTTGACTAATAGTACCGCCATAATTACTACCAACTAGGCCACCTAAACAATAGCTGCCAGTGACGCTAGCACTGGCATGACTATCAGTAATGGTGCCACCAATAGAATTAACCCCAACTAGGCCACCGACATTAGATCCGGTGCCTTCTACCATACCAGTCACATAACTGTTGCTAATGCTGCCGAAGTTATTACCAAGCAAACCACCCACATTGTCTTGACCGCTAATAGCCACATCAACTAAACCCACATTACTGATACTAGCATTGCCATAACCGAACAATCCCACACCCAAAGTGCTTGGGCGAATAATGGTTAATCCTGTGATGGTGTGATTTTGCCCATCAAAAGTGCCTGTGAATGGGCTGCCATAATCCGCACCGACTGGCACAAAGCCACTACCCGCTAGGCTATTAGTCGCCCACATACCGCTGACGTTGTTGAAATCCGCCGTCATGTTGAGG
>CAIRBH010000038.1 GCA_903876765.1 uncultured Pseudomonadota bacterium | reverse complement strand
GCCTGTGGTTTGTGTATCCCAAAAACTGCTAGTGACCACACCACCGTTATAACCGACCAAGCCACCGACATTTTGCTTACCTATGACGCCACCAGTAGCGTAGCTATTATCTATGTCGCCACCGTTATAGCCCACCAAACCGCCAACATCGCTACCGCCTTTGACATTGCCAGTGGCATAACTGGTATCTATAATGCCGCTGCTGCTGTTAAAGCCAGCTAAGCCTCCCGTACCACCATCGCTGATATCGCCTGTGGCCGAGCCAGTCGCATAGCTACTGGTGATGCTGCCGTCGTTGTGACCCACTAAGCCGCCAGCATGATAAAAACCTGTGGCACTGGCACTGGCGTAGCTATCAACGATACCGCCTACGTTATTGCCTACCAAGCCACCGACATCATTATCTGCGCCGTACACGGTGCCTGTCACAAAGCTATTACTAATGTTGCCGTAATTCTTACCAACCAAACCACCCGCACCACCGTAGCCACTAATAGCAACATCTATCAAACCCACATTGCTGATGCTAGCATTGCCATAACCGAATAAGCCTACGCCCCAAGTGCTTGGGCGATTAATCGTTAAGCCTGTGATGGTGTGATTTTGCCCGTCAAACGTGCCTGTGAATGGGCTGCCATAACCCGCACCGACTGGCAAAAAGCCACTACCCGCTAGGCTATTAGTCGCCCACATGCCACTCACATTATTGAACTCATGGCTCATGTCTATGTTATTGGCCAGTGTGTAATCGGCGTTTAAAACCATGGCCATCAGTTGTAATTGGTGGCTATTCGTAATCGTCATGCTGTATTCAGATTGTAAGAACGGACGGGTTTGGTCTTCTAGCATGAACCAAGTGTACATGCCTGGTGAATCTCCAAAACTCCAGCCCGCATAGGTGAATGAACTCAAGAGTTCTGCGGTGGTTTTGCCAGCGCCGCCAGCTGAGCTGAATTGACCTGTAGTGTCAGTGTCCCAATAACTATCAAACACCGAGCCAGTGCCCTCACCAACCAAACCACCCACAAAACTGCTACCTGCTACCGCCCCCGTGGCATAAGTGGTGTCGATAGTGCCACTGTTGTAACCAACCAAGCCACCCGCATAATCGGCACCCGCCACTTTGCCTATGGCGTAAGCATTACTAATATGACCATCGTTGTAACCCACCAAACCGCCGACATCAAAATTACCAGAGACGTTGCCAGTGGCATAGCTATTATCGATAAAACCATAATTAATGCCAACCAAGCCACCTACATCATCATAGTTCACTCTAGGTCCACCAAAATTCCTGGTGGCATTTCCGCTTACATTGCCAGTGGCATAGCTATTATCAATACCTACCTTGCTACTACCAAAGTCAGGTAAATTGTAGCCAACTAAACCGCCTACCGCATTGACAAAATGACTACTCCCATAAGATGCAACATTTTGAATATTATACCGACTGCTCACATTGCCGCTGGCGTGGTTCGCCATTAGGTAGCCAAAGTTAACACCAATCAAGCCGCCAACGCTGCCAACGGCAGTGACATTGCCAGTGACTGCCTCGTTTAAATTATAATTAAATACACTACTCACATTGCCCGTAGCATCACTGCCATATACAAATCCATTAACGTTAGCGCCAATCAGGCCGCCAACTTTGCTAATGCCTTGGGTATCGCCGTTTAAAGGAAGATCAACATTCAGGTTAAAACTACTATTGACGTTACCTGACGCATGGCTCATTACTACGAAGCCTTCATTTAATCCAACCAAACCACCGACTTTTTGAGCGCCCTCCCAAAAATTGGGATTAACAAGGTTATTGACAGAAGAATTAGCTGTTACATTGCCGCTGGCGCGGCTATCCATAACGCTAGCGTAAGAAACAGTAACTCCATCAATATGAGTGTATCTTTGGTTATGTCCTAGTAGGCCGCCAACGAAATTTTCGCCACTGACATTACCTGTAGCCTCACTGTTAGCGATCATGCCAGCACGGACATTATCAGCACCTAAATCCCAGACCCGATTACTTCCCACTAAGCCGCCGACTACATCTACACCATGAACCGTTGCCGCCGAGTGGCTGGCGCTCACCGCGCCGCCGTTATTGTCGCCTAGCAAGCCACCCACGACATTTCTACCAGCCACTGCGCCTGTGATATAGCTATTATTGACATTAGTCGCTGTTGCCGAGCCGACCAGACCGCCTACATAATCTCGCCCAGTAATGCTCGCATTGACCAAGCCTAGATTGCTAATCGTTGAAAAAACAGTAGTACTAAATAGCCCCACATTGTCTTCGCTAGCATGATTAATCGTAAGATTGCTGATGGTATGACCTAAGCCATCAAAATTAATACTCATGGAGCTTAGCGGTTGGAAGCCCGCCGAGCCAATCCAGAGGCTAGTCTCTGTAGCATCAATATTGCTGCCTAGCGCATAATTACCACCATTGATGCCTTGCAAACCTTCGCCAGCAGGGTTGCCTTGGGCCCCTAAACTGGTAATCACCTGGTAAATTTCAGCAGAATGACCTGAGCCTAATTGCGTACTAAAATTTAATCCGGCCTGCAAATTCACTGGGGCATTGATGCTGTAAGTTGCGGCGATGCCGCCAAACAAACCATTACTGTCAGCCTGACCATATTTTAAAGCCAACATACCATCAGCATGGCTAGCAGTGATGGCTTGATTAATGGTGATATTGCGGTAGGCATCTAATGTGAGCGTGTTAGCCGCTGACCATGACACTGTATCGTTGATCAAAATATTGCCATTGCTACCGCTGGCACCAATTAAATTACTGCCGCCGCTGGGCGTGGGGTCTGCCGTTTGTATGGTAATGCTAGTGCTATCTAATAAACTGCCTAAGTCTGCTCCTGAAATATCGCCAGATGTGGCCGCTACTGTAAAGTCCAGTGGGTCTATCAACCATGAGCCAGTATTGCCAGATGGTGCGGCTGTGGTGATATGTGCGCTATTGGCAATTTTTACATGCGCGCCTGAGGTCTCAATAGTGCCGCCATTGCCGCCATTAGCCGCGCTAGCGTCTAGGGTGCCACCAACATGGGTAGTGCCTTGCGCCATGTCACTAATCATTTCAATATGACCATTGACGTTAGCCATGGTGCGCGCTTCTATAATGCCGGTATTGTTGACCATGGCCGTGGTAATGGCTTCAGCGGCCTTGGCCGACATAAACACCTGCCCACCGTCAGCTTCTATCAGCTGCTTATTATCTACCAGCGCCTTAAATGCGCCTTTATCTATGCTAAAGCCGATTAAAGCACCTTGGCTTAAATTAATCGTTACTTGATTGCCAGCGGCCAGTAAGGCGCTGCCTAAGGTGGCAGAAATCACCCCTTCGTTTATCACTTGCGGTGCTAAGAGGGCGATATAGCCGCTTTGTGCAGCGGTTAGGGTACCCTGATTAATCACCTGTCCTGCGCCGCCAGTACTGCTAAAGCTCAATTTGTTGGCCATAAAGTCATCATTGCTGAGACTTAAGGTAGAGGCGACTAAGCCACCTACATTCACTTGTGCACCTGCACCAAACAGCACGCCATTGGGATTTAAGATGAACACTTGGCCATTGGCTGACACCGCGCCATAAATTTGGCTGACGCTTTGCCCTAGCACTCGATTAAGCACAATAGCCGATGCGTTAGGTTGATTAAAGCGCACCGCCTCATGAGCCGCCACACTAAAGTCAGCCCAGTTTATGGCCAGATTTTGGCTGCTTTGATTGATGGTGGTGGTATTGCCAGCTTGACTAATAGCGCCAGTACCTGCCACCACTTGGCCATCTGTGGGGCCTGCTTGGGCATAGGGCGAAAAAGCCAGCGCCAGTGCCGCCGTCGCTGCGGCTGCATTGACTATTAATTTACGTCTGGCTGATGATTTACCGCGGCCGCGTGCCGTTTCTGCAACTGCCACCCATGCGCTTAAAGTCTGATTCCAGACTAGTCTATAAATGCGATTTAAGGATGCGTGGCGCTTCATCAGTTAATAGGCGGTTAGGTTGGCAAAGTAATATTAAATTTATTTATTTGAGCACTTTACTATCAATTTACATACTTGTGTATAAATTTTATTTATCAATTATTAATTGATATGAATAAGTTCAAATCACTAGGCGAGTTCAGCAAAAAATTTAGCTAGGCCAAATTTAGGTGGGGGGGGTGGCATGTTGCAGCGCTTATGGGTTGCAAGCCATGCCTGACGGAGCGGTAAATTAAAAAACCCCGCTAGGCTTATCAAGAGCCTAACGGGGTTTTTACTTAGCCAGACGCACTGGCTAGAGGGGGTTTTTAGTGCAGTTCAGTCTGCTTCTTAGGCTAATTTCTTAGGCTAATTTTTTTAGTCTGGGTGGTAATCAACGGTAAGCACTAGTCAGCAGAGCTACTCGCACTGGCATGCCAAATATTTTTGGCATAATCGCTGATAGCACGATCGCTAGAAAATTTAGCCATATTGGCGACGTTTAAAATCGCCATACGTGTCCATTCATCTTGATTTTGATAGAGTTTACCTACTTTATCCTGCGTTTCAATGTAACTGGCGTAATCTGCCAACAACAAATAATTGTCGCCATTTTTCAGTAAATTATCGACTATAGGCTGATAACGATTGGGCTCTTCTACCGAGAAAAAGCCGCTACTAATCATATCCAACACTGCTTTTAACTCTGGATTAGCCTCATAGTAGTCGCGCGGATGATAGCCATTGGCTTTAGTTTCAGCCACTTGCGGGGTGGTCAGGCCGAAAATGAAGATATTTTCTATGCCCACTTCTTCCATAATTTCTACGTTAGCGCCATCTAGCGTGCCTATGGTCAACGCGCCATTTAAGGCCATTTTCATATTGCCGGTACCGCTGGCTTCTGTGCCTGCTGTAGAAATTTGCTCAGACAAATCACTGCCTGGGAATAAAATTTCTGCCGCTGAGACTTCATAATTGGGGTAATACACCACTTTGAGCTGATCGCCAACCGCTAAATCTTCATTGACGATAGTCGCCACATCGTTAATCAGGCGAATAATCTGTTTTGCCATCCAATAGCCAGGCGCGGCTTTACCGCCAAAAATGACAGTACGCGGGGTAATGCCTTTTTCGCCAGCACGTATGCGGTTATACAAAGTAATCACATGCAAGACATTAAGTAGCTGACGTTTATATTCGTGTATACGTTTAATTTGCACGTCAAACAAACTATGGGTATTGAGTTTAATGCCCGTTTTTTCTTCGATTTTATTCGCTAAACGCACTTTATTGGCTTGTTTGACGGCGGCAAAAGCGGCTCTAAAATCTGCATCATTGGCCAACGGCGTAATTTTTTTGATTTGCGTCAGGTCTTTTTTAAAGTCTGGCCCTATGGCTTTTTCTATCAACGCTGTTAAGCCAGGGTTAGCCTGATTTAACCAGCGCCGCGGGGTAATGCCATTGGTGACATTGGTCATTTTGCCAGGATAAATGCGATCAAAATCAGCAAATAGGTGTTGTTTTAACAACTCACTATGTAAGGCGGCAACGCCATTAACAGTATGACTGCCCACCACCGCCAAATGCGCCATACGCACTCGTCTGCCATGCGACTCGTCTATAATTGAGACGCGGCTAAGTAAATCAGCATCCCCTGGGAAGTGGTGATTGACCATGTGCAAGAATTCAAAGTTGATTTTATAAATAATCTCTAAATGGCGTGGCAACAGGCGGCCAAATAAATCTACCGACCAAGTCTCTAGGGCTTCTGGCATCAAAGTGTGGTTGGTGTATGCAAAAATCTTCACCACCAATGACCAAGCAAAATCCCAAGGTAGTCCATGCACATCTACTAATTGGTACATCATCTCCGCCACCCCTATAGATGGGTGCGTGTCGTTCAGCTGTATGGCGATTTTATCTGGCAATATCTTCCAGTCAGCTGGTTTTTTAATGTCATGCGCGCTCAAAAAGCGCCGTAAAATATCTTGTATAGAAGCCGAGACAAAGAAATACTGCTGTTTTAAACGTAACTCTTTACCCAATACTGAGGTGTCATTGGGGTAGAGTACTTTAGAAATATTCTCACTGTCATTGCGCTCTTGTACCGACTTTTCATAATTGCCATCATTAAAATGGCTCAAATCAAACTCGCGCGCCGCCTTGGCTGACCATAAACGTAAGCTATTAACTGTGTGACCGCCAAAACCAGGCACAGGCACATCATAGGCCATCGCCACCACATGTTCTGCATCTACCCAGTGCTGGGCTTGCCCCGCATCAACATCATATTTGACCACATGACCATAAAATTTAATGTTGTAGCTGACTTCTGGACGTTGGAACTCCCATATATTGCCATAGCGCAACCAATTATCAGGATTTTCCATCTGCTGGCCATTTTCTATAGATTGCTTGAACATGCCATATTCATAGCGAATGCCATAACCAGTCGCGGGAATATCCATGGTTGCCATAGAATCTAAGAAGCAGGCAGCTAGACGACCTAAACCACCATTACCTAAAGCGGCATCGGTTTCCATCTCTACGGTATTTTCTAAATCACGGCCTAAACTGGCCAAACCCGCTTTGAGCTCATCGTTGATGCCCAAGTTTAGTGCGGCATTACTGAGCATACGCCCGATTAAGAACTCTAAAGACAAATAATAAACACGTTTCAAATCGTCACGATAGTAAGATTCTGCTGTTTTCACCCAACGTTCAACCACGTGGTCACGCACTGTATGGCTGGCTGCATCGTACCAATCTCTGGCGGTTGCCGCTGCATTAGTTTTAAAACTAGAAAAAACCAAATGATTTTGTAGGGCCTGCTCAATAGGTGCTAACTTAGCCAATACTGCTGGCTTAGCTTTACTGGCTTTTTTGAATTTAGATGCGGTATTGGTTTGTGGTTTAGCCTTTATTTTTGCGCTGGCTTTTATTGGTTTTTTGCTAGGAGTTTTATCAGAGTTTTTCATGCTGGCCTTTTAGTGCATTTATATATCAATCGTGGTTAGGGTGTATTTTAGCAAATAATGTGCCAGCTATATAATGAATGTTATTTGACAGGGCAGCGCGCTAACAACAACCCGAAATTTAGCGACAAAAAACCCGCTCAAGTTATTAAGTCTGAGCGGGCTTAGGTCAGAGAAAATCTTTAATTAATCAAACCATTCAATTAATTAAACTATTCATACGCTTTACAAAGCTAGCTGGATCGTCCAGCGTGCCGCCTTCAGCCAACAGCGCTTGGTCAAACAACACCAATGCAAGGTCAGAGAACAAGGCCTCGGCGCTTTCGGCTGCCAAGCGCTTAATCAGTTTATGATTAGGATTAATCTCAAGTATAGGCTTGGTCTCTGGCGCGGCTTGCCCTGCCGCTTTTAGCATACGCGCCAAATTACCTGATAAATCATTGGCATCACTCACCAAACAAGCTGGCGAATCAGTCAACCTATGCGTGACTCGCACCTCTTTAACCTGCTCAGCTAAAGTAGTTTTAATCTTCTCAACTAAAGATTTAGCCTCTTCTTCAATTTTCTTTTGTATTTCTTTTTCGGTATCTGATTCTAGCTTGCCTAAATCTAAATCGCCTTTGGCAATCGACTGTAATTTTTTGCCTTCAAACTCAGTCAAACTGCCTAATAGCCATTCGTCAACACGGTCAGACATCAATAACACTTCTATGCCTTTTTTGCGGAAAATTTCTAAGTGCGGGCTGTGCTGCGCCGCCGCAAAGCTTTCAGCGGTGATGTAATAAATCACATCTTGCTCAGCCTGCATACGCGCAATGTAGTCTTTTAGAGAAACATCTTGCACATCATTATCAGCCTTGGTGGAGGCGAATCTTAACAAACCAGCAATTCTATCTTTATTAGCAATATCTTCACCAGGCCCTTCTTTGAGCACACGGCCAAATTCTTTGTAGAATTTCGCATAGTCTTCAGCCTTGTTGTCGCGCATATCTTCTAGCAAGCTTAAGACTTTTTTCACAGAGCCAGCTTTAATCGCATCAACATCACGGCTAGATTGCAAAATCTCGCGCGACACGTTGAGCGGTAAATCGGCGCTATCAATCACGCCACGGACAAAACGCAAATATTGTGGCATCAACTTTTCAGCGTCTTCCATAATAAACACCCGTTTGACATATAACTTAATGCCATGCCGACGCTCGCGGTCGTACAAGTCAAACGGCGCTTTACTCGGAATATACAGCAATGAAATATATTCTTGCTTGCCTTCAACCCGACTATGCGTATAGCTTAGCGGATTTTCAAAATCATGCGAAACGTGCTTGTAAAACTCTTGATATTCTTCTTCAGTAATATCATTTTTACTGCGTGCCCATAATGCAGAGGCTTTATTCACCGTTTCATCTTCATCGGTAGCTACTTGCTCGCCATCTTTCCACTCGGATTTTTTCATCACTATCGGCAAGGTGATATGGTCTGAATACTTGCGAATAATACTTTTAAGCTTCCAGTCGTTTAAAAACTCATCTTCACCGTCACGTAAGTGCAACACCACTTCTGTGCCGCGCGTCGCCTTATCGGCCGCCTCTAGGGTAAAGTCGCCTTCACCCGCAGATTCCCAACGCACCGCCTCAGCCGCACCTGCTCGGCGCGTCGTTAAACTGACTTTATCAGCAATAATAAAGGCTGAATAAAACCCCACACCAAATTGACCTATTAAATTAGCATCTTTGGCTTGGTCGCCAGACAAAGCATTAAAGAATTCTTTAGTGCCAGATTTAGCGATCGTACCAATATTGGCAATCACCTCGTCGCGGCTCATGCCTATGCCGTTATCGCTAATACTCAAGGTGCGCGCCGCTTTATCAAAAGCGATACGAATGGTTAACTCACTGTCACCTTCATACAGCGCGCCATTGGCAATGGCCTCAAAACGCAATTTATCTGCGGCATCCGATGCATTAGAAATTAACTCACGTAAAACAATCTCTTTATTGCTGTATAGCGAATGAATCATCAATTGCAAAAGCTGCTTTACCTCTGCCTGAAAAGGCATAGATTGTTTTTGTGCAGTCTGTTTTGCACTGGTGTCTTTGGCCATAAATTAAGCTCCTCAATGTGATAGTAAAAAAACGATACAACTTTAATGGGGCTAAGCCTAGATTTTTCAAGCCACATTTTTAATGAGAATAAATGATCAGACTTTAGATGAAATATTACTTTGTCATAAAACTTTCAAACTATAATGACAAAATAAACAATAATACTGTTTTTTCAATAAAAAGAGCCTAGCCAAGTCTGGGCAAGCCACCTAACACGCTATGGAAAATAAACCCAATATGCCCGCAGATAAATCCTTACTCGCCGCAATAGACTTAGGCTCTAATAGTTTTAGGCTGGAAATCGGCCAGCTAGATAGTGGCCATATTCAGCGCGTTGAGTATTTAAAAGAGCCTGTCAGGCAAGGTGGCGATTTGGATGAAAATCGCAACCTCACGGTTGAAGCGATGGAGCGTGGCATACGCTGTCTAGCCAGATTTGGCGAGCGCATTCAAGGCTTTGCGCCCTCTCATGTTCGTGCGGTTGCCACCCAAACTTTGCGCGAGGCAAATAATCGTGATGTGTTTATTAAAATGGCTAAAAAAGCCCTAGGCTTTGATGTTGAAGTGATTTCTGGGGTAGAAGAAGCGCGCTTAATCTATCAAGGCGTGAGCCGCTTTTTACCGCAATCCAATGAAAGGCGCTTAGTGATTGATATTGGCGGTCGCTCAACTGAGTTTATTTTAGGGCAAGGCTTTCAAGCGCAACATACTGCCTCACTGCATGTAGGCTCGGTAGCTTGGTCACTCAAACATTTTGCTCATGGCGATTTAACCGAAAACGCTTTTACCCGTGCAGAAATTGCCGCAGAATCTATTTTTGATACTTTAGGCGTCAATTTTAGCCATAAACATTGGGATGTCGCTTATGGCGCATCGGGCACGGTGGGCGCGATTGCCGACGTGTTAGTGCAATATGGCAGACCCGCCGACATCATCACTAAAGAAGGCCTACTCTGGCTGCGCGAAGAATTATTACGCGCCAAACATACCGATAAATTGCGCTTACTCGGTCTAAAAGAGGATCGTAAAGCAGTGATTGCTGGCGGCCTTGCCATTATGCTGGGCGCATTTGATTTTTTAAAAATAGACACCTTAAATGTCGCTAAAGGCGCCCTCAGACATGGCTTGCTGTATGACATGCTGGCTAGAGATAATGCCATGGTCGATTTACGCAATGCCTCGGTGCAGCGCTTAGCGCGTAAGTTTGATGTAGATGAGCGTCACGCTAAAACCGTAGCCGATGTTGCAGAAAAGCTATTTGAAAAAATAAGTATCGACATTCAATTTGCCCCAGATGAACAACAAACGCATAGCCGCAAACTGCATTGGGCAGGCTTGTTACATGAAATAGGCTGCGTAGTTTCGCCGATAGACGCACACCTGCATGGTGCTTACATACTAGATCATGCCGAACCAGCCGGTTTTTCGCAAAGTGAATTACATTGTTTAAGCTTGTTAATTTTAGGCTATAGAGGCAAATTAAAACGCTTGGAAGCAGACTTCTCTGACCGCATTTTTGTCATGCAGCTCATCTGCTTACGCCTAGCCGTAATTTTATGTCATGCCCGTCAAACACCTAATCTGCGAGGCTTTCAACTGCATGTAGCGCAAAATACCATACAGTTAACTTTGCCAAAAACTTGGCCAGAAAAATATCCGCAGTCTTACTATTTATTAGACGAAGAAACGCTGGCATGGCAAAAAACAAACTGGCTATTTGAGCTAAGCTTAGCCTAGGCAATTGTCATAAAAAATTCATTTGCAAGCCTAAGTAAACAGTATAAACTGTTTACACCGTTTAATTAGGATAATAACATGTCAAAACCCAACTCAACGCCAGCTTCAATAAGCGTTCCAGCTAATAAAGTACTGGCAACAAAAGCACCTGTAACCAAAGCAGTTGCCAGCAAACCAGCAGTAACTAAGGCAGTGGTCAAGAAGCCTGCGGTGCCTAAAGCTGTCATTGCTAAACCAGTAGCAGCAAAACCAGTTGCTGCAAAACCAGTAACGGCGGCCGCTAAACCTGCCGCAGCTAAAGCTAGCCCAGCTAAGCCAGCCAAGCAAAAAGTCGTCAAGCTAAAAATGGAGCGTGACAGCTTTACCATGCCAAAAACTGAATACGCACAATTTGCCGTACTCAAAGAACGCCTAGTAAAACTGGGTCAACCTGCGAAAAAAAGTGAATTATTGCGTGCTGGCATTATGCAACTTGCAGCAATGACAGATGCCGCACTAAAAGTGGTGATGGCTAAAGTGCCCACCATTAAAACGGGCAGACCTAACAAGAAGTAAGTGAGCGCTTGTCACTCACTAATCTTACTATCAATAATGTGGCTGCTGCACTGCAAATAAATAAGTTTGCGGTGCAGTGCCCGCAACAAGGTGCCGCTGGCGTAACCACCAGACTGCACCTTTTTTTACACTGCAAGCCCCCGCTTGCATACCTATCAGCTGGCTAATCAATAAACCTAAATTGGGCTGATGTCCGACGATGAGTATGGTTTTACTCACATCGTCGTTACACACCTGTTTAGCTATGGCATGCACATAGCTATCGGCACTCAAAAACGCGGCCACTTTGACTTCACGCCTTAGTTTAGGCGTGTTTAACTGCTGTAAAGCCGCGACCGTCTCTATACATCGGCGCGCTGGGCTAGATATAATTTCGGTATTTTTCGGCAAATGCTGGTCTAGCCATGCGGCCATTCTAGCGGCATCTTTACGGCCATGTTTAGTCAACGCTCTCTCTGCGTCTTCGCCTGTGACACTTTGCATTTCTGCTTCTGCGTGACGCCATAAAATCAAGTTTGCCATGATGAAAAACTAGCGTAGTTTAATGCGTGTATTGATTGATAAGCTGCTGCTGCACATTAAAGTCTGCTACTTGCCCAGCACCTTTGACTTTGGCATTAATAGATTGACCAGTGGGTATATAGCTGCCGTCTTCCGTTAGTAGCCAAGCGTTCTTATTGTCATCTAAGCTCATTTGGCAACACTCTAGCAAAATACGTGCGCGATTTTTAACATCATCAATCGGCCAGGCAATTTCAATGCGGCGCATCATATTGCGATTCATCCAGTCGGCACTGGCAAGCCACATATTTTCAACACTATCAATATTGAAATAAAACACCCTAGAATGCTCTAATAGGCGGCCAATGATGGAACGGACGCGAATACGTCCATCCAAGCCTGGCGCATCTACTGGTAAAATACAAGCGCCGCGCAAAATCAAATCCACTTCAACACCAGCGCGCCCTGCTTTTACCAAAGCCATCACCAAAGCCTCATCAGTGAGCGCATTCATTTTTAAGATAATATGAGCAGGCTTGCCTGCTGCCGCTGCTAGTTCTGCAGCTCTGATCTTAAGTAGCATTTGCCTATGCAAATTAAACGGTGCCACCAGTAATTTTTTCATACGTGGCAATTTAACTTGGCTAGCAATATGCCTAAATAAGTGCTCCATATCGCGAGTAATGTCTAAGTCTGCGGTCAGCATACTGACATCGGTATATAACCTAGCCGTTCTCGGGTTGTAATTACCCGTAGAGACATGCCCATAATATTTTAGGCCTGCACCCTCACGGCGCATCACCAGCAGCATTTTTGCGTGGGTTTTCAAGCCAACAACACCATAAACCACTTGCGCACCCACTGATTCTAAACTTTCCGCCCAATTGATGTTGGCCTCTTCATCAAACCTTGCCTTCAGCTCAACCACGGCCATCACTTCTTTGCCACGGCGTACAGCTTCTTGTAGTAAATGCAGCATACGCGGGTCTGAGCCAGTACGGTAAATCGTTTGTTGAATAGAGAGCACATCCGGGTCGTTCACCGCTTCACGCAAAAAGTCGATGACGGATTCAAAACTTTCATAAGGCTGGTGAATTAATATATCTCTTTGTTTTAACTGGGTAAAAAATGACTGATTGGGCACAATTTG
Organism: uncultured Pseudomonadota bacterium; assembly: GCA_903876765.1. Classification (GTDB taxonomy): domain Bacteria; phylum Pseudomonadota; class Gammaproteobacteria; order Burkholderiales; family Methylophilaceae; genus Methylotenera. The sequence goes on along the minus strand of CAIRBH010000038.1, from coordinate 39,094 downwards.
CAAGCTGGTGGCTGGCTCAAATGGCTTAAATTTAAGCTGACTGCCTTCAGCTAAGTCTGCCAACTGCATCAAACGCGCCAAATTAACCAAACCATTGACCCGATACAAAGATTGTTTGGGCAAATCAAACTGCTGTAATAATAATTTAGCTAATTTCTCATCGCAGTCATGCGAGACTTCTAATCGAACTGCCTCACCAAAATTGCGATGTACCAAGCCTTTACGCAGCGCTGTACGCAGGTTCTTTACATCATCTTCATCAACCGCTAAATCAGAATGCCGCGTTACCCTAAACTGAGAAAAATTTAAGACTTCACGGCCAGTAAACAGGCTAGACAAATGGGCGCGAATCACACTAGATAGTGAAACAAATTTTTGCTGCTTATCACTCAAATGCTTAGGCAATCTAATCAATCTGGGAAGTACCCTAGGCACTTTGACAATGGCAATATTGTTACTGCGGCCAAAGGCATCACTGCCCCCTAGCAACACTATAAAATTAAGCGATTTGTTAGCAACTAACGGAAAAGGATGGGAGGGATCCAGCGCCACGGGTACTAAGAGCGGACGCACATCTGTTTCAAAATAACGCGAAACCCAACGCTTTTGCTCTAACGTGCGATCGCTATGTGAAACCAAATGTACCCCTTGCGCAGCCAAGGCGGGCATTAATTCAGTATTAAGAATTTTATATTGCTTATCGACCAAAGCATGAGCAGCAGCAGAAATCATTTCATAGCTTTGCACATTAATATCAGTTTTATGCTCGTCATCTCGCATGGCATCAACATGCGGCGCGGCACGCACTTCAAAAAACTCATCTAAATTAGACGAAACGATGCAAATATAGCGCAAACGCTCAACCAGTGGGTATTCAGTATTTTGTGCAACACTCAATACACGCTCGTTAAACGCTAGGATGCTGATATCGCGATTGAGTAATTTTAAAGGTGGGAATTTTGTGCGCATAGAATTTTTAGCTATTTAATTTATTGAATGGTATGCGCCAATTGTGACAAATTGATGACCATTTAATGAAATAAATTTACGCTTTATTGGGTAGCTAAAATTGTATCTTTAGGCTTTGCTGTATTGAGCAATTGTTGCATGAGCAAACCTGCTGCGGCAAAGCCAAATGGCGCAGTCACGCAGACACTAGAGCCATAGCCGGCGCAGTTCAAGCCAGTAATAGCCGTCACCTCAACTTCTTGATCAGGCAGCTCACAGCTACGCTCTGGCAGCCGCACAGTTTCATCAGAATAAATACACGGTACGGCTAATTTTTTTGCCTTATTTTTTGCATTAACTGCTTTGGCAAAGCCATAATCTCGGCGCAATAAATGACGCACTTTAGCCAACAATTTATCGTGACTGACTAAACTTAAATCAGCCTGTTTAATGTGTGTGGCGTCTAGTCGGCCGCCAGCTGCGCCTGTCATGACTAATGGAATATTATTAGCAACACAAAAAGCAGCAATCGCAGCCTTGGCTTTTGCGTCATCTATGCAATCAATCACCCCAGAAAATTGCTTAGTTAAAAGCTCACCGACGTTTTCAGGTGTCACAAAATCTTCAATCTCTATCACTGCTGCATCTGGATTAATGCGTCTAATACGCTCAGCCATGGCGGTGACTTTGGCCTTGCCAAATTCTCCGGCTAAGGCATGCAGTTGCCGATTAACATTGGATTCTGCAATATGATCTAAATCAATCAAGGTGATCGTGCCTACAGCATTGCGCGCTGCCGCTTCTGCCGCCCAAGAGCCCACCCCGCCAATGCCAATAATACAAATATGCGCCGCCCGTAGTTTAGCCATGCCATCTGGCCCATATAGGCGTGAAACCCCGCCAAAACGCCTTGCAGCATCTATGGTTTCTGTCTGCGTCATATGCTTTCTAGCACCACAAATGCCGCAGCCAGATTGCGCTCATCACTGATACTGATATGTGTTTGCGTGATTTTTTTAGTCTGCAAAAACAGTTGCAATTCTGGTGCTAATTGCAAAATAGGCTTACCTAATGCGTCGTGCGTCACGGCGATATTTTCAAACGTGGCAGGTGCCCGCAAGCCTGTTCCCAGCGCCTTAGAAAACGCCTCTTTAGCGGCAAAGCGTTTGGCTAAAAAACGCGCTTTAATATGAGATTGTAAATACACAGAAAATTCGCTGTCGGCCAAGATACGCTTGGCAAATTCATCACCAAACTGGGCTATTGAGGCCTCAATGCGCGCCACTTCTACAATATCTGTGCCTATGCCAAAAATCATTTTTGGCTACTTAAAAGCAAATTCTTTGACTAAGGCTTTCATTTCGCGCACGGCATTATCCCAACCTACAAATAGCGCGTGGGCGACGATGGCATGGCCAATATTCAGTTCGTCTATGCCCTCTATTGAGGCGATTTCATGCACATTATGATAATGCAAGCCGTGGCCAGCATTGACCACTAGGCCTAAGCTGAGCGCGTATTTGACGGCATCTTTAATGCGCTGCAATTCATATTGTCTGGCCGGTAAATGTTCGGCATCGGCAAACGTGCCCGTGTGTAATTCGATCAAAGGCGCACCAGCTTTTTTAGCTGCATCAATTTGCGCTGTATCTGGGCCAATAAACAAAGACACCCGAATGCCCGCGTTACTAAGACGTTTTACGGCACGAGCAACTTGTGCAAAATTTGCGATGACGTCTAAGCCGCCTTCGGTGGTACGCTCTTCACGGCGCTCTGGCACTAAACAAACATCTTGCGGTGCCACCTCTACGGCAATATTAATCATTTCTTCGGTGACCGCACATTCTAAATTCATACGGGTTTGTAGCAGGCTACGCAAGGCTCGTACATCCGCATCTTGCATGTGGCGGCGGTCTTCACGCAAATGTAGAGTAATGCTATCCGCGCCCGACTGCTCGGCACGCAAAGCGGCCTGCACCACGCTGGGATATTTTGTACCGCGCGCCTGGCGTATTGTGGCGACGTGATCGATATTGACACCTAACTTAATCATTTTTTAATCTTCAAGTGATGGTTCATTTTTACAAAAAATAGCTATAGCCCTTGCAAATCAATCAACAATTGCCTGGTATGTAAGGGTTTATCGCCTAAGTAATGCGCTAACAAATAGCGCATCAGTTGCTTACTTTGTTGCTGGGTTTGCACGTTGCTGTAATCGTCATTGGCCATGTCTAGCAGGGTTTTACCTAGCAATTGTACGCCATTTTTTGCAGGACTAAATGCGCCATTTAACGGGCTAGCTCCATGCTCTGCCTGATAAATATAGCTTATATCTGGCGCTATAGCGGCATCATTGACATCCTTTAGCAACGGGATCGCATAACCCAACTCCTGCAATAGCTTTAATTCAAAGCGCCTAAGCGTACTGGCTAAATCTTCACTGTGCGCCAGAATTTTGATGGTGGCACTGTAATATTCAAACAATGCTTGGTGAGCGTCTTCGCGAGGCAATAAACGTAATAACAGCTCATTTAAATAAAAGCCGCACATCAAGGCCTCACCTTTGAGCAACAGCAGGCCACCCGCCCATTCCAGACTATGCAAGGTTTTGAGCTCTAACTTACCCGACCAAGTCGCCAGCAAAGGTTGAAATGACTGCAACATGCCGCGCATGGCAGAACGCGGCCTTCTTGCCCCCTTGGCTGTGGCGGCTACGCGGCCATAGCCTTGGGTAAATAACTCAACGACTAAGCTAGTCTCTTTAAACGGATAAGTATGCAGCACATACACGGTCTGGTTGTCGTAACGAAAGTTGGCTTGCATAAATACTAGTTAGACCAAATTGCTAGGCACATCAGAAACAGCTTATTCATTTATTGCTCTGTGATCATGTAAGTAAATAAGCGCTTTGCAGGCTAGTGATTAGTAACCTAGCGACTTTAAAGCTCGCTCGTCATCGGCCCAGCCACCTTTAACTTTTACCCAAGTCTCAAGATAGACTTTTCCGCCAAATAGCTTTTCCATGTCCTGCCTAGCCTCAGTAGAAATCTGCTTCATTTTGTCGCCATTTTTACCAATTAGCATCGGTTTTTGGCTGTCTTTATCGACAATAATTGCACAAAAAATACGCCTAAGATTGCCTATCACTTCAAACTTTTCAATTTCTACCGCAACCGAATAGGGAATCTCATCACCGAGCAATCTGAATATTTTTTCACGCACTAACTCAGCAGCTAAAAAACGTTCGTTTTTATCAGTCAGCTCATCTTCAGAATAAATAGCCGCTTGTTCAGGCAGATATTGCCGAATAGCGCTGAGCAGCTCATCTAAATGCAGACTTTTCTTGGCGCTGACAGGCACAATGCCTGAAAATGGAAACTCCAAATCAAAATCTTGAATTAAAGGCAATAAATTGCCTTTATCACCCATCAAGTCCGCTTTATTCACCACCAAAATAGTGGGCGTTTTTTCAGATAATAATTGCAATACTTTGCGATCTGCATCGCCCAATTTCATTGGTTCTATGACAAACAACACCACATCCACTTCCGTCAGCACTTGCGTGACGGTTTTATTCAGGCCTTTATTTAAGGCATTTAGATGCTTTTGCTGAAAGCCTGGCGTATCGACAAATAAAAACTGCGTATCTTCAGTCGTATGAATACCCAGTAACCGATGCCGCGTGGTTTGCGCTTTACGCGAGGTAATCGCCAGCTTCATCCCTAAAATATGGTTGAGTAGCGTAGATTTACCCACATTAGGCCGACCTACAATAGCCACCGTACCGCATCTAAATGCTGAAAGTGCTACCAAATCTGAGTCTTTCTCTGTCATTTTTACTGGCTATCCAATTTAAATTTAGGCACTGCGGCTTTTTACAAAACGTATTTTTTCTAACTCTAACAATGCAAGTTGTGCGGCTTTTTGCTCAGCGATGCGCCGACTAGTTCCTTCCCCCACCGTGCGGATATCCATTTTTTGGATAAAACATTCAACGATAAACACCTGAGCATGTGCCTCACCACCCGTGTGGACTACGGCATATTCTGGTACAGCAACTTTTTTGCCTTGCAATAACTCTTGCAACAGTGATTTAGGGTCTTTATCTATCACTTTAGGGTCTATGGTACTCAACTTATCGGCATACAAATGCATTACTAACGCCTCAGCAGCGGCAAAACCGCCATCTAAATAAACGGCGCCTATGATTGCCTCTAGCGCATCTGCCAATATAGAGGGTCTGCGCCAGCCCGCACTTTTTAATTCACCTTCACCTAACTTAAGTGCATCACCTAAATCTAGTGTAATGGCAATTTCACTGATGGTTGCCTCTTTGACTAACTGCGCTCGCAACCTGCTTAAATCACCCTCATCTAAGCTAGGAAAGCGTTTATAGAGCTGATTGGCAATAATAAAATTAAGCGCGCCATCACCTAAATATTCTAAGCGCTCATTATTCTGCGCACTGTAGCTTCTATGGGTTAAGGCTTGGGTGAGCAGATGAGTTTCTACAAACCGGTAGGGAATACGCTTGGTTAAATCCTGCTGAGTCATGAATAATGAAAGATACTGAGTACTGACTTATTGGCCGTCGTTTGACGAGGAAAAATTGATTAAAATACTGACGTTGCTAAACAGCGGGGTAATGACTTGGTACTCCGCAGAGATGACGGTTTTACCATCAGTGTTTTTATCTATGACGAGGTCGGCACCCTTGACTGATGTCACATTGTTAATACTAGCGCGCTTATCAAATGATGCTTGAATTTCTGATTTACTCATACTACTCAATGACTCCTTGTTCAGGACGTGCAGCACAGTGTTAACTGAATAATATTCTTTATAAGCTGGCAATACCTTGATGCCGACAAAACCCACAAAACCAAGTGACGCAATAACAAGCATAGTGCCTAAAAGCGTTGTGCCGATTTGTTGTTTAAAGCCAGCTATTTGCTTATTTTGATTATGCATACTTTGCCCATGATCCATCGTTAAATTACTGCCGCTGCTAATGGATTGCATGGCCTATTCTAGAACTTTGATCAAAATTCATCCAGATAAAAAATGCCTTACCCACTAAGTTTTTCTCCGGCACAAAACCCCAAACCCGACTATCAGAACTATCATCACGATTATCACCCATCGCCAAATAATGTCCAGCAGGCACCACCACTTCTTCATTATTGGCGAACTTAGCGCCTATCGCATCAGCGTCATAATTACCTACCCACTGATTAATCAAAATATCGTGCTGCACACTGCCTAGTTGCTCGCGATATTGTTTGGCTGTTACCAAGTTCAAGCCTGGCTTAACATAGTTATAATCGCCTACATCAGCGACTTCTAGCAATTTGCCATTAATCGTCAATCGTTTATCTAAATAGCGAATTTTGTCGCCAGGCAAGCCCACCACGCGCTTAATGTAATCTACAGAAGGCTCTGGTGGGTAGTGAAACACAAACACATCGCCACGACTAGGCTGCTGCATGGCAAAAAAAGTATTGTTTAAAATCGGCACGCGCAAACCGTAAGTAAACTTATTCACCAAAATATAATCGCCCGCCAGCAAGGTGGGCATCATAGAGCCCGATGGAATTTTGAAAGGCTCTACAATAAAAGAACGAACAAAAAATACCAGTAAAATCACTGGGAAAAAACTTTTGGAGTATTCGACTAATATTGGCTCCGCCGCATCTGCTGCACGCTTTTTACGCAACAACAGACTGTCTAACAACCAAATGAAACCTGTAACAGCCAATATGGCCACCATAAACAGTGCGAAATACATTATTTATCCTCTACCCGTAAAATAGCTAAAAATGCTTCTTGTGGAATTTCCACGTTACCCACTTGTTTCATGCGTTTTTTGCCTTCTTTTTGCTTATCTAATAATTTACGCTTACGTGAAACATCGCCACCATAACATTTAGCAATCACATTTTTACGCATGGCTTTTACCGTTTCACGGGCAATAATATTTGCCCCTATAGACGCCTGAATTGCCACATCAAACATTTGTCTAGGAATCAACTCACGCATTTTTGCCGCCACTTCGCGGCCTCTATGCACGCTATTGGCCCTATGTACTATCATGCTCAGCGCGTCCACTTTCTCGCCATTGACCATAATATCCAGCTTGACCAAATCTGCTGCCCGAAACTCTAAAAACTCATAATCCATAGAGGCATAGCCGCGTGATACCGACTTTAATTTATCAAAAAAGTCTAACACCACTTCATTGAGCGGCATTTCGTAGCTCAACATCACTTGCCTGCCCATGTACTGCATATTTTTTTGTATGCCACGTTTGTTATTGCATAAGGTCATGACTGGCCCTACATAATCTTGCGGCATCAATAAATTAACATTAATGACGGGTTCGCGCGTTTCTTCGACACGCGAGGTTTCAGGCAAACGTGATGGATTTTCAATTTGCACCACGCTACCGTCTTTTAACAACAGTTCATAAACCACGGTAGGTGCGGTAGTAATCAAATCCATGTCGTACTCGCGCTCTAGGCGTTCTTGCACAATCTCCATGTGCAGCAGACCTAAAAAGCCACACCTAAAGCCAAAACCTAATGCCGTTGAATTTTCTGGTTCAAACAAAAGCGACGCGTCATTTAAGCTGAGTTTTTCAAGGGCAGTGCGCAAGGCTTCAAACTGATTAGATTCAACTGGGTACAAACCAGCAAACACTTGCGGTTTAACTTCTTTAAACCCAGCCAAAGCCTCTTTCGCCGGCTTATTCACCAAAGTCACGGTATCGCCCACTTTAGCGCTAGCGAGCTCTTTAATCCCCGCAATAATAAAACCCACTTCGCCAGCGGACAGTGAAGTTTTTTGCAGGGATTTAGGGGTAAATACACCCACTTGCTCACATAAAAATTCGGTATGTGTCGCCATTAAGCGTATTTTATCTTTAGGTTTTAGCACCCCATCAATGACTCGTACCAACATGACCACACCCACGTAATTATCAAACCAAGCATCTATCACTAGCGCTTTTAATGGGCCGTCAATATTGCCTTGCGGCGGCGGTACTTTTGCTATCACCGCTTCTAGTACATCACGCACCCCTAAGCCGGTTTTGGCCGAACAGCGCACCGCATCACTTGCATCTATGCCTATCACATCTTCAATTTCTTGAATAACGCGTTCTGGGTCGGCGGAGGGTAAATCAATTTTATTGAGCACAGCAGTAACTTCTACGCCTAAATCTAGCGCGGTATAGCAATTGGCCACACTTTGCGCCTCAACCCCTTGACTGGCATCCACCACCAACAAGGCGCCTTCACAGGCTGAGAGCGAGCGTGAAACCTCATAACTAAAATCCACATGGCCTGGCGTATCAATTAAATTTAAGTGATAAATTTGCCCATCATCGGCTTTGTATTCTAAGGCAGCAGTTTGCGCCTTAATGGTAATACCACGCTCACGCTCAATATCCATAGAATCGAGCACTTGCGCTTCCATTTCACGGTCGGCCAAGCCTCCGCATAAATGAATAATGCGATCAGCTAAGGTAGATTTACCGTGATCAATATGGGCAATAATAGAAAAGTTACGGATATTTTTCATTTAGTCTTTAAGCTTTTATACAAACAAACAAGGCGCCATAAGCGCCTTTTCACAATAGGCGTGATTTTACAACAAATGCTTGATTAGTTTCTAACTAATTGCTTAAAAAGCTCATTGTTGTATCATCGGTGTTATGACCGATTGCATTTTCTAAGCCCATTTTGCATAACACGCTGCGCATCGCTACTTTTAATATTCATAAAGGCTATACGCATTTTAACGCCCATTTTTCTTTACATAGGCAACGCGAGATGCTCAGAAAATTGCAAGCAGATGTGATTTTTTTGCAAGAAGTGCAAGATAAGCATACACGGCATAGCAGCCGCTTTCTGGCGCTCTCAAATGCTGGGCAAATGGAGTTTTTGGCAGACGCGGTCTGGCCAGACTATGCCTACGGTAAAAATTCTGTCTATCCTGCTGGCCATCACGGCAATGCTTTACTGTCAAAATTCCCGATTATTGATAGCAATAACCTAGACATTTCCGCGCATAGCAGCGAGCAGCGCGGTTTGTTGCATACTGAAATCAGCATACCAAATTGGGATGTATCGCTACACACTATTTGCCTGCATCTTGGTCTATTTGCAACATGGCGGCGCCAGCAATTGCAGGCAGTAACAGCCTATATAAGGCAGCATATACCAGCCCAGTCACCGCTGATTATTGCGGGTGATTTTAACGATTGGGGCTTGCGTACTGGCCAAAGTTTTGCCGAACAACTCGCACTAAAAGAGGTTTTTGAACAGCACACAGGCAAGCCTGCACGCAGCTTTCCATCTTGGTTACCTATGCTGCGTTTAGATCGCATATACGTGCGCGGCTTTGATATTAATCGTGTCAACATTCACTCTGGCGTGCATTTCTTGCAAATATCTGACCATGCCATACTCACGGCGACGCTGACTAGGCAAGGCGAACGCAAATCATGACTCATTTTATTAGCGGCAATCAAATTGAGCTATTACGCAATGGCACGGAATATTTTCCTGCCTTGGAATCTGCCATCGCTGCCGCCAATAGCGAGATTTATATACAAAGTTATATTTTTCAACAAGATTCAGTTGGGACGCGCATTGCCAACGCCTTGATAGAAGCCGCCCGTCGCGGGGTGATTGTCCATCTATTACTTGATGGATTTGGCAGTCAGGATTTAAGCAAAACCTATGTTAAATCGCTACAAGCAGCAGGACTTAAGCTGATATTTTATCGTGCAAAAATATCGCCTTGGACTTTCAAAAAAAATCGCTTGCGCCGCTTACATCAAAAAGTCGTCGTCATCGATAACAAAATCGCTTTTGTCGGCGGCATTAATATTATTGATGATTACAATATTCCTCATGCCCAAACCAAGCCCAACAATATCCCGCCACGCATAGACTACGCGGCAAAAATTCAAGGCAATTTGCTGCCAATCATTGTTGCGCGTGTTCAGCACCTTTGGCGGCGCATGGCACGGCTGGATAGTTTTAGCTTACTAGGCGCTGTGCGGAGCAAAGCAGATATAGCGCCCAGCAAACCAGTGAGTAAAGCAGGCCTGCTAGCGGCATTTGTCATACGTGATAACGTGCTGCATAGACACGACATTGAAGACGCTTACTTAACAGCAATTCGGGCTGCCCAATCTGAAATTATCATCGCTAACGCTTACTTTGTGCCTGGTAGAACTTTTCGTAAAGCGTTAATAGATGCAGCAAAACGCGGGGTTACCGTCAAGCTGCTGTTACAAGGCCGCATGGAGTATTTTTTAATGTTTGCAACCCATGCGTTTTATACTGAATTTTTAAAGCATGGCATACAGATATATGAATACCGTAAAAGCTTTATGCATAGCAAAGTGGCGGTGATAGACAATTATTGGTCAACCGTAGGGTCTTCTAACATTGATCCATTTAGCCTGCTGCTTGCCCGTGAGGCAAATATCATGGTCAAAGACCGTGGTTTTGCCTGTGAGCTAGGTGCTGAGGTTATGGCCAACATACAAGCTGGGGCATTTTATATAGCCCCACAGGCATGGCTTAAGGGCAATGTGGCTAAACGCGCCGCATCATGGCTGGCGTTTGGCTTGGTCAGATTGTTTTTAGGCCTCATTGGTCAATCTGACCAGCAATAAACATCGAATTATTTGCTTACTTTTATCGGCACATACAGCGTATTGTCGCCACGCTGCACTAGCACCGCCACAGTTTTACCTGCTGACACCGCATTAATTTGTTTATTAAACTGCTCTACACTTTGGGTCTCGCTGTTATTTAAGCCCAGTATCACATCACCGCGTCGAATACCTGCTTGAGCTGCCGCACCAGTGCTCTCTTGGACTAATAAGCCATTTTTACCGTTAAGCTTTTTCTTCTGTGCCGCAGTCAGCTCCCTGAGCGTTAAGCCAATTTTATTGGCTTCTGCCTTAGGTGCAGCTTTGCTATTTTGTGCAATCTCAGTCGCATCTGTAGGCATTTCGCCCACGCCTATATTCAACGTTTTTGCACTGCCCTTGCGCAAAATCTCAACCGCAGCAATTTTGCCAGGTTTGCTTGCCCCTACAGCCCTAGGCAAGTCAGAAGAAGCCGCAATTGCTTTGCCATCAAACTTGGTAATCACATCCCCAGCTTCTAAGCCACCTTTGTCGGCAGGACCATTTTTCTCTACCCCAGCGATCAAGGCCCCATTGGTATTTTTCATGCCAAAGGATTCCGCTAAATCTTTGGTCAGTTCTTGTATGGCGATACCTAACCAACCACGGGTGATTTTGCCATTGGCCTTTAATTGATTAGAAACATCAATGGCAACGTCTATCGGTATAGAAAAAGATAAGCCCATAGAACCGCCACTACGGCTGTAAATTTGCGAATTGATGCCCACCACTTCACCCGCTAAATTAAATAGGGGGCCGCCAGAATTACCCGGATTAATGGCAACATCGGTTTGGATAAATGGCACAAAATTTTCTTGTGGCAAAGCACGGCCTTTTGCACTGACTATGCCGGCCGTCATGGTATTTTCTAAGCCAAAAGGTGAGCCTATGGCAGCCACCCACTCGCCTACCTTCAATTTGGCAGGATCACCCACAGTGACTTTTGGCAGCCCTGTTGCTTCAATTTTCACCAGCGCAACATCGGTACGTTTATCCACACCGATAATTTTGGCTTTAAATTCGCGCTTATCTGATAATTTAATGATGACTTCATCGGCTTCATTGACCACATGCGCATTGGTTAAAATATAGCCATCGCTGCTGATAATAAAACCTGAACCTAGTGATTGTGACTTGTAATCTGGCTGCGGCGAGCCTTGACCTGGCATACCTGGCATGAGCGGAATACCAAAACGCTTAAAAAACTCTTGCATTTGGTCGTCGCCTTCCATGCCCGGAAAAGGCATGTTAGCTGCTTCGTTATGGGATATTTGAGTCACGCTAATATTCACGACTTCAGCGCCGTGCTTTTCAGCCAGCTCAGTAAAGTCTGGCAGCTCTTTTGCATACACTGGGCTATTTATGCTAGTCAGTAAACTTAGACCAATTACTGCAATCCATTGTTTTATCATCTATACACCTCGTATCATTTTTAGAAAAAACTGGCATTTAATCTGCCTGACTGATAGACCATGACTATGGCGCTATTTCATTTGCGTATTGTCAGCTTTCATGCCTAGCTTAATAGTTGGGGCGGCAGTAGCATTTTCAAGTGCGTTGTCTGCTTCTGCTATGCGTAAAATAACTGCGCGATATGCTGAGCTATAAGCTAGCCCTGATTGATTGCGGCCTATCAAATGGCCTTTTACCCACAAGAAACCCGATGTCAGGCCAAGCGCAGCGCCCAACATGACATAAAACTGGTTGCTAAAAAAGTAATCTGCCAGCAAGGCGCCTATCAATAAGCCAACCAGAGGCAGAACATATAAAAAGAATGCGGAATTTAATACGGCTTTTTCATTGATACCCACCAGTACGCTGTCGCCTATTTTAGCGTTGACTGGGTTATCCGCAATAAAAGCATGACGATTATGCCCGAGCAGCTTACCCCAGGCCGCATTGCCACAACCGCGCTTTTGCCCACAAAGCCCGCAGGCGGTGCGCCTTTCTAGTTCTAACGTGGCCTGCTCGTTAATGAGCTCAGTTACAATTGCATATTCTTCTATCATAGCAATACTTTATTACTTTTTAATGAAATTTAAAAACCTAAACCTACTTAACAAATAACACAGCGTTGGCAATTTGCGCAACGGTAGCTTCTGGCACTTCACCCAATACAGTCACTTGCAAATACCCGGTGACGCTAGAATAAAAGCTGGTATTACCCACGACTTTATGGCCTAACCTAGGTTTTACGCCACTTTCAATCGGCTCAATAAACAATGAAACTGAGGCTAAGCCATCAGAAAATATCAAATGCGTGACGGGTAGCGATTTACCACGCACGCTGCGCATCATTTGATCTACTTTAACATAGCCCACTGGCAAGTCTTTTAGCTTCCAATGCGGGCTAGCATGGTTGTCTGTCACGGCGCTGGGTTCATCTTCCATCACATAATGTTTTTTGCTATCTATGTTAGGTTTAAACCAATCTAAGTCTACATTATTAATCAGTCCCAGCTGGTTAAAAGCGATACTATCTATCACCTCATTTTGGCTATTGACCATCACCGACTTTAATAACAGGCCATATTCAGTATCTAGCCAAAATTTATAGCTATAACGTAATTTATCTTTGCCATCTAAAAATAATATCTGCGCTTGGCGATCCGCTACCCGCTCAGTTTCTCCCACACGTAGCACATAGCTGGCCTTAATTGCCTCTAAATCAGTAGGCAAAATGGCGGGGAACATATTTTGGCCTCGGCGCTTTTCTATGACTATTTTTTCATTTTTAGGATTATAAATGACGACATCGCCTCCTTGGCTGAGGACTTCTCGCGGCGAGCCATCTAACACCACATTGCGTGAAAACTCAAACTGGCCATTAAACAAATGTCTAATTTGTACTGGCTTAGATTGCTGGCCTGACTGGCAAACAAAAATACCCTGATAACTTAAGGCATGTGCCGCAACTGCGGCTTTTTGCAACATTTGCCAAGCTTCATCATCACTGGCAGCGCGTACATGACAGGCACTGCTCAGCAATAACACTGACAAAGCCAAACGCTGAAGTTTTCTTAGCCTGCCCGTTATTGAGGCCATCGCAGAAATGGGCATTATTCTGAATAACTCACTGATTGAATATAGTAAGAACTCGCAGAAGGAGCAGAAGACTGATGCGCCATCAAATACTCTTCGGGGACAGCTTGCGCCGTTTCGGCTTGAGCAAGCGTTGGCGTCACATTATCGGTCACTTGCATTTGCAATACTGACCAAGCCACCACCATGACGGCGGCAAAGGATGCGGCAATTGACCAAGCAATAGGCATTTTGCCATGCTTGTCTGCTGCCGCGCTGCTTACTGCGGTGCTGCTGTGCGTTTTAACCAAATTAACCAAAGCGGCATTAGGTGCTAACACGGTGGGCTCGCTGTCAATTTTTGCCATCAGGTTTTCCTTAAAGTTAGCACTCAGTAATGGCGTACCACGCATCACATCACCAATTAAATGGTATTCATGCCAAGCTTCAACTGATGGGCTATTAGGCTGCATCGCAGTCATCAAATAGGCCACATCTTTTAAGGCAATTTCGTTATCAGCTAAAGCAGATATTTGTTCGTTCATGATTCACTCCAAAATCCTATATATTCTTTCTTTACATTATTACTTAAATAAAGCCAGAACCGTCTTACCATCTTTTATGGTCTGGCGTATCTAACAGCGGTTTTAACTTGAGCGAAATCATATCGCGCGCTCTAAAAATTCTCGAGCGCACTGTGCCTATCGGGCAAGCCATCACCGTGGCAATCTCTTCATAGCTCAAGCCTTCTATCTCGCGCAAGGTAATCGCTGTGCGTAAATCTTCAGGTAAGTTAGCCACCGCATCATTCACCGTTTGGGCAATTTGCTTGGTCATCAAAGACGATTCTGGCGTTTCTGTGGTGCGCAATTCATCGGCATCTTCAAAGTTTTCAGCATCTTCAATTTCTACACCAGTGCTAACGGTAGGCCTGCGCCCCATAGACACTAAGTAATTTTTAGCGGTATTAATGCCTATGCGATAAAGCCAAGTATAAAAAGCACTATCGCCGCGAAAATTAGGCAGCGCGCGGTAGGCTTTGATAAAGGTATCTTGCACGATGTCTTCAATTTCAGCTTGGTCTCGCACCATGCGTGATAATAAACGCGCCAACTTACGCTGATATTTATCTACCAGCATACCAAAGGCACGCTTATCGCCGCGCTGGGCAAGCAAAACCAACTCGTGGTCTATCTCGCGATTTTCGGCTGAATGATTAGCGGCCACTACGCTTAGGTTTCCTGCTGTGTTGCGCTGATGACTATTAATGGCATAAGTATTATCTTCATGGATGTTTTTCTGAGTTTGGGCAGTATAACCTTGCACTGCTGCTTGCACTAAACTTAGTTGCGTAATTTCTAGCATTTTACCAAGATGCATCATGCTGCGTTCCTCTTCATCTAAAAAAAACCGTGGGTTTATTTGCTGGCTGATTGTTAATTTGTATTGCCTTTTATCAAGACAGCGATACACTCTCATTAGTTCCTGCAATGACGTCCCCTTTTCTCGAAGTTTAAAATAGAACATTACACCTAGCATGCAGCAATTTGATGTATTAATCATAGGTAGCGGTCTGGCTGGCTTGACCATTGCGCTGCGCACCGCGGCGCATAAAAAAGTCTGCTTAGTGAGTAAGCGTAGCATCAACGATAGCGCCAGCGACTGGGCACAAGGCGGCATTGCCGCCGTGCTTAACGATGAAGATTCCATAGAAAATCATATTCAAGACACCTTGACTGCTGGGGCTGGCCTTTGCGATGCGGCGGTCACAAAAATGGTAGCTGAGCGCGCCAAAAATGCTATCGAATGGCTAATTGAGCAAGGCGTAGGCTTTACCCGTGAGCATGATAACAACAGCTTTCATTTAACCCGCGAAGGTGGCCATAGCCACAGACGGATTATTCATGCGGCAGACACCACTGGCCACGCAGTACAAGTCACACTTTCAGAAAAAGTAAAACAGCACCCTAATATCACCGTGATGGAAAATCACATTGCCGTAGATTTAATCACCGCCAGAAAACTCAACGCAGGGCATCACACCGACAGCAAGCGCCAACCTGAGGACGATTACACCGATGCCAACGCTTGCCTTGGGGCTTATGTGCTAGATAAAAGCACAGGCAAAGTCATGACAATTGCCGCACAAAATACCATTTTAGCCACGGGTGGCGCGGGTAAAGTCTATCTTTATACGACTAATCCCGACGTCAGCACAGGTGACGGCATTGCAATGGCTTGGCGTGCAGGCTGCCGTGTGGCCAATATGGAATTCATTCAGTTTCACCCCACTTGCTTATTTCACCCCCATGCCAAATCGTTTTTGATTAGTGAGGCGCTGCGTGGTGAAGGCGGTTTACTCAAACTTGCTGACGGCACGCGTTTTATGTTTGAACATGATGAACGCTTAGAACTCGCGCCGCGTGACGTTGTCGCTAGAGCCATAGACTTTGAAATGAAAAAACGTGGTTTAGATTGCGTCTATTTAGATATCAGCGACAAGCCTTTATCGTTTATTCAGGCGCACTTTCCCAACATATACCAACGCTGCTTAAGCTTTGGCATAGACATCAGCAAAACACCTATCCCAGTGGTACCAGCCGCGCACTATACTTGTGGCGGGGTGATGACGGATGATAAAGGCCGCACCGATATTAAAAATTTATATGTGATAGGCGAAAGTGCCTGCACAGGCTTGCACGGCGCCAATCGTTTGGCCAGCAACTCTTTGCTGGAATGCTTGGTATTTGGCCAAACCGCGGCCGAGGACATCCTAAGTCAGCCACAAAAATCTTTGCCACAATTACCGTATTGGGATGAAAGTCGCGTCACGGATGCCGATGAAGAAGTGCTGATCACCCATACTTGGGATGAATTACGCCGCTTTATGTGGAACTACGTAGGCATAGTCCGCACCGATAAACGACTAAGCCGCGCCATGCATCGTATTCACATGCTGCGTGACGAAGTCAATGAATTTTATAGCAACTTCAAAATAAGCAACGATTTAATCGAACTGCGTAACTTATTGCAAGTGGCCGAATTAATCGTTGAAAGCGCGATTTCTCGCCTAGAAAGTCGCGGTCTGCATTACAGCAAAGACCACCCCAATACCGATCCAGAGCCTATCCCCACCGTGCTTGAGCCACTAAATTATTATAGCTTGCTAGATCGCTAGCAGAACCATCCCTAGCTAATATGCTGTTATTGATACGCTTATTTTTGCTGAGTATTGGCCTAGTCATCTTTACTACTAGCCAAGCGACTGAGGTCTATAGCCTTATTTACGTTTATGATGGCGACACCGTTAAACTGCAAACATTGCAAGGCATTGCTAAAGGCGAGACATTCAAGCTGCGGCTCACCGACATTGACGCCCCAGAACTCGACCAAGCTTATGGCATGCAGTCCCGTCAAGCACTGATGCAGCTTTGCCAGGGGGATTCCATATTGGTTACGGCAACGCTAGTGGGGCGAGATCAATACCAGCGTACATTAGGTCGTTTGCAGTGCAATCATATTGACGTCAGCCTGTATTTAGTCGAACGAGGCCTGGCTTGGCATAGCGCAAAATTTAGTCATAACATGCAGCTAAGCCGCGCTGCACGCCAAGCTAAATCGCTAAAAATCTCGCTGTGGGCCGATGACCAGCCTATTCCGCCTTGGGTTTGGCGGCATCGCCATGCACAATAACCAGCGCGTAAAAGCAAAACATATCTAGCGCTAGCTTTAATCTGAATCTTACGTATAATGCACGCACCCTGTGCCTACCAATCTGCATAGCGGTCCTTACCCTTAATCTTCTTGATGTTCAAATCACCTGAATGATTATTACATTTGCCCTCCTCGATTGGTGTTGCTGTATAAAGTAATGGGGCGGCGATAGAAACTCTGAAAAAGTAATTGAGTGGCATTAAATTGCAAGGCGTAGCGTGCGCAAAATACCAGACAGTACATTAGTACAGCGAGTATTTGATCGCAGCGCAAGGCCGCAGTTAATCCGCACCATTACTAAGGCAGCGTTTCGCTAAACCCAAGCTGGAGCACTGCATTGACCATAGAAACAAATTTACTTAACTTTGACCAGTTAGGATTATCCGAAGCCATTTTGCGTGCCATTAACGACGCAGGCTACACCACCCCCACGCCTATTCAGTCTAAGGCTATTCCGCAAGTATTAAGTGGCGGAGATCTTCTGGCAGGCGCACAAACTGGCACAGGCAAAACAGCGGGCTTTACCTTGCCAATTTTACATATACTCAGCCAAAAGCCTTTAGCCAGCGTCACCAAAGGCAGGCCGCGTTGCTTAATGTTGACGCCCACCCGTGAACTGGCGGCACAAATTGAAGAATCGGTTAAAACATACGGTAAATATTTACCGCTCACGTCTACGGTGATTTTTGGCGGCGTCAATGCTAATCCACAAATCGCACGTCTAAAAAAACCACTGGATATTTTAGTGGCCACCCCAGGTCGCTTGCTAGATCATGCCAATCAAAAAAATGTAGATTTATCTGGTGTGGAAATTTTAGTGCTAGATGAAGCCGACCGCATGTTAGACATGGGCTTTATTCGCGATATTAAAAAAATTCTCGCCATGCTGCCTAAGCAACGTCAAAATTTATTATTTTCAGCCACCTTTTCAGATGAAATCAAAACCTTGGCTGACGGCTTGTTGCATCAGCCTGGCTTTGTTGAAGTGGCAAGGCGCAATACCGCGTCTGAATTGGTTGAACAAACCGTGCACATGGTGGCACAAAGCCATAAACGTGAACTCATGAGCTATTTGATTAAGCACCATGATTGGCAGCAAGTGTTAATATTTACCCGCACCAAGCACGGCGCTAATCGCCTAGCCGAAAAACTCATTAAAGATGGCATTCAGGCAGCTGCCATACACGGCAATAAAAGCCAAGGGGCGCGCACCAAAGCATTAGCGCAATTTAAAGATGGTAGTATGCGTGTGTTAGTCGCCACCGACATTGCCGCACGTGGCTTAGATATAGACCAATTACCGCAAGTGGTGAATTTTGAATTGCCAAATGTGCCAGAAGATTACGTGCACCGCATTGGTCGTACAGGTCGGGCAGGCAGCAGCGGCGCCGCTATCTCTTTAGTGGACCGTGAGGAATTGAAATTTCTCAAAGATATTGAAAAGCTGATTAAACGCGAGATTCCAAAAATACAAGTGGAAGGCTACACCCCCAGCGCCAACCCTGAACCCGAAGCACCGCGCGCACCACGTCAGCCACATGGTCGCCCAGCTCGTAATAATCAACGCAGCTCACCCGCAGCCAGCAACGGCCAGCGACCGAGAAACGCCGAAGGCCATGCGCCGCGTAGCGATGAGCGCAATGCCAATAAGAAAAACATGTCAGAAGCGGCGCGTCACCAAGCCATGCCACAACCGGCCCTGTTCTCGCCGACTAGCACGCACAACGGCAAACGCGGCAATGGTCAGGGCGGCAATCCCGCTCGCACTAGCGGCAACAATCCAAATGGCTTGCACCGCAGCGGTGGTCGAGGCCGATAATTAAATTTTCTTTAATCTTTTAGTAAACTAAAAAAATAGATTAAACTTCTAAACATTAAAAATTCATCCACTTATGATTTAGGAAATCCACATGCAAATCGCAATGAACACAGTAGTAACAATGACTTACGAACTTAAAGATGCCGACGGCAACGTGCTCGAATCAAGCGCTGAGCCAGTGGCTTATTTACATGGTGGCTACGACAATATTTTTCCTAAAGTAGAAGAAGCCATGCACGGCAAAAATGTTGGCGACCTCGTGCTAGTCGATTTACAGCCCGCAGATGCCTTTGGTGAATACGATGAAGAACTGGTGCAAATTGAGCCTGCTAGCGCTTTTCCTGCCGCTGATTTAAAAGTCGGCATGCAATTTGAAGGCGAAGACGAGACCGGTGAAGTGATTTTATACACCGTAACAGAAATTGCCGACGGCAAAGTGGTGGTCGATGGCAACCATCCTTGGGCTGGTGAACGCGTGATATTTAGCGCAAAAGTTACCGATGTGCGTGCTGCCAATAAAGAAGAAGTGACACATCAGCACGTGCATGGTGCGGGTGGCCATCATCACTAATACCGTCGTCACTAATTAAAGTGACTAGTCATTAAAAAGGCGCTCAATCATTGAGCGCCTTTTTAATTGAGCTTGCTAAATAGACAAAATTCCCAGCTTGTAGCACGTAGAAGCGAAGCTCGTACAGGTTTGTAGGATGAGTTAGCTTTTCCTGTATTGCATACGAGCTGCTAGCTTAGCCTTGCTTGATTAAGGCTTTCAGCTGATACAGCATATCTAGCGCTTGTTTAGGCGTTAAGTCATCGGTTTGTATGGTCTCTAACGCGCTTAGCGCGGGGTGTATTGGCAACTCAGCAATCGGTTCATGGCTGCTAAACATATCAGGTTGTGCGCTATCCTGTGCCACATTATTACGCTCTAGCTGTATCAGTTTGCGCTTGGCGGCCGCTACTACCGATTTGGGGATGCCCGCCAACTGCGCCACTTGTAAGCCATAACTTTGGCTGGCCGCACCCTCTTCTACTTTGTGCATAAATACTATCGATTTATTTTGCTCATTGCCATGCTCTATGGCGTCTAAATGCACATTGGCGGCTTGTTTAAATTCATCGACGATGCGGGTGAGCTCAAAATAATGGGTGGCAAATAAAGTATAGCTGCGGTTTTTCTCAAGCAGTTGCTTAGCTACCGCCCAAGCTAAGCTCAGGCCGTCAAAGGTGGATGTGCCTCGGCCAATCTCATCCAACAATACCAAACTTTTATCCGTAGCATTGTGCAAAATATTGGCGGTTTCTGTCATCTCTACCATAAAGGTAGAGCGCCCACCTGCCAAGTCATCAGAGGCGCCAATGCGCGTCATAATGCGGTCTATCTCACCTATTTTGGCATGGCTAGCTGGCACAAAACAGCCACAATGTGCCAATAAAACGATGAGCGCTGTTTGCCGCATAAAGGTCGATTTGCCGCCCATATTTGGCCCAGTAATGAGTAGCAATTGGCGATACGGGTTTAACAGCACATCGTTAGCAATAAACGGTTGACCTAAGTTGGTAAGGGTGATTTGCTCAACCACGGGGTGACGGCCCGCCACTATATGTATGCCAGGCTCGCTGCTAAATTGTGGGGCAATGTATTTTAAAGTGACCGCACGCTCAGCAAAGCAAGATAGCACATCTAAGCCAGCTACCGCGTTGGCATTGGCTTGCAGGGCTGCAATAAACGGCAGTAGCTGGTTGAGCACTTGCTCATAGAGTATTTTTTCACGCGCTAAGGCTCGGTCATTAGCACTCAAGACTTTATCTTCAAACGCCTTTAATTCTGGCGTAATAAATCGTTCTACATTTTTTAAGGTCTGGCGGCGCCTATAATCAGCTGGCGCACTTTCGGCCTGAATGCGGCTCATCTCTATGTAAAAGCCATGTACGCTGTTGTACTCTACTTTGAGGTTAGTGATGCCAGTACGGGTTTTTTCAGCCGCCTCATACTGCAATAAAAATTCTCCATGATTATTTTGCAAGGCACGTAATTCATCTAACTCAGCATCATAGCCATCAGCAATCACGCCGCCTTCACGCAGCACCACGCTGGGCTCTGGCTTAATCGCTAGGCTTAACAAACTAATGACCTCATGCGGGGCTAGCAGATGGCTAGCCAAGCTTTGCAACATATTGGTTTTCGCACCCTCTAAGGCATTTTGCAACAAAGGCAGCTGCTGCAAGCTCATCAGCAAGCCAGAAAGATCGCGTGGCCGTGCTGTTTTTAAGGCAATGCGAGCCGTCATACGCTCTATATCGCCTACAGCTTTAAGCGGCGAATTTAAATGTAGGTACTGGTCATGCTGCATGAGCTCAGTCACCGCCTTATGTCTAGCGGAGACCGCATAACGATCTCGCAAGGGGTGATGCAGCCAATGCCGCAGCAAGCGTGCACCCATGGCTGTTTGCGTGGTGTTGAGCAATGAATAAAGCGTAGGCGCCAGTTCGCCACGCAGCGTGAGGTCAATCTCTAGGTTGCGCCGCGTCGCCGCGTCTAGTTGCAGATAAGCGCTGCTAGTTTCTACACTCAAGGCATTAATATGCGGCAAAGTACTGCGTTGCGTATGCTTAACGTAGTCTAGCAAGGCGCCAGCCGCACAAATGGCGGGTTTAAGACCCGCAGCACCAAAGCCATTAAGGTCGTAAGTGTTGAGCTGTTTAGTCAGGGTAGTGAAGGCGGAATCAAAATCAAATTGCCATGGGCTTAAGCGCTTTTTAGCCACTTTGCTGGTCGCTATCGCCGCATGCCCAAAATCATCTGCCAGCAAAATCTCTACTGGCGAGATGCGCTCTAACTCTTGCCCCAATAGACCAATAGCGATTTCACTTAAAATAAAAGTGCCAGCCGCTAAATTCAGGCGTGCTAGGCCTATCAAGCCATCGGCCTGAAAAATACTTAATAGTTGGTTGTCGCGCGACTCATCTAATAATGCGCTATCGGTCAGCGTGCCTGGCGTTAAAATGCGCACCACTTGTCGCTCTACTGGGCCTTTACTGGTGGCGGGGTCACCTATTTGCTCGCAAATGGCCACCGCCTCACCCATTTTGGCAAGCTTGGCTAAATAGCCTTCTGCCGCATGGTAGGGCACACCTGCCATCTTAATCGGCTGGCCGTTACTGGTACCTCGTTGCGTGAGGGTAATGCCCAATAGGCGCGAAGCTTTTTCGGCATCATCAAAAAATAATTCGTAAAAATCGCCCATGCGGTAAAACAACAACATATCAGGATGTTGTGCTTTTAGGCCTAAATACTGGCGCATCATGGGGGTGTGATGCATTAAGTCAGAATTATCTAAACCATCGGGCTGCATATCATGAGTGGACTTATAGCCTGCAAAAGAATTGGGGGTGGTCGTCTATTTAGGGCTGGTCAGGCCTTCGGTTAAATGTGGCGCTAAGGTTTGTAGCATTTGTGCAAATATTTTAGGGTTAGCCGCAACAATATTGCCAGTTTTAAGCCAAGATTCATTACCTTCAAAATCGCCAACTATGCCGCCTGCTTCTTGCACAATTAAACCACCTGCGGCGATATCCCAAGTAGATAGGCCGATTTCCCAAAAGCCATCATACCAACCCGCAGCTACGTAAGCTAAATCTAGGGCGGCAGAGCCAGGACGGCGTATGCCTGTGGTTTTTTTAATCATGTCTTTGAGCATGGCTAAATAGGTGTCTAAATGGCTAAAATCACGAAACGGAAAGCCCGTGCCGATAATTGATTCTTGCAATTTAGTGCGCTGTGTGACGCGAATACGCTTATCGTTTAAAAATGCGCCACGCCCTTTGGTGGCGGTAAACAAGTCATTACGGTTGGGGTCATAAACCACGGCATGGGTCAATACGCCGCGCTCTTGCAGGGCAATTGAAATGCAATATTGTGGCAGACCATGCAAAAAATTGGTGGTGCCATCTAGCGGGTCAATAATCCAAATAAAGTCTGATTGAATATTCGATTCGCCACTTTCTTCGCCCAAAAAGCCGTGTGTTGGATATAGCGTTTTAAGGGTGTCTATAATGGCCTGTTCTGCGGCTTTATCGACCTCGGTAACAAAATCATTATAGGTTTTTGTTTGAATTTTTAGTGAGCCTATATCCTCGGAGGCACGGGTAATAATGTTGCCAGCGCGGCGTGCAGCTTTCACTGCGTTAGTGAGCATAGGATGCATATTTTCTCGAATCTGTGTAGGTGCTTTACTTTTATCAAATCATGAATATGCCGAATTTGCATAGTTCACCATTGGATTGAAAGGCGTGTTAAAGAACTATTCAGCCTGTATTTTAATACGATTTTGCATATTAACCTACCACAACCCGCAATGGGTCAGCAATCGACCAGCTTAGCCTAAGCTGAACAAAATTTGCAACTTAAGCCCGCCAAACTTACATGATGCTACAGATTAAGCGCATAAAAAATTAACTTTAAATTGATATTTTTATGCAAAATAATAATTCAATCTGATAAAATAAAAAATACTTTTTAAATTTATCAAAGTTACAAAAACCCTTAACTATTAACCCTATTTTATGAATCAACATCACCACCCCTATATAGAGAATGACGCTGCTGCGCTTGATACAAGCAAACCAGCCAAGGTGATTTTGCTTGTTGAAGATCAAGACCATATACGTCAATTGATTAAATTATCACTAGCGCCTACCCAGCATAAAATTTACGAAGCCAGTGACTGCCAAACTGCGCTGCATCTAGCACGCACACTTAAGCCAGATTTAATGCTGCTCGATATTGTTTTGTCCAAAGGTGCCGATACTGATACGCCAACAATGACTAATGGACTGGACTTGTGCCGCATAGTCAAAGATACGCCAGAACTGGCCTATATGCCTATAGTGTTAGTCAGCTCTAGGGGTCAAACTAGCGACATCAAAAAAGGGCTTGCAGCCGGGGCTAATGAGTATATTGTTAAGCCATTTAGTGTGATTCATTTAATGGAGGTGGCTATGCGGCAACTTTCAGCAATGACTAATGATGGCGGGCATAAACATACCGCTAAGCATAAAGATGGTCATGGCAAGGCATAATTATTCGCAGCAAAGCGATGTAGCCCAGCCCAACTGGGGCATACTGGGGCATACTGCCAGCCAAAATACTCCTACAGATCAAGCTTTACTGACTAGCCATGAGGCGCATCATGAAGTGCTGATGCGCTTGGCTATCGCAGGCCAACACCCAGATCAAACGACCCTGCAACACAATATTCGGCTGGCTTACATGGCAGGAAAATTAAGCAGTTTATTGGGTGAGCCTGATGAATTTTGTGACCTGATGCGTTTAGCCGCCCCTATGCACGATGTAGGCAATTTGGGTATTCCTGAGGCTATTTTAAATAAGCCTGGCGCACTTAGCCCCGCAGAGCGGGCAATCATGAACAGGCATACAGAGATTGGCCATCATATTTTAAGCCAAGCCGATACGCCCTTATTCCAGCTAGCAGCCAGCATTGCGCTTAGCCACCATGAGAAATTTGACGGCACTGGCTACCCTTATCAATTAGCCGCTTACGCCATTCCGCTGGCAGCCAGAATTATTGCCTTGGTTGATTGTTTTGATGCGCTCACCATGCACAAACCTTATCGAGCGGCTTTTACTGATGATCAGGCGATAAAAATGCTAGCAAGCCAAACTGGCCAACAGTTTGACCCTGACATACTGGCAGTTTTTATGGCCCATATTGAATGTTTCCAGCAATTACGGCTGCGCATTAACACCAGCCCAGAGCAATATAGCCAGCTACTCAACTACTCACACACTAAATTTATGTGGCCCGCTTGAATAATTAATGATGAACTTAATGAAAACCTAGGATTAACCATGACTAAATCTGAACTAGTAGCCAATATCAAACTGAACTTCCCAGAACTATCAGAGGCGGATTGCCTGCTATGTATCAACGAGATGATTAACGCGATGAGCCACCAATTAAGTTGTGGCAATAAATTTGAAATACGCGGCTTTGGCACATTTTCAAGCAAGCAGCGGGCAGCACGTATCGTTAGAAACCCGCGCACAGGTGAAAAAATTCAGCGCGCTGAGACCGCTTACCCCAGCTTTAAGAGCGGAAAAATGCTCAAAGATCGTCTAAATAAAACATCAGTCGACGCACTTTAACGCACCATTATGTGTAAAAATGACTTGGAAACCATTTGAGAAAATAAACGAACACTTAAATAAGATGAAAAATCTCAAATCGCTTTCTTTAAAAACCAAGGTGATAGCTGCTGTTTTAGCAAGTTTTGTGCTAGCGGCCATATTATTAATTAGCTTTGCCAAAAAGAATATTCGCGAAGACATCCTAAGCTTAAGCGCTAAGCAGCAAGTCTCTACCGCCAATGTGGCAGCCGCGCAACTCAACCATGAGTTCTATGACCGATTGACCGCACTGGCAGTTGCGACTCAATTTTTTACCCGCGCCATGCTCAATCAGCCACCCTTAATACAAGCCGAAATAAGTCGCCACCCTGTGCTTGAAACGCTATTTAATGAAGGCTTATACATCGTTAAAGCCGATGGCACTATCATTAGCGACCAAGCGCGTGAGATTAAACCATTTATCGACCAAGCTTCAATTAAAGCCGTATTGAGTGGTCAAGCCAAAAGCATAGTCGGCACACCCAGCTTAGATCAATATCATCAAGCCCCGCTATTTTTAATGGTGAACGCCATTAGTGACGAGCAAGGTCAAGTCATCGCCGCCTTAGTGGGTGCAACCAATCTGGCAAAAATCAACTTTATTGATAAAGTCACTAGCAATCAGTATGGTGAAAATGGTGAGTTTCTGATTGTGGACCATCAACATCGCCTGATAGTATCGGCAACCGATAAAAACCGCGTCATGGAACAACTGCCCCCACTGGACAAGATAGCGTTAATAGATGAATATCTGGCCAGCCATAGTAGCAGTAGTGTGGGTTTGAACTCCAAGGGCGTTGAAGTACTAGAGTCGTCTAAATTAATTCCCTTAGCTGGCTGGCAATTCATTGTGACATTGCCCACCGCAGAGATTTTTGCCCCAATACGTGCCCTCAATAACGCTCGCACTATGTTGTGCGCCTTAATCGCTATCATGCTCATGATTATCTTGTCTAGATGGAGCCTAAAAAAACTATTTATACCCATGACTGAAGCGGCACAAACCCTTGCAACTTGGTCAAAAAACCCTGAAAACTTTACCCAGCAACACTTAAAGGTGCATCACCATGATGAAATTGGCACTTTAATTAAAGCCTTTAATCAGCTACTCGCCATTAACGGCGCTAGAGAAGCCATGCTATCAGCCAGCAAAGAGGAGTACAAAAAACTCGCCATTGTTGCGCAAACTACCACCAATTCCGTCAGCATCACCGACTGTTATGGCCATGTGCTTTGGGTGAATCCTGCTTTTATAGCTTTCACGGGCTATTCTGCGGCATTTATGCTGGGTAAAAAACTAGGCTCATTCTTGCAAGGTGCAGAGACCAACCCAGATACGGTAAAAATCATGCATGGCGCCATTAAACACCATAAAGGTTTTAATGTAGAAGTGGTCAATTATAAAAAGTCAGGTGAAAAATATTGGACACACATCATTGCCACGCCCATTGATGAGGATAATAAAAACTCTGGCTATGTGTCTATACAAAGCGACATCACATCGCAAAAGCAGGTCTTAGCAAGCACTGAACGTGAACATGAAGACAAAGAAGCGCTATTTGATTCTAACCCTAACCCTATGCTGGCGATTAGTCCTGAACGTCAGGTTTCTTATGTTAACCCAGCTTTTTGCCAGCTATTTAAGGTTAAAGCAAAGCAAATTTTATCTATTCATGAAATTGAACTTGATAATTTTATTAAAGAAAAATGCATTCATACCGATAACTATATAGCGACATCCAATTTAGCGATTAAATCTGATATAAAAGTAGGCAAAACAATCGCATCCAAAGACCATGCGCTAGGATTCAACTTAGAGTTGACTGATGGAAAAGTTATTGCACGCCACTATATAGACTGCAACATTCCTCGTATCAGTAGAATTATTTACTATAACGACATTACCGAAAGAATCTTAATAGACAAAATGAAATCTGAGTTTGTTGCCACTGCTGCCCATGAGTTAAGAACGCCTATGACCATGATCTATGGTTATACCGAACTGTTAAAAATGGGCGCGGGTAATGCTGATGAAAAGCACGAGATGCTAGAAGTAATTTACAACCAATCTAACGCCATGATTAACTTGCTCAACGACATGCTAGATGTGGCTAGAATCGAAGCGCAGGCGGTAGGATTGTTGCAGATGAAAACTCAGCAGATAGGCCCAAGCCTAGTAACGCTGGCTGAAACTTTTATTACCTCTGACAATCATAACAAAATCAATCTACACCTAGCGCAAAATTTACCTGAAGTTAAAGTCGATATAGCTAAAATTGAGCAGGCTGTTAAAAACTGCTTAAGTAATGCTTATAAATTCTCGCCCAAGCATGGCCCAATTGATATGCACGTCGCTGAAGTGATGCACGATGGACAGCGCAAACTATTAATTGCCATTGAAGATTATGGCATAGGCATGACGCCTGAGCAGCTAGCGCGGGTATTTGAAAAGTTTTATCGAGCGAACCCAGCGGGCGCTATTCCAGGAACAGGCCTAGGCATGGCGATTATAAAGAACATTATGGATCAACATGGTGGCTCAGTAGAAATAGAAAGTAAATACAAACTAGGGACTAAAGTGATGCTGTATTTACCCGTGGCTGATTCTATATCAATAGACGCGGTCATAAAAAATACTTAGTGATAGCGAAGTGATAGCGCATTTTTTAGAATATATGTAGAATAGTTCGGCAGGGAGGCGGTAATGAAGAAAATTTTAGTAATTGATGACAATGCTGAAATTAGAAAACTCATCAAAGTCAGTGTGGGAACAAAATATATAGTCACTGAGGCGATTAGTGCAGTTGATGCCAGCCTTAGATTAGAAGATGATAAGCCAGACTTAATTTTGCTCGACATCATGATGCCAGGGGTCAATGGCTTAGATTGGTGCAAACTGATTAGACGTTGGTATGAATACAGCGACATCAAAATTATTTTAATCAGCGCTTTAATTCAGCAAAATGAAATAATAGAAGGCTTGCAAGCAGGCGCAAATGGCTATATTACTAAGCCGTTTAGCCCTACACATTTGCTCAGTGAAATAGAGCGCGTATTAAATGAACAGATCGTTTAAATAATTAATCTAGCTCAATCAACATATTAATCAATAAAGGTTAAATTAAAGTGGCAATGAAAAAATTAGCATTACAGGCGCTTGACCTCATGACGACCAGCGATGTAGCAAAAGAGCTAGGCGTCACCATACGATCCGTTCAACTTTGGGTAGAACGCGGCGCCTTAGAAGCATGGAAAACCCCGGGTGGCCATAGACGCATTACCCGAGCTTCGTTCGACCGCATGGTGGCCGCGAAAAAGTTTCCGCAGCTGCCTAGGCACAATAGCACGGCCTTAGGTGTAGTCGTCATAGAAAACGACGCGGCAACAGTGGATCTATATAAGCAAACCATAGAAGCTTGGGGCTTGGCGATTGATATTCAGTACTTTACTAACGCCTATGAAGGCCTGATTTACCTAGCTCAGCACAATCCTGACTTGCTGTTGACTAACCTCACCATGCCAGAAATCGACAGCTTTGCCATGCTCAATGCGCTGCGAGACATCCCCGCATTTTCCGCTATGGCCATTGTTGTCATTACTGACTTGACTGAAGAAAATATAGTTGAAAAAGCTGGACTGCCAAAAAGAGTGCGCTTGTATAACAAAGACCCTATCCCATTTTGGGAAATGAAAGAATTCATGTGTGGGCTGATAGACCGTAAAGCTGAAAAATTTGAAGCGCAAAAATAGTATTTTTGCAGTATTTTAATGTCAGAAAATACAGAGTCGCCTCAGTTACTGTGCTTGCGCAATTTTCGTGTGGTGTTATGCCAAACCAGCCACCCTGGCAATATAGGTTCGGCTGCACGCGCCATGAAAACCATGGGCTTGCAGCATTTATATTTAGTCAATCCGCAACACTTTCCTGACGCTCATGCTACGGCGCTAGCGACTGGTGCGGCTGATTTACTAGACAATGCCATAGTTACTAGTACTTTAGCCGAAGCCCTAACTGGATGCGCTTTTGCCATAGGCATGAGTGCCCGTAAACGTGGCCTATCGCATGAACTTGTCAATGTCAGAACTGCCGCTGCAAAAGCCATAGAAATCGCCAGCTCACAGCCTGTTGCGCTAGTTTTTGGTACCGAAATGAGCGGCCTATCTAACGCTGAGCTAGACCACTGCCAATTACTGGCCATGATACAAGCCAACCCTGAATACTCCTCGCTCAACTTGGCAGCCGCCGTGCAAATTATGTGTTACGAACTCAGAATGACGGCCTTAGCCGCTCAACACATCGCCGATGATAATCTTAACCTTAACACCAGCCCTGAATACGCCACTATTGATAGTTTAGAAGCATATTACGCACATTTAGAGGCAACTTTGCTACATATCGGCTATTTAAACCCCAATGCGCCAAAAAAACTCATGGAGCGTTTAAGACGAATTTATGCAAGAAGTCGGCTAGAAAAAGAAGAAGTCAACCTATTACGTGGCATACTAACGCTCACCGTCAGCCCAAGAAAGCATAATAAGTACTAAAATGGCGGCTAGAATTTATTGGTGATAATCTGGCACTGATCAGTTTTAGGTACGATTTAATGGATAAGGCTTAATATGTTCGATCACCTCAAAGAAGACATTGCTATCGTTTTTCAGCGCGACCCCGCCGCCAGAACGCATTGGGAAATCTTAACCACCTACCCTGGTGTACACGCCTTATTGATGCACCGCATATCGCATTGCTTGTGGCAACAACGCTTTTTCTGGCTTGCGCGGTTTAGTTCGCATATCGCCCGTTGGCTGACTGGTATTGAAATTCACCCCGGTGCTAGCATAGGCCACCGCGTATTTATTGACCACGGCATGGGTATAGTCATTGGCGAAACCGCCGTGATAGGCGACGATTGCACGCTATACCACGGCGTCACCTTGGGCGGTACGTCTTGGAATAAAGGTAAGCGTCACCCTACACTAGAAAATGGCGTAGTCATTGGTGCTGGCGCAAAGATACTAGGCCCGATTACCATAGGCGCAGGCGCTAAAATAGGCTCTAACGCAGTAGTGGTGAAAGATATTCCAGCGAATGCCACGGCGATTGGCATCCCTGCCAGAATTTTGATAGAGGAAACCAGCCCGCAAGATCAAACAGCTAAAACCAGCTTTACTGCTTACGCAGTGATTGATGATAATGAGAAATTTAATCATGAAGCGATGTCCAAAGCCCTGCAAGCCTTGCTAGAGCACAGTGCAGCGCAAGACATTAAATTAGCCGAAATGACTTTGCAATTACAACAACTGAGCAATGATGCTGTGAGTGATAGCAAGGTCGCCAGCGCATTTGACATCAAACCTACTGCAAAAAAATAAGCTTAACCGCATTGACTGGCAGTTACTTTGCCTAAATCCTAAGGCCTGCCAGTCTTTATAAATTAGCCGTAAATCAGCCGCAGCGTGGCCCGATTAATAGTTGACTAAAGTTATCAGGTATTATACTATGACGCCTCGATACTCACTCGATACTCAGAGGTTAACTAAGACATGAAACTCACGACTAAAGGCCGTTTTGCCGTCACTGCCATGCTAGATTTAGCTTTGCATGAAGCACTAGCCCATAATGAAGTGATGCCTGCCGGTAGCCTGCCCTCAGAAATTAAACCTGTGACACTAGCTGGGATTAGCGAGCGACAAAATATTTCACTGTCTTATTTAGAGCAATTATTTAGCCGCTTACGACGCCAAGGCTTAGTGAGCAGCGTGCGTGGCCCAGGCGGCGGTTATAAACTGGCCAAAAATTATGCTGATATTTCTGTCGCCGAAGTGATTAAAGCGGTTGATGAACAAATAGATGCAACGCAGTGCGGTGGCCACGAAAACTGCCGTGATGAGCGTCGCTGCATGACGCATGACTTATGGGCAGCGCTGAACGAGAAAATTTTAGACCACTTAGCGGGTATCAGCTTGGCCGACATGGTGGCTTCGCAAACCGCAAAACAAAAAATTACTATCAAGCCCCGCATCAATAACATCAACCCGCAGCTAAAAGCGAATGAGTCTGTCGTCGCCTAAACCTATGAACAGCGTCTATTTTGACCATAACGCTACTACGCAGATCGATAGCCGCGTATTAGCAGCGATGCTGCCTTGGATGCAGCTGCAAAACGGCAACCCAACCAGCCGTCATAGTTTTGGCCGCTCAGCGCGTGATGCCATAGAGCACGCTAGAACACAAGTGGCAGAGGCCTGTGGCGCATATGCTAATCAAGTGATTTTTACCGCTAGTGGTACAGAAGCGAATAATTTTGCCATCAAGGGCATGGCTGCCAGCAGGCCAACGAGCCAAATTTTATGCAGCGCCATTGAGCACCCCTGTGTAACGCGCCCAGCATTAGCCATGCAAACCTTGGGCTATAGCAGCAATCAAATTGCGGTAGATCGCCAAGGCAAAATAGATTTAACCCAATTACAAAATCAGCTGAAAACGCCGACCGCTTTGGTGTCAGTCATGCTGGCCAATAACGAAACTGGCGCCGTGCAAGACCTTGCTGAAATCGCTCAATTAGCCCGTGCCAACGGTGCGCTCATTCACAGCGATGCAGTACAAGCTTTGGGTAAAGTTGCAGTCAATTTTAGCGAATTAGGGCTACACGCCATGTCGGTTTCTAGCCATAAAATACATGGCCCGCAAGGCGCTGCAGCACTGATTTTAGATAAACGCATTGACATTCAACCCTTGCTGCATGGCGGCGGACAAGAAAAAGGCTTGCGTAGCGGCACTGAAAATATAGCGGCAATAGTTGGTTTTGGCTTGGCGTGTGAATTAGCGGTGAGCAATTTAGGAGATTATCAAGCCCGCACACAAGCACTTAGAACGCAACTTGAGCAAGGTTTGAGCGCGCTTAACCTGAATATTTTTGCCGATAAAACGGCGCGCTTATCTAACACCAGTTTTTTTGCAGTCCAGGACATTGAAGGCGAGACTTTGGTCATGGCACTAGACCGTCAAGGCTATGCAGTGGCGAGTGGTTCAGCCTGCTCTAGCGACAGTACCGAACCCAGCCATGTCTTATTGGCCATGGGCGTAGCACCAGATATTGCCAGGGGCGCGGTACGGGTCAGTTTTTCTGCGCATAACACTGCTGCACAAGTGGCGGATTTTTTAGCGGTATTTACCAATCAAATTAGCAAATTAAAGCAACTGTCTGCGATGGCCGCATAGGCCGATAGCCCAGTTTACTCAAATAAAACCTGCAAGGATAAATGCAAGCATGTCAGCCACAATAGAAATGCCAGTTGTAAAAAATTCAGAAGATAGCCTACACCCCATTTATTTGGATTACTCGGCCACCACGCCCGTTGACCCTCGCGTTGCAGAAAAAATGATTCCCTACATTACCGAACATTTCGGCAACCCTGCGTCGCGCAGCCATCCTTATGGCTGGACGGCAGAAAAAGCCGTAGAAAATGCACGGCAAGAAGTGGCAAACTTAGTAGGCGCAGACCCTAGAGAAATCGTTTGGACCTCAGGCGCGACTGAATCTAACAATCTGGCTATTAAAGGCGCAGCTAATTTTTACAGCGATAAAGGCAAACATATCATCACCATCACCACCGAGCATAAAGCGGTGATAGACCCCATACGCGAACTAGAGCGGCAAGGTTTTAGCGCCACTTATTTAGACCCTGAGCCCAATGGGCTGGTTGATTTGGCCAAATTCAAAGCAGCCATTCGCCCTGATACGGTATTAGCGTCAGTCATGTTGGTGAATAATGAAATCGGTGTGATTCAAGACATTAGCGCGATAGGCAATATTTGCCGTGAAAACGGCATTATTTTTCACGTAGATGCAGCGCAAGCAACGGGTAAGGTAGACATTAACTTGGAACAACTGCCAGTCGATTTAATGAGCTTTAGCGCCCATAAAACTTACGGCCCTAAAGGCATAGGGGCGTTATATGTGCGGCGTAAACCACGTATTCGTATCGAAGCGCAAATGCACGGTGGTGGCCATGAGCGCGGCATGCGTTCTGGCACTTTAGCCACCCACCAAATTGTCGGCATGGGCGAGGCATTTAGAATTGCCCGCGAAGAAATGACCATAGAAAACGCACGCATACGCCGTTTACGCGACAAATTGTTGGCTGGTCTTAGTAGCATGGAAGAAGTTTATGTCAACGGCGATTTAGCACACCGCGTGCCGCATAACCTCAACATTAGCTTCAACTATGTTGAAGGCGAGTCATTGATTATGGCGGTAAAAGGCATCGCGGTTTCTAGCGGTTCTGCTTGTACGTCTGCTAGCTTAGAGCCCAGCTATGTGTTGCGCGCTCTAGGTCGCTCAGATGAATTAGCACACAGCTCAATTCGCTTCTCGATTGGTCGTTTCACCAGTGAAGAAGATGTGGACTACACAATTAATTTAATGAAAAGTAAAATTGATAAGTTAAGAGAATTATCCCCATTATGGGAAATGTTTAAAGACGGCATTGACCTTACTAAGGTGCAATGGGCAGCGCACTAAATATAGGAGGGGTCTGTGACCCAGAACTAGCAATGGTCAATATTGCAACCTTGCTTTCGCGGTCACAGGCCGCTCCTACAAAAACAAACGGAGAAACAAAATGGCATATTCAGACAAAGTTCTAGACCACTATGAAAACCCACGTAACGTGGGAACCTTAGATAAAAACGACCCCAATGTAGGCACTGGCATGGTGGGAGCACCTGCTTGTGGCGATGTCATGAAGCTGATGATTAAAGTCAACGATGATGGCATTATTGAAGATGCCAAATTTAAAACCTACGGCTGCGGCTCTGCGATTGCCTCTAGCTCATTGGTGACGGAATGGTTAAAAGGCAAAACCATAGATGAGGCCTATGCGATTAAAAACTCTGCAATTGCAGAAGAGCTAGCATTACCGCCAGTTAAAATTCATTGCTCAGTATTAGCCGAAGACGCAATTAAAGCAGCAGTGGCGGATATTAAGGCTAAGCAAGCGGCCAAAGAGGCGGCCTAATTAATAAGTAGGAGCGGTCTGTGACCTGTGAATATATATGCCCTGCACTGGTAACCGCCAAATAAAGCCTTTTGTAGAAGCGGTCTGTGACCTGTGAATATATATGCCCTGCACTGGTAACCGCCAAATAAAACCTTTTGTAGGAGCGATCTGTGACCTGTGAATATATATGCCCTGCACTGGTAACCGCCAAATAAAACCTTTTGTAGGAGCGGTCTGTGACCGCGAACCAACCTACAAAAAATGCTTGAAATGCTTCGCGGTCACAGACCGCTCCTACAACAGCAGAAATTGAGAAAAAATAAACTATGGCAATTACACTGACAAAAACTGCGGCAGACCGCGTAGAAAAATTTTTAGCCAATCGAGGCAAAGGCCTAGGCTTGCGTTTGGGCGTTAAAACCACAGGCTGCTCTGGCATGGCTTATACGCTAGAATTTGTTGATGAACTGCATGACGAAGACACCATCTTTGAAAGCCATGGTGTTAAAGTGATTGTGGACCCGAAAAGCTTAGTTTACATTGATGGCACTGAACTAGACTTTAGCAAAGAGGGCTTAAACGAAGGTTTTAAATTTAACAACCCCAACGTCAAAGACGAGTGTGGTTGCGGTGAAAGCTTTACAGTGTGAGTTTGAACTACTATCAACTGTTTGATTTGCCGCCAATATTCAATATTGCGTTGGCAACACTAGAAACCAATTATCGTAAAATACAATCAGAAGCGCACCCTGACCG
The DNA here is from genome assembly GCA_903876765.1 of uncultured Pseudomonadota bacterium. GTDB lineage: Bacteria > Pseudomonadota > Gammaproteobacteria > Burkholderiales > Methylophilaceae > Methylotenera. Next base: position 3,934 of record CAIRBH010000038.1, on the reverse strand, counting down.
CTTTGTCACTGCCAGCTCGGCTGATAAGCTCAAGTCTATGCAATTAGCCACCTTGGCCAATGAAGCTTACCAAACACTGAAAAACCCAGCAAATCGGGCGCAATATCTGCTTACACTCAACGGCATTAATGCCACAAACGAAAGCAATACCAGTATGCCCGCTGATTTTTTAATGCAACAAATGGAATGGCGTGAAACCTTAGAAGACGCTAGCATGGCTAGTGACATACTGACATTACAAGCCCTGTATGATGAAATGCTCGCAGCAGCAAAAGGCCTAGCAGCCGATTTGGCACAATTGTTTGATGAAAAAAAAGACTACACGAATGCTTGCGAGACTACCCGAAAACTGATTTTTATTGATAAAGTATGTGCAGACATACAGCAAGCAATTGAACACCTAGACTAAACACCCGCAAATTCCCTAGCGACTAGAAACTAACGACTAACTATGGCACTTTTACAAATTTCAGAACCTGGCCAATCTGCTGCACCCCACCAGCACAAACTAGCGATAGGCATAGATTTAGGTACGACTAATTCATTAGTCGCTACGGTCAAAAGTGGCATGGCCACCGTATTGCAAGATGAGCATGGCCATGCCTTATTGCCCTCTGTAGTGCGTTATATGCCAGATGGTAGCGTGCAAGTGGGGCACGAGGCGCAAGCCCAACAAAGTCATGACCCTGCAAATACCATCGCCTCAGCCAAACGTTTTATGGGGCGTAGCTTAAAAGATATTGCTGATAGAGCGCATATTCCTTACCACTTTGTAGATAGCGCTGACGCCAACAAATTATTGCAATTACAAACGCGCGCAGGGCTTAGAACACCAGTAGAAATCTCGGCTGACATACTAAAAACCCTCAAAATGCGTGCCGAAAAATCGCTAGGTGTGGATAATGGCCGCGGTGAATTACTCGGTGCGGTAATTACCGTGCCCGCTTATTTTGATGATGCCCAACGTCAAGCCACCAAAGATGCCGCGCGTCTAGCTGGCTTAACCGTGCTACGTTTACTCAATGAACCCACCGCAGCAGCTGTGGCTTACGGCCTAGACAATGCGGCCGAAGGCACGTTTGTGATTTACGATTTGGGCGGCGGCACCTTTGATGTGTCGATTTTAAAGCTCACTAAAGGTGTGTTTGAAGTGCTGGCCACCAATGGCGATTCTGCATTGGGCGGTGATGATTTTGACCACCGCATTTATTGCTGGGTGTTAGATAAAATTCGTGAAAGTGACAGCCACTTTAGCCCGCTAAACGAGCAAGACACGCGCCTACTTCTGACCAAATCCCGCCAAGCCAAAGAATGGCTGACCGACAACCATGAAGCACAAATTGTCTGCCGCTTAAGTAATGGTAGCTTAGTTGACGTGATGTTGAGCGCACAACAATTTGTGGCACTAACGCAACAACTGGTGCTAAAAACGCTCACCCCTACCCGTAAAGCCATGCGTGACGCTAACCTAGAACTCACGCAGATTAATGGCGTGGTGCTGGTAGGCGGCGCAACACGCATGCCTCAAGTCAGGCAAGCGGTAGAAGATTATTTTAAACAAACACCACTGACCAATTTAGACCCCGATAAAGTGGTGGCGCTAGGGGCGGCCATTCAGGCCAATGCTTTAGTCGGCAACCGCAGCGACAATGATTTATTACTGCTAGATGTCACGCCTTTATCGCTGGGCCTGGAAACCATGGGCGGCCTAGTAGAAAAAATTATTCCGCGCAACAGCACATTGCCCGTTGCCCGAGCACAAGACTTTACCACCTACCAAGATGGCCAAACCGCCATGAGCATACAAGTGGTGCAAGGTGAACGTGAACTAGTGGCTGATTGTCGCTCGTTGGCACGCTTTGAGCTGCGAGGCATACCGGCCATGGCGGCTGGCGCGGCGCGCATACGTGTGACTTTTCAAGTGGATGCTGATGGCTTATTATCGGTGAGCGCCCGTGAACAAGCCACAGGCATTGAAGCCCATGTGCTGGTAAAACCTTCATACGGCCTGACGGAAGATGAAATTACCTATATGTTGAAATCATCGTTTGGTAGTGCCGAGGCCGACAAAAAAGCGCGTATGCTGGCTGAAGCACGGGTTAACGCTGGGGCGATTATTAGCGCGGTCAACATCGCCTTAAATCAGGATGGTGCGCTGATTACTGCCGCAGAAAAACAAGCGATAGAAGCTGAAATAGAGACACTGCAAACGCTTAGCCAAAATGACGATGCGCTGGCGATTAACCAAGGCGTGGATAAGCTCAACCATGCGACTGAGGCTTTTGCTGCGGCACGCATGAATGCCAGCGTACAACGTGCCTTAAACGGCAAAAATTTAGATGCTATTAACCTGTAGGAGCGGTCTATGACCGCGAACCAGCAATCGCACAACGAGCGGAGAATTAATGTAGGAGAGGTCTATGACCGAGAACCAGCAATCGCACAACGAGCGGAGAATTAGTGTAGGAGCGGTCTGTGACCGCGAACCAGCAATCGCACAACGAACAGAGAATTAATGTAGGAGCGGTCTATGACCACGAACCAGCAATCGCATAACGAACAGAGAATTAATGTAGGAGCGGTCTATGACCGCGAACCAGCAACGGTCAATTTGCAACCATGCTTTCGCGGTCACAGACCGCTCCTACACTAATATACGGAGAAAAATTGCATATTCAAATCAAGCTTTCTAGGTCTGTAACCGCTCCTACCAATAGACCGCGCACAGCTGTTAATACACAATAATATTAGGAAATCCCATGCCACAAATTATCATTTTGCCCCATATTGAGCTTTGCCCTGAAGGTGCGGTCATAGAGGCGAACAGCGGCGACTCTATCTGCGATGTACTGCTTAACAACCATATTGATATTGACCATGCCTGTGACCAAGCCTGTGCTTGTACTACTTGCCATGTCATCGTTCGTGAAGGCTTTAAATCACTCAATCCATCTAATGAGCAAGAGGACGATTTATTGGATAAAGCTTGGGGCTTAGAGCCTCATTCGCGCCTATCTTGCCAAGCGGTGGTTGGCGAGCAAGACTTGGTAGTGGAAATTCCAAAATACAGCATTAATATGGCTAAAGAAGGCCACCGCTAAACAACCGCCCACAGACCACACTAAAATAAGGATTTTGAGTGATCGAAAGTTACTATGCCAGAGCTAATATCATAAACTGCCGCGGCGATGCCAATCTGCTGAGCAGCTAACATGCTACTCAACGTTTCGCTGCCAGCTAAAATAGCTTGAATTTGTAACTCTACGTTTGATTGACACACCCGACTGACAAATTCCGTATCAGTCGAAGTTTTTTCTAGTTCCCCATCTTGCTCACGCAAAACGGCAGGCTCGATATGTTTTAAAATTTCGCCTATGTGCCCACCGGTATAATAATCACAAGCAGCCATAACCGCACCACAGTTACTGTGACCAAGCACCACAATTAACTTACTGCCTAAGTATTTACTAGAAAACTCTAAGCTCCCAATAGCAAAGGGGGACGCAATATTACCGGCTAAACGCACACTAAATATATCACCCAAGCCTTGGTCAAAAATAATCTCAGAGGCAGTACGCGAATCACTACACCCCAAAATAGCTGCAAAAGGGTGCTGTTTGTCTTTAGTAATATTAACGATACTTAACAAATCGCGATGCAGCGAAAGGTTTTTGGTAAAGCGCGCATTGCCTTCAATGAGTACCTCTAACGCCTCTTTGGGCGAAATTTTATCGCGATCTAATAATGGATGTTTATACAATGAATACTCGCTTAATGATGATTAACGTTTGTGATACTTGCTGTGTAGGTTATCCCAATGCACTTCGACCTTACCGCCCGCCGCAATATATTGTTTTTGCCAACCACTGAGCAAATCAATACACGCATGGTCGATATAGGCTAAGTCATCAAACTCAATTTTGATGTGTTTTCT
>CAIRBH010000037.1 GCA_903876765.1 uncultured Pseudomonadota bacterium | reverse complement strand
TGTTGACGTGATTGATGCAGCTAAAAGCACGAGCGTTCAAGATGCGGATGCATCGTATAGTAAAAATAAAAATGTTGTTTGTGTGACGATGACAGCGGATTGTTTGCCAGTATTGCTGTGCAACAAACAAGGTAATGCCGTAGCTTCGATTCACGCGGGGTGGCGCAGTTTATGTAATGGCGTGATTGAAGTTACTATTAAAGAGATGGGCGTTGAACCAGAAGACTTAATGGCATGGCTAGGCCCAGCGATAGGCCCTGATGCTTTTGAAGTCGGCGGAGAAGTTCGTGAGGCCTTTATTGCAAAAGATAATCAAGCTGAAATGGCTTTCGTAGCCTCCGGCAATAAATGGCTTGGGGATTTATATTTGATTGCAAAGCAGCGCTTGAATAAGCAGGGTGTTAATCAAATCTACGGGGGCAAAGAATGTACCTACAGCAATCCATCTCGGTATTTTTCATTTAGACGCGACGGTGTCACAGGGAGAATGGCAACGATGATTTGGTTTGAATGAGCAGGGCTTGACACCTCGTTTATAATATTTAATTAACGTATGGAAATTCATCAATACATGTTTAACGCACACATTCCTGTTTTAACTTGGATTATTTCTGCCAGCTTACTTGGCGGGGTTCTCAGCGTTATGTGCGCTGGTTTTGTCGCGCTCAATACTCGCACACAATGGATTCCAATGTTGATTAGTTATGCCATAGGCGCGATGCTTGGTGCTGTTTTCTTGGAGATATTGCCGCATGCTTTCCATGAGGCAAGCAGTGTAGAGAACATGGCCGCGACAGTGCTGTTTGGTATTTTGTTATTTTTTGTCCTCGAAAAACTGGTGTTATGGCGACATTGTCATGGGGAGCATTGTGAAGCGCATGCCATGCATACTGAGGCTGATTGTCCTGTGCACGATGGCGAACATCATGCAGACCGCCAAGCAACAAAATTTAAAGCGGTGACTGATAAATCGCCATCTATTGTTAAACCACATTCTCATGGACATCACCATGACTCAGGTCGCAGCGGCATGATGATTATGGTGGGCGATACGTTCCATAACTTTGTGGATGGCATTTTAATCGCCGCGGCATTTATGATTGATATCCGCTTAGGTGCTGTGACTGCTATTGCAATTATTGCCCACGAAATTCCTCAAGAAGTAGGCGATTTTCTTATACTTCTGCACTCAGGCTATAGCAAGAAACAGGCTTTACTATTCAATTTATTTTCTAGTCTAGCAACTGTAGTTGGCGGTGTGCTGGCATATTTTGCCTTACAAACAGTGCAAAACTGGATTGCAACAATTTTAGGCTTGGCAGCGGCGAGCATGCTCTATGTGGCGGTTGCTGATTTAATTCCAGGTTTGCATAAACGTACTGAGCTTAAAGCAACCATTGCGCAAGTGGGTTTAATCGGCTTGGGAATCGGTTCTATCTGGCTGACTAAGTTCTTCCTCGAATAGGGCTTTTTTCCGTTTGCGTTGCGGTGTACCTAGTATCCAAAGTAGCA
>CAIRBH010000036.1 GCA_903876765.1 uncultured Pseudomonadota bacterium | reverse complement strand
TATTTTTATCTTAATAAAAGCATATTCTGTTGTGGATGAATTGTTGATTAAAAATAATATATTGTTTATAAGCATGCTTATACCCAAACAGTCCACAGTTAATTCATAGTTTTACTTTAACGATTAATCCCTAATTACTTGTATTAAAAAGCTGATATCTCTAGTAAAAGAGGGGTCATTTTGTCTTAATAGATCAATTTCATCACAGGCATGCATTACAGTAGTGTGATGCCTACTGCCAAAGGCTTCTCCAATTTCAGGAAAGCTATGGTTAGTTAGTTCACGCGATAAAGCCATAGCAATCTGCCTAGGGCGAGCAAAATTACGTGTACGTTTTTTGCTATACATTTCCGATACTTTAATTTTGTAATAATCAGCCACTGTTTTTTGTATATTTTCTATGGTGACTTGTCGGCCGCGTACTGCGATTAAATCGCGAAGCGCATCTTTGGCCAAATGTACATCAATGACATGGCCGGTGAATTTTGCCATCGCTATAATACGATTTAGTGCACCTTCTAGCTCTCTTACGCTAGATCGTATTTGTTTGGCGATAAAAAATGCTACATCTTCAGGTAGTACTAAATTAACAGCCTCTGCTTTTTTAAGTAAAATCGCAACTCGCATCTCTAGCTCTGGCGGTTCTACCGCTACCGTTAAGCCCCAACTAAAGCGAGTTCTAAGGCGTTCGTCTACATCAATGATTTCTTTAGGGTAGGTATCACAAGTAATCACAATTTGTTTTTTAGCTTCGATTAGCGAGTTAAACGCATAAAAAAACTCTTCTTGTGTACGGGTTTTTTTAGCAAAAAATTGAATATCATCAATGAGTAGCAAATCTAAAGAGTGGTATTGACGTTTAAACTCATCAAAAGCTTTATGTTCATAAGCTTTCACTACATCCGTCACATAACGTTCAGCGTGTAAATAACGAATTTTAGCATCAGGGTTATTTTTTTTAAGTTCATTCCCTATCGCTTGCAATAAATGCGTTTTACCTAAACCTACACCACCATAAATAAACAATGGATTGTAGGCAGTACCTGGGTTTTCAGCCACTTGTATAGCAGCAGCGCGTGCTAATTGATTGGCACGACCAGTCACATAATTATCGAAATTAAAAGCGCTATTTAAGCCAGAGTTTACTTTTACAGCATCGTTAACTTTTTTATGACTTATTTTTGGTAAGGCATTTATTTCACTTGTTAAAGCGGCGGGTAAATTTTCTTTGAAATTTGTATTGGCTTTATTCGCAGGTTTTGAATCAAGCTCAGCATCATTGTTTGAAATTAAAAACTCAATCTGAATATTGGTAAGCTGTAGTTCTTGGGCAAATTGTTCAATTTTTTTAATAAACCGTTCTTTTACCCACTGCATTACAAATCGATTAGGCGCCACTATACTCACTGTATTGCCGTCTATTTCTGCGTATAGCGGCTTAATCCAGGTATTAAATTGTTGGTTTGATAGCTCTTGTTCAAAACGATGAAGACAAGTAGGCCAAAAATTTTTCATCTATAGAGCTTTACCTTAAACGAGCTGATTGATAGCAAAGAATTTATTTTAACTAATTGTTTTTATTGTAATTTATTAAAATAATGTAGAATGAATTAAAACGATTTACATTATTTACAATTGGTCTATTTTAGCTTGTTTAACTGAACTTATCCACAGGCATTTTCGCTAATAACAAAACTAAATAAACGTTGACAAAATAGGCTGTTATCGTGTCTAATAGCGCCCTTTATAGCTTTTTGCTTGTTGGAGTATTACATGAAACGTACATATCAACCCTCTAAAACACGTCGCGCTACTACCCATGGTTTTTTAGTTCGCATGGCAACTAAAGGTGGCCGCGCAGTTATTGCCCGTCGTCGCGCTAAAGGCCGTAAACGTCTAGGTCTATAATTTAAGGCCTGAATATAGGCTTTAAATTAGCTCGCAACATTATTAATATTCGTATTAATTACAGTGTTATAAATAATGATGCAAACGTACAGACTTGTTAAGCAAGCCAAAATGATTAAAACGGATGATTTTTCATCCGTTTTTAATTTCCGCAAACGTATTTCTTCGTCGTATTTAGCGATACACTATCACGCCAATACCCTGCAGCGCGCGCGCTTAGGGTTGGTAATAGGTAAAAAAACCGCTAAATTAGCGGTCAGCAGAAATTATATGCGACGAGTTTTACGTGAATTTTTTAGATTAAACCAGCATCAAATTTGTCACGCTGATCTAATTATCAGGGTGCAAAAAAAATTTAGCAAAGTTGATTTTTTTCAAATTAAACAAGAATTTAATTCATTAATAGAAAAATTAAATCAGCGGGTAAACTTAAAATGCTAAAATTTAACAAAAATCAAAGCTTATCGAATAACAGTAGCCGCTAAGGTAAGTAATGAAACTGATGGCACATACATTAATCTGGGTAATTAAGGCTTATCAAGCCATACTTAGTCCATTGTTTGGTCAGCAATGTCGTTTTTATCCTACTTGCTCTCAGTACGCGCTAGAGGCGATAGATAAGCATGGTGCTATAGTCGGTAGTTATTATACAAGCTGTCGTTTACTACGTTGTCATCCTTGGCATGTAGGCGGGCATGACCCCATTCCTTAAAACTTCAAATTACAAGAAATTTTATTAATACTTTATAAAAGATTGCTTAAATATTATGGATATAAGACGTTTAGTACTGTTTGTTATATTTTCAATGTCTATTTTGATGTTGTGGGATGCATGGCAACGCCAGCATGCACCAGCACAGATAGTGCAACAGCAAGTGGCTAGCCAGAATGCAGATACCACACCTAAGGCTAATCTAGAGCCTAGCCCAAATGCTAATATTGCGGTTGATAGTGACTACAAACTACAAGCGGGGCAGCGCATTAGCGTAACTACAGATTTGTATAAAGCGGATATTGAAACCACAGGTGGCGATTTACGCAGACTAGAATTACTCAAACATCGTGCCGCTGATAACGATAAAACAAATTTCATACTGTTAGATGACGCTGCTAAGCCTATGACCTATGTGGCGCAGACCGGCTTGTTAGGCGCAGACTTACCAACACATAAATCACTATTTAGCAGTGCAGCCACGCAATATCAAATGCAAGAAGGGCAAGATGCCCTAGAAGTACGCTTAAGTGCCATCAGTAATGGAGTGGCAGTAGACAAAATTTATACTTTCCATCGCAATAAATATGCGATTGACGTGAATTATGAAATTAAAAATGGCTCAGCTTCAGTCATTATGCCTACCGTTTATTACCAAATAGTGCATGATAGCGCATCAAATCAAGGGTCTAAATTCATGCCCACTTTTACGGGCGGTTCTTATTTTACTGAAAGTACTAAATTCAAAAAACTAGCCTTTAAGAATATGGATAAAGAGCCACTGAAAGTCACTGCTAACGACGGCTGGATAGGCTTATTGCAACACTATTTTGTAAGTGCGTGGATTCCTAAAGACGGCTTAGCACGCGAGTTTTATACAGAAAAACTTAATGAGCATATATATAGAATAGGGACAAAAAGTACACTACCTAGTATAGCGCCAGGGGCAAGTTTAGTAGTGCCAGCGCGTTTATATTCTGGCCCACAAACTAAACATGATTTAAGCGAAACCGCTCCAGGCTTAGAGTACACGGTTGATTATGGCTGGTTAACCGTGGTTGCGGCACCGCTATTTTGGGTACTTTCAAAAATTCACAGTTTGGTGAATAACTGGGGTGTAGCGATTATCTTACTCACCTTAATGATTAAAGCGGCTTTTTATCCACTTTCCGCTAAAAGTTACCGTTCAATGGCGCAAATGCGTGAATTGGCACCAAGGTTAGAGGCGCTAAAACAAAAATTTGGTGATGATAGACAAAAAATGCAGATGGCGATGATGGACATCTACAAGACAGAAAAAATCAATCCTATGAGTGGTTGCTTACCTATTCTCATCCAGATCCCAGTGTTTATTTCATTATATTGGATGTTGTTAGGTTCAGTTGAATTACGCCATGCGCCATTCTTTGGCTGGATTCAAGATCTGTCAGCAGTAGATCCCTACTACATTTTGCCAATAATCATGGGTATTTCTATGATTATTCAAACTAAGCTTAACCCTAAGCCTACTGACCCCATCCAAGCCAAAGTCATGACCTGGATGCCAGTGATATTCAGTGCATTCTTCTTCTTCTTCCCCTCGGGTTTGGTGTTGTATTGGGTGGTGAATAACATTATCTCAATTTGGCAGCAATGGTATGTGAATAGATCTATCCATGCCGCAGCTTTGCTAAAAAAATCAGGTGGCAAGCACTAAACCACTAGACACCATCGCTGCTATCGCCACTGCCAGTGGTGCTGGTGGTATTGGTGTAGTAAGGCTCTCAGGCCCAGATGTGAAGCGGATTGCCACGCAGGTGCTAGGCCATTGTCCTGCGCCGCGTCACGCAGCATACCTAGATTTTAAGCAGGCCAATGGTGATTTAATAGACCGTGGCATCGCGATTTTTTACCCTAACCCCCATTCTTACACTGGCGAAAATGTGCTGGAATTGCAAGCACACGGCGGCACTGCGCTGATGCAGATTTTATTGGCGCGCTGTATTACATTAGGCGCGCGTCAAGCTGAGCCGGGTGAGTTTACTCGCCGCGCTTATCTAAATGACAAAATTGATTTAGCCCAAGCTGAAGCAGTGGCTGATGTGATTAATGCTGCTACTGCAGAGGCAGCTCAAAGCGCGGTGCGCTCATTATCAGGAGAGTTTTCCCAGCGCATCAATGCGCTACTTTTAAAGTTGATTGATTTACGCATGTTTGTAGAAGCTTGCTTGGATTTTCCTGAAGAGGAAATTGACTTTATTACACAAGGGCGGGTCGCTGAAAAATTAGCCTCGATTATTGCAGAATTAAATTCAGTATTTGCCCAAGCTAAACAGGGCAGTTTATTGCGTGAAGGTATTAATGTAGTTTTGGTAGGCCAGCCTAATGTTGGAAAATCAAGTTTGATGAATCAGTTAGCTGGCGAAGAAATTGCTATTGTCACTTCAATCGCAGGTACAACTCGTGACACTATAAAAAATGCCATTCAAATAAATGGCGTACCTTTACATATTATAGATACCGCAGGTTTACGTGAAACCGATGATGAAGTGGAAAAATTCGGTATTGCTCGAACTTGGCGAGCTGCAGAAAGCGCCAATATCGCATTATTATTGGTAGATGCAGCTCATGGTATTACCGAAACTGAAAAATCGATTTTAGAGCAGTTGCCGCAAGAAATAGCGAAAATCTGGGTGCACAATAAAATAGATATAGGCCATGAATTGCCTTCAGTTAAAGAAATTGAGGCTATTACGCATATTTATCTTTCAGCTAAAACGGGTGCAGGTTTAGATTTATTAAAAAGTCATTTATTAAAACTCGCGGGTTATGAAAATAATGCAGAGGGTGTTTTTATGGCGCGCGCTAGACATTTACAAGCTTTAGATAAAATGGCGCTACATTTATCAATAGCCGCCCAACAAATTAAATCAGCTGAATTATTGGCAGAAGAGCTAAGAATTGCGCAAGTAGCTTTAGCAAGTATTACTGGTGAATTTACTTCAGATGATTTGCTAGGTGAAATATTTAGCAAGTTTTGTATAGGAAAATAGCGCCTAAATAAGTTGGGGCTCAGTTAACTACCTAGTTTTAATATGGGCGATTTTAAGTAAGTTCGTAAATATAGACGTTAAAAAAGCAGTGTTTCACGTGAAACACTGCTTTTATTTTTGCAATAACATTTAATTAGCGGCTTAAAGCCGCTAATAATAAAGCGACTATTATTTAGCGCTAGGTGTTTTTTCTGTTAGTACATAAGTAATGTAGCTAGCTTTTTCTGCTGCTGTACAATCGCTGCCGATAATTTCTGTGCAGTGTTGTGTGAATTTAGCTTCAACTTTTTCGAAGTCAGCAAAACGCTTAGCATTAACTGCCGGTGATAATGGTTGAATTACTTTATGCGTTACCGTATGTTTACCGTTATCCGCTGGGTTTGCTGTGTGGCATGAAGCGCAAGCCATTTCTTTACCATTACCTAATTTAACTTTACGGTTAAAAAAGAATTTACCATCAGCTACGGTTGGGCCTGTATATTCAGGATTGACTGCTTTAGCTTGGGTTGTGTAAATCATGATTAATTTTTCTGCATTGGCAACACTGGCTTGAGCAGAAATAGCTGTTAGGCCAAGTAATGCTATTAAAAGGATATTTAATTTTTTCATTTGCTACTCCGTCTTAATTAATAAAAAGTAATCTTGCTAAACAATCATGTTCCACATGACATGATAATGTAGTTTGCTTTAATTTGCTTTAGAATTTTTACTTAAGCTTGATTTTACGCCAACTTTGTTAAGAAAATGTGTCTTTTCTGTAAATCTATCAGGCGGCTTTATTTAGGCCGCCTAATCACTAAAATATAGTCTTTTACATGACTATTAGTGGCTATTACAGTAAAATCTAGGCTTTGCAGTATTGATGGCCATTTTCTAGAAAGATAAACACAAACGCATGAATTTTCCAGATATTTTTGATGTAATAGTTGTCGGTGGTGGCCATGCTGGTACCGAAGCTGCGCTGGCGAGCGCCAGAATGGGGCAAAAAACCCTATTGCTGACACACAATATCGAAACTTTAGGCCAAATGTCGTGTAATCCTAGTATAGGCGGTATAGGTAAGGGCCATTTGGTTAAAGAGATAGATGCGCTCGGTGGGGCGATGGCTGCCGCAACAGATGAAGGTGGTATTCAGTTTAGAATATTAAACTCTAGTAAAGGTCCAGCGGTACGCGCGACACGTGCTCAGGCCGATAGAGTGCTCTATAAAGCGGCGATTAGAAGGCGTTTAGAAAATCAGCCTAACCTTTGGCTATTTCAGCAGGCGGTGGATGACATTATATTAGAGGGTCATCGTGCGGCTGGCGTGGTGACGCAAATTGGTTTGCGCTTTAATGCCAAGTCTGTGGTGCTCACAGCGGGTACATTTTTGGGTGGTTTAGTGCATGTTGGTATGCAAAGTTATAGCGCAGGGCGTGCTGGTGATCCACCAGCTATCTCTTTAGCGGCACGCCTGCGTGAAATTGGTTTGCCTGCGGGGCGCTTAAAAACAGGCACGCCACCAAGAATTGATGGTCGCACCATTGATTACTCGGTCATGACCAGACAGCCCGGGGATGACCCTGTGCCAGTCTTTTCATTTTTAGGCAATGTGGCTCAGCATCCAGCCCAGTTGCCATGCTGGATTACCCATACCAACGAGCGCACCCACGATATTATTCGTAGTGGTTTAGATCGTTCCCCTATGTATACTGGCGTTATAGAGGGAGTCGGTCCGCGTTATTGTCCTAGTGTTGAAGATAAAATTCATAGGTTTGCAGATAAAGAATCGCATCAGATATTTTTAGAGCCTGAAGGCCTAACGACCAATGAAATTTACCCTAATGGCATTTCAACCAGCTTGCCTTTTGATATACAGCTGGCGCTAGTTCGCTCAGTTAAAGGTTTGGAGCACGCGCATATTTTGCGACCAGGCTATGCGATTGAGTACGACTATTATGATCCGCGAGGCTTAAAAAGCTCATTAGAAACAAAAGCGGTGCAAGGCCTATTTTTTGCTGGGCAAATTAATGGCACGACAGGGTATGAGGAGGCGGCAGCGCAGGGCTTGTTGGCAGGCGCTAATGCGGCATTATATGTGCAAGGTAAAGAAGCCTGGTGCCCGGCGCGTGATGAAGCTTATTTAGGCGTGTTGGTAGATGATTTAATCACTCGTGGCGTAACCGAACCCTATCGAATGTTTACCAGCCGCGCCGAATATAGGTTGCAACTTAGAGAAGACAATGCAGATATGCGCCTAACCGAAATTGGCCGAAAATTAGGTTTGGTCGATGATGTGCGCTGGGAAGCTTTTAGTAATAAATTGCAGGCAGTTAGTCGCGAGCAAGATAGGCTCAAGAAAACCTTTGTTCAGCCTGCAAATTTGCCTGTAGAAAAAATGGTGGCAATGTTTGGTAAACCATTAGAGCATGAATATAGTTTGTTTGAATTATTGCGGCGCCCAGAAGTAAGTTATGAAGCGCTGTTAAGTTTAGGTGAAATTGGCTTGGGAGAATTGGAGCCGGCGGTGCGTGAGCAAGTAGAAATTGCCGCAAAATATCAGGGCTATATCGATCGCCAAACGGACGAAGTGGAGCGTAGTCGCGGACAAGAGCACACTAAGTTGCCCAACGATTTAGATTACCGTGAAATTCATGGCTTACCGATAGAGGCGCAACAAAAACTCAATGCACAAAAACCAGAAACCATAGGTCAGGCAGGACGTATTTCGGGTATTACGCCTGCGGCCATTTCACTATTACTGGTTTATTTAAAACGCAAATCACGCATTAAAAGTATAGAGCAAGCTGCATGAGCTTAGCAGACGCATTGCAAACCAAGTTAAATCAAGGTTTGCTAACGATGGGCTTGGAAGTGTGCGATGAAAAACAAGCTCAGTTGATTGCTTATTTGTTGCTGATTGTTAAATGGAATAAGGTGCATAACCTCACTGCTGTTCGTGATCCATTAGAAATGGTGACCTTGCATTTGCTAGATAGTATGAGTGTGTTAAAGCAGGTTCAATCATTGGCGGCAAAAAGTTTATTGGACGTGGGGGCGGGGGCGGGTCTACCTAGCATTCCATTGGCTATTTGTCTGCCAAACTTGCAGGTGACATCGATAGATTCGGTACAAAAAAAGACTAGCTTTATGCGTCAGGTAAAAGGTGAGTTGGGTTTAAGTAACTTTAATGTAGAAGCAGGCCGGGTAGAGGCCTTAAAAAAATCAAGTTTTAATCAAGGTGCAGGCTTTGATTTGATTATTTCACGGGCATTTTCTGAGCTTAGCTTATTTGTTAGGTTAACCAAACACCTGCTGGCAGATGGCGGTCAGTGGCTGGCAATGAAAGGCGCTGTACCTAAACATGAATTTGAAAACCGCGATTTTCAAGCACTATGTTTTAAAAACGGTGGTATACAAATTGGTAGCATTGAAGCGTTAAAAGTGGCTGGTTTAAATGCAGAGCGACATCTCATTTATTTAAACCAGAGTGTTTTGTAAGCCTAATTAAAATAAAAAATAAATTATATGAGAATTTTAGCGATCACTAATCAAAAAGGCGGGGTAGGTAAAACTACCACGTGTGTGAACTTGGCTGCTAGTTTGGCCAGTTTAGGTAAAAAAGTGCTACTGATAGATCTTGACCCACAAGGCAATGCCAGCACTGGCAGTGGCATTGATAAAGCGCATCTTAAACATAGCATTTATCATGTGCTGATAGGTGAAAAAGCCCTAAAAGAAGTTATTTTAACTAGTGATAAGGGTGGGTTTGACGTTGCGCCTTCTAATCGTGACTTAGCCGGGGCTGAGGTTGAACTGGTCAATGAACTGGCGCGTGAAAACCGTTTAAAAGTCGCGATCGCTAGGTTAGTCAACGCTGAGGATGGCATTTTTTATGATTTTGTCTTGCTTGACTGTCCGCCAGCGTTAAATTTAGTGACGGTCAATGCGCTTACGGCATCTAATGCCGTATTAATCCCCATGCAATGCGAGTATTACGCCTTAGAAGGTCTGTCTGATTTGGTTAACACCATTAAAAAAGTGCGCGCGCGCCTAAACCCCTCTTTAGAGATTGAAGGCCTGCTGCGCACTTTGTTTGATAGTCGCAATATGTTGGCGCAACAAGTATCGGCTCAGTTGATTAGTCATTTTGGCGATAAAGTCTATAAAACAATTATTCCGCGCAATATTCGTTTAGCCGAAGCGCCAAGCTATGGCGTGCCAGTCCTGAACTATGATAAAAATTCAAAAGGGGCGCAAGCTTACATGGACTTGGCCAGAGAAGTAACAGCGAAAGACACTATAGGCAAAGAGAAAAAACATGGCTAAATTAAAAGGCTTAAATAGGGGTTTGGGTCGCGGACTGGACTCATTATTAGCGGGTGATATGGGCACGGTGGGCGAGGCGGATTCGCTCTTAATGCTTAAGGTTGGGCAATTACGACCTGGTAAATATCAGCCACGCAGCTATATGGACGATGCTGCTTTACAGACTTTAGCCGCTTCAATTAAAACTCAGGGCATTATGCAGCCTATTTTGGTGCGCCATATTGATGATGATCAATATGAAATCATCGCAGGTGAACGTCGCTGGCGGGCAAGCAAAATAGCAGGGTTAGAGGACGTGCCCGTACTGGTGCGTGAAATTGCTGATGAAGCCGCACTGGCCATGGCACTCATTGAGAATATCCAGCGAGAAAATTTAAACCCCTTAGAAGAAGCGCAGGGCATAAAACGCTTAATTGATGAATTTGCCATGACGCATGAAAAAGCAGCAGCGGCGGTTGGCCGTTCAAGAGTTGCCGTTTCTAATTTATTGCGATTATTAACTTTATGTGCGCCAGTGCAAGACATGTTAATGCAAGGCAAAATAGACATGGGTCATGCGCGCACTTTAATTGGTTTGGGTGGCGCACAACAAGTGATGTTGGCTCAAGAAATCATACAAAATAATTTTTCGGTACGTGATGCGGAAGTTTTGGTTAAAAAACACAGCGCTCAATCTTCGTCAACCACCAGTGCCAATAGTCCAAAATTAGGTCACAAAATCAAGCTAAATCATGACGTTTTAAGTCTGCAAGATGCATTGAGTGAAAAATTAGGTGCGACCGTTGCTATTAAAGCAGGGGCAAATGGGGCTGGCACACTGAAAATTAACTATGCCAATTTAGATCAATTAGACGAAATTATTGGCAAAATTATGCGCTAAGTGTTTCATTTTGCTTAAACTTAGCTCTTGACTAAACTGCGCTAATAATTCAAAATCGCGTTCTTGCTAAATGATAAAGATATAAATCGTCCAAGCACTAGCAGTTTAGGCGTCAAAATTAACTAGGTTTAAGTCATTGTCAGCATCCATTACTTCTGATGTATTTAGCAAAATGCTTAAGGTGCAACTGGTGGCAACGTTGGCAGTTGCAGTGCTGGCTTTATTACTTTCAGGCTTAAACGCAGGTATTTCAGCAGTTTTCGGTGGCATGTCAGTTTTATTGGGTACGGTAGCCGCTACTATCATTGCAAAACGCAATAGCAGTCAGCAAGACCCAACGGCTATTTTAGTCAATCTGTTAAAAGCAGAAGCGGTAAAAATTTTAGTGATTATCATTTTGTTGGCAATCATTTTTAATGTGTATAAGCAGCAGTTAGTGCCATTTGCGCTAATTGCAGGATTGGCAGCTGCAGCACTGTTTTCTGGTGCCGCCCTCAGTAGATTAAAAGTTTAATTTAAACAACAATTTAGTTAGAGTAAATATTAGATTATGGCTACAGAACACGCAGAACAAGCACTCACCCCAACCAGCTACATCACCGAGCATCTAACTTTTAACGCTAAACCGATTGGTGATGGTGGTTTTTGGATGTTAAATTACGACAGCCTAGTTATGTCAGTATTACTAGGTGTGCTAGTCATGGGCTTAATCTGGTGGGTAGCGCGTGGTGCAACTGCAGGCGTACCAAGTAAAGGCCAAGCCTTTGTTGAGTTAGTTTTTGGTTTTGTCGATGAGCAAGTTAAAAATATATTCCACGGCAATCGCCACAGCTTCATTGCCCCAACTGCATTAACGGTATTTTTATGGGTATTAGCCATGAATGCCATGGACTTCCTACCAGTCGATGTAATGCATCATTTTGTTTACGCGCCTCTTGGTTTAGAGCACTGGCGCAGTGTCCCAACTTCAGATATCAACACTACATTTGCTTTGGCATTGGCGGTGTGGATTTTAATGATATTCTTTTCAATCAAAGTTAAAGGCCTGGGTGGCTGGATACACGAGCTATTTTGCGCACCATTTGGTGCTCCTAGTTTTGCCGTGCCAAAAAGCCTATTCGGTGCCTTTGGTACTTTGTTAAGCCCACTATTATTTGTAGCAAACTTTGCTTTCAATTTAATTGAATATATTTCTAAACCACTTTCACATTCATTGCGGTTATTTGGCAATATGTATGCTGGTGAGGTGATATTCTTGCTCATTGGTTTATGGGCAGCAACGGGCGTTACAGGCACAATTTTCGGTGCAATTTTAGGTGCTGGCTGGTCAATATTTCATATATTAATCGTGGCATTACAAGCGTTTATTTTTATGATGTTGACAGTGGTCTATCTAGCGATGGCGCACGAATCGCATTAGTTTTAAGTAGTTTATTTTAATAGTAGTTTTTAGTGGTAAGTTTAATTTTAGAGAGGGTAATAAAATGGATTCTTTAGCAATGATTCAAGCCTACACAGGCGTTGGTATTGGTTTAATTATTGGTTTAGGCGCTGCAGGTGCTTGTATCGGTATTGGTATTATGTGTGCAAGCTTTTTAGAAGGCGCTGCTCGTCAACCAGAAATGATTCCACAATTGCAAGGTAAGGTATTCTTGCTATTAGGTCTTATCGATGCTTCTTTCATTATTGGCGTTGGTCTAGCAATGATGTTTGCATTTGCTAACCCATTATTAAGCGTAGTTGCTAAGTAATTTAGCCTAAATAATTTGGTTGCTAGTTGCGATAGCATCTAGCGCAAATTAAACGACTTAAATATTGGAGTAAGTAATGAACATCAATTTTACACTTATCGCACAAGCCATCGCATTTGCTGTGTTGATTTGGTTTACAGTGAAATTCGTTTGGCCGCCGCTATTATCAGCAATAGAAACGCGTCAAAAAGAAATTGCTGATGGTTTAGCAGCCGCTCAAGAAGGCAGAAGTGCCCTAGAAGTAGCTGCTAAAAAGTCAGAAATCACTTTGAACGAAGCTAAGCAAAAAGCCAGCGAGATTATAGGCCAAGCTGAAAAACGTGGATCTCAAATCGTAGAAGATGCTAAAGGTACGGCTAAAATTGAAGGTGAGCGCATTATTGCGAGCGCAAAAGCTGAAATTGACCAAGAAGTGAATCGTGCAAAAGAAGGCTTACGTTCACAAGTGTCTGCACTTGCAATCGCTGGTGCTGAAAAGATATTGCGTAAAGAAATTAACGCAAGTGCACATAGCGAGATGTTGTCGAAACTGGCTGCGGAGCTATAAGCATGGCTGAAATATCAACCATTGCAAGACCTTACGCAGTAGCTGCTTTTAATCTTGGTAAACAGCATAAAGCTCTGGCTAAGTGGTCTGAGATGTTGAGCTTTGCATCAAGTGTTGCTAGCGACATACAGATGCAAGCTTATATACAAGACCCTAAAGTCGTCAGCAGTGAGTTGCAAGCTACTTTTTTAAAAGTGTGTGGTGACAAACTAAACGACCATGGCCAAAACTTGATAAAAGTTTTGGTTGAGTATGGACGTATGTCGATATTGCCCGCTATTACTGCTGCCTTTGAGGAGCTGAAAGCTTTAGATGAAGGTACGCTAGATGCACAAATTATTGCCGCTGCTAAGCCTAGCGCCGCAGAGGTAAAAGATTTAGTAAAGCGTTTAGAAGTTAAGTTCGGTAAAAAGATTGAAGCCAAGGTTTCTGTTGATTCAGAGCTTATTGGTGGCATTAAAATTATTGTTGGCGATACCGTGATAGACGCATCCGTCAAAAGTCAGTTACAAAATTTAGCTTACACGCTTTCAGCATAAGTTAAAGAACATTTTAGGCAAAGAATACATTAGGAGCCACAATGCAGTTATCTACATCAGAAATCAGTGAGCTGATTAAAAGCAGATTAGAAAATTTTTCTACCTCAGCTGAAGCACGTACTCAAGGTACAGTAATTTCAGTAACCGATGG
>CAIRBH010000035.1 GCA_903876765.1 uncultured Pseudomonadota bacterium | reverse complement strand
CTCAGCAGTGCACTGGTGAGTGCCAACGGCACTAACTATGTCAGCGCCATCACCATCAGTGGCGGCACAGCGTCTATGAGCAACTACAGCCTGAGCACAGCTTATAACGCCAGTGCTGGCACCTCACAAAACACCGCCACACTGAATATCGTGAGTGCAGCGCCAATATTGCTAGAGAGTCTGGCGGGTTTGATACAAGTCTCTATACCTGATGTGAAGCAAGAGTTGACCACCAGCTTATTGCATGAAAAATTAGAAGATGATCCAGTCGCAGTTCTTAGGGGGGTGAAGATTAAGTGTAATAGTCAATCATCTAATGACTGTATCTAGCTTACTAAATCTAGCTTACTAGCGTTGATCTATCGGGATTAAATCTCTTCTGACCGAGCCTTGATACAGCTGTCTGGGGCGGCCAATTCTATGATCTTCGTCTGAAATCATTTCAGACCATTGCGCTATCCAACCCGCGGTTCTGGCGAGGGCAAAAATAGCCGTGAACATAGAATTAGGTATACCCATGGCGCGCATGACGATGCCGCTATAAAAATCCACGTTAGGATAAAGTTTGCGTGACACAAAATATTCGTCTTCAAGCGCTATTTTTTCTAGCTCCATGGCCAGTTTAAACATGGGGTCATTATGCAGCCCAAGTTCATCTAGCACTTCATGACAGGTTGTGCGCATAATTTTGGCGCGTGGGTCCATATTGCGATATACCCGATGGCCAAAGCCCATCAGCCGAAAAGTGTCATTTTTGTCTTTGGCGCGTTTGATAAATTCACCTATGCGTGACACGTCACCGATTTCTTCTAGCATGGTCAGCGTAGCTTCATTGGCGCCGCCGTGTGCAGGCCCCCAAAGTGATGCAATGCCAGCGGAAATACAGGCAAATGGGTTGGCCCCGCTAGAGCCGACCAAACGCACTGTGCTGGTTGAGGCATTTTGTTCATGGTCGGCATGTAAAATTAAAATGCGCTCGAACGCTTTGGCTAATATTGGGTTAGGCTCGTATTTTTCACAGGGTGTGGCAAACATCATGTGCATAAAATTTTCGGCATAATTGAGATGATTTTGCGGGTACATAAAAGGCTGACCCAGGTTGTATTTATAACTCCAAGCGGCAATGGTAGGTACTTTAGCCAGCAAGCGGTGCGCAGAAATTTCGCGGTGTTTTGCGTCACGAATATCCATGGCGTCAAAATAAAAGGCTGAAAGTGAGCCTACCACCCCCACCATGACCGCCATAGGGTGGGCGTCTCGCCTAAAGCCACGAAAGATATTGCTCAGTTGGTCGTGTAGCATGGTGCTACCGTTGATGGTGTTGGTGTATTGTAGTTTCTGCTCAGCAGTAGGCAGCTCACCATGCAACAGCAGATAAGAGACTTCCATAAAATTGCAATGTTCCGCTAACTGCTCAATCGGATAACCGCGATAGTAAAGTAAGCCTTTTTCGCCATCAATAAAGGTGATGTTAGAGTCGCATGCCGCCGTCGATAGAAAGCCAGGGTCGTAGGTGAAGATGCCATGCTTGCCAAGGTTGCGTATATCAATCACATCATTGCCTAAACTGCCTGACAATATGGGTAGCTCAATAGCAGGCGCACCATTATCAAAAGTAATCGTAGCTTTAGTCGGTTTGTTCATTTGAGTGGGTCTTGGAGTTGGTCTTGATTAAAAATAATTATACGTGAATGAGTAGCGAATAGGCATAGTCTAAAGCGCTTAATGCTGATAAATTGCGCCTAATATTCTAGCGCCTTGAGCGCCAGTGACTTGTGCTAAATTGGCGGTTTTTTTATCCATACATTGTTTAGCCAGCCAAGCAAAGGCAACCGCCTCTAGCCAATCTGCACCTATGCCTAAGCGGTCTGTGTTGTGGCACCTGACCTTGCCCAGTAAAGCTTGCAGTTTTTTGACGAGCAATTGATTGCGCGCGCCGCCGCCACACAGATAGACCTCATCTAGTTCGCCACAGTGGTTGATCAGCGCTGAGTATATAGTTTGAACGGTTAAATCAACTAAAGTATGTGCCACATCTTGTGGGTGAGCTGCGGCATTTTTCGCTAATTTTTGTTGTAGCCAATTGGCATTAAATAAATCGCGCCCGGTGCTTTTGGGGGGTGCTAGCGCAAAATAAGGCTCGTCCAGCAAGCTGGTCAGTAAGGCGGGTAGGCTGACCCCAGTGCTTGCCCAATCGCCATTGGCATCATAGTCTAGGTTGAGGTGATGCTTAATCCATGCATCTAACAGCATGTTGCCAGGCCCAGTATCAAAGCCATCAACGCAGTTTTTAGTATGGGCTGAGGCGGCCTCGGCGCTGCCAGCAGAACGGCCAAGATAGGTGATATTAGCGATGCCGCCAATATTAATAATCGCACGGCTAAGCTGTGGGTGAGTAAATACTGCTTGGTGAAAAACGGGCACTAATGGCGCGCCTTGGCCGCCAGCGGCGATATCGCGACTTCTAAAATCAGACACCACACTGATGTCAGACAGCTCAGTTAAAAGCGCGGCATTGCCGATTTGTAAGCTAAACCCTATGCCGTCTTTAAAACCTGGTTGATGGCGTATGGTTTGGCCATGGCAGCCAATCGCGATAATCTGATCGGCGCTTATTTGCGCTTTGGCCAGCAGCTGATCAACCGCCAGTGCATAGAGGTTGGCTAGCGCGTTGCCTATAAGGGCTGTTTTTTCTAATTCATTTTCTGTGGGTTGTTGTAAGGCCAGAATTTGCGCGCGCAGTGCGGCAGGGTAAGCTAAAAAATGGCTGTCTAGCAGTTGCGTTTTTTGCTCGGTAAATGCCACTAATACTGCATCTATGCCATCTAGGCTAGTACCAGACATAAGGCCAATGTAAAGTTCGCGAGTCATCTGTTTTAAGTCACTGAGTTTGCTTTGCAGTTAAGCTGGCGGCAATATGGCAAGGATTTGCGCTAAAATAACGTTTTGTTGAGCGGCTGGCATACATTCTTTTTAGCAAAATAGGGTAATTTGATTAAGCCCGCTGGCTCAATTCACTCGATTTAGTGCGATAGTGGATAGTAACAGAAAACGCAATTGCAACAAGCCAATGCGCCCTAAGGATTGCTGTTTCTGCTAATGATTAAGGATAAAAATACGTGAATATCGACATCAAACAACAGCTGGCTATGATTAAGCGTGGCGCAGATGAGCTGCTCATAGAAGCTGAATTGGTAGAGAAGTTAAAAAAAGGTCAGCCTTTGAGAATTAAGGCGGGATTTGACCCAACTGCACCAGATTTACATTTAGGCCATACGGTCTTAATTAACAAGCTGCGTCAGTTTCAAGAGCTCGGCCATCAGGTGCTGTTTTTAATCGGCGATTTTACAGGCATGATAGGCGACCCTACCGGTAAAAGTGCCACGCGCCCGCCTCTTACGGCCGAACAAGTGGCAGAAAACGCTAAGTCATATACTGCTCAAGTGTTCAAAATTCTTAAGCCTGAACAGACCGAGGTGGTGTTTAACTCTAAGTGGCTCACCGAGCTAGGGGCCGCAGGTATGCTTAAATTGGCGGCCAGTCATACGGTGGCTCGCATGTTAGAGCGCGATGATTTTTCTAAAAGATATAAGTCCAACCAGCCGATTGCCATACATGAATTTTTATATCCGCTATTGCAAGGCTACGATTCTGTGGCTTTAAAAGCCGATGTTGAGCTAGGTGGCACCGACCAAAAGTTTAATTTGCTGATGGGTCGAGAATTGCAAAAACAGGCTGGTCAAAGCCAGCAATGCGTGCTGACTATGCCGTTGTTAGAAGGTTTAGATGGCGTTAATAAGATGTCTAAATCATTAGGTAATTACATAGGCATCGCCGAAGCGCCTGAAGTCATTTTTGCTAAAATTATGTCAATTTCTGACGAATTGATGTGGCGTTATATAGAGCTATTATCGTTTGAGAGCCTAGAAACAATTGCCAAATGGAAAGCCGCTGTGGCGGCGGGCAGCAATCCGCGTGATATTAAAGTAGCTTTCGCACAAGAGATAGTCGCGCGCTTTCATAGCCAGCTAGATGCAGAAAAAGCGCTAGCAGACTTTCAAACGCGCGCCAAGGGCGGCATCCCCGACGACGTAGCAGCAGTGAGTGTATCAATTGAAAGCGCGACCATAGGCATTGCGCAATTGCTCAAGCTGGCGGGGTTGGTGGAAAGCACCTCAGAAGCTTATCGCGCCATAGAGCAAGGCGGGGTTAAGCTAGACAGTGAAAAAGTCACTGATAAAAACCTACAAATCAAACAAGGTTTGACTGTGGTAGCCCAAGTCGGCAAACGTAAGTTCGCAAATGTAACAGTTTTGTAACATTGCACATTAGCGCTTGACCAAATTGCCAAGCGCTGTAGAATGCGCCCCTTCGTTTGCAAATTCCTTGATACAAGATAAGGCTTAGGCAAATGAAGGCAATATGCAGCAATAATCCCCGCTATGAATAATAAATGAGCAACATTTCAAATTTATGATTGACGGGTGATAAAAGCTCTGTATAATGCGCACCTCGCTAACGCAAAGCGCTAACGAGAAGCTAAGAATAAAACTTATTTTTAGCGCTGTTCTTTAACAATTTAACAACTGATAAGTGTGGGTGCTTGTGGATGATACAAGCTGAATTAGACGCAATTAACTTATGGTTTAGCGAGGTTAAACTCGATGGGTCATTTAACTTAACTGTTTGGTTTAATTTGGCCTCAGAAAACAAGTGCTTACACTTAAATTTATGACAAGTATGTAACAGGATTTAGTTAGTAATAACTAGAAACGAAACACACCTTGAAATGAATTTGAGTCACTTACCTTTTAAAGGGTAAGTAAAGCAAAAGCGAAATACCACCTAAGCCATTGAAAGATGGTGAAGGAAAAAGTAATAGTCATACATTAAACTGAAGAGTTTGATCATGGCTCAGATTGAACGCTGGCGGAATGCTTTACACATGCAAGTCGAACGGCAGCACGGACTTCGGTCTGGTGGCGAGTGGCGAACGGGTGAGTAACATATCGGAACGTATCCAATAATGGGGGATAACTAATCGAAAGGTTGGCTAATACCGCATACGCCCTACGG
>CAIRBH010000034.1 GCA_903876765.1 uncultured Pseudomonadota bacterium | reverse complement strand
TGGGTGTCGCAAATGATTGGGTTTTAGGTAATACGCCTCGTCATTTTTTAATGTTTCAAATAAGCTTTCATACAAATCTGACGTTTGATGAAAATAAGCTCTAATCTGCTCGCGAGTAACGGGTATTTTATTATTACTTAAAACGAGGCTGCGATTTAAAAGTGAATTCATAATTTTGGGATTGGTTGAATGATTGATGTTAACGTACCATTTAAATTAAATTGATTAAAAAAATGTTACAAAAATCACAATCATTCTGGCTTTCAGTGAGGCTAATAGGCAATTTTTCATAAATATAAAGCATCAATCATAGAGCTTAGATAATTATTAAAAATCTACAGATTTATTTCATATTTAAAATCTACGGTGGTAGCTTAGACGGATGTTTACGCAACTCGAATAATTTTGGCATCTACCTTGGCATTTTATAACTTTTTTTGTCAATTTTGCCAACTGTAACTAGGCTTTTTCATAAACAAAAAAGCCTATTCATTGCTGAATAGGCTTTTTATTCGGTAAAGCAGATTACTTATTCATTACGTACATTGTCACTTCAAAGCCAAAACGCATTTCTGTAGCCGCTGGTGTAGTCCACATAATAATTCTCCAAAGTTTTTAACTAGATGAACAGACAACATGTCTTGTTCGTATGTGTTCATTATGAGCCGACTCTTAAACTTATCACTATTAATCTTCATGAATGCCGGCTAAGTAAAATCATTGAAGAAATATACTTTTCTGCCACATCACGAACGATTTTTTTCATCAAGTAAATATTTGAATTTGGTCACTTCCGAGCATACATCGATAAATAAAGGGGCTAGATGCAGTCTAGCCCCTTTATTTAATCGGTATTGGCTAAGCGCCATAGTAAGACCCATTTTTAACGGTACGACTTAGATGGGGTGTTTAATGCCTAAATTACCCAATTGCCATAACCTTTAAACTGCTGAAATACAGCTTGCATTTGCGCCTCGCTCAATAATTTTGGTGCGCCAATTTGCAAGGTTCGCCAATATTGTTCTGCTAAATTTTCTACCTCTTGAGTCACCGCCAGCGCATCGGCTAAATCGCGCCCCAGTGCTATCATGCCGTGATTAGCCAGTAAACAGGCCTTGCGTTGCGCCAATGCTGCTAATGCCTTATCCGATAAATCCTGCGAGCCAAATAAGGCGTAATCTGCGCAGCGTATGCTATCGCCACCGGCTATCGCAATCATGTAATGAAACGCCGGGATATCTTTATGCAAACAAGCCAAACTGGTAGCGAACATACTATGCGTATGTATCACGGCGTTAACCTCAGGTCGGTTTTGCATAATATCTCTATGAAAACGCCATTCACTGGATGGTTTTTTATCGGCAGCAAAACTGCCGTCCCAGTGCATTTTGACCATGCTAGCCGCTGACATTTGCTCCATAGGCAAACCAGATGGCGTCACCAAAAACCCAGCCCCACAGCGCACACTGGCGTTGCCCGCCGTGCCCTTATTCAGCCCCAATACAACTAGTTGCTGACTGGTTATGAGTAACTGTTCGCGCAATTTAGATTCAGCTAAGACTGGCATGTTAATATCAACCTGACTTTATGTTTGCCGACTAAGACTTAGCTCAGCGGGGGGAAAAATACCTTGTTCGGTAATAATGCCAGTGACTAATCTGGCCGGCGTCACGTCAAAAGCAGGATTCATGGCTTGAGCGCCAACGGGTATAACCCGTATATTTTGTAGGCTACCATCTGCCGCTAAACCCTGCATATACGCCAGTTCATCGCCATGTCTATGTTCAATCTCAATTTCAGTTAAACCATCTGTAATCGTCCAGTCTATCGTTGGGCTAGGCACGGCCGCATAAAATGGCACGTCATTATCAAAAGCCGCTAAAGCCTTTAAATAAGTGCCAATTTTATTGCATACATCACCTTGACTGGTGACACGGTCCGCACCGACTATGACTAAATCAACCAAGCCCTGTTGCATCAAATGACCACCCGCATTATCACTAATTATCGTATGCGGCACCCCATGCTGAGCCAGCTCCCATGCGGTTAAACTAGCCCCCTGATTGCGCGGCCGCGTTTCATCTACCCAAACATGTAAATTGATGCCAGCATTATGCGCGGTATAAATAGGGGCAAGTGCCGTGCCAAAATCTACCGTAGCCAACCAGCCTGCATTGCAATGCGTCAGTACATTTACCACCGAGCCTTGGACTTGGCTTACCTTTGCATGCTCACTTGCAGCTTGGATTAAAGTCCAACCATGGCGACCGATTGCTTGATTAAGCAAAACATCTTGCTCACAAATATTAGCCGCTTCATGCCATGCCGCCTGATTTCTATCTGAGGCTGGCAAGGTCATTAATAAACCCAACATGCGTTGCACTGCCCAATGTAAATTCACCGCCGTAGGACGACTTTGCATCAGTTGCGCAGCGCTAGCCTGTAAATGCTGATCACTAGCGTCATCTTGCACGGCCAAGGCTATCGCATAAGCCGCTGCCGCACCAATTAACGGTGCGCCACGAACTTGCATGGTGTTAATCGCCGCCAGCATTTGTTGAAAATGCTCAATACTAGCAATGACAAACTGATGCGGCAACTTAGTTTGGTCTATGATACAAACAACGGCCAAACTATTCGCTCTAGACCTTTGTGGCCAAATAGTCCGATAGAGTTGAGAATTCACTAGCATAAAAAAATAGCCATTCCTAGCAATAAATACTGTTTTTTATTGAAAAAATTATTAATAAAAAAGTTGACTTTAAAAAAGTTCCGTAAATTAACAAATACTCTCCACAATATCTGTGGATAACTTTGTGAATAACTGTGCCATCAAAATGTAACATCTCAATTTATAAGGCTTTTTTTAAATCGCTCATTTTTTAACCTAATATTTTACCCTTATTAATCAATGAGTTATAAATTAACCGTTGATTGTTATAGGTTTTTGACCAAACTTAATGTAGTACATGAGGTGATGTGCATAAGTCCGTCAGTTTTGGTATCACTTCTAGAGCATTGCTACTAGTAATATCAATCACTTGCGATACATTTACTTGCCTTAAATCCGCTAAAACTTGTGCAATTTTGTTGAGTTCTAATGGCGAATTTCTGCCTGCTACGCCTACCCAGTGCGGTGGAATATCAGGTGCGTCTGTCTCTAGCACGATCGCTTCTAGGGGCAATTTTCTGGCTAACTCACGTATTTTTAGAGCCCGACTATAGGTCATGGCGCCACCAAACCCTAGCTTAAAGCCCAAATCTATAAACTGCTGCGCCTGCTGAAAACTGCCATTAAAAGCATGAGCAATACCGCCAGTGAGCTGATAACGTCGCAAATACTTTAAAACATCATCCACGGCATGACGTATGTGCAGTATGACGGGCAATTGGCAGTGCTGGGCAATTTTAAGCTGTTCAGTAAAAAAATAAATTTGCCGTGCGATATGGTCAGGCTGCGTTTTAGAATTCGCCACAAAATAATCTAGGCCAATTTCACCGATGGCGACAGGGCTATTTTCTTGCACGTAAGTTTTTAAGGTTGCGATGTCATCCTGCGAGGCTAAATCAACATACATAGGATGTATGCCAAGCGCGTAGGCGCAACTTTTATGCTGATTACATAGCGTAATGACGGTATCAAAATTTTGACGCGCTACAGCGGGTATGACGATTTTTGACAGCCCCTGCTCTAAGGCTTGCGATATAACAAGCGCTCTATCTTGGTCAAACTCCGCTGCATCAAGATGACAATGGGTATCTATAAGCATTTGCCGACCCAATAAAATTACTGAGGCCTAATGGGGATAGCACGCAACCGCATGTCAGCCCCTACTTGTCTGACATCTAATATTTGCAAATCCACCACTTGCTGCATGGCGCTTAATTCGGCAATCGCAAACATCGCCTTTGCATCGCCCCCCATCAGCTTAGGGGCGTAATAAAAAATAAACTCATCAATCAAATTGGCTTGCAAAAATCCACCATTTAAGCCTGCACCCGCCTCTAGCAACACCTCATTAATGCCGTGTTGCGCTAAATGTGTCAATAAGGCGTGTAAATCAACGCGGCCTTGCGTGTCGGGCAATTGCAGCAGCTCTGCACCGGCAGCGCTTAGCTTGTCAGATTTTTGGCTAACATCACTAGCATAAGCAATCAGAACTGGGCTGTTTTTAAGCGATGCGCCATCTAGCATGTTGCAATCTGCTGGCGTTTGTAATTGACTATCAACAATCACCCTTAAGGGCTGCCTAGTAGCGTGGTTTAAGGCTAGCTCATGCCAACGTACCGTCATGTTGGGGTTGTCGTTCAGCACGGTGCCTATGCCAGTAATAATCGCGCAGGACTGGGCTCGCCAATGTTGCACGTCTAGTCTTGCTGCTGCGGCGGTAATCCACTGACTTTTGCCATTTTTAAGCGCTGTGCCGCCATCTAGGCTGGCCGCCACTTTGCAGCGAAGGTAAGGCAATTGCCGCGTCATGCGCGAGATAAAGCCTAGATTTAATGCCACGGCTTGTTTTTCCATTAGGCCAACTTGCACTAAAATGCCTTGCGCTTGCAGGCGTTTTAGCCCTTGACCTGCTACCAAGGGATTAGGGTCTTGCACCGCCACAATAACGCGCTTCACCTGCGCATTAATCAAGGCGTCTACACATGGCGGGGTGCGCCCAAAATGGTTGCATGGCTCTAAAGTCACATACACATCAGCGCCTTTAGCTAATGCACCAGCTTGGCTTAAAGCCAGCACTTCGGCATGAGCTGCCCCCGCTGTAATGTGTGCGCCTTGGCCGATGATTTGCTCATTTTTTACAATGACGCAACCCACTCTAGGGTTAGGCTGGGTGCTGTAGAGGCCCTGTTCTGCAATTTGCAGAGCAAGTGTCATATAGCTATGGTCTGCGGCTGAAAATACCATAAGCTTGTGTGGTTAAATAGCCTGAGTAGCGGACTAGTGCGATGAAATACGACTATTAATTAAATTGTTATTTTCATCAAAGAAAATAAGTAAGCCGTGATAGACGTGCATACACTTGCCTAAGTCATATTCCACACTGTTGCCATCTTCATAGCTAGGGCGACCAAGCAATATGCCTATTGCTGATTTAGGCGTGCCTTTGCTTAAGATATGCTGCTGTAAATCATAGGCCATATCGCCACGCTTACATTCTTGTTCTAGATTAGCCTCAGCTTGCATCCATTTTACTTGATCAAATTTTTCACTGCCAAATACTAGGCTGTCTTTCATGGCCCACCAAGCAAAAAAGACTATGGTCAGCACCACAGTAAAAGCGCTAAAGGCGATGGTTGCCCAGTTAATAAATTTCATTGGCCACTCCTAAACACTGCGATAGACAACACATTAGCTTACTCATCGTTATAACCTCTTGATAAAAATCATTACAAATCGCGAATAACCTCATTAAAATCATCTACATCGGAAAAACTACGATACACCGAAGCAAAGCGTATATAGGCAACTTTATCCATCAGCTTGAGCTCATGCATCACACTTTCACCCAATACTCGTGCAGGAATCTCACGCTCGCCCAAACTAAGCAACTTTTGTGAAATACGATCTAAGGCTCTATCCACATATTCAGTGGGCACAGGCCGCTTATGCAAAGCGCGCGAAAAAGATAAACGTAATTTTTCTCGGTTAAATTCTTCGCGCGTGCCATTGGTTTTCACCACTTGCGGCATGTGCAGCTCAGCAGTTTCATAAGTGGTGAAACGTTTATCGCAAGCGCCACATTTACGGCGACGGCGAATAGAATTACCCTCTTCATTCACCCTAGAATCAATGACTTGCGTATCTGCATCACCACAAAAAGGGCACTTCATTATTCGCGATTAACCTATTGGTAAACAGGAAAACCTGCCGTTAGCGCATGTACTTTAGCTTTAGTCGCCGCAATCACCGCCTCATCTGCTGGGTTATCGAGCACATCTGCAATCAAATGCGCCACCTGTTTAGCTTCATCTTCTTTAAACCCACGCGTGGTAATGGCTGGCGCACCAATACGTATTCCTGAGGTGACAAACGGGCTTTCTGGATCATTTGGGATGGAGTTTTTGTTGACGGTAATGTGCGCTAAACCCAGCGCCGCATCTGCCGCCTTACCGGTTAAACCTTTGGGTCGTAAATCCACTAAAAACATGTGCGATTCTGTGCGGCCTGAAATAATGCGCAAACCTCGCTCAGCCAGCGTCTGCGCCATCGTTTGAGCGTTTTTAATGACTTGCGCTTGATAGCTTTTAAATTCTGGTTGTGCGGCTTCTAAAAATGCGGTGGCTTTTGCGGCAATCACATGCATGAGTGGCCCGCCTTGCAAAGCAGGAAAAACACTAGAGTTGAGCGATTTTTCAAATTGCGCTTTGGCCAAAATAATGCCACCACGGGGGCCGCGTAGAGTTTTATGCGTAGTCGAAGTCACAAAATCGGCATGTGGCACAGGGTTTGGGTAAACGCCAGCAGCAATTAAGCCAGAATAATGCGCCATATCTACCATAAAATACGCACCTACTTTTTTGGCGATTTCTGCCATACGCGCCCAATCAAAACGTAGCGCATAAGCTGAAGCGCCGCCTATCAGTAGCTTAGGCTGGCATTCAATAGCAATGCGCTCCATTTCATCGTAATCAATTTCTTCTTGATCATTTAAACCATAAGGCACGATATTAAACAACTTGCCCGACAAATTGGCTGGTGAACCATGCGTTAAATGCCCGCCATGGCCCAAGTTCATACCCATAATGGTATCGCCTGGCTTTAAAATGCTGAAATAAACTGCTTGATTAGCCTGAGAACCAGAATGTGGCTGCACATTGGCATACTCTGCACCGTATAGCGCCTTCAACCTATCTATTGCCAATTGCTCAATTTGGTCTACATATTCACAGCCACCATAGAAGCGTTTAGCAGGATAGCCTTCAGCATATTTATTCGTCAGCTGTGAGCCTTGCGCTTGCATCACCGCTGGGCTAGTGTAGTTTTCAGAAGCGATAAGTTCGATGTGCTCGTGCTGGCGCACCACTTCATGCTCCATCATGACCCATAACAAAGGATCAACTTGGTTTAAAGTGTTAGCGTAGTTAAATGGTGCTTTCGACATATGATTGAGTTTCCAAATGCATGAATAATTGAATGGCGCATTTTAACACGGCCAGCCCTTAAGATTAAAGCCAAAAAATTTAGCAGCCGCTTTCTGCCGCGCTATAATGAAAGCCATTGACACCCTTCAGGAATGACTCATATGAAATGGACCGATAGCCAAACTATTGCACAATCACTCTACGACAAGCACCCCGATATTGACCCTCGCACCATACGTTTTACCGACTTAATGGACTGGGTCATGGCGCTCGATGGCTTTAATGATGCTCCCGAAAAATGCGGCGAGAGAATATTAGAAGCCATACAACTAGCTTGGATAGACGAAAGCGACTAGTCTGACTATTGAGAATGCCCTGAGTTCAGCATGTCTAAAAATACCCTAATCATAGGCCTAGTATGGCTAGCCTTGGCTGGCGTCATTTTGTACTTAATCGACAATATTCAAAACCCCAATAAAATTAACCGCTTAGGCGGGGGCCGAACTGTGGTATTAAAACGTGGCTTAGACGGTCATTATCGCAGTGAGGCGCTGATTAATGGTCAAAAAGTGGCTGTGTTAGTTGATACTGGCGCAACAGGCGTGGCTATTTCACAAAATGTTGCGGATAAGCTTAATCTAAAAAGTATAGAAGCCATACGCACCAACACCGCAAATGGCGACAGCATTGGCTATATGGTGAGGTTAGCATCGGTGCAAATTGGCGGCGTCAGCGCGCATAATGTCGCCGCCATGATCGCCCCTGGCCTAGATGGCGACGTACTGCTGGGCATGTCATTTTTGGGGCGTATGGACGTTAGGCTATTTAACGGCGAAATGACGATTAAACAAATTGAAGATTAGCGCCTATTCATGTTATATCTAGTCTAGATATAACATACCTAGGTTATGACTGTGGGCGTATCTCGGCCTGTTTTTTCTTTTAGCTGCGAAATCTGCAAAGCAATGTTGATCATTTCCGCCAAGGCGACTTGGGCATCTAAATGATGCTTGTTGCTATCAGGCTCAAACGCTTCTAAATAAATGCGTATGGTTGCACCCTCAGTCCCTGTGCCTGACAGCCTAAAAACAATACGCGAGCCATCTTCAAACAGTATGCGTATGCCTTGCTTATTGCTAATAGAGCCATCAATTGAGTCAAGGTAACTAAAATCATCGCAAGTTTTAACCGTGTATGCCCCAAACTTTTGGCCTGGCAGGCTGACAAACTGCGCTTGGATGTGGGCTATTACGCTATTGGCTGCATCACTGGGTATGGTTTCGTAATCATGCCGCGAATAAACATTGCGGCCAAATTCCGCCCAATGCGCCATCAGTATATCTTCTACACTGGGTGCCTCGCCAGTGGCGCTGGTCTTAGCGGCCAGCACATTCAACCAAAATAAAACCGCCCATAGGCCGTCTTTTTCACGCACATGGCTAGAGCTAGTGCCAAAGCTCTCTTCACCACACAGCGTCACTTTGCCAGCATCCATTAAATTGCCAAAGAATTTCCAGCCTGTTGGCGTTTCATAGCAGGGAATATTTAATTTGGCAGCAACCCTATCTACCGCACCGCTGGTAGGCATAGAACGTGCAACTCCAGCGATACCTGCGGCATAAGCTGGCACTAGCTTGGCATTAGCTGCCAGCACTGCCAAGCTATCTGAAGGGGTAACAAAGAAATTTTTACCCAATATCATATTGCGGTCGCCATCGCCATCTGAGGCGGCGCCAAAATCTGGGGCATGATCACCGGCATACATGATTTTTACCAAGTCTTCTGCATAGGTTAAATTAGGGTCAGGATGCCCGCCATTAAAATCTTCTGAAGGCAAGCAGTTCATTAAACTAGCCGCGGGCGCACCTAAGCGGCTGACCAATATTTCTTGGGCATAAGGCCCTGTCACAGCATGCATGGCGTCAAACTGCATGGTAAAACTGCCTGCTAATAATTTTTTAATGGCGCCAAAATCAAATAATGATTGCATTAAATCAGCATAATCTTGCACCGCGTCTATCACGCTAACGACAAATTTGCCATCATCAAAAACCGTTTCTGCAATAACATCAATATTGATGTCAGGTAAATCTGCAATGTGATAGCGTGTGATCAGTTTGCTTTTGGCAAATACTTCGTCGGTAATTTTTTCTGGCGCTGGCCCACCGTTACTAATGTTATATTTAATGCCGAAGTCGCCATGTATGCCGCCCTGATTATGGCTGGCTGACAGAACTATGCCGCCAAAAGTATGATATTTACGGATAATATGAGATGCGGCAGGGGTAGATAAAATGCCCGCCTGCCCGACTAAAACGCGAGAAAATCCATTAGCGGCGGCCATCTTTATGATGGTTTGAATAGCAACACGGTTGTAATAGCGGCCATCACCGCCCAAGGCTAAAGTGGCGCCAGCGGGCACTGTTAGCGTATAAAAAATACTTTGTACAAAGTTTTCTAAATAGCCTGCTTGTTGAAAGACTGCTACTTTTTTTCGTAAACCTGATGTGCCTGGCTTTTGATCGTTAAATGCAGTCGTGGGCTGGTGCATGATTTTCATCATCGTTCTCTTTATTAATAGTTTTAAACAATATAAATGATGTGCGCTAGCCCATCAATCACAGCAGGTCAACATCTATCCATTACCGCCAAAAAATGATAGCCAAAAAAATTATGGCCAAGTTAAATAGCGCTGGTATTCCCAATCACTGACAATACGGCAATAGTCTATCCACTCAAGTTGTTTAGTGCTTAAATATTCTGCCACATAATCCTGACCCAAAGCGTTTGCCAATAGCGTATCATCGGCCAGTGCGTTTAGCGCTTCGCCCAAGGTTTGCGGCAGGGTCTTAACGCCGCGCGCTATAAAATCTGCCGCTTGCCAGTCGTACACATCCTCATCAATAGCCGCTGGCGGCTGAAGTTGGCGCTCAAGCCCATCCAGCATGGCCGCAATGGTAGAGGCCAGTGCCGCATATATATTGCTGCTGCCATCTGTTAGACGAAATTCTAAGCGCCCAGCTACCACGCGTGCCACAGTAGTGCGATTGTTGTCCCCCCAGGCAATATGTGCTGGTGCCCAGCTGGTACCAGATAGCGATCTACCTATCACCAAGCGCTTGTAAGAATTAACTGTAGGCGCATGCAAAGCCGCTAAAGCAGGGCTATGTGTCAGCAAACCTGCCAAACAATGCCTGCCGATGCTTGATAGGCCTTGCGTGTCTGACGGATCAGCCATCACCGCTAGGCCTAATTGATTAGTCAGCGACAAATGAAGATGCAAACCACTGCCAGGTCTATCTGCAAATGGTTTAGGCATCAAACTAAAAGTGTAGCCCGCCTCTTCAGCGATAAAATCGGCGGCCATTTTAAATAAAATAAACCTATCCGCCGCTGTAAGCGCATCACTGTAGTGATAATTGAGCTCATATTGCCCGCTGGCGTCTTCATGGTCTATCTGAAACACATCAAAGCCACAGGCAGTGAGGCCTAATTCTATACGGTGCAGCACTTCACGCACTCTTGCCAAGGCTTTTAAATCGTAAGAGGGCTTATCTAAGTTGTCCTTGGCCTCTGCCATAGGCCTGCCATTTGCATCCTGTTTGAGCAAAAAGAATTCTGGCTCTATACCGACATTGAGCGTGTAGCCCAACTGATTAAGCCGCTCAATTTGCCGCATCAGCACACGACGCGAACAGCCACTAAATGGCTGGCCGTCGACTAGACCGCTACAGACTATGCGTGCATAGCCTGGCATCCAAGGCAATGCTTGCAAGCTAGTTAAATCGCCTTGTCCGTAAAATTCTGACCGCGCGCCGTTTCTGGGCAAGCCTGTGCCCCATATTGACGGGCCTGCAAAACCAGCGCCATGTGTTAGCACCTCTTGCAGATGAGCAACTGGAATATATTTACCTTTAGCCGCGCCATGAATATCAACAAACTGGGCAATCACGGTATGAACGCCTTGGCTTATAAGCTGATTTTTAGCGCTTTCAATCGCTTTTATCAAGCTAGGGTTCATGAGACTATCTTCATTAATACGCTATCAAGTATAGCCAGCGCCTCTTCAAACACCGCATCTTCTATGGTTAATGGGTACAAGAAACGCAGCGCATTGGTATAGATCCCACAAGTGAGTAATATTAAGCCTTGCTCTAAAGCCGCTTGTTGCACTTGCTTGGTAATTTCTGTGGAGGGCTGATCTGTTTTAGGGTCAAAAAACTCTACGGCAATCATAGAGCCCAGCCCGCGCACGTCTTTAATCGCTGGGTTGTGAGCCTGGGCTTTTTTGAGCCTTGCGACTAATCGATCACCCAACACATTGGCGCGCGCTACCAACTGCTCTTGCTCAATAATATCAATCACGGCATGCGCGGCGGCTATCGCCAAAGGATTACCCGCATAAGTGCCGCCTAGACCGCCCGGCGCTGGGCCATCCATGACTTCTGCCCTGCCACATACTGCGGATAAGGTGGTGCCGCCCGCCATGCTTTTAGCCATGGTAATGATGTCTGGCATTACGTCATAATGCTCGGCTGCAAACAGTTTGCCAGTGCGAGCAAAGCCAGTTTGCACCTCATCATAAATAAGCAAAATGCCGTGCTCATCACACTCTTGGCGCAAAGCATGCATAAAAGCCGGCGGCGTCACATAAAAACCGCCTTCGCCTTGCACAGGCTCCAAAATAATTGCCGCAACGCGCTTAGCGTCTATGTCGGATTTAAACAAAGTATGTATAGCTTTAATTGAGTCATCCAGGCTCACGCCATGCAAATCTACAGGAAAAGGCGCATGGTAAACTTCAGCAGGGAAAGGCCCAAAACCAATTTTATAAGGTGCAACCTTGCCCGTCAGCGCGCAGCCCATCATGGTGCGACCATGAAAAGCACCAGAAAACGCAATAATGCCAGGGCGGCCAGTATAAGCCCTAGCGATTTTTATCGCATTTTCAACCGCTTCTGCCCCACTTGAAAAAAAGCAGGTTTTTTTAGCGTGCTTACCTGGCGTCAAGGCATTAATGCGTTCGGCCAAGCTGACATAACTTTCATAAGGCAGCACTTGGTAACAAGTGTGGGTAAAGCGCTGCAATTGTGCCGCTATCGCTGCCACCATTTTAGGATGTCGATGACCCGTATTAAGCACGGCAATGCCACCCGCAAAATCTATATAGCGTTTACCTTCTACATCCCATACTTCGGCGTTTAACGCTCTTTCTATAAAAAAATTGGCCATCACGCCTATGCCCCTAGGGGTGGCGGCTAAACGGCGCTTATGTAAATCTTGATTACTCATCATGCTATTGTCCTTTGTCTACTGGGCTAAATTTTGCAAAACATTTGCTTAACTGAGTCGTATCCAAGTCGTTTTAAGTTCGGTATATTTATCTAAGGCATGCAAAGACTTATCACGACCATTGCCAGACTGCTTAAAGCC
This sequence comes from uncultured Pseudomonadota bacterium, assembly GCA_903876765.1. Classification (GTDB taxonomy): domain Bacteria; phylum Pseudomonadota; class Gammaproteobacteria; order Burkholderiales; family Methylophilaceae; genus Methylotenera. The sequence continues at coordinate 34,815 of CAIRBH010000034.1, read as the reverse complement.
ACCAAACGGCACGGTAATGTCGTCTTCATCATAGCTATTAATATGCACAGTGCCTGCTCGCAAGGCTTTTGCAAGCAAATGAGCGCGGCTTAAGTCTTGTGTCCAAATAGCCGCTGCCAAGCCATATTCAGTGTCATTGGCTATCGATATCGCTTCTTGCTCGGTATCAAAGCTAATGATAGACAGTACTGGGCCAAAAATCTCTTCACAGGCTATCGTCATGTCATTCGTTACGCCATCAAATACCGTAGGGCTGACATAAAAACCGCCAGTTTCACTCAGTACGCGCTCACCGCCAGCTATCAGCTTAGCGCCTTGCGTTTTGCCTGTAGCAATGTATTTAAGTATATTGTCCATTTGCCCAAAATCTACAATCGCCCCCATGGTGGTATTAGCGTTTAAGGGGTCAGCCGGGTGATAACTAGGCAAATGTGCGAGCAACTTTTTAACAAACTCATCTTTAATGGAGCGCTCAATCAATAGCCGTGATGGCGCATTACAGCTTTCACCTTGGTTATAAAAGATAGACGCAACTGAAGCGGCAGCGGCTTTATCTAGATCTTTACAATCGGCAAATACAATATTAGGCGACTTACCGCCTAGCTCACACCAAGCGCGCTTGAGATTGCTCTGGCCAGCCATGATTTGTATTTTTTTACCCACAGCAGTTGAGCCGGTAAAAGCAATACAATCCACATCCATGTGCATGGCTAAGGGCGTACCTGCCTCAAGCCCATAGCCAGGCAGCACATTTAAAACCCCAGCGGGAATGCCCGCTTGCAAAGCTAAATCAGCTAATCTCAGGGCAGTTAAGGGTGATTTTTCTGAAGGTTTGAGCACGATACTATTGCCTGTGGCCAGCGCTGGCGCAATCTTCCAGCAAGCCATCAAAATTGGGTAATTCCAAGGCACAATGGCCGCTACCACGCCTATAGGTTCACGGGTAATCATGGCCAACGTATGGTCTGCTGTTGGAGCAATTTCGTCATAGACTTTATCAATCGCCTCGCCAAACCAGCGTAAGCTATTCGCCGCAGAATTCACATCAACACTTAGGCTGGCACTAATCGGCTTGCCCATGTCTAGGGTTTCTAACAAAGCCAATTCTTCTCTATTGGCCAATAGCAAATCAGCAAAGCGTATCATGCATTCTTTGCGCTCTCGTGGCGACAAACCTGCCCAGCGCCTATCGTTAAATGCCGCACGCGCCGCTTGCACCGCACTGTCCACATCGGCCGCTTGGCAACTTGCAACATCGGCTAGTTGCCGATTATCTATCGGTGAGTAGCAAATAAAAGTTTCGCCGCCTATGGCATTTACTCGCTGGCCATTAATGAATGCACGACCATCAATGTTTAAATGCTTGGCGCGTTGATGCCAGTCTATTGTCGCCTGTGTCATGATGATAACCCTGCCATACAAACATATTTCAACTCTAAATATTCATCAATACCATGATGCGAACCCTCACGCCCCAGGCCAGACTGCTTAACCCCGCCAAAAGGTGACATTTCATTGGATATCATGCCAGTATTCACGCCCACCATGCCATACTCCAAGGCTTCGGCCACCCGCCATATTCGGCCAATATCGCGGCTAAAAAAGTAAGAGGCCAGGCCAAATTCAGTGCGATTAGCCAGCGCTATGACTTCATCATCGGTTTTAAATCTAAACAAAGGGGCTACGGGCCCAAATGTTTCTTCTCTAAAAATGAGTGCATCCGCACTGACATTGGCCAGTATGGTGGGCTCAAAAAAAGTGCCGCCTAGCGCATGGCGTTTGCCGCCTTGTATTAAGGTCGCTCCTTTAGCGAGGGCATCAGCAACTTGATTTTCTACTTTAGCAATGGCCGCTTCATCTATTAACGGCCCTTGAGTAACGTCGTCTGCATTGCCAGCGCCTACCTTAAGCTGCGACACTTTAAGGGCTAGTTTTTTAGCAAATTCGTCAAACACCGCTTCTTGCACAAAAAAACGATTAGTGCACACACAAGTTTGACCAGCATTGCGATATTTACTAATTAGCGCGCCTTCTACGGCGGCGTCGATGTCTGCATCGTCAAAAACAATAAATGGCGCATTACCACCTAGCTCTAATGACAGCTTTTTAATGGTATCAGCACACTGGCGCATTAAAATGCGGCCAACTTCTGTAGAGCCAGTAAACGAAAGTTTAGTCACCACTGGACTTTCGCATAATACCGCGCCAATTTGCTTCGCATCCCCAGTGATTACTTGTAGCACACCGGCTGGCACACCAGCCTCTTCTGCCAGCACCGCCAAGGCAATCGCACATAGCGGCGTTTGTTCAGCAGGTTTAATGATCATCGTGCAACCAGCCGCTAAAGCAGGGGCGGCTTTTCGGGTAATCATGGCAATAGGGAAGTTCCAAGGCGTAATCGCCGCGGTAACGCCTATAGGCTGCTTGAGCACCAATAAACGTCTATCACCCATAGGCGCTGGAATCACTTCGCCATAGACGCGTTTGGCCTCTTCGGCAAACCATGCGACAAAACTAGCCGCATAATTCACTTCACCACGAGCTTCTGCCAAAGGCTTTCCCTGCTCAGCGGTTAGTAGCTGCGCCAAATCTTCTTTGTGCAACATGATGAGATCAAACCAGCGCTGCAAAATAGCTGCACGCGCAGCGGCGGTCAGCATTTTCCAAGACTTTTGCGCAGACTCTGCCGCTACAATGGCACGTGCGGCTTCTGCTCGTCCCATCAGCGGCACTTCGGCAAAGCCTTTACCATTGGCGGGATTAGTCACAACCATGGTTTTTGCCGAATCTGCCGCCACCCACTCACCCGCAAGCCAGGTGAGATTGTGTTTAAGTAGCACGCTATGTTTTAATTGAAATGACATGGTATTTCCTGCTTAGATTAATTGGCTGCCTGGGTTTGTATTATTTGCGTTTGTATTATTGATGTTTATATTATTGTTGAGGGGTAAAAATTAGCTTAAGTAGCTATTGCCTGCTACAGCCATTATTTATTGCTATCACTATAAGCTTGCGCAACCTCTCGTCTACGTTTACGTTCTTGATGCGAAGTATAAAAACTAGAAGCAATTACCGCGCAAGTCACGACCACAATAGTCACGGTGGCAACGGCATTAATCGTAGGATTTAAACCTAGGCGTGCACGAGAAAAAATGACCATAGGCATGGTCGAGTAGCCTGGCCCTGATAAAAATGACGATAAGACCACGTCATCAAAAGATAAAGTAAAAGTCAGTAAAAAAGCTGACACCAAAGCTGGCAGCAGTAAAGGCAAAGTCACTAGCCTAAATACCTGCAAAGGCTGGCAACCCAAGTCCATCGCTGCCTCATCTAACTTGCTATCCATTTCGCGCAAGCGAGAGGTTACCACCACGGTGGCGTAGGCCGTGCCTAATAAGGCATGTCCTAGCAATATAGTAAACAAACCACGTTCAGGGTAACCGAGCCAGTGCTGCATGGAAACCAGCATTAATAATAAAGATAGCCCGACAATCACATCTGGCATCACCAAAGGCGTCGCTGCCATAGAAGACAGCAAAGTACGCCCAACAAAACGCTTATAGCGATTCAAACAAAACGCGGTAAATACCCCAAAAAATACTGAGATTAACGCTGAAAAAAAAGCAATTTTAAGAGATAAAGCGACCGCGGAAATCAAATCGCCATCACCCATCAGCGCCACATACCAGCGCATACTAGCGTGGCTCCAAACCGTGACCAATTGCGAATCATTAAATGAAAAAATGACTAAAGTAACGATAGGCATATACAAAAATATATACACCAGTACCATCCAGCTTTGGCTAAACCAATTAATCATACGGCTATTCATGGCTTAGGCTCCAATTGCTCAGACTGGTATTTATTATAGATAGCCATAGGCAACATAATCAGCAGTATCATCACCACAGCCACGGCTGAGGCCATAGGCCAGTCATTGTTACTAAAGAATTCATCCCACAGCACACGGCCTATCATCAGCGTATTGGGTCCGCCTAGCAACTCAGGGATCACATACTCACCGACAGCGGGAATGAATACCAACATAGCGCCTGCAATAATGCCCGCTTTTGATAGCGGAACGGTAATCAGCCAAAAGGCTTTTAATGGGCTAGTGCCAAGATCGGCGGCGGCCTCTAAATAACGCATATCCAATTTAGATAAGTTGGCATAGAGCGGCAATATCATAAACGGCAAATACGAATAGACCATGCCAACCATCAATGAAAACGGCGTATTCATCATCTCTAAAGGCAGCTTAATAATGCCTAAGCTCATCAACACATTGTTAATGACGCCATTACTGACTAGCAGTGTTTTCCAAGCATAAATACGCAATAAAAATGAGGTCCAAAACGGCAACATAATTAGCATTAGCAGCATGGGCTGCAGGTGTTTGGGTGAGCGCGCCATAAAATAAGCGAAGGGATAACCTATTACCAGACAAATGACTGTAGTTAATAATGCGTAGTTAAGTGAAGACAAATAAGCTTTAACATAGAGCTCATCTGAACCGATGAACACATAGCTGGCAAAATTGAGCTTAATGGATGGCCAGCCTTGACTCCAGCTCACCATATTAGAAACCGAGGTGGACTCCATTTCAGACACGCTGATTTTCAGCACAATGAATAAAGGCACTAAGGCCAACATCAAAAACCATAGATAAGGGATACCTATCACCAGATGGCGGCCATTAAAGAATCTACGCAGGTAATTAGTCATGTTATTCATTACATGCCTTTCGTCATTGCGTTAGCACAACCATGGCCAAATCGCTCCATTGGGCAAAGGCGCTATCTCCCCAAGTTAAGCCGCAGCTTAAATCTCGGGTATTATTAAGCTCTTGCGCCTTAATCACTTTACCACTCTTGAGCTTGAGGTGATAGGTGGTATAAGCGCCAAAGTAGGCAATTTCAGTGACCTCGCCTTCACACCAATTAAATGTCCCAGCGGGCTTTTCTTTGCTTAATAAAATCTTTTCTGGTCGAAGTGCAACGCCAACCACCATGCCAGAATTACCGCTAATACCGTGACCCACATAATGCAAACAATCTGCACTGCGTATGGTCACATGGTCAGATTCGTCTTCTTCCACCACACCGTCAAATATATTCACGTTACCAATAAAATCGGCAACCTGCCGACTATTAGGCATCTCATAGACTTCATCAGGCGAGCCTATTTGTAAAAAGTAGCCTTCACTCATCACCGCAATACGCGAGGCCATGGTCATGGCTTCTTCTTGATCATGCGTCACTAAAACACAGGTGACACCAACTTCTTCAATAATATTGACCAGCTCTAGTTGCGTAGTTTCGCGCAATTTTTTATCTAGTGCGCCTAGCGGCTCATCTAGCAATAACAGTTTAGGGCGCTTGGCTAAGCTGCGCGCCAAAGCCACACGCTGCTGCTGCCCACCAGACAATTGGTGAGGCTTGCGTTTAGCATATTTAGTTAATTGCACTAGACTTAACATAGATTCTACGCGCTCTATCAACTGCGCTTTAGGCATGTGGTCACGACGCAAACCAAAGGCGATATTTTCCCAAACCGTTAAATGCGGAAAAAGTGCATAAGACTGAAACATCATATTGATAGGTCGCTGGTAAGGCGGCAAGTTAGTGATATCTTCACCTGCTAAAAAAATCTTACCTTGAGTCGGCGCTTCAAAACCAGCCAGCATACGCAATAAAGTGGATTTACCACAGCCTGAGCCACCCAGTAAGGCAAAAATTTCACCCGTGGCGACCGTCAACGATACATTATCGACCGCTTTGACTATGCCATCAAAGATCTTGGTCACGCCTTCTACTCGCAGCAAATCTTCACGGACTGCATTAGCCCTTGGTGCTATCGCCATAAATACCCCTATACCCCAATAGAATTGTGACTGAATGTTGATGCTAATGATACAAATTAGCCAACAAATCACTAGGCCCTCTAACAGCTTTCACTATTAGAGGCGCTAGTAAATGCGCTATTTACAAGCCTGTTTTAAAGCGTGTAAACAAGCGTGTCATGGTGCGTCGTGTATTGTTATCTACATTACCTGGTGGAATTAGTTTGGCAACATCTGCCGCAGGTAAAAAGATGGTTTTATTGTTTTTAATTTCTGCATCTACAAATGGCGTTGCAGCTTTGTTGGGGTTGGCATAGGTCACGGCATTGGTCAGCCCTGCATGCACCTCAGCTTTTAAGATGTAGTTAATAAACTTATGTGCGTTACTAGGATGTGCTGCATCAGCGGTAATCGCCATGGTATCCATAAACAATAAGCCGCCTGTTTTCGGCACTAAAGCAACGATGTTTTGCGCTAATTTATTTTCAATTGAGCGTTTACGCGCTAAGTTAAAATCACCCGCCCAACCCAGCGCCACACACACTTGGCCACTGGCTAAATCTTCAATCTGCCCACCAGAATTAAAGCGTTTAACATCTGGACGTACTTTTTTCAGCATATCAAAAGCCGCCTGGTAGTCTGCTGGGTTTTTACTATAGGGGTCTTTACCCAAGTAATGCAAAGCGATAGGAAAAACTTCTGAGGCAGCATCTAGCATAGTGATGCCACAAGATTTGAGCTTGCTGGTATATTTTGCATCAAACACTAAATCCCAAGCATTATCTGGCATAGGCGTGCTACCTAAGGCTTTTTTGACTTTATCTACATTAATGCCAACTGTGGTGTAACTCCACAGCCAATCGACCAAGTAAGCATTGCCAGGGTCAAATGCTTCCATCTGTTTTAAAATACCTGGGTCTAAGTTTTTCCAATTAGGTAATTGCGTTTTATCTAGTTTTTGAAATAAACCACCATCAATCTGCAATTTAGCCCAATTCGATGAAGGCACCACGATGTCATAGCCAGTTTTTCTGGCGACTAATTTTGCATGCAAAATTTCATTGCTATCAAAAATGTCGTAGCGCACTTTAATGCCTGTTTCTTTTTCAAAATTAGGGATGGTGTCTGGCGCAAGATAATCTGACCAGTTATAGATATTTAAAACTTTCTCTTCTGCGGCCGCATGGCTAGTTGCGGCGGCTAAACCTAGAGTCAGTCCCAGCAAAGTACTTAACACATATTTGTTAAGTAAACATTTGTTAAATAGTGCGCTCATCAAATTTCTCCCAAAATAAGAACTAAAAATAAACATTTAAAAACCCAGCATACCTACTCATAAAACCTGCAAGTAGAATTATTCTAACATGGACAAAATCACCTATAGTAAAACATTACTCACTTATTAGTGCGCCATCAAACCCAGCGTTTTTAACTCGCCTAGCGTTGCATCTAAACATTTTTTGATTAAATCCATCATGACATCTATTTGCGCTTTAGTAATCACTAGCGGCGGCGCAATAATCATTCTATCGCCCACCGCTCGCATAATTAAACCGTTAGCAAAACAATGGTTGCGACACATCATGCCTACGCCAATCGATTCATCAAAAGCAATGTGTTGAGCCTTATCTTTCATTAAGGCTAAACCAGCAACTAAGCCGCAGCTTTCGGCATGGCCGACTAATGGATGCTGGACCAATTGAGCGAAACGCTCCGCAAGATAAGGGCCTGTTTCATGACGCACCCGCTCGACCAAGCCCTCATGCTCTAAAATATCAATATTAGCCAGCGCCACCGCACAGGCCACAGGATGGCCAGAATAAGTATAGCCATGATTAAAGTCACCGCCCTGCTCTATTAACACGTTAGCCACTTTTTTGCTTATCACCACCCCACCTAGCGGGATATAACCTGAGGTCACGCCCTTAGCAAAAGTCATTAAATCTGGCTTGCAGCCAAGCAATTGCGAGCCAAACCAATAGCCTAGGCGGCCAAAACCACAAATCACCTCATCACAAATCAATAAAATATTGTATTTGTCACAAATACGCTGAATTTCTGGCCAATAGGTTTTAGGTGGAATAATCACCCCCCCCGCCCCTTGCACTGGCTCGCCGATAAATGCGGCAACTTTTTCTGGCCCCAGTTCAAGAATTTTCTGCTCTAACCAACCTGCCGCTTCAATACCAAAAGCGTCTTTATCTTGATTAGGCGCAAGGCCGTAATGGTAAGGCTGTTCAATATGCACAATATCGGGAATGGGCAAACCGCCCTGCTCATGCATATAACTCATGCCGCCCAGCGATGCCCCCGCCATAGTCGAGCCATGATAGGCATTTTTGCGGCTGATAATCACTTTGCGCTGTGGCTGGCCTAGGGTCGCCCAGTAATGCCTGACCATACGAATATTCGTATCATTAGATTCAGAACCTGAACTACTAAAAAAAACATGCGAATAATTGTCGCCCGCTAATTTAACGATACGCTCGGCCAGCTTGACCGCGGGCACATTGGTGGTTTGAAAAAAGCTGTTGTAATAGGGCAAGGCTTGCATCTGCTTTGCCGCCGCATCCACCAACTCTTGGCGGCCATAGCCCACATTGACGCACCACAAGCCCGACATCGCATCTAATATTTTCTCGCCTCGCGAATCCCAAATATAAATACCATCTGCATGAGTGATAATACGTGCGCCCTTTTCGGCCAAACTTTTATGGTCAGTAAAAGGATGTAGGTAATGGGCTGAATCTATCGTTTGGATTTCTTTAGTGTGTTTCATGTCACTCTCAATTCAAATCATCAATACACCTAGCTAGGTGATGCTTAGTGATTAAACGTGCATTAACAAATGCTCTCTCTCCCAAGGGCTAATCACGCGCATAAATTCGTCATGTTCAGTTTCTTTGACCGCTAAATAGACGTCAATAAAGTCTTTACCCAATACCTCATGCAGCGCTTTGGCATTCTCTAGCTCGCGAATGGCTTCTGATAGGCCACGCGGCAATTGGTAATCTGAGGCGTAAGCACTGCCAGTCGTCACTTCTGTGGGTTTTAGTTTTTCAACGATGCCCAAGTAACCACAAGCCAAAGTAACCGCCATGGCTAAATAAGGGTTGGCATCTGCCCCCACCACGCGGTTCTCAACACGGCGACCCGCTGGGTCAGAAATTGGCACACGAATCCCCACTGTGCGGTTATCGTAACCCCACTCAATGTTAATCGGCGCGGCGCCATTACGCACTATACGGCGATAGGAATTTACATAGGGGGCAAGCAATGCCATGGCGGCTGGCAAATACTTTTGCAAGCCAGCGATATAGTTAAAAAAGAGGGGGGAAGCACTACCGTCAGCATTGCTGAATATATTATGTCCTGACTGGGTGTTAATCACACTTTGATGAATATGCATGGCAGAGCCTGGCTCGTTTTGCATAGGTTTTGCCATAAAAGTGGCATACATGCCATGACGCATAGCAACTTCACGCAAAGTACGTTTAAAGAAAAATGTCTTATCCGCCAGCAACATAGGCTCGTCGTGCAAAAAGTTAATTTCCATTTGCCCTGCGCCAAATTCATGAATCAGCGTATCTAACTCTAAACCCATCAAATCACAGTAGTCGTAAATATCTTCAAACAAAGGGTCAAACTCATTCACCGCATCAATACTGTACAACTGACGACTGGTTTCTTTGCGACCACTACGCCCCACCGGCGGACTCAAAGCAATATCAGGGTCGATATTGCGCTCTAATAAGTAAAACTCCAACTCTGGTGCGACTATGGGTGTCCAGCCTAAATTTTTGTATAAATTAGTCACTCTACGCAGCACATTTCTTGGGGCAAAATCTATAGGCTTACCTTGGTGATCAACGCAATCCATAATCACTTGTGCAGTAGGGTCTATCGCCCAAGGCACTACTCTTAGCGTGGTGGGGTCTGGTAACAGCACCATATCTTTATCGGTAAAGCCAAAAACTCTATCATAACCCTCATGATCTTCTGGTGACTCACCTGTCACCGTCATGCCAAACACCGCCTCTGGCAAGCGCATGGCGCGTTCTGTTGAAAATTTCTCACGCGGTAGAATCTTACCGCGTGCCACACCGGTTAAATCTGGGACCAAACATTCAATTTCGGTAATATTGTTATCGGTTAACCACTTATCCATATCCATGTGGTTGATTGTTGGTTTTTGCATCATTTTTTATGCTCCAGCATTGCTCTTTTAATTTTATGAAATCTCTCAAATACCTTAGATACACCTCATAAAACTAATCGGGGGGCTTCTCGCGCTGCATGTGAGTTCTGCAAGCATGTCCAAAAGCATTAAAAATCGCAAAGTAGGCTGGATTTTCCATTACTTCCCACTCTGGGTGCCATTGCACGCCTAAAGCAAACGCCTTAGCATCAGCAACGCGCAGTGCTTCTACCAGACCATCAGGCGCATAGGCCTCGGCCAGCAAACCAGCGCCCAAAGTATCTATGCCCTGACCATGTATAGAATTGACCAACATTTTTTGTGAGCCGACAATGTCAGCCAATTGACCATCTGTCACTAAATCTACCGTATGTGCATGACCATACTGAACGTCAATCGCAGCGTCCTTAGCTTCTCTATGATCATGCAGGCCAGCAACCTCATGTACAGCCTGATGCAGGCTACCGCCAAAAGCGACATTCATTTCTTGAAAGCCACGACATATTCCTAAAATCGGCACTTGGGCTTTAATTGCCGCGTGTATTAATTTAAGAGTCAGTGCGTCGCGGGCGGGGTCTAGCGGCAAGGTGGGGTTATGTACGGCTTGACCAAAGTGTGAGGGGTGTACATTAGAAACGGCACCTGTAAGCAAGATGCCATCGGCTAAAGCTAATAATTCATCAATATCAAGCTGATCTGCTATTGCTGGCACCACCAGTGGCAATGCGCCAGATGCTTCCACCACTGCAGCTAAATATTTATGCCCAGCCACATGAAAAGCATGTAACCCCAACTGTTTTACATCGGCTGGCAATAAAACAACTGGCTTTCTTATTACTGGTTCTCGTTTTGTAACGATGCCAAGTTTCATGAATGACAAGTTTCAATTTGTAAAGTTGAGTAAAGCGTACCGAAAACTATCCGGCTATCATGTTTAGTATAGTATACCTAAAATTGCCAATGCCACAAGAAGCATTTAGATTATTTTGCTAGTACTAATTGATTAAGCTCACTTCAATTTAAATTAATATCAAAGTTACTAATCTAATCAACAATATTGTATTCACGCACTTTGTACCAAAGCGTTCGTTCACTTATTTCTAAAAGCTTAGCAGCTTTGCTTTTATTGCCTTTAGTTCGGCTTAATGCTTCAGCAATCATTTGCTTCTCTAATAAGCTAGTAGCAGCAGGAATAGAAAGTGAAGTTTCTACAGCAAGAAGATGTAAGCTAGCAGCTGATTTTGCTGGATCAGCAATATCAGTTATAACCTTAGATTGAATATCTATAGGCAAGTCAGCAACTTCAATCATGCTGTTCTTACAGATAATTGCTGCGCGTTCTAGTACATTCTCAAGTTCACGTACATTACCAGGCCAACGATAGTCTGTAAGAACATGCAACGCATCATCCGATATTTCTTTTTTCTTGCTCGCCAAAAAGTATTTGGTAAGCAGAGGGATGTCACCATAACGCTCATACAAACACGGAATTTTGATTTGAAACACATTCAAACGATAATACAAATCCTCACGCAACTTCCCTTCTTTAATTGCATCAATCGGGTTACGGTTAGTCGCTGCAATAATTCTAACATCGACATTAATCGTAAAATTACTGCCAAGTCGCTCAACTACACTTTCTTGCAAAACACGCAGCAGCTTGGCTTGCAGAGCAATTGGCATTTCGGTAATTTCATCCAAGAATAGTGTTCCACCATCTGCGATTTCAAACTTACCAATCCGTTCTTTAACTGCCCCGGTAAAAGCACCTCTCTCGTGGCCAAACAGTTCTGATTCTATCATTTCTGCCGGGATAGCCGCACAGTTAAGCGCCACGAATAGCGCATTTTGTCGTGTTGAATTTTGATGAATCGCCTGTGCAACCAACTCTTTACCTGTGCCAGTTTCTCCGACCAAGAATGCCGTCGCCTTCTCTGGCGCTACTTGTAAAATAAGCTCTTTCACCTTTTGCATGGCAAGGCTATTGCCGATTAATAAATTATCTGCTTGTTGCGTTTCCTCTTTCAAAAAAGCATTTTCTACTTTAAGCCGTGAGACTGATAATGCTTTTTCAATCGCAATTTCTAACGCTTCTAAATCAAACGGCCGCTGAATATAATCAGAAGCCCCTAGCTTCATCGCCTCTACAGCGCTACTAACTTCACCTTTTGCAGTCACAATAATAACGGGGATTTGTAAGCCTTCCTCGTTCATCTTTTTGAATAAACGCAAACCATCCATGCCTGGCATGTGTAAATCACTTACAACAAGGTCTATACCACCTTTACGCAAAATTGACAGTGCTTCAAACCCATCGGCTGCGAGTATAGGCTCATAACCAGCCTGCTTTAGGCTGATTTCTAAAAGTCGACGCATACTAGATTCGTCATCGACAGCAAGAATTCTTTTCAAATTATTCATTATAAAAATCGTTTAAATTTCATGGTTGTTGTTTAAATGTGGCAGTCTAATAATAAATTCTGCACCATGTTGAGGACTTTCTTGCACAAAAATTTCACCAAAATGCGCATACACAATCTGTCTAACGATAGCCAAGCCCAAGCCTATACCGCCAGCTCGCTGGGAAAAAAATGGATCGAACACATGATTGCGCTTATCCTCAGGAATGCCAACGCCATTATCAGCAACGCTTATTTGTATATGCGACTGCATATTACTAATAGCCACCCAAACTTGACCTCCTTCTGGAAGTATTTGAATGGCATTCAAAAGCAAGTTTAATAAGACCTGTGTCATTTGCTCTGCATCGATATTTAATATCAATTCATTTAAAACAGTAGATGCTTCAAAATGTAGCCGAATATTTTTCTTTACTGCCTCAGCTTGCAATAATGCAATTGTATGTTTTACCAACTGAATAATATCATTAGGCCTTAAATCTAGAGCTCTTGGCTTTGCTGCATCAATTAAGGTAGTTACCAGTTTATTAAGACGCTCAGTTTCGCTGACTACAAAACCACATACTTCCCTGCCTTCTTTTGTGAGCTGCGGCTCACGCATTAATACCTGAGCAGAAGAACGAATAATGCCTAATGGCGTTCTTACTTCGTGACTCATCGCTGCGGCCATTTCACCAACTACCGCCAATTTAGCCGCACGAGTGAGATTTTCTTGAGACTTTTCCAAATTAGCAATCATGCTAGTAAAAGCTGCCGTCATTTCTTTAATTTCTACTGGACCGCCTTCAGGAGGCTTAGATTGAACTCCTGAAGATACAAAGTTTTTAGCAAAAATTGTTAGTTTTGAAATTGGCTTAGTAATATGCTTAGCCACCGGAATAGCAACCAAGAATGAAATCAGCAAAATCATGGTGGACAAGGCTAGAATGATTAAACCCATTTGTTTAATTGGCGCAAGGACATCATTCCTATACTTAATAATTTCCAGTTGCCAATTTAGACTTTTAAAACTTCTAAATCCTTCAGATAATGCATTGGCTTTAATGGTTTGATCATAGTCGCCTTCTTGCAGAAGCGCTGTATTAGCAATAACTTTATGATGGCTATCTCTTAAAATAACAGCGGATCGTCCTGCAATCGCATGATTCAAAACTTGTTTTAATTGCTGCTGATTAAAGTAGACAACTAAATAATAAGGTTGTGTTGCGCCAAATTCATTACTAATCATAGTGGAAATGGGAAGTTTCTCATCTCTAATCGAATATAAATCAAGATGAGTGGTATTGAGTGAGACTTGTTCCCAGCGGTCCGTGAGCTTAAGCGTTTGATTGATTGCACTAGACTCACTACTAGAAATAATTTTGTTTCGCTGGTCAATCACATATAATCCACTATATACCCCGCTGTAATTGTTTTTTAGATCGGTTAAAAAGGTGGAAAGTCGCTTATCAATATCGCCAATCCTAGCATCTTGCATCACCTCAAGCTGACTCCAAGAGGCTACATTTTGCAATCGCTCAAACACCATGCGATCAATTTCGTCCATTGCAGCAATAGCACGTGTATTTAAATCATGCTTAATTTCAAATTCAAGCACGTTTCTTGCTTCAACAAATGCCAAAGTCGCAATCGTAATGCTAGGAATAAGCACAGCAAGCATAAATGTGCTTAGCAAAAGTTGTTTGACTGATAAGTTTTTTAAAAAAAACATTAGATTTATAAATTATATTTAACCGGTTTAATCATAAAGATATGCATACTGTATGCAAAATTAATACCACATTATTGAAAGTTGATCTGATGCGAAAAATTTCAGCACTTTTACAGTCTTGGCTAGTATATGCCATTTTACTTAGTATGCCATTGTCTGCTCATGCAGAAACAATGGCTACGAACACCATAGACGGATTTACCCTAGGAGGCTATGCCGCAGCTAAAGCCAACATGCACCCCGACGGCAACAAAGAGTTGGGTTTACAAAATCTCAGCTTATTTTTAGGCTGGGAGGGAGATAGCCGTTGGCGCTTGTTCTCCGAACTGGAATTGGAGAAACCGCTTTACTGGGAGTCAGATTCTAAATTAACAGTGAATCAAGCTAAGTTGAATTTAGAGCGCTTGTATGTTGATTATAATTTATCGGAAAATCTCAATTTAAGAACTGGTCGTTTTTTTACCCCTGTCGGCCATTGGAACCTCATCCATGCCGACCCCCTGGTTTGGACCACAACAAGACCATTAGCAACCACAAGACTTTTCCCTCAATCAACCAATGGTGTCATGCTTTTTGGATCTAAATCTATTGATACAAAAATAATTGATTATTCTGTCTACGTAGAAGCATTAAAAAATGAAGATAAAGAACGAAATTTAGGTGATGCCGAGAATTTAAAAGGCATTCACGTTTCACTTTCTGGAGAAGCAAGTTTAGGTTTATCTTTATTAGAATTTAATGAGCTTACGCCTATTGACAACAAATACAGAATGATTGGCCTCGACTTTCAAACTAAGATTAATGGCTGGGAACTTAGCGCAGAAGCATTTCAGCGCTACATTAACAGCGGTAACACTAGTGGTAGCGGAGGTTATGTACAAGTTGTTGCACCTATTACTAATAATTGGTACGCGATTACAAGGTTAGATGCGATACAAATGCCACAAGTAGATAATACCAGTCGCTGGCTTGTAGGCGCTGCTTGGAAAAGAACCATTGGTCAGATATTCAAAATTGAATATGTGGGGGGGAGTGGAGAGCTCTCTGAGGCACCCAAAGGCCTGATTACCTCTTTTTCACTTTTATTTTAATCGTCAGCCAATGAAAAAAATTCTTATAAATCAATTGGTTGGGTTGTTTTCCGTATTATGCATCTATGCAAATATAACGCATGCAGAAAGCGATGTGATTGCAGTTATTACACCAAAAGCAAGCAAAATTCAAAAATTAGACAAAGGTGAGTTATCGCTCATCTATTTACGTAAAAAGCTTTATATAGGAGAAGGTAGTCGCATTATTCCTATCAATTTAACGTCGTCTCATGTTGTTAGAAAGCAATTCACCAACAACGTTCTAGGCGGCTCACCTGAAGCACAATCAGAATATTGGAATGAGGCTTATTATCATGGAATTACGCCACCTCATGTCGTAGCATCTGAGGATGCTGCGATAAAATTTGTAGAAATTACACCTGGCGCTATTGCCTATATTAACGCCTGCAAATTAACCGACTCAGTAAAATCAGTTGCTTGGATTTCTGCTAGCGGTACTTTTCTGCAAGCACCTCCTGCCTTACAGTGTTCAGAATAAAACTGAAAACCCTGCAATTTTTGCATGAAAAAATTGCGCACATATTCTATATTCTCGCAAAAAATACAGCATTCTTGAGAAAAACTCCCTTTTAAGCCTTTTAAACCGCGATAAATCTATGGCATAAGAATTGCACATCCTTATCTAAGCAATTCTTAAGGATACTGCAATGCTAGCCAATAGATTTTCATTAGAAGACAGCGCATATAATTTAAACGCCTTAGCTCTTAATCGCTTTCCCTCACAGACTAGCAAAAGAAATAATATCGCCTTGCACAGCGCTGGCGACATCACAGTCACGATGCATGATAATGCCTCACAAGAAAGAGTCAAATTAGAACGGTTTGTAAAAACACTGTTTAAACGTTCGCATGATGCAGAAATTCAATACTTCATGCCAGACCTTATGGCGTTAAGTGAACAAGATGGCATGCTAATGGCGGTATGTGGTTTAAGAAAAGCAGATCAGGAGCCATTATTTCTAGAGCGTTACTTACAATTCAACATTGAAAACACCATTTCAAACATTGAAGGTAACGCAGTGTCTCGTTCAGCCATTACAGAAATAGGTAATTTGGCCGTTGCCCGACCAGAAAATATCCGCTGTTTGCTGGCTAGCATCAATTTATATTTACATCAAACCAATACAGATTGGGCTGTGTTTACTGGCATTCGCACCTTAAAAAATGCGCTAATCAAACTCAACATTCCAGTATTAAGCCTAGGTCAAGCAAGCATTGAGGCGATTCCTCTAAATGAACGTAGCGGCTGGGGTAGCTATTACGAAGAAAAACCTGAGGTGATGGCAATAAAAAGAATTTTTCAAGTTAGATAATTTTTAGAATGAAATCACCTATTTTTGAGCTTATTCATCATGTCAGCTTGCAAGTGCCTGATGCGCCAGCTATACAAGAGAACAGCGTCTTTTTAACTTATTCTGAATTAATGCGCTTGGTGAAAAGCGCGTCACAAGATTTAACTAACCATGATGTAGTAGGCTTGTTATTAGATAACAGCCCTGCTTGGATTGTTTTAGATTTAGCCTGCTTACATTTAAATATTACTTGCATCCCGATACCGAGTTTCTTTTCAGACGAACAAATCCTTCATACCATTAATGATTCAGGTCAAAACTCAATTATTACGGACCAAACTGCACGTATTGAATTTCTGCTCAATACACATTCAAAATTAATATTATCAAAAGGTGAAGTCGTCATTTCAGGTAAAACTTTAACAAAGTTTACCTTTTCAGCAACAGCAAGCCACTTGCCAACGAATACTGCAAAAATAACCTATACCTCTGGCACTACAGGTACACCCAAAGGCGTATGTTTATCTCAAGAAGCAATATGCAAAGTCGCCGCATCATTAAAGCAAGCGACCCAAGCCTCTACAAGCGACATACATTTATGCCTATTGCCATTGGCTACACTGCTTGAAAATATCGCGGGCATTTACGTACCTCTCATGGCAGGAGCGCGTGTTTGTGTAATGCCACTAGCAGAAATTGGCTTTTCAGGATCATCTAAAGTTGATTTTGAAAAAATGTTAGGTGCAATTAACCAAGCACAAGCGACTACATTAATTTTAACGCCTGAGTTATTACGTGGCGTATTAGTAGCTTGTGAGCTTGGTATCAGCATCTCTGAGCCATTAAGGTTTGTGGCGGTAGGCGGCGCACTCGTACCACCAACGCTACTCAACCAAGCAAAACAATATGGCATACCTGTTTATGAAGGCTATGGTTTATCAGAATGTGCTTCTGTAGTATCACTCAACACCTTGCAAGCCAACAAGCAAGGTAGTGTTGGCAAACCTTTACCTCATATCAGCTTACGCATTCAAAAAGATGGTGAAATTTTTGTAAAAGGTTGCCAATTGCTAGGCTATACCCATGCTGAGAAATCTCTCAAACAAGACTATTTTGCGACCGGCGATATTGGCTATATAGATGAGGATGGCTATTTGTTCATTACTGGCCGAAAGAAAAATGTATTCATCACCTCTTTTGGTAGAAATGTCTCACCAGAGTGGGTAGAAAGAGCACTGACTAACCACCCCATAATTTTTCAAGCTGCAATTTTTGGCGAAGCCAAACCATTTAATGTTGCAGTCATTGTGACAAATGGCTCAATCAGAATACAAGACCTTCATGGCATTGCGCTGTCTATCAATCAATCGCTGCCTGATTACGCTCAAGTAAAAAAATGGGTATTAGCCAGCGAGCCATTCACCTTACAAAATGGTTTAGCAACGGCAAACTTTCGCATCAAAAGAGAAGCAATTTATCAGCAGTATCAAACTGAAATAGAAGCATTTTACGAAGAAAGGCTAGACCATGTTTTATAAACAATTATTAGATGCAACGACTCTAGAGCGCGAACAGCTATTTAACTTGCCCTTGATTAAGGCGGGGGCGGTTGGCCAAGTGAGCTTAGATGCTTATATCGCTTTTTTGACTGAGGCATATCACCACGTCAAACACACCACACCACTATTAATGAACTGTGGGGCAAAATTGCCCGAAAAATACGAATGGCTGAGAAACGGCATTGCCGAGTACATTGAAGAGGAGCTTGGGCATCAAGAATGGATATTAAACGACATTGCCGCCTGCGGCGGAGATAAGGAAGTTGTGAGAAATGGTACGGCAAGCTTTGCCACTGAAATCATGGTGGCCTATGCCTATGACATGATTAATCGTGTCAATCCTGTCGGGTTCTTGGGCATGGTGTTGGTACTAGAAGGCACTAGCGTTGCACTTGCGACGCAAGCTGGCCAGTCCTTACAAACCAGTCTTAATTTACCTAATAAGGCTTTTACTTACCTGACTTCACATGGCTCACTCGATGTTGGTCACACTGAGTTTTATGAAAACTTAGTCAATCAAATAGAAGACGAAAACACACGTGATTTATTAATTCGTAGCGCTAAAGATTTCTACAGACTTTACGGTGATATTTTCCGAGAATTAGGCAATCGTTTTATCCCCGCTCATTTACAACAGGCTAGCGCATGAACCTCAATGGAAAAAATATAGTACTAACAGGTGCCGCTGGTGGCATTGGTCAACCTTTAGCATTTGCCTTATCAAAAAAAGGGGCAAAGCTCGCCCTAGTTGACCGTGACCAGGCTCGTGCTGAAATACTTTGCAAAAAAATCAATGAATCTGGTGGTTATGCAATTGCAATAGTGACTGATTTTCAGGTCACTGAACTGAATCCTGATCCTGCACAAATCGTAATTGATCAAGCCTCCAAAGGCTTAGGTAGCGTTGATATTCTAATCAATAGTGCAGGCGTGCTAGATTTCACTTTATTTGAAGAGCAAAGCGCTGCACGTATCGCACAAATGATGCGCATTAATACTGTGATTCCAATTCAATTGACACGTGCATTACTGCCTCAGTTTTTAGCAATGAATAGTGGTCATATCGTCAATATTGGTTCTATTTTTGGGTCGATAGGATTCCCACATTATGCGACTTATTGCGCCAGTAAATTTGCATTGCGCGGCTTTTCTCAGGCACTAGGTCGTGAATTAGTTGATAGCAAAATTGCTGTCACCTACATTGCACCTAGAACCATCAAAACACCTATGAATAATCAAGCTGCATCAGCCATGCTAGCGGCGACTAAAACCGCTATGGATGAACCAGAAGTAGTTGTTGCTCATATTATCAAAGCCATTGAAGCGAAAAAAAGTGAGCATTACATTGGTCAACCAGAATCATTTTTTGCCTGGCTCAATGGCGTCATTCCCAGTGCTGTAAGTATGGGATTAAAAAAACAAGTCAGAATCTCAGCGCAATTTGTCACACATAAAAAATAACGAATTCATTACTTTAACAATAGTAAAAGGAAACAAACTCATGAAAAATATGATGTTATTACTCAGCTTTATCACATTATCATCGCCGGTATTTGCAGATGAACGTCTAGATGGCGACATTGCACGCATACAACATGATTGGGCAAAAGCTAATTATCAAACCCCAAAAGATGCTCAAGAAAGTGCTTTCAAAAGCTTAACTGACCAAGCGCACCAAGTCACCGTTAATAATCCGAATGCCCCAGAAGCTTTGATATGGGAAGGCATTACTTATAGCAGTTACGCTAAGGCCAAAGGCGGCATCGGCGCATTAAAACTTGCAGAAAAAGCTCGCGATTTATTGCTTGCGGCTGAAAAAATTAACCCACACGCTTTACAAGGTTCGGCTTATACCAGCTTAGGATCTTTATATTACAAAGTACCAGGCTGGCCTATCGGGTTTGGTGATAAGAAAAAAGCTAAAACATACTTAGAAAAAGCACTGCAAGCGAACCCTGCAGGCATAGACTCTAACTACTTTTATGCCGATTTTTTAAACGAACAAGGTGAATACAGCAAAGCAGTTGAATATTACAAAAAAGCATTAGCCGCCGCAGCTCGTGCAGGCCGTGAAGACGCAGATGCTGGGCGTAGAAAAGAGGCTGAAGATGCCTTGCACATGGTAGAAGCTAAAATATAACCCTAAGTTTTACATGATGAAAAAACGCCGCTACATGCGGCGTTTTTCGTTTACATTCGGCTCATCTCGTGCACTATGCAATTAATGTGCATTACTTTTCCCTGCAATATAATCCATCACGGCAAACAATACACCTGACAAAATAAATGTCATGTGTAAGGCTAGCATCCAGGCCATTTGCTCATTAGCAATATGTTCAGAGCCAGCAGTGCTTTGATGCACAAATGCCTTGAGTAAATCAATGGCAGAGATGGCAACAATCGATCCTATGAGCTTTAATTTAAGGCCAGAAAAATCTACTTTACCCATCCAATCAGGCCGATCTTCACTCCCCGCAGTATTAATTTTTGAGACAAAGTTTTCATACCCGCTAAAAATGACCATAATAAGTAAATTAGCGACTAAAGTCATATCAACCAAAGCCAGCAATGACAGAACAACCTCTTGCTCTGCCGCACTAAAAATATGCACCACAATATGCAAAAACTCCTGCGCAAACTTCACCATCAAAATAACCAGCCCGCCTACTAAGCCTAAATACATAGGCGCTAATACCCAGCGGCTTCTAAAAATCAGTGTTTCTATTAATTTTTCTATTGCGTTAATCATGATAGCTTTTCAAATCCTTAGTTGGTGAAGTGTATTAAACCTTAAGATAGTTAAATTAATTAGGCAGTTCCATCGCTCATTTAACCCTCAGTCAAATACTGTCAGCTTGCCGTCAGCTTCAATCTATATGATGGGTTCCATGGTGACAGATCAAGCTTTAGCCAATCTTAACCAGTGACAGAATTATACATTGCTTACTCATATTTTATTTTGTGGAGATTTAAATGAATAAATTTTTAGCATCATTACTAGCAGGTGCATTTGCATTGTCATTAAGTTCAGCTGCATTTGCAGCTGACGCAGCTAAACCAGCAGAAGCTACAGTCCCTGTAGCAGAAGCAACCAAAGCAGCGCCAGTTAAAGTTGAAAAGAAACATGTTAAAAAAGCTAAGAAATCTGTAGCAGCCCCAGTAGCTGCTCCAGCGGAAGCAGCACCAGCAGCAAAATAAGGTTTATTAATGTTTAATCTGGTTAATTAAACGCGCTAAAAGGGGCAGATTTTATCTGCCCCTTTTAGCATATCAATTATCTGCGTCAATCAACTAACTCTGCAAAATTAGCATGCAAATTTTGCGCACATTTTCGCTAAGACTGCAAAAGATGCAGGTTTCTTACTCGGAAATATCTTGTTTTAGCCTTTGAATGCCAACTTATCCGTGGCACAAGAATTGCAATATATGACGTGAGTTTTAAGTAGTTAGACAACAGCAATATCACTAATAAAAATGGAAAAGTATGAACAATGATTTAGAAAAGCGTGCACAGGATTTAAGTAGCAAACCTGACCGCTGGGTACTAAAGTTAGAGATTATTGGCATATTGATAATAATTCTAATCGGCGGACTCATATTCGCCGGCGGCAAAACTGCCGTAGATAAAACAAATACCATTCAATTTTGTATCTCATGTCATGAAATGAAAGACAATAATTATGAAGAGTACAAAACCACCATACATGCAAAAAATAGAACGGGTGTAAAAGCCATCTGCTCAGATTGTCATGTGCCTCACGGGTTTATTGATACTGCTAAACGCAAGATTATGGCAGTCAACGATATTTATCATCACCTGATTGGTACAGAAAATACCAAAGAAAAATTCGAAACACACCGCTTGGAATTAGCAAAAAAAGTCTGGAAGCACATGAAAGAAACCGACTCTGCTGAATGTCGTAATTGTCACGACGTCAAAACCATGGACCCAGAACAACAGGGGCCAACAGCGCGCAAGCAGCATCAAAAAATAGGTAAAGACGGTAAAACTTGTATTGATTGCCACTACGGCATTGCACACCATGAACCTAAAGGTGGCTTTGAGCCAGCAGATGCAATTAATGACAAATAATTTTGATTTATAACTTGAAGGGGAAACACCATGAAAAATAAATATATCCTATGGGGCCTATTACTACTCGGATTATCCGAACCTGCATTGGCTGTGCCAAGCTTTGCACGCCAAACTGGCCAAGACTGTGCAGCCTGCCATATTGGTAGCTACGGCCCACAACTCACACCGTACGGTATGAAGTTTAAAATGGGTGGCTATACTGAATCTGATGGTAAAGAAGGTCACATTCCACTTTCAGCCATGCTGGTACAAAGCTTTACCAACACTAAAAAAGATCAAACTGAGGATGCGGCTCCACACTTCAAAACGAATAACAACGCCTCACTACAAGAAGTTTCTGTATTTGTTGCAGGTCGTTTCACTGACAATATTGGTGCATTTAGCCAAATTACTTGGAGTGAGCCAGATCGCAAAACGACTATGGATAACTTTGATTTACGCTTGGTAAAACCTATGCAAATCGCTGGTAATGACACCATCTTCGGTATTTCACTTAACAACAACCCTACCATACAAGATCCATTTAACACGACGCCTGGTTGGAAATTTCCCTATATTGGCTCTGAACTAGCACCTACCCCAGCAGCTACACAAATAATCGGGGAATTGGGCACACAAGTATTAGGTGCAACTGCTTACACGCTATATGACAATCATTGGTATGCTGAATTAGGTGGCTATCAATCATTATCTAAGAATATACTGAATAAAATGAATATCGACCCTGCTGACAAAATCAGTGGCACCTCACCTTACTGGAGAGTCGCTTATTTTAACGACATGCATAAAAGTGCTTATTCAGTGGGCTTATTTGGTTTAAGCACGCACATCCTGCCAGGACGTGAAGCTGGTCCTACCGATAAATATACCGACATTGGAGTCGATGGTTCGTATCAATTCTTAGGTACTCGCGAACATGTGATGACAGTAGACGGTAGTTATATTCATGAAAACCGTAAACTTGATGCTACTGCCCCTAGCAAAATAAATGGCTTTGTGAATCGTCTAGATTTGAGTACTTCTTACCACTATGACAAAACCTATGGCTTAACCGCAGGCTTTTTTGATATACGTGGTAATGCCGATGATGTACTTTACAACACAACTGAAGCTGATTTTGGCAGTGCAAATGGCTCACCTAATTCACGTGGCTATACCTTACAAGCTGACTGGACACCACTGGGTAAAGAAAACTCATGGGGCGCACCATTTGCCAATATGCGTTTAGCTGTTCAATACACTGGCTACACAAAATTCAACGGCGCAAAAAATAACTACGACGGCTACGGTCGCAATGCTAGCGACAACAACACCTTGTACACCTCTGTCTGGTTTGCACTATAAACTATAGGAAAATAATACCCATGAAACGTTTAATCACAATACTAATGATGGCTGGCATTGCTGTGAGCATGAGCTCGCAGGCTTATGCTGGCGGCGATATTGCTAATGGCAAAAAAGTCTATGAAGAAGAATGCTCAGACTGCCATAGCTTAACGGCTGGTAAAAACAAAAAAGGTCCTTCATTTTTTGGTGTGGTCGGCCGTAAGTCTGCCACCATTGCTGACTTTAATTATTCCGATGCGATGCGTGCAAAAAATGTGGCATGGACACCTGAAGCGATTAATGACTACATCAAAGCCCCTAAAAAATCTGTCCCTGGCGGCAAGATGAAATACGATGGCTTGGATGATGAAAAATCACGCACGGATGTCATCGCTTATATCGCTACGATTCATTAAGCAGCAGTTAATTTAAAATTGCAATAACGCCGCTAAATGCGGCTTTATTGCATTCCATTATAAGTTTGGTAGATTTATATGTTTATCCCTTTAAGGCCATCTCGCCTATAATCAAGCCCATGCTAAAATCCATCATCTACCCGACTGTATTCATCGTTATTTTTAGCGGATGCTCGAAATACACCTCGCAAATCACTAATAGCGACAAAGCAAAACTCGTCTCAGAGCAAATTATTAACAACGCGCAATGCAAGACATTTACTAACAGCCTGCAAGCAAAAGACTTGAGTAGCGATGCCATAAATCAGATTTACCACGATGCGACAAAAGCCCATTGCGTTTATAAAGACATTTAAAGCGAGCTTATGGCATGCGCTTACTATTAGTTGAAGATGATTTAATTCTAAAAGACGGCCTAGAGCGAAGTTTCAGTAAATCTGGCTATGCGGTAGACGTGATGTCCGATGGTGAGAGTGCCAATCAACTGCTCAGCTATCAAGAATATGACATTATTATTCTGGATTTAGGCTTACCTAAACTGGGTGGCTTTGAAGTATTAAAACGGCTGCGCGCTCGCGGCAATAAAACCCCTGTGCTGATTTTAACTGCCCTAGAAGACACCCCACACCGCGTTAAAGGGCTAGATTTAGGTGCTGACGATTATTTAACCAAACCTTTTGAGCTGGCAGAATTAGAAGCCCGCGTACGTGCTTTGATACGTCGCGGCATCTCTGGTGGTGGCGCTATGATTAACTTTGGCGAGTTAAGTTTTGATACCACTCATCGCCAGTGTTTATATAAAAACACCCCGTTATCGCTCACTCCACGCGAACTTGGCCTACTTGAATTATTGATGCTTAAAGCGACTAAGGTAGTCAGCAAAACTCAAATACTAGAGCACTTATGCAGCTGGGACAGCGAGATGACTGAAAACGCAATAGAGGTGAATGTTTCACGTCTGCGCAAAAAGTTAAATGTATTTGCCATAGAAATTCGCACTATACGCGGCCTAGGCTATTTACTGGCTAATTTAGACAATGATACACATTAAAACCAACTCGATACGGCAAAAGCTATCCAACTGGCTACTGATTTTACTGTTGCCTTCTTTGTTGCTTGGCACGGTATCAGCCTACTACTTAGCCACTTACTTTGCTAACCTAGCCTACGACAGAACCTTATTTAGAGTGGCCTTAGCGCTAGCTGAACAAATAGAAGTTAAAAATGATGAAATGGTCGTTGACTTACCAGAGAGCACGCTAAATTTAATCGAGTATGACCCCGATGATTGGATTTATTACCAAATACAAGACGGCAATCATCAGCTTGTCATTGGCGACGAAGGCCTGAGCCTGCCCAAGTTAATGCCGAAAGCAGGGCAATCGGTTTATTATGAAATCACCTTCGCCGATAAGCCACTACACATGGTCGCCTTTAATTTTCCACTGGCAGAGCTGCACGGCAAAGGAAATGCCACCATACTAATCGGCGAAACGACCACCAAACGCGACAAGATGGCAGATGAGATTATTGCCGTCATGCTTATCCCACAAATTTTATTGGTATTACTGATTATATTTCTGGTTGATTTGGGTATTCGTCGTGGGCTGATGTCACTTGAAAAGTTAAAAAATTTAATCTCACAGCGTCAAGCAGGCGATATGCAGCCGCTTGAAGAGCAAAATACCCCTGAAGAATTGCAGCCCCTTATACATGCCATGAATGATTTGCTGGCCAAAGAAAAAATGGCGATTAATAAAAGGCGGCATTTCTTAGCAAATGCCGCCCATCAACTTAAAACGCCATTAGCGGGCCTTAAAATTCAAGCCGAAAATGCATTAAGAGAAAATGATTTAACCCATATTCAGCACGCACTCAGACAAATTAGCCTGGGTAGCGATAATTTAGCTCGTTTGGCCAATCAATTATTAAGCCTTGCCAGAGCAGAACCTGATAATGGTCAAGGGCAAACTTTTGAGCGTGTTGATATGATTAGGCTAATACATGAGGTCAGCGCTGAGTGGGTGCCCAAAGCACTGGCAAAAAATATAGATTTAGGCATCAGTTGCCAACTCAGCGAGCTGAATATCAGCGGCAACGCCATATTGCTAAAAGAGCTATTAAATAATTTAATTGATAATGCCATACGTTATAACCCTGCCAACACTAACATCACGGTCAGTTTAAGCTTGCTCAATAACAATGCCATATTAGCCGTACAAGATAATGGCGTTGGTATCGCGCAAAGGGAGCAAAGCAAAGTGTTTGAGCGTTTTTATCGTGTGCTAGGCACTAAAGAAAACGGCTGTGGACTGGGGCTGGCCATCGTGCGTGAAATTGCCAATCAACACCATGCGCAAGTAGATCTTAGCTATACCAACGCTGAAAAAGCCATAGGCACCACTGTCAAAGTCATCTTCAAAGGTGCTAATATTTAGCCATCTGCATAGCCTTAAACGCTGGCTAACCATTAACCTAAGCCCATGGATGCCCAATCACTATGTTTACGCTGCCGTTAATTTGTAACCTCATCATTTCTACCCTTGTGTTTATGCTGGCGGCTTGGTATCTGCGCCGAATGCTAGAGGCGCATGAAATCCCCAAAAGTATGACGCGCGGGCTATTGGTATTTGTCTTGGCTTGCATCATTGCTAGCGCATCGGGGGATGCTGTCGATTGGGTGCACGAAAAAATATACGGGCCAGAAACCACAGCTCAAAGTACTGGGGATATTTTACAAATATTGAAGGCGGCGGGGCTGAGCTCAGAGCCAATTCAGTCACATTGATAGGCTATTTTTAGCCTATGGCATCACGCAGTTGATACCACAGCATGCCTAACACCAATGATGGCGTTCGCAGCCACTTACCCCCAGGAAATTGATGGTGAGGAATGCGCGATAGCACATCTAAGCGCTCCGCCTGACCTGCGATGGCCTCTGCCACCAGCTTGCCCGCCAAACCAGTCAGCGCCACACCGTGGCCTGAAAACCCCTGCAAATAATAGACATTAGGCGCAAGTTTGCCAAAATCTGGCGCGCGACTCATGGTGATGTCAATAAAACCACCCCAAGTAAAATCCACTTTAGCGGCCTTAAGCTGCGGAAAAGTCTGCGCCATGCGCGCTTGCATATTGGCCGTCAAATTAGGCGGGGTCATGGCGCTATAGCTCACCCGCCCACCATAAATCATGCGGTGGTCGGCTGAAAATCTAAAATAATCGAGCGCAAAATTAGTGTCACAAACCGCTGCATTACTAGGAATTAGCTTAGCCTGTAAGGCGGGGTCTATCGGCGCTGAGCCAATAATATAAGTACCAACTGGCATAATATACGCGGCTAAAGACGGCGCTAGCTTGGGCGATATTTCAGGCAAATACATATTGCCTGCCAACACCACAAATTGAGCTTTCACGCTGCCTGTATCCGTATGCAAATGGCTGGTTGGCTTATTTGCGTTCAGCCCCTGCTGCATGGTCATGGCTGGCGAATGTTGGTAAATCCGCACGCCTAGACTGCTTGCGCCTTTGGCCAAGCCTAAGCAATAATTTAGCGGGTGTAAATGCCCAGAGCGCTTATCAAAATAGCCATTGAAATAACGTGGGCTGGCTATCCATGCGCCAATATCTTTAGGTTCTATCCAACTGGCATCGCTATCAAACTGATAGCTCTTAGCCATGGCGTCAAACCAAGTGCGCAATTTTGCGCCTTTACTGGCATTGACCGATACCCCAAGAAAACCGTCAGTTAAGTCACAGTCTATGTCAAAGCGTTTAACGCGCTCACGCACTAAATCTAGGGCTTCTAGCGTCATGTCCCAGACTTTTTTTGCCGCAGCAAAGCCCAGCGCCTTTTCTATTACCGCTTGCTCGCAAGCCAGCCCCGCAATGATTTGCCCACCGTTGCGCCCACTGGCGCCCCAGCCTATCTGTTTTGCCTCTAATACCACCACGGAATAACCACGGTCGGCCAATTCAATGGCGGCAGAAAGGCCAGCAAAACCGCCGCCCACCACGCAAACATCGGCCTCTATATTATCTTGTAACTTGGGGTAATCCGCAGGCAAATTCGCCGTGGCAGCGTAATAAGAGTTTTGGGTGAGCTTAAGCTCAGTGGCGGCTGACATCTGTTCTCCTTATTCAACTTAAAAATTCATCATGACTCAACATCCACTGGCCTTGTTTTTAGCCGCTAGGCGGCCACACAACCAAGTCCAGACTAGAGTTGCGGCAGCGTTGGCGGTCAATTCTGCCTGGTCGTAAGGCGGAGAAACCTCAGTGCAATCCATCCCCACCCAGTTTAAATCATGCCATGCTTCTAGCAAGGTCATGGCTTGAGAAGTGCTCAATCCACCGACTTCTGGCGTGCCTGTGCCTGGGGCAAAAGCGGGGTCTAGCGCATCAATATCAAAGGTTAAATATAGCGGCGGATTACCAGCCTTAGCCATACGACTACGCACTTCATCAATCACATTTTTTAAGGCTTCACCATCTTTGCCACGCAGCTCGCGTGCGGTGTAGATTCTTCCCCCTTGGTCAGCCACAAATTCTCGTGCCGCCCGCTCACCAGAAGAGCGTATGCCAATTTGCACAAAAGCTTTAGCGTCTACCAAACCCTCGGTAATCGCCTCATAAACCCAAGTGCCGTGGCCTGAGGGTTCACCAAAGTGGCTAGTCCAAGTATCACAATGTGCATCAAAATGTATGCAAGCTAAAGGCTTGCCGTAATGGACGTGGTAAGCACGCAATAAAGGCAAGGTAATAGAATGATCGCCACCCAACCAGACCATTTCATGCTGGGCGATCAGCGCACTTGCCTGCGGCATCAAAGCGGCACGCATGGCTTCTAAACTGGTATTCGGTAATAACAAGTTGCCCACATCCAGCGTACTATTGACTGGGGTGGTATTAAATAAAGGATGTTCATCACCGCATAACATGTGGCTGGCCTGACGGATGGCGTTAGGGCCAAAACGTGCGCCTGGCCTATTGGTCACACAACCATCCCAAGTGATGCCAGCGACGGCAAAAGGGCTAGAGCTAGCCGCTGATTGAGGTATTTCTGTGATAGGCAGGCCTAAAAAACCACCCGTAGACGTAAATGGAAAGCTATGGTTCATGCGACGACTCCGTAACAATTTTTATCTATTCATCATACATTTAAACGCTTGCAATCACAGCCATTGTAAATTAAGCAACAGTATAGCAACACCCACATGATTTTTAAAAGCCAATTTTAAGGTAAAATGCCAACCTTGCCCTAATTCAAAGATTAAAGTTCACCATGTCATCCCTAGCCCCGACTGCCTTACAGCTCGAAATAAAACGCCGTCGAACCTTTGCCATTATTTCACACCCTGATGCGGGTAAAACCACTTTAACCGAAAAATTGTTATGGTTTGGTGGCGCAATTCAAGTGGCGGGTGAGGTACGCGGCCGTAAAGCCTCGCGCCATGCTACATCGGACTGGATGGAGCTAGAAAAACAACGTGGCATTTCAGTCACCTCATCGGTCATGCAGTTTCCTTACCGTGAACACATGGTGAATTTGCTCGACACGCCAGGCCATGATGACTTCTCCGAAGATACTTATAGAACCCTAACCGCGGTTGACTCGGCCGTGATGGTGATAGACGCGGTAAACGGTGTGGAAGCGCAAACGATTAAGCTGCTAAACGTCTGCCGTATGCGAGATACACCGATTATCACCTTTATTAACAAACTAGACCGCGAAAGCCGCGAGCCGATTGAATTGCTCGATGAAATTGAAACCACCTTAGGCATGGAATGTGCCCCTATGACATGGCCAATTGGCATGGGCAAAAGCTTTCGTGGCGTTTATAACCTGTATACCGACAGCATTGCTTTTTTTGACCCACGGGCAGATAAAGGCACCTCTGAGATTATTCAAGGGCTAGATAACCCGCGTCTAGATGAAGTGCTAGGCCACATGGCGGCAGAGTTGCGCATTAATGTAGAGCTGGTGCGCGGCGCATCACACACCTTTGATGCGGCACGCTATTTAAGCGGCAAACAAACCCCAGTGTATTTTGGTTCTGCGATCAACAATTTTGGCGTGCAATCTTTACTAGACGCGGTGGTTGACCTATCCCCTGCACCACTAGCGCGCAATACGGCTAGCCGTTCTGTAGCGCCAGATGAAAACAAATTCTCAGGCTTTGTATTCAAAATTCAAGCCAATATGGACCCCAAACATCGCGATAGAATCGCCTTTTTACGCGTGTGTTCTGGCCGTTTTGAGCGTGGCATGAAAATTAAACAAGTCAGCACTGCTAAGCTCATGGCGGTGAATAACGCCATTACCTTTATGGCGCAAGACCGCACCACCATGGATGAAGCCTATTCGGGCGACATTATTGGCATACCCAACCATGGCACGATTAAAGTGGGTGACACCTTTAGTGAAGGTGAAATGTTGAAATTTACTGGCATACCGTCATTTGCCCCTGAGTTTTTCCGCCGTGCGCGCTTAAAAAATCCACTCAAAATGAAGCAACTGCAAAAAGGCCTGCAACAATTAGCCGAAGAAGGCGCTTCTCAGCTGTTTCGCCCTTTACTCTCTAACGACCTCATTTTAGGCGCGGTGGGTATGTTGCAATTTGAAGTGGTGGCACATAGGCTAGAACATGAATACGGCGTAGATATTGTGTTTGAAAATTACGACTGCTATACCGCCAGATGGCTACGCGGCAAGGACGCAGATTTAAGTGCGATTGCTGATAAATACGGCTTTAATGTGGCGTTAGATGGTGCGAATGAATATGTGTACCTTGCGCCTAATCGCGTGAATTTACAAATGGCACAAGAGCGCTACCCAGATATTGAGTTTTTAGAAACGCGTGAAATCATCTAAGCCCTTGGTTAAAAAGCCCTTAACTCAAATCAATACACCTCAACCTTGCCCGTGTGAAAGTGGCAAACCCTACAGCACCTGTTGCCAGCCCTATCATCAGGGTTTGGCAGCCCCCACTGCGCAAGCACTCATGCGCTCACGCTACACGGCATTTGCACTGGGGTTAGAAAGCTATTTGCTAGATACATGGCACCCAGATACCCGCCCCACTGCCCTTAATTTAGCAGACGACCCACCGACAAAATGGCTAGGGCTACAAGTAAAACATAGCGCCACTATTGAACCCACCAAAGCCACGGTAGAATTTGTCGCGCGCTACAAAATAGCCGGCAAAGCCTACCGTCTACATGAGTTAAGTCAGTTTGAACACATCGATGGTCGTTGGTATTATTTAACTGGCGAGTTTAATGGCTAAAATACAGGGGCTATCATTCTGAGCATAAAAGTCACTTTTACTCAGCGCGGTCTGCAGGCATATACTATCAAACTAATTATTCTACAAAACATCTAACGGACTACTCACACCACGCCCACCTTTATTCAACACATGCGTATAAATCATCGTCGTTGTCACATCGGAATGCCCTAACAACTCCTGCACGGTGCGAATATCATATCCGCCTTCAAGCAAATGAGTCGCAAAACTATGGCGAAACGTGTGCGGTGTAGCGAGTTTGGTTAAGCCAGCCAAATTAACCGCTTTTTTCACCGCACGTTGCACAGTTTTTTCATCAACATGATGCCGACGCACCACTTTAGAACGAGGGTCGACCGACAACTTAATCGATGGAAAACAATACTGCCAACGCCAATCTGTACCGGCATTAGGATACTTTTTATCTAAAGCCATCGGCATAAACACTGCACCATGCCCAGTAGTTAAATCCTCCTTATGCAAAGCCTGCACTTTGAGTAAATGGCTTTTAAGTGGCTCCACTAGCGACAAAGGCAACATCGTCACCCTATCCTTAAAACCCTTACCTTCGCGCACTAAAATTTCACGCCGAGCAAAATCCACATCTTTCACCCGTAGCCGCAAAACCTCCATAATACGTAAACCGCTACCATATAATAAACTTGCAATCAGCCACATGGTGCCATCTAAGCGACTAAGGACGGCTTGCACCTCCGCCTGTGTCAGCACCACTGGCAAGCGTTTAGGGGCATTTGCCTGCGTTACCTTATCCAACCACGGCAATTCTATTGCTAACACTTCTTTATACAAATACAGTAACGCACTTTTAGCTTGATTTTGTGTACTGGCAGAAACATTGCGCTCAATCGCCAAATACGTTAAAAATGCCTCCACCTCTGCTGCACCCATTTCTTTAGGATGACGCTTGCCATGATGCCAAATAAAGCGTTTAATCCAATCTACATAAGTTTTTTCAGTACGCAAGCTGTAATGCTTAATACGCATTTTTGCCACCACCTGTTCTAGTAGTTTGGGTGGGGTTGGTTTGTCAGGTTGGATAGGTGTATTCGGCATAATAAATTAATGTTATTTAGGTGTACTAAAAATTGTTTACATATTGATTTAATAAAGATTATGCACTATATTTCATTATTATCAAACTGCCCCAATAAAAGATTAAGTTCGCATTTGGGGTCTACTTTAAGTTATGCGTCTTAAGGACATGCCTCACCATGATGACCAAGGCTGATTTGGAGAAGCTTGCCCTCTTGCGCCTCGAAGAGGCGATCTTTCTGTTGCAGGCAAATCGCTGTTCCTCTGCATACTACTTGTCGGGTTACGCCGTTGAGCTTGCCCTCAAGGCATGTATCGCGAAGCTTATTCAACCAAACACCATCCCAGACAAAGCATTTGTCAATGCCATCTACGTGCACAAGTTGGATAGTTTGCTTGGCACCGCAGGCCTTAAGCCTGCATTCGATGCGGACGCGAAAGCAGATCCAGAACTGGCTGCATACTGGGCCATCGCTAACAACTGGTCCGAAGAAAGCCGATACGCATTCTGGGATTCCTTCGCTGCCGCCTCAATGATCCGAGCAGTTCACGAACCAAATCACGGAGTGTTCCAATGGGTGAAAAAGCACTGGTAGAAAGCCTAATTAGCGACGCAGTAGCGCTCGTCACAAAACTGGATGAAGCCGGAACATCACCGACGTTTGCTGCGTGGTATTACTACGACGACGCTGACGAGTGGCGTCTTTTGATTGCGTCGCCAGCACTCGATCCTCTGTTGCAAAAGCAAGAGGCCGTCGCCTATCGTAAGGTCATTGAGGCTCTTGCGAGCACCTCACCGGCCGCACTGAATCTTTCTGATCTAAAGCTAGTTGCTACAAATTATCAGCTGCTACAGGCATTGAAGTTTTTGGTCGGTACTGGCCCACAGGGAATTGCGCGCGCGCACTTCAAGGACTCCACGATGAATGGCATCTTTATTAAAGAACTTGTCATTCTGCGCTCCGCATGAGCAAAGAAAAGACGCATAACCCTGCGGTCCACCGGACGCTGCGCGATAAAGCCGCGCAGCGCCGGTTACTTCCACCTTAGGCTTTAATAGACTGCACTCACATTATTATTGCTTACCAATTTTAGCTACTTTTAAATACATACTTGCATAAGTAAAATTGCCCATATAAAAATATGGCAATTTATATGGCGCTGTATTACCATATCAAAATGGCAAAAACAAAATTCGAGTGGGATGCAGAAAAAGATGCGCAAAATCAAGAAAAGCACGGCGTTTCATTTGCCGTTGCTCAATATGCCTTTGCAGACCAACGTCGTGTGATTGCCAAAGACGACACCCACAACCAATCTGAGGAACGTTTTTATTGTTTTGGTGAAGTTGATGGAGGTATTTTAACGGTGCGATTTACTTATCGCACCTCAATTATTCGGATTATTGGCGCTGGTTACTGGCGCAAAGGAAAGGCAATTTATGACCGCGAAAACGAGTAAAGCAAATTTAGCTAAAATCAAATACACGAATGAGCCCTTAGGTGAGGTTAGGCTTATTGCAGATTTCTTACCAAGCCCTGCCGAACTCTCATTTAATGAAGAAGCTGTCAAAGTGACTTTGGCTTTGAGTAAAAAAAGTATTGATTTTTTCAAGTCTGAAGCTACTAAAAACAATACGCAGTACCAACGCATGATTCGGCGATTAGTTGATGCATATGTCGAATCACATAGTTCTTCCTAACCCATCCATCAAGCGGGACGCGCTAAAGGTCTCCCCTTATATCAAACGTTAGAGCACACCATTTTTTCACTTGATTTTAGTGCAATAAAGGTATAATTTATATACCGTGATTACATTTGAATTTGACGAAACGAAAAGTCAGGCTAATCTTCTGAAACATGGCATCAACTTTATTGATGCGCAAGATTTATGGAACGACCCAAGATTATTGCAAATCCCTGCTAAAACAGAAGATGAGCCGAGATACCTAATGATAGGATTAATTAACACAACTTATTGGTCAGCGGTTATCACCTACAGAGACACAAATATACGGCTTATTTCTGTTCGTCGCTCACGCACCGAGGAGGTGGCATTATATGAAAGCTAAAGACTTTGAAAAGCAATTTGACGAAGATATTGACATTACGTCTTTACTCGACGTTTCAAAAGCAAAACGCGTTTTGCAGGAGCAAAAACGCGTGAATGTTGATTTTCCAACATGGATGATCGAATCCTTAGACCGAGAGGCTGGAAAGCTTGGCGTTACTAGGCAATCTGTCATTAAGGTTTGGCTTGCTGAGCGTCTTGAAAAGTCTGCTCTATCCCATCGTATAAGCGGGACGCGCTAAAGGTCTCCGCTTATGTCATAGATTGCGCTTGCCTCAAAAAACCTAGCGCATTATGCCGCAATCAAGACGCTGTTTTTAAGGTAAAATAGCGCTTTACTAAACCGCTGCTTTAAAGGCTTTACCATGTCACTCACCACGCTTAATGCGCTATCTCCCCTTGATGGCCGCTATCAAACCAAATTAGATGCACT
>CAIRBH010000033.1 GCA_903876765.1 uncultured Pseudomonadota bacterium | reverse complement strand
GATGAAAATGGATCATACACATCATCATGATATGGCTGCAATGTCTGCCAATGCTGGATTAGTCTCTGCAGCGGCCGATTGCATACAAAAGGGCCAAGTCTGCCTGAATCACTGTTTATTTCTATTGGGACAAGGCGATAAAGATATGGCAGCATGTGCCAAAAGCGTCAACCAAATGCTCGCTCTATGTGGTGCGTTGCAGCAACTGGCTAATCAAGAATCTACGTATCTGCCTAAATTAGCCAGTTTGGCGATGGACGCATGCAAAAAATGCGAAGACGAATGCAAAAAACATGCAAAAAAACACGAGGCCTGTAAAGCCTGCGGTGAAAGTTGCGCGGCGTGTGCCAAAGAATGTAAAAAAATAGCAGCTTAAAACCAACCTAGTCACCATAATTTATGGTGACTAGACTCGCTATACTAATTTAGAAGCTAGCAGAAACGCCCATCTGGCCTGATATGCCTGGCATAGTATAGCCAGGTACGTACTCATATTTTTCATCAAATAAGTTTTCAACTGCTAGGAAAACTTCACCTTTTTTACCAAGTTGAGAAACTGGATAAGCCACACGCACGTTAGCTACGGTAAATGATTTTACAGATTTATAAGTATTCCATATTCCATCGGTATCAAATCGACTGCTATTAGCCCCCAGCATTTTCGATTGATGTTGTGCATCTATTGCAACCTTGAAATCCCCTAAATTTCCATTAATGCCCACTGCTATAGTACTTTTTGGCATGTATGGTAGATTCTTGTTGCTTGGATCTAAATAGCTGTATCCAACAAAAGCCAGCCAGTTAGCATTAAATTTTTGCTTAATTGACAATTCGGCACCATTGGTATGATAGCCGTCTATCATGTAAGCATAAGCCGCTGATCCATTGTACATATAACGGTTATTGATCTGATCTTTAAACAAGCTGACATCAATTTCAGTGCCAGGTATCGGCTGTAATTTAGCCCCAATTTCGTGATGGTCTAACTCTTGTGGTGCAAGCGTGCGCCAAGATGTTGGTGCCATATAAAATGTTCCCCAAGCTTGGAGTGCCGGTCCATCTAATCCAACATAATTAATGCCGCGCGCTATATTAGCAAAGAACGTTGCATTATCTGAAACTAGTGACAATCCAGCATGCGGAGCTGATTTAGATTCATAAACATTGTGATCATAAAATCGTATGCCGGCTGATGGTACTAAAGACCATACTTGATTGATTTTAAAATTCTGGCTAATAGCAAAATAGGGCGAGGTGATATAGAAGTCAGGTAACTCGCTATCAATAGCCGCATCCGTATAAGGATTAGAGCCTTTTAAATGACCCGATAAGTGATCATAATCCAATCCCACTTTAATTTGACCACCTTGCCAAAGCGATGCTTCTTCTTTTAGTTTGATGCCATCCATATCAAACTTATTGTACATAGTAGCCGGTCCATAATTGGGCGAGTTATACCAAATACCTTCGCCTTTATTTGTGTAGACTTTGACTTCGCCACTTAAATTTTCATATTGATGTAAAAGTGTGGCACTTACCATGCTGGCCTCTGTGCTGTATTTAGGCACGCCTTGATAAAGACCATCATGGGGACTGTATTGCACTGTGTTGTATTGATTGCGTGGATTGGGATCTTTTGCGTAGTTATCTACGTACATCACACTTGTTTCAGCACGCCAATGTTCATTAATTTGCAAGCCAACTTTAGCAAAAACATTTTTCAGTTCACCATCGGCGTTATCTCTATGCCCATTGGATGTAGCAAAACCTTCTGCCAAAATAAAATCTAGAGCGTCTTGTTTACCGTATAGCGCAGCCTGTTGGGTAAATGTACCAAATGAACCAGCCGACATTCTAGTATCGCCGTGAATGCCATTTTCACTGGCAGTCTTGGTAGTCAAATCAATAGAGGCAAAGTTATTGCCATTGATTTGTGGTTGTGGGCTTTTATAAACTGAAATTGCACTCATTGCATTAACTGGTAATAAATCTAAGAGTGGGTGATTCCATACGCCCATATAAAATGGTATGCCATCTATATACGTTTTTATTTCACTGCCTGGCCGACTTGAGCCTAAGCCCCTAATTGTCACCATGCCGCCTTCATCGCCACCGTAACCACCTACTGGGTTAAAACGTGAGATTTGTACTCCCGGCATAATACGAAGTGCAGATGCAATGTCCACTGCATTAAGGTCTTTTATCTGTTTGTCCGTAATCACCGACGATGCACTTGAGTATGTGTCAATGTCTATTGATTCAATCAAGGGATTAGCCGTCACAACTACATCCGGCAAGGTAATGCTTATTTCAGCAAACGCACGACCAGAGAAAGCCAAGAATACAGCTAGAGCTATTTTTTTATTTTTCATATTACTCCCCTAAATTTTAATGAGTGTGATGCTCTTGATGACCCATTTTGATCGGATCATTTTTGGTGCCAAATAGACTGAATAGATGTAAACGATGAGGATCAATGGACTTCTCAGCAGTAGTAAGCTTTGCTACTAAACTATTGGCTTGAGGTAATGGAATGCCAGCATCAGCTAGGTTTTTTGCGTCTTTAAAACCATCAGCCCCACAAGCCATAATGGCCCATTTACCATTAATGCGCTGAAGCAATGCACGGCCGCCTCTTTCGCCTTGTGTCCAATCAGCAATGGCATATTCATTAACAACTACAATGGGCGTGGTTTCAATCTTGATGTTTGGCTTATCGTAAATAGTGGAAATAAGTGTTTGTATCTGCTGATTTGCTGACTTGTCGTCGGCCAACGCCGAACTCGACCCACAGGCGTATGCCACGATAGATGCAACAAGCAATATCATGTATCTAGATAAAGTATTTTTGTTTAAAGACATATTAAATCCCGCATTAATAAAATAATTAGCGGCGAATAATATCAGAGGAAATTAAGCTTAGGAATGTGGCAAATTGTCGCACCTCAAAGAGGTGGGGCGAGTTTTAGTACGAACGACTGCTATGGGTCGGTAACCACTAAATTCAACGTCTGCTTTAGCGCTAGATTATTGAATAGTCGATTTAAACTTTACTTGGCGTAATATTTAGCGACCTTACCCATAAGCAATGAATAGGCCGCAGGCACAACCACTAACGTGAGCAACGTAGATGAAATCATGCCGCCGATAATGGCAACAGAAAGCGGTTTATTGGTTTCTGAGCCTGCGCCTAAGCCCAGCGCGGCGGGTAGCAGGGCTAAAATAATAGTGAGCGAAGTCATGAGTACCGGGCGCAGCCTGACTGGGCAGGCTTCTTTTAGCGCATCGTTAATGCTTGCGCCTTTTTCTACCAGTTGGTTGGTTAAATCGACCAGTAAAATAGAGTTTTTTGCCACTAAGCCTATCAGCAGCACCAAGCCTATCATAGAGTAAATATTCAGTGTGTCGCCAGTGATTAACAGGGCAATCAGCCCGCCGATAATCGCCAGTGGCTGGGCAAGCATGATAATGAACGGCTGTATAAATGAATTAAACTGACTGGCCAGTACCATGTAGAGCAATATAAAAGCCAGTGAAAAGACGAATTGCATGTTTTTCATGGTTTTACCAAATTCTTCGGCTTGACCAGTAAATTTTAATTTGTAATCGGCAGGCATAAATTTATTGGCGCTGGCCTTGACTATATTGACTGCATCACCAAGCCCGACGTTGGGGTTAGCATAAAAATTTACGGCGTATTGCAAATCATAACGGCCAATCACGGCCGCACCGAGTTCTTTTTTGAAGCTGGCAACGGCGTCTAAACGCACTAACTCACCACTGGCGCTACGCAGATAAATTTTACTCAAGTCATCCACATTTTTCAGCTCGCCTTCACTGGCTTTTAAACGAATGTCGTAGCGCTGGCCATCGCCATTTTGTTCATTGTATTTAGCTACATTAATGCCCCCCGCATATAGTGAAACAGCAGTCGCAATGTCATTTGCAGTTAAGCCTAAGGTTGCTGCTCTGGCACGGTCTACGTTCATAGTCAGTTGCGGTAAATCTAATTGCACGTCTAAGTCAACTTTGCCTATGTCGCTATTGCTGCTAAGTGACCGTTGTATCAGCTGTGAGATGCGGCCGATTTCTTGTAAATTTGCGCCTGTGATATTAAATTGCAGCTTTTCAGAGCGCTGGCCGCGCACGATGGAGGTAGGCGAAGGAATTGCCCGAACACCAGGAATATTGTTTAACTCTTTTTTTAGTTCTTTAATCAGGGTTTGCTGGCTTTTTACGCGTTGCTCTTTTGGTTTTAAGCGTATGTTGACGTTGCCTTGATTGACTTGTCCACGCGATCCTGTGCCTATAGTGGCAAAATAGCTAGCAACTTCATCAGTATGCTGGGCGATGGTCGCTTCTACTAGTTTTAGCCGCGAATCGGTATAGTCTAAGCTAGAACCTAAGGGGGTTTTAACATTGATGGTAAAGCTGCCTTCGTCTGTTTCAGGGACAAAGTCTTTTTCTACATATTTGAGTGAGTAATAGCCAGATACCGCCACGAAGACCAGAGTAAATAACAGTACTAAGCTGCGATGATTAAGTGAGGCATATAACAACTTTTTGTAGGCGTTTTCTAGGCCGTTTAACGCGCGGCCAATGGCCCTATAAAGCGCATTTTCGTTAGCCACCACATTAAGATAACGAGAGCAAAGCATAGGAGTCAGTGTGAGCGATACGAACAGTGATACCAGCACGCCAAAAGTCACCACAATGGCAAAGGATTTAAAAAACATGCCGAGTATGCCATCCATAAAAATCACGGGGGCAAATATACAAACCAGCGAGGCAGAAGAGGCCATGACGGCAAATACCACTTCATTACTACCTAATATGGTCGCTTTGGTGCGAAATGCAGCCACGGCTAATGGGTTGTTTAAATCAAGCGCACTGAGCGCCGAGCCAGTCTCACCTGACATGTGACGTAATATGCTCTCTCGCACCACGATGGCGTCATCTACCACCACGCCAATGAGTAATAGCAAGGCAAGCAAGGTCATGCTGTTAAAGGTGTAGCCCGCAAAATACATCACAGCAATTGCACCCAGTAGCGAGACGGGAATTTCTAAACATATCATCAGCGTAGAGCTAAAAGAGCGCATAAAAATCAGCACAATAAGTGCGGCAAATAGAGTGCCTTCTACCAAATGCTCTTTAAGCGAGGCGACTAATTGGTGTATAAAAATACCGTCATTGGTAGAAATTTCTAGGCTTAAGCCCGCTGGCAAGTTAGGGCGAATTTCTGTTTCTAGTTTGCGCTCTACTTCATTGATAATATCAACGGTATTCGCATTAGAAATTTTCACCATGCCTATGCCCACAGTCGGTTTGCCGTTGTAGCGTGCGACTTGCCGATTATCGCTAATGCCGTCTTCTATCTGGGCTATATCTTTTAAGCGTATGGAAGCGCCTTCTTTGTTAGCTACCACCAATTCGGCAAGTTCTTGTGTTTTGTGGAATTCAAGATCAAGTTTGAGCATTTGTTCCGCTTGGCTACTGACTAAAAAGCCACCTGGTAGCTGAACATGCTCGCGGTTAAATGCGGCGATTAAATCGTTGGCAGTGAGTTTATAGGCGGCCATGCGCTCAGGCGAAATATTGACACGTATGACTCGGTCGCGCCGTCCGCCTAAGGTCACTTCGCCTACGCCAGAGATGGTCTCAAATTTCTTTTTAAGGATGTTATTGGCGTATAAATTGAGTTGCTGTATGGTGCGGTCGCCACTTAAGGCCAGCCAGATGACAGGAGCGGCATTGGTATCTACTTTTTGTATGGTAGGCGCATCAGTGCCAGCAGGCAGGCGCTTTAATATTTGGCTGACTTTACCTTGTACCTCATTGTAGGCGACATCAATATTTTTATTGAGGGCAAAGGTAATGCTAATGCTAGACACACCAGGGGATGAGGCTGATTGTATGTGCTCAATGCCAGGCGTGGTGTTGACGGCTGATTCGATAATGCTGGTGATGCTGGTATCTACCACGTCAGGGTCTGCGCCGCGCAGCGTGGTATTGACCATAATGATGGGAAAATCAATAGCGGGCATGCGGTCTACGCCAATTTTTTCATAGGCAATAATGCCAAATAGCACGATAACCGCAGATAACATCCACGCTAGTACGTGGCGTTTAATAGATAGTTCTGGCAAGGTCATGATTAATTCTTAGCTTGTTTAGCGTGGGCTGGCGCAGGGCTGGTACTTAATTTAACCAAGGCTTTATCGGTTAAAAATCCAGCACCATCGACAATGACCTCATCGTTTTCACGGATGCCAGATCTAATTTCAACTAAGCCATTTTGCCGCATACCAGTTTTGACGATGGCTTGATAGGCCTTATTATCTCGCATGATATACACCACATCGCCAGCTGGGCGTAATACTAGGCTTTGCTCTGGCACCATCATGGCTGTAGGTTGAGTGCCTAATACCACTACCCCTGTTACACTTGCTCCAGCTTGCCAGCCAGGCGCATCGACGATATCGGCAATTACATCTACCGTGCGACTACCCTCAGTAATCATGGGTTTTAACTCATGTATGCTGACTTCTATCGTCTTATCGCTAGTGGGGGTGTTAAGCCGCACTTTTAAGCCAGGCTTGAGCGTAGCGCCTATGTGCTCAGGAAAAGGTAAATGTGCACGCAATCGTTGTGAAGAAACAATTTGCACGATAGGGTCGCCGACCTTAACAAACTCACCGTCATCGACGATTTTCTTCTCTATCTTGCCGCTAGCGGGTGCGTAGATTTTGGTTTTACTGCTGCTATGATTAATACTGCTGATACGCGCTTGAGCGCCAGAGAGCTGTTCTTTTAATACATTGGCTTGGGCAATATCGTTATCAACCACATTCTGTGAGATAAATTTTTTGCCCACCAAAGCTAAATTACGCTCAACAGTTTTAGCTTGATTGCTTAATAATGCCTGAAGGCGGGCCACTTCAGCTTGCGCTTCATTGCGCTGCAAAGCAAAGTCTGTGGCGTCTAATGTGGCAATCAGCTGGCCTTGCTTGACGGACTGCCCAGCATTGACATGTATGCTCACCACGCGGGCAGCCACTTCGGCCGATACCGTAGGGTTATTCAGCCCTTCTAGCGAACCTACTGATGTTTCAGTGATTTCAATCGGCTGACTTTTAATCGTGGCGACGCTCACTAAGGTTGGTTTTTGCGTGTTTTTCTCTAGTTCTTTTTTAGATTTATCAGCATTTCCTGAGCCGCAGGCTAGTACTAGCATGGACAAAACGGTGATTAAAAAAAGTGGGGTTTTTTGTAGCATGATCTGTAAACTTTCTTTAAATAACAGTAGCACTGGCACTGATACGTTGCCAGTCAAAATGTGGGCCGGGATCGGTTTTACGACCAGGTGCGATATCCGAATGTCCTACTATAGCTTGTATTGGGTAGGCATTGTTAATTGCAGCAAGCAAACTGACTAGTGTTTCATATTGCGTTGGTTCAAATACTTCGAAGTCCGAACCTTCCAACTCTATTCCGACAGAAAAATCATTGCAACGTTCCCTGCCACGCCAACTAGATATGCCGGCATGCCAAGCACGGTCAAGGCAAGAGACAAACTGTATGAGTTTGCCGTCCCGTAGTATTAAAAAATGCGCGGATACTTTTTGCTGATAAATTTTAGCGTAATAGGGATGCTCATCAGGCTGGAGTTGATTGGTAAATAGCTTAATGATGCCCTCGCCGCCATATTGGCTAGGCGGCAAGCTAATGTTATGTATGACGATTAAAATGACTTCCTGCTCAGGCCGTGCATCAAAGTTAGGGGATGCAATCAGCTGTGCTTCTGTTGCGTAACCTTTTTCATTAATAGCGTAAGCGTTCATAAGCATAGATTTTATTCGAAAAAGTATTTTTTTTCTAAAACTTTAGCCATAGATTTGAACTATATCTGGGTGT
Source organism: uncultured Pseudomonadota bacterium (assembly GCA_903876765.1). Lineage (GTDB taxonomy): Bacteria > Pseudomonadota > Gammaproteobacteria > Burkholderiales > Methylophilaceae > Methylotenera. The sequence continues at coordinate 12,604 of CAIRBH010000033.1, read as the reverse complement.
AATCCGATAAAATCATAGCCTAGTTAATTTAAACAACGTCAAGGAAATGCAAAATGGTATTTTTTCAATTATTTTTGATGTTAATCGTGATCTTAATCGCAGCCGAAGTCTTTACCAATGCGCTGGAACACTTAGGAGAAAAACTGGGCATTTCAGAAGGGGTGACGGGCTCTTTATTTGCTGCGGTCGGCACCGCTTTGCCAGAGACTATGGTGCCTTTATTGGCTTTGTTAGCGGGCACTCAAAATGTGAACACCAATGAAGAGATAGGCGTAGGTTCAATCTTAGGCGCGCCGTTGATGTTGGCGACATTGTCAATTTCGCTGATGGCCATTTCTGTTTGGAAGCGGCGTGGCACACATGGGCATTTAAGGCCAGAACGCACTGGTTTAACGCGCGATTTAAACTTCTTTATTGTGGCATTTAGTTTTGCCGCGATTGCCATGTATGTGCCGCATACATTGTCCATTGTGCGTTACGCTATTAGCGCTTGCATGGTGATGATTTACTTTGTTTACGTGATGATGACGCTAAATGCTTCAAAAGCGCTAGTGGCTGATGGCCATGCGACAGAAGCTGAGACTGATATGTTTTTATGTAGGCTAGGCCTAAAGAATAATATGTTGGTCATCGTTATTCAGCTAATTTTAGGGCTAGTGCTGCTGATAGTTGGCGCAAAAGGCTTTATTAATGGGGTGGAAGCGGCGGCGGATATCATAGGCATTTCAGCCCTATTGCTGTCTTTACTCATTATCCCCATTGCCACTGAGTTGCCTGAAAAAGTAAACAGTATTTTGTGGATACGCAAAGGTAAAGACACTTTGGCTTTCGGTAATATTACCGGGGCGATGGTGTTTCAAGGCACTTTATTGCCAGCAATCGGCATTATGCTCACACCCTGGCAGCCTCGTATAGAAGTGGTATTAGGTATAGCCATGACGTTGCTTGCTGCAATTTGGCTGCGCTACCTAATTGAAAAAGGCGGCCTTAAGGTATGGCATTTGCTGGTAAACGGCGCGATGTACGTGACTTATTTGGTGCTTGCTTTAAGCTAAACTAAACATTTGCGTTTGAACATTGTTGTTGGGCGCTGAGCACTAACTAGTTAGCGGGCAGGTCGTCTGCAATGTCTGTATCTAAGTCTGTGTCAGTGTCTTTGGCTAGGCCGAGTTTGCTGAGTCTATAACGCAGTGTGCGGAAGCTAACGCCCAATAACTTGGCGGCGGCGGTTTTATTGTGATTGGCCTTATTTAAGGCGCTGACTATGGCTTTTCTTTCAACGTCTTCTAGGTAATCTGATAAGTTCAGAGTCGATGGCAACTCAGGATTAAAAGTAGAATTAACTCGACGTTCTACTCTAGGCGTGACATAAAGTTGATTATCATGACCTAAGTCATCCATTGTAATGTGTTTACCATCACTCATGGCTAAAGCGCGCTCTAGCAAGTTTTCTAACTCTCGCACATTGCCAGAAAAGTGCAATTTTGTTAGGTATGCTAGTGCGTCATTATTAATCTGTGGTACAGCCATGTCATGGCTAACACACAGCTTTTCCAGCAACATCTGAGCTAGTAAAGGAATGTCATCGCGACGTTCGCGTAATGCGGGTATTTTTAGCTGTATGACATTGAGTCGATAATATAAATCTTGCCTAAATAGTCCCGCACTCATCATTTCGGTTAGATTTTTATGGGTAGCGCTAATAATACGCACATCGACGGTTTCTTCGGCGATACCCCCAACCATACGCACTTTCTTTTCTTGAATGGCACGCAATAGTTTTACTTGCATGGGCAAGGGTAAATCTGCCACTTCATCCAAAAATAAAGTGCCAGCACTGGCCGCCTGAAATAAACCCTCTTTGTCTTGGCTGGCACCAGTAAAAGCCCCTTTTTTATAACCAAAAAACTCACTTTCCATTAAATTCTCGGGAATAGCGCCACAATTGACCGCAATAAATGCGCCATCACGCCTTGAGCTGTTGTTGTGTATGAGTTTAGCCGCCAATTCTTTGCCGCTACCCGATTCGCCGCTGATGTAAACAGGTGCTTGGCTGCGCGCTAGTTTGCTAATCATAGTGCGTACATAAGCCATAGACTCAGATTCGCCTAGCATGGCCAAGGTGCTAGTTGAGCTATTGCTGGCTTGCGTCGTCAGTTTAATGGCAAATTCTATGACAGGGCGCAGTTGCTTTAATGAAATGGGCTTGCTTAAATAGTCAAAAGCACCTGCTTTGAGGGCTGATACGGCATTATCCGCACTGGCGTGTGCGGTAATGACCGCCACTGGTAGTCCAGCATGAAATTCACCAATATACTGCACTAAATCTAGCCCAGAGCCATCTGGCATCTGCATATCTGTGAGGCATACTGCATATTGCCTCTCTTTGAGCAATAACTTAGCTTCTTGTAAATTACAGGCGCTAAAAGTATCAATACCCATGCGCTCTAGGGTCATGGCTAATAGCTCTCTAATGTCTGCTTCGTCGTCAACTATTAAGCATCTGAGTTTTTGCATCATGCGTTATTATGCCTTGATTTAATTTAAGTTTAACTGAGTATTAGCCGTACTTTTCAGGTGGACGACAAAAGCGCTACCTTGAGTTAAAGCTTGATATTCTAAGCTTGCACCATTCGCTTCGGCTAGCTCACGTGAAATATACAGCCCTAAACCATTGCCAGAAGTTTTTGTAGTAAAAAACGGTTCAAACAATTTCGCTCTATCTATCTCAGCGATACCTTTACCATCATCACTCACATGTATGCTTAGCTTATTTTTACTCAGCTCACGATAATGTAAATGTAAACTATTAGGTTTTTTTTGCCCATGTTCCCAGCCATTTTTACAAAGATTCCACAAAATTTGCGTTAAGTGACTTCTATCAAAAGTGATGATTTGCTTTTTCAGCAAAGCGCCCAGCTGAAAATGGTCAGTCGCTATTTTTTCTACCGCACAAAATTGAGCATGAAAATCTGTCAAAAATTCGTTGAGTTCAATTTCTTGTAGTTCAGTGCGGTTGCGCCTATTGAGCATCAGCACGTCTTGTATAATTTGATCTATGCGTTGAATATTATCCTCAATAATTTGCAAAATGCGTGACGTCGGTGCGGATAGGTGATCTTCTTGCAGTAATTGATTGGCATGGCTAATAGCACTTAGTGGGTTGCGAATTTCATGAGCGATATTGGCAGTCAATCTGCCAAGAGCGGCAAGTTTAGCTTGCTGCGCCTTAGATTGTAATTGGCTGACATCTTGAATAAAAATTACTGCTCCCATAGCCCGTAGCGGGCTCATCTGCATAAATTGCAACTTTAGTTCGCGGCCGCCGACTGAAACAATCAAATTGCTGGCATTTCCACCTTCTAGCCAACCATTAAACAACATGGCTATTTCAGGAGTGTTGTTTGCTAATGCTATGCTGCTTGAATTATTTTTTGGGAGAGTAAGTAAAGACTCAGCTTGCAGATTATGGTGGCGGATATTCAGTTTTTCATCCACAACAATCACCCCATCTTGCATTTCTTGTGTAATCAAGGCGTTGATTTGCGATAGGTTTTCAATGTCTATGCCACGCGCCGAAGCTAAGGCCTCACTTTGTTGCATACGCTTAGCCAAGCTATAGGCTAGCCATGCGGTGGCAAAGCAACTTAGGCTGAGCATGACCGATTGTGTATAAGATGCAGCTGATATGTCTCCCTGTATGATTTGATAGCTTTGCTCTAGCAGCAAACATACGCTGGCAATGGCCGCATAAAATAAAGCCAGGCGGCCCTGGCTGACTACGCTAGCCGTGACAATCGAGATAATAAGTAGCAGGCCTAAACCACTTTGTATACCGCCAGCAGCATGCATGAGCAGGGTAATAAAAACGATATCGATGACAACTTGTAGGGGTAGTAAAAATGGATGGGATGCTGATTTGATTGGGTTGATGAATAAGGCAATAATGCTAAATGCAAAATAGGCGATAGATAAATTAAAAAATAGTAGCGTAGTACTATTAGTCCACCAAATTTCAATATTTGTGAATAGGTAAAGACTGATGAAAATTAAACTTAAGATCAAGCGAAAAAAATTGAGTACGCTAATAGCGCGCGTTTGTAATGGCAGCTCAAAATCTTCTACACCATGCTGATTGCCGCTGGCGATTAAGTTGAAGTTTAAAAAACTCATTTGCTGTTCATGTGTGCTTTAGAGCAGTAGAACACATTCGCTACTAAAAATGCCTCTGACCTAGGTAAGTGCACTTTGCAAGTGGCGCATTGCACCATATCTTCACCCACATTTTGATCCACGCTTACCGTTTGATCTGCTGCGATATTGTCATGATTGTCAGTTTCTTTACTGCTGATTTTAGCAATAAATTGTTTAGCAAAATAAAAGGCTAACCAGATGATGAGTACTATAAAAATTAATCGCAACATAGCTTATCTCGCTTAAAGTAAATATTTTTTAAATTGTAACGAATTCTAACTTGTATGCAAAACAATACCTTATTAGCGGGATTGGCCTAGACACCATTGCCGATGGCTGCCATGCTAGAACTTAAGAATAAGCGAAAAAATAAACCTGATATACTTGATCGTATGCATATATACATTTTTTATCGATACATTTATATTTAATCTTCAGCCAAATGGCCACCAGCAGAGAGCTATCCGATTTTCTTGAAGCAGTAGAACGGCGCGCATTTAAGCAGACTGCATACGCAGTGCGTGACGATCATGCGGCGCTCGATATTGTGCAAGATGCTATGATGAAGCTGGCGGAAAAATATGGTGATAAACCTGTGGCAGAATTACCGCTGCTTTTTCAGCGTATTTTACAAAATACCATGCGAGATTTTTGGCGCAGACAAAAAGTACGCAATTTATGGACCAGCTTATTATCCTCATTTGGCACCAGCCCAGATGGTGAGGAAAGAGACCCACTAGACACCCTGGATGTTGAAGATGATAGTGATGAGCCATCAGTGTTGCTAGAGCGCAGGCAGACCATGAAGCAGATTGAAAGTGCACTAAAAACGCTGCCTACACGTCAACGAGAGGCGTTTGTCTTACGTTACTGGGAGGATATGGATGTAGCTGAAACGGCGAGCATTATGGGCTGCTCAGACGGCAGTGTAAAAACACACTGTTCGCGTGCTGTTCATGCATTGGCCTCAGTGTTGAGGCGGCAGGGCTTAGATAAGCTGGGCTTATCAGATTTAGCAGCCAGCCACTCAAGTTCAAGAAGGCAAGGAGTTAGTGATGAAGAAAAATGAAACTATGAATAATCCATTAGAGAATAAGCATTTGTCGGATACTTTTTTGCCAGATGAGCAACTAGCCTGTTTGGCGGTGAATTTATTGAACGAACATTCACAGCATTTAGATGCAACGACTTTACAAGGTTTGTCTGTGGCTAGACATTTGGCCGTTAATCAACATCAAGCCCAAGTAGCGGCAGTCAGTCAATCTGGCAATATATTGCACTTGCTGGGCAATGGGTTTAATGACTACCTAGAGCAACATCGCATACTGACAAGTTTAGTGATTGTAGCTACTCTCGCCATGAGTTTTTTTGCTGTACAGCAATTGAGCGCCGATAAGAACTTGGCGCGTAGTGATGCATTGTTATTGGCGGCTGAGTTGCCGCCAGAAGCATTTGCAGATAAAGGATTTGATACATGGCTAGCTTCCAAACAAGATTAAATCTTAGCTTAGTATTTTTGTGGTGCTTACTATTGAGTGGCATGGCCTTGGCTGATGAGGCCAGCTTAACTTGGGGGCAATTAAATAATGAGCAACAACAAGTACTGAATCCGCTGGCAGCACAGTGGGATAGCTTAAGGCCTTGGCAACGAGAAAAAATGTTAGATATTGCCCGCGACTACCCAAAAATGAGCCCTGCTAGGCAAGAGTTAGTGCAACAGCGACTGACTAATTGGAGCCGTATGACGCCCTATGAGCGTGAAAATGCTAGAAAAAATCACCACCAATTTCAGTCCTTGCCGCCAGAAAAAAAGTATGAGCTAAGAAAAAAATGGCTGGAATATCAGCAATTGCCTGAGTCAGAGCGAGCAAGATTAAGGTCAGACTCACCTGAAGCCAATAACCCCCCCCTTGATGTGAACTGATTTTTAGCGCCTATGAATAAACATGAAAAACTAAGCAGGGCTGATTTTTTGCCAGGGGCAAGCCTAATTAAACTAGCCGCTTGTTTTATTTACGAAGCGCTGGCAGTAGTTGCGCTATGTTTTGTCTGTGTATTGCTGTTTATTACGCTAATAGGTGATGCCAGCCATGGGCCAAAGCGATACCTACTTCAACTGGTTTTATGGTTAGCGATAGGCGTTTATTTTGTGTGGTGTTGGAAAAAAACTGGCCAGACCTTGGCGATGCAAACTTGGCAGCTAAAATTACTAGATAAAAATCATCAACCATTGTCATGGCCTAGGGCGATGACAAGATATATGCTATCTAGCTTAAGTTTAATGGTATTTGGGCTAGGTTTTTTATGGGCCTTGCTAGATCGTGAACGCCGATATTTACACGACAGATTGCTAGGCAGTTATATTATCTACGCTCCACGTAATGCAGCATAGTAAGTCCAGCCGCTAGAAACAATATGGTTGGCATAATGGCGCTAAATAGTGGGGCCCAGTCATTTAATAAGCCTAAGTGAGCAAACACCCGATTTAAAATTTGATACATGATGCCTAGCATAATGCCGACAAATATTTTTGTACTAGCACCAGCCATGCGTTGTTGTATAAAGCCAAAAGGCAATGCCAGAATGACCATGACCAGACAAGCTAGGGGGTAAATAATTTTTGCCCATAAGGCGACCTCATAGCGTGTGGTTTTTTGTTTATTGATGCTCAAGTGATGAATGTAAGAATATAAATTCCAAGCAGACATTTTTTCTGGCATGACCAACAGCACATTCAACAATTCAGGCCGTATTAGCGAATACCATTTTGCTTCAGCTAACTGAGTGACTTGATTGGAATCAGCAGAAAAATGCGTTTCAGACACGTCCTTTAATTTCCAGTAGTCTTCTTCAAACTCGGCGGTCTTAGCATTGCGAGCGCTGAGCAATCTCGCTTTTTGGTCAAACTCGTAAATGTGAATATTTAATAAAGTTGTATCGGGCAGCACTTCTTCGACATTGATAAAACTACTGCCATCCTTAACCCATAGACCAGATCTAAATTCTTGTGCAATGACAGAATCAGTCGCTTTAATACGCATACGCTGCGCCATTTTTTCACTCAATGGCGTAATCAGTTCACCAATCAAAAAGGTGATGAGGGTGAATAGCAGGCCAATTTTGAGTAGCAGTATGGCAATATTGAAGATAGACAGGCCACTTACTCTAAATATGACGAGTTCAGAGTACCGTGAAAAATGACTTAAGCTATACATGCAACCGACCAGCACGGCAACTGGCATCACATCATACACATGGCCAGGCGAGCTCAATAATACAAAGACCAATATTTTGGCTATGCCATAGCTACCTTTACCCAAGGTATCAAGCTCTTGTATTAAATCAAAAAATGAGAACATCGCCATCAACGCTAGCATCACCAGTAGCACGTTGATAGTGACTTCTTTTAATAGATACCTATTTAGTATGGGCATGTTTATGTCTAAGATTAGCCCAGCTAGTTAAACTAAGCTTTGGTAAAATTGGCAGCTGCTGAGTACGACGATAAAACATATAAAAAACCACGGCCATGAAAAATAAATGTATAGGCCATAAGCCTATGACACTATTAATTTTTCCTTGGCTAACCCAGGCTTGGATAATGCTCAGTAGATTGTTATAAAGAATATAGATAATAACGGCTAAGGCGAAGTTGGCCGAGCGCCCTGCTCTTGGGTCTAAAGCGCTTAAAGGAATGGCCAGCAAAGCGAGTATTAATGCAGAGATGGGGATGGCTAATCGCCACTGCAATTCAGCAATATTGGCCTTACTTTTAGTCTGGATAAGCGTTAGGCTGTCTATAGACTGTATAGTAGGGGTATTCTGTTTTGCTTCAGCAGCTTCAACTCTAATGGCATATTGATCAAATTCAGTCGTGGAATATTCTGCCGTACCTCTAAGGCCTTGGTAGCGATGGCCGTGGTGCATAATTAAAAAATTATCCCCATTTTGATCAATAAGCCGACTTCCTTTTTCTGCGACAATAATCCCTAGTTTTTGATGTTGGATGGATTGCACGAAAATATTTTTAACAATATTACCCAGCTCATCAAAACTTTCTACAAAAAATACTCTATCTGCATGAGCAGATTCTTTAAAAAGTCCAGGGCTAATAGTTGCAATGTCATCTCTACTTTGCAGCTGTGAGCGATATTCCTCAACTTTATTAGTTGCCCATGGGGTAATGAATAAACTTAGCACAGTGATGAGTGCGATGATAGGTAGGCTAAATGTAAGTATGGGCCTAATCCAATGGTTAATATTTAGCCCTGAGCTAAACCAAATGACCATTTCAGAGTCTCTGTACCAGCGACTAAGCGTTAGCAGTATTGCTAAAAATAAACTAAGTGATAATAGCAAAGGTAGAAATCTTATTAAGTTAAAGCCAAGCATGACGGTAATGGAATCGTTAGGCAAAATACCTTTTGCGGCAAGCTGTATCAAATATCCAGCGCGCTGTGCTATGACAACGCCTAGTAATACCAGCAGTGTGCCAGTGCCGGTAGAGATTAATTCTTGCAAAAGTGAGCGTTTAAAAAGCATGTGATTTTATGATTAAGGTAATGAATTGTTCAGTCTATGTATATACAACTATGAATTGCCTGTAAAAAACGCGATAATTTAACTAAATTATATGAAAAAGGTACATGACTATGGAATTTAGCATAAAAAACACCAGCGCGGCAAAAGAGCTGAGCGATTGCATCATTGTTGGCGTGTATGAATCACATCAATTATCAGTGGCGGCGCAAGCGATTGATTTAGCTTCTAATGGATTCATCAGCAAGGTGATTGAGCGTGGAGATATGGATGGCAAATTAGAGGCGACCTTACTCTTGCACGATGTGCCAGGTTTAATCTGCGAACGTGTGCAATTAGTTGGCTTGGGTAAAGCTGAAGACTTTACCGAGAAGCAATATTGCAAGGCGGTAAAAGCCAGTGTAAAAGCCTTAGAAAAGAGTGGCGCTAGCCATGTGACTAGCTTTTTGGCTGAGCTACCAGTAAAAGCCTTGGGTATAAGGCGTAAAGTGGCATACCTGACCGAAGCGACGCTAGATGCGACGTATAAATTTGATGCAATTAAAAGAAAAGAAGTGAAATCTGCGCCTAAAAAAGCCATCACTCAATTGACTATTCATGTTGAATTATCTAGCGAAAAACAACAAGCAGAAGCGGGCTTATCTGACGCGCAGGCCTTAGCCGCAGGCGTTAGTTTGGCCAAAGATTTGGGTAATTTGCCGCCTAATGTTTGTACCCCGACTTATTTGGCCACACAGGCATTGCTGCTAGCTAAAACTTACAACTTTAAAGTAGAGGTATTAGAGCGCGAAGCATTACAAAAATTGGGCATGGGCTCATTTTTAGGTGTATCGCAAGGCAGCGAAGAACCTCCAAAATTTATCGTCATGCACTACCTTAAGGGTAAAAAACAACAAAAACCTGTGGTGCTAGTGGGTAAGGGTATTACTTTCGATACTGGCGGTATATCGCTCAAGCCAGGCAGTGAGATGGATGAAATGAAATACGATATGTGCGGTGCGGCGAGCGTACTTGGCACGTTTAAGGCAATTGCGGCTATGGACTTGCCGCTTAACGTTATAGGCGTCATCCCCACCTGTGAAAATATGCCAGATGGCCGTGCCGTGAGGCCAGGCGATGTGCTAACCAGTATGTCGGGCTTGACTATAGAAGTGCTGAATACTGATGCTGAGGGGCGCTTGATTTTGTGTGATGCCCTGACCTATGCCGAGCGTTTTGAGCCTAGCGCTGTGGTGGATATTGCAACATTAACCGGCGCTTGTGTGATTGCGCTAGGACACCATGCGACTGGCTTGTTTAGTAATAATGATGCGCTAGCTCAGGAATTGCTGCAAGCGGGTGAAACTGCGCTAGACCGTGCTTGGCACATGCCTATGTGGGATGATTACCAGCCGCTACTTGATAGTAATTTTGCCGATATGGCGAATATCGGTGGGCGTGCCGCGGGCAGTATTACCGCTGCATGTTTCTTATCTAGGTTTGCAAAAAAATATCATTGGGCGCACTTGGATATTGCAGGCACCGCATGGAAGTCAGGCAAAGAAAAAGGTGGTACTGGGCGTCCAGTGCCATTATTAACTGAGTTCTTAGTTGCCCGCGCTAATCAGTCAAATAGCTAGTTAGATTAAATAAACTCATGACGCGGATAGAATTTTTTTTTAATGTGACGGATAAGTTGCTAAAAACAGCCGAACTCTGCGAAAAAGCCCTACATAAAAATCGTGAATTAGTCATTTTTACCCAAGATGATGTCATGAATGCAAATCTAGAGCAGGCGCTTTGGCAACAATCTGCGACGAGTTTTCTAGCTAGCATCAACCCTAGCCTAAGCACTAAGCCGCATTGTGCTATCTTTGTCACTGATACCGCTCACAACTTAGCTAAAGATGATATTTTAATTAATTTACAAACCGCCCATCCACCATTTTTTAGTCGGTTTAGATATGTGGCAGAGTTAGTCGGAGATGACGAAGCAGATAAAGCCGCAGCAAGATTAAAATTTCGATTTTATCGAGATCGCGGTTATGAAATAAAGTCCACTGACACCAGCAACATTTAATAGCCTTAATGCTTATTGAACTCATTTATATAGGTTTAACCCATGCAAGAACAAGACATTCCATTACTCACTGAAGTGCATGCCTTTTCTGGGCAATTGGCTAAGCCACTTAGTCTGAATGCCGACTTAATTGCAGAGATTGTGGCTGCTATTAAGCCGCAAATACAGCGGCTAATGGCAGATGAGTTGCTAGGCGAGATGAAACAACTAGTCGCACAAGAGATCAATCAAGCCAGCATCACTGCAGGCCAATTGCTGATGGAACGCAGCGCGGCAATCACAGATAAAGCTAGAGCCGACTTTGCCACTGAAATACCACAGATGCTGCACGCTAATGCTGAAATTCTTAAAGCCGACTTAGCGCAAGCCTTGAGCCAAATGCAAGCGCAGGGAACAACAGAACTAGAAGTAGCTAGACTAGACTTACACAATAAAATCAACAGCTTACATGAATATTTATTAGCTGAGCATCAGGCTCGATTGTCAGCTGACTTGGCGGAGGCTTACAAAGGCTTAGAAGAACAATCTCAGGCCGAACTCAATTTATATTTAGAATCTTTGCAACTTAAGACCAAGCAACAATTAGCCTTGGATATGGATCAAGCATTTCCAGCTTTATACAGGGCGCTGTCAGACGAGGTGAGCGTCACGCTCAAAAGCGACCTTGAAAGTATGGCCAACCTTGCTAGAAATGACTTTAGACAGCAACTCAATGCTGAACTGCCCACAATAGAGCAGGCGTTAGAAAATAAAGTGCATGACATATTGAATATAGAAGTGCCGCGCATAGAGCAAAATTTAACGCAAAATATTAAATCAGAAATCGAAAAGTTACTGGATTCGGTACGGCTAATTTTTAATAAGTAAAGTGAGTTGAACTAGCCTTAATCGGATCTGGTAGGCGTCCACCATAACGTAAGAAGTCCAGATTGATTTTTTTGAATTTGATCGCTGGATATCACAGCAAGATCACCAGAGCAGCTTGGATGGTCTAAAAAGCTTCACGATGCCAACATACATAATGCACCAGAGGCGCTAGCTTCATGGGTGCAGCATTATGATCCAGTGACTAAAGTAAAGACTTTGGCTGATGGCGTATGCGTTTACCTGCCTTTGACCCAAGAGCTATATGTCAGCATCAACGATCAAGAGCATGGGGTAAGCGATGAGTGCAATTCAACAACGCGACGCTTAATGTTTATTCACTAGCCCTTGACACTTAATAATTTACGCATAATAATACACATTAATTTACACATTATAAGACACGATAATATTATGGCTATTACACAAAATATATATGCACAGTCCACAGTTAGCATGACTGATTTACGTCGTGCGAGTATCACTGATATCGTCAGTGACTCTCCGGTAGCGGTGCTCAATCATAACAAGCCTGCGGCATATTTGCTTTCAGCAGACTATTACGAATTTTTGTTAGATCAAGTTGAAAACATTGAGCTTAGCAAGATCGTAAAAGCGCGTCGCGGTGGTAAAACAGTGAAAGTGTCACTTGATGACCTATAGTCTTGAGTTCCATGAAGATGCGCTAAAAGAATGGAATGATTTAGACGGATCAATTAAATCTCAGTTTAAGAAGCAATTAGAAAAGCGCATGGAAAATCCACATGTGCCCTCTGCAAGATTAAGTAATGATCTTGGAGATTGCTACAAAATCAAACTGGAGCCTGTAAATAATTCTGTGTAAATGCGGTATTGAGTGCATTAATTGAAGGGAGGCACTCTATCACCCAATTCAATACTAAATCGATTTAGCGCCGCCTTCCAATCCCGTAATGGCATCGTCCATTT
>CAIRBH010000032.1 GCA_903876765.1 uncultured Pseudomonadota bacterium | reverse complement strand
TGGATGGAAGGCCTCATTATTGGTTCTATTATTTTTGGGACCTTGTTAGGGGGATTTCTAATTAGCGATTTTCTGCATGATTTTTTCCAGCTGGTTAATCTAGACTTCATAAGAGGTGATATTTCAAGCTCAGTAGCAATAGCCATCTTGCTAATTTCAGTCATTTATACATCGGCTGCTTTACTCAATTTACCTCTTTTAAGGGTGGGATTTAGCTATCAAAAGTTGAACCTACATTGCGGTAATTTGGTGCGGGATTTTTCCACCTGTTTTGTGAGCTTGTGGCAAGATCGGCTAGGTAAACTTTCCTTAACTGTGACCACGTTATTTTGGGGTGCTGGAGCAACCCTTCAGTTCCTGATGTTGAAATGGGCTGAGTATGCCTTACATATGAATCTTTCTGAGAGTGCCGCTTTACAAGCCGTTTCTGCAATAGGGGTTGCAGCAGGGGCTGTTTATGCGGCATGCAAAGTTTCTTTGCAGAATTCTGCTAATGTATTGCCCTACGGTGCACTGATGGGCTTAGTCGTCTGTATCATGGGTGTGTATAGCGATGACCTTTTACCGCCAATCGTTCTTTTGCACTTGTATTCAATTCAATTAACCTTGAACGATTTGCCGGCCTATTTTTTATTATTGCTATTAGGCTGGTTATCGGGTTATTTTGTAGTTCCAATGAATGCCTTGTTACAACATCGGGGGCATTCACTAATGGCAACCGGGCAATCTATCGCCGTTCAAGGTTTTAGTGAGAATTTATCGGTGTTATTTATGCTCCTCATCTACTCTATTCTCCTGTGGATAGACATTAGCTTACCGCTCATCATTATTGGTTTTGGCGGTACTGTCTTTTTGGCTATGGTGTTGATCACGTATCAGTATTTTGGGTCAAAAAATAGCACTCTAAATGCGATTTCCTAAAAAGCTTAGCCCTTTACTTTTAGCGATCTTGCTTTTAAGTAGCATGACGGGTTTTGCGCAACATATTCAGTATGGGGTAAGACCGTATTATTTAATCGATGCCATGAAAGATGGCCCCTTAAAAAGTAAGCTCAAAAGTTGTATTGGTAATACCCCTCATCAATCCTCATTTTCAATAGCCCATCGTGGAGCTCCGTTGGAGTTTCCTGAGCATACGGTTCAATCAAATGCGGCCGCTGCATTAATGGGAGCCGGTATTTTTGAATGCGACGTTACTTTTACTAAAGATAAGCAGTTAGTTTGTCGCCATGCACAAAATGATTTACAGGGAACAACGAATATCTTAGTAACTCATTTGAAAGAGAAGTGTACGAAGCCATTTATTCCAGCGAATGGCTCAGAGCCGGCAATAGCAGAGTGCCGTACAACTGATCTCACGCTAGAGGAATTTAAATCACTACGTGGCAAGATGGATGGGGTCAATAAAAATGCCAAGGATATTAAGTCCTATATGGCAGGTACACCATCTTGGAGGACGGAGTTATATGCCCAGGCTGGTGGTACTTTATTAACGCATCAAGAATCTATTGCTTTATTTAAACAATTTAACGGTAAATTTACTCCTGAGCTCAAAGAGGCAGTAGTTCCCATGCCTTATTTAGGTTTTACCCAAGAGCAATATGCTCAAGCCCTTATTGATGATTATAAGAATGCTGGCATTTCCCCTAAAGACGTATTTCCTCAATCATTTAATTTGAATGATGTGATGTATTGGATTCAGAATGAGCCAGATTTTGGCAAGCAAGCAATCTATTTGGACGGCAGATATGAGCAGAAAGAATTTAATGCAGCACAGCCTGAGTTATTAAAGCCAACCATGCAAGAGCTCTATGCCAAAGGCGTGCGGTATATCGCTCCCCCTATTTGGGTGCTTCTGACCACTGATAGCAATGGACAAATTATTCCGTCGACTTACGCAAAAGCAGCAAAAGCTGCTGGCTTGAATATCATTACATGGTCCTTAGAGCGTGATGGACCAATGAATAAAGGTGGAGGTTGGTATCACCAATCTATCAAATCGACCATTCACTCTGATGGCCAAATTTACGAAGTTTTAGATGTGCTAGCTAGGCAAGTTGGTGTTGTAGGAGTATTTTCAGACTGGCCTGCAACAGTGACTTACTATGCTAACTGTATGGGGCTTAAGTAAACGCATAATGAAGCAGTAAATGAGATATCTATAAACATAAATTGTTATTAAATGTTCATAAGATTGACATACATCACTCTAAATTCGTTTAGTAGATATACCGCATCAATTTCCTCAGCCTTTAAATTGTCATATTTAAGATAGAACATCAAGTATCTGCAATTTTTTAGGTGCAATGATGCTAAAAGGCAAAAAAGGTATTGTTTTTGGCGTAGCCAATGATAAAAGTATTGCGTATGCCGTTGCTAAAAAGCTCCGTGAGGACGGGGCATTGGTTGTTGCATCTTGCCTTAACCAAAAAGCCTATGAGCTAGTTTCTCCCAGTTTATTAAGTCTGGATATTCCTGTTCAACCTTGCAATGTTGAGGATCATGAGCAGTTAAAAGAATTTGTTAGAGATACTGCCGAGCGTTTTGGAGATTTTGACTTTATTGTGCATTCCATTGCATGGGCGCCATTAGAGGATTTGCATGGCAAAGTAATTGATAGCTCAAGTTCAGGATTCTCCAGGGCAATGGCA